>JAYKHV010000149.1:0-76230 GCA_035285085.1 Lyngbya sp. | reverse complement strand
TGGGGAGAAGATTTTTTTCCGATGAAAAATAGCTTTTTGTTAGTAAAAATTCCCCCCATCTCCCTACCTCCCTACCTCCGGTCCTCCCCACAAATCAAGTTTTCGGGTTAGAACGCGCACGGCCCTGCTGTAGGGGGAGGTTGGTGGGGGTGGAGAGGGAAAAGGTGTCCCATTAGGGACTATCAATTAATAGAGAGGGGAGCTAGAACCAAGACGCCAAAAAGATTAAAACTGATTTACAATTGCTATAAACGATTATCAGCTTTTTTAGGAATTTTATTCAATCTTAAAGTCTTTGCAACAGTCACAGGAACGAGTTTTGATTGGTTAAAATTACTCGCATTAAATAAACAAGGCTTACTTGTAGGCAGAAAACCAAGTAATTCCTTAGAAGAATTATTTGCTGCGATCGCCGACGAAAACCCCGATCCCAAGAATGTAACTCGTGCAGTTTTTGCGAGTGATGAATGGACAACTGAACAGGTTAAATTGGTGGTCAAAGAAAGTCTCTAATTTCCGTCCAAAAATCCCCCCAAACCCCCTTTTATCCCCCTGGCCATCAAAAGGGGGTAAGGCCATTTCAGTCCTCAGTTATTGGCCACCAGTCAAGAGGGTTTGGGGGGTCAAGGCCAATTTCGGATCAAGTTAATATGTCGCATATTTGTGTGACTTTACCGTTGGAATTAATTTGAAGATACTTAAAGTATTAGCTAGATTAGAGTCCCCGTTTAATTAGGAATTAAGTTTGTGATCAAGAATTTATGAGCGAACAACCCAATCTAAACCCGAAGCTTAATATTGATGGTCAAGCATCACTGTCCATTGGACGTTCTCAAGTTAGTCAAGCGGCTGGACGGGATGTAATTCAGAACATGACTATCTATGAGAATGTCAATTTTTCAGGTTTATTTCGCCGAGAAGTTAAACCCCCAACCCAACAAGAATATCGCTTCCGACAAAAACTATTGAGCCAAGTCAAAGAGTTTTGGGTAGAAAATGTCTTAGAACGGTCACTGCATAATAAAGCGATGATTGATCTCGGACTCGAAGAACGACCTGACTTGGTAAAGCGTCCTTTTAGTAATGTTCAAATCTCCCCAGAACAATCACAAAAACCTTTATCTACAAGTCGAGGAATAACTACTGCATTTAATCGGATGGGAGAGGGGCGAACACTCCTGATTTTGGGTGAACCCGGAGCCGGAAAAACAACGATGTTGTTGAAATTAACACGGGATTTAATTGCTCGAACCTCGGACAATTTGAATCAGCCTATACCTGTAGTTTTTAATTTATCCTCTTGGGCAAAAAAGCAGCAAAAAATAGCCGATTGGTTAGTGGATGAACTTCAGAGTAACTATGGCGTTTCCAAGTCTCTGGGTAAAGCATGGGTAAAAGACCAACAATTGTTACTGCTACTGGATGGTTTGGATGAGGTGCGAGCCAAACATCGAGAAGATTGTGTAGAAGAAATCAACCAATTTATGCAAGACTATAAAGTAACGGAGATGGTGGTTTGTAGCCGCATCAAAGACTATCAAGCCCTCTCAAATCGTCTACAAGTGCGGGGTGCTATTTGCGTTCAATCTCTAACCTCAGAACAAGTTAACCAATATTTAGAGCAAGCGGGGGAACAACTTCAAGGAGTCCAAACCCTATTGCAACAAGATACGGCGATGCAAGAGATGATGAAATCTCCCCTGACTCTCAGTATTGTCAGCATGGCTTACAAAGATATCTCTGTTGAAAATTTACAGCAATCTGGTTCAGTAGAAGAACGTCGTCGCCATCTTTTTGAAACATATATTGAGCGAATGTTTCAGCGTCATGGACGTGCTATGAGGATGAAATATACCCCAGAGCAAACTAAACATTGGCTTACCTGGCTGGCGACTCGGATGGTACAGGAGTCTCAAACTGTATTTTTGATTGAAAAAATGCAGCCTACTTGGTTAGAAATAAAAGCAGAACGTATCTTTTATCGAATTGTCAGTCCATTAGCTTCAGGACTAACTTTTGGGCTAATTTTTGGGTTAATTTTTGGGTTAACTTCTGAACTGAGTAGAACCGCAACGGATCTGGAGGGTGGGCTGATCATGCCAATTTATCAGTTAGTTGCTTGGTTGATTGGCGACAAGAACACGCTAATTTTTGGACTAACTTATGGGGTAACGCAAGGGCTATTTTTAGGCTTAATTTTGGGAATAATTTCTGGTTTATCAGGAGGAGAAATAAAAGCAGTTGAGAGCTTAAAATGGTCAAACAAAGAATTTCAGAAAAACATTAAATACAGTTTGGCTGTTGGCTTTATTTCTGGAATACTTTTTATGCTAAATTTTTGGCTCTTGTTTAGGGGAATAGGTGTTATCGAGGGGATCATGTTTGGGGTAATTTTTGCAATATCATATCCTGTCATACAAGGATTAAAAGGGCCACAAATAGAAAACAGAAAAATATCAAATCAGGGAATAAAACAATCGATGTTTAAAGCTCTCGTGATTGGAATCATAGTATGTTTTATAGCATTAATCGTTGGGACTTTGATCTACGAACTATATATACAATATAATAACTACCAGGAAGATGCTTCTAGAATGCACTGGGAAAATATTCGATTTTTAGGAGCATTGGGTTTATGTTTGGGACTAGCTTTCGGTGGTGGATATGCAGTTATCCAACACTTAACTTTGCGTTTAATACTTTACATAAAAGGTATTTCACCCTGGAATTATGCTCGTTTTCTGGACTACGCCACAGAACTAATATTCATGCAAAAAGTTGGGGGCGGTTACATCTTTATTCACCGGATGCTACTCGAACATTTTGCTCAAGTTGAACCGGAACAAGTTCCAGAAAGTTCGGTGAAGGTTTCTCAGTCAATAGATTTGATGAAGGTGTCCACCGCACAAGAGATAAGTTCGGTTAATTCAGAAGAAGTTGAGACTTCAGAAACCGTTGAGGCGTTAGAACCCGAATCAGTCTCTCATAAAATTTGTGGAAATTGCCAACATAAAAACTTACCTGACTTTAACTTTTGTTCCAAGTGTGGAACTGCACTAAATTCTGACAGTATTTCTAACTAAACTCGTAACATCAAGGAGATTCAACTATGAAGACCATTTTGATTTTATTATCCAATCCCAAAAATTCGGTTCAGTTGCGTTTGGGAGAAGAAATCCGCGAAATTAAAGAAGCATTGAAACAGTCAAAAAATCGAGAACAGTTTGAAATTATCAGTGAGTCAGCCGTTCGGGTGAAAGACTTGCGACGAGCATTATTAGAATATGAACCTGCAATTGTTCACTTTTCGGGTCATGGTTCAGGGAGTAACGGACTAATATTAGAAAATGATTCGGGAGAAACTCAACTCGTCAGTAGTGAGGCGTTAGCCAAGCTGTTTAAAGAGTTTCAACAAGAAGTTCAATGTGTTGTTCTCAATGCTTGCTACAGCGAAGAACAAGCCCAAGCCATTCATCAATATATTGATTGTGTTGTGGGGATGAATAAAGCAGTTGGAGATGTTGCAGCGATTAACTTTTCGACGGCGTTTTATGAAGCTTTGGGTTCAGGAAAAACCTATGATAAATGTTTCAACTTTGCTTGTAATTCGATTGATTTAGAAGGAATACCGGAGTCGGATACTCCACAAATTCGCTATCGACCTCGACCTTCTATTTATGATCTTCAGGAAACTCAGCAAGCAAAAAACACAGATGATTCATCTTCTCAACCTATGTCAGAACAATCTCAATCTCCATCAATAACCCTTAGTGATAACGCAACCTGGAATCTATCAAAATCTCAATTTGGGGGTCAAATAATAGGGCGTGATAATATTCAAACTCAAAACTTATACTCCGATCAACCAGAAAAACAACTGACGGTAACAGAAGTTATAACGTTAATTCAAAAAATAGAGACGATTTTTCGCCATTCAGATTTACCTGAAAAATATCAGGAAAAAGCTCTAAATTACATAGAAAATGCTCAAGAAGCAGTTCAAGAAGATGAACCCGATAAAACATATGCAGCCAAAAGTTTACAAAAAGCCAATAAAGTTCTAAAAGACGCGAATCTATGGCTAAAATTCCAACCCGAATTACAACCTCTATTCACTCAGTTAGAACCTTGGTTAGAAGTCTCATCGCAAACTTTATCTAAATTCTAATTCCTATTGCTTTCCTCTCCCCGTAGAAGACGGGTTGGGGGTGAGGTCATTTCAGTCACCAGTCAAAATATAATTAACTTGTGAGATGAATCAAATTATGTCTAATCAAAACTCGTCTTTCTACGCTTTACTCATTGGGGTTAACTATTATTTTCCCAACCGTTTATCTAATGGTTCATCCTACAAAAGCTTGAAAGGATGTGTTCGAGATATTAACCAAGTAGAAGACTTTCTCAACCAATTAGCCACAGGTCCGAACAAAATTGTTAAACTGACTGCATCCAACCCAGAAAATAACGAACCCGTTGAACCTCCCGAACAATTACCGACTTACGAAAATATTGTCAAATCCTTTCAATATATTACTCAAATAGCCAACCCTGGCGATCGCATTTATATTCATTATTTTACAGCCAAATTGGGCAATTTCTTCTGTTTTACCAGAAACTCCCGGACTGGGGATGGTTATAAAACTTCCTTTTCCCTTTCCTCGTAGGAGAGGGTAGCCAGAGGTACTGCATAAGCTGATCCATTAATTTACTATAAATTTGAGTGCCTATCGCCATATTTTACACTGCGGTTTGCATCTAACTGACTTAAAATCTGGGAATTCCCTTGAAAAATAGGGTTAATGCGTGTATTTTTTAAACAACAAATTAAATAATTCAGGGATGTATTTATGGCAAGACCTAACTATGGCCCTCAGTCTAAACAACGGACAAAACGCCTTTTGGAAGTCTTGATCACCTACGCCAATGGTGACTTAGAAAAATGCGATCGCTATGAGTCACAGATTCGGGTAAACTGGCAAACAGAGAAACAATTGGTTGTCCGTACAAAGGTGAGATATCTTGAAGCCTTGATAGCTGAAACGGGAACAAGAGAAAAGTTAAATTCTACTCAACTCAAAGAAAGCCTAAAACGGCTTCAAAATTTTCTCGAAATCTTAGAAGATAATCGCTGTTCGACTCAAGGATCGGATAACTGGCATTTTACTTTAAAATTGTGGCATCATCGACGGGATACTAGGGCAAATTTAGCAGAATTTGAGCAACAATGGGAACAACGCCGTTCACCCAAATCTAAGCAGTCCACCCGGGAAGTAACCCCAACACAACCTCCTGAAATCTTATCTGATAATCAGATTACCATCAAGAAAATTTCGCGTCAAGATTGGGGAGAAGCGCCAAATTGTGCAGAATTTTATGATCGGGAAACTGAACTTTATACCCTGAAAAATTGGATTTTTGAACAAGGCTGTCAGTTAGTCACCGTGTTGGGAATGGGAGGAATGGGAAAAACCGCCCTTTCGGTGAAACTCGCCCAACAAATTCAAGGAGAATTTTCGGGATTAATTTGGCGAAGTCTCCGCAATGCACCGCCCCTAGATAAATTGCTAACGGAGTTAATTCAGTTTCTCTCCAATGAACAATTAACTCAAGTTAATAAAACCGTTGACGATCAAATTTCTACCTTGATTCAATATCTCCAAGAGTCTCGTTTTTTATTAATTTTAGATAATGTTGAATCGATTCTCGACAGCAACAAACGGGCGGGAAGTTATCGAGAAGGATATGAACGCTACGGACAACTGTTTAGAAGTATTGGAGAAACACAACATCAAAGTTGTTTGCTGTTAACTAGCCGAGAAAAACCCCGAGGAATTGGCTATCGAGAAGGTAATAATCAACCCATTCGCTCTTTACAACTCGAAGGCTTAAAATCAAAAGATGGTCAAGATATTTTACGAGAAAAAGGCTTTGATATTTCCGCAGAAGATGCAAAAATATTAATAGAATCATACTCCGGAAATCCTCTTGCCTTAAAAATTGTCTCAACCACAATCGCCGAACTTTTTGAGGGAGATGTTGCACAGTTTTTAGCGGAAGGAACGGTAATTTTTGGCGATATTGCGGACTTACTCGATCAACAGTTTACTCGGTTATCCTCTCTCGAACAACAGGTGATGTATTGGTTAGCCATTCATCAGGAATGGATGTCTTTATCTCAACTCAAACAAGCCTTATTAACCGCTATTTCTCAACGAGACTTATTAGAAGCCCTAGAATCTTTACAACAGCGATCGCTGATTGAAAAACAATCAGCCCAATTTACCCAGCAACCCGTTGTCATGGAGTATATCACCGAACAACTCATCGAGCAAGTATTTGAAGAAATCACCACAGGAGAAATAAATCTTTTTGACACTCATGCTTTAATAGAAGCCACCACCAAAGACTATTTAAGAACCGCTCAAATTCGCCTGATTCTCAAACCCCTCTGCGAAAAATTATTAACCCGATTTTACCATCCCGAAGCCGTTTCTCAAAGCCTAACTCAACTTTTAGATCAACTGCGATCGCGTTCCCCACAAAAACGAGGATATGCAGCCGGAAATCTGCTCAATATTCTGATAGAATTAAAATTATCCATTAACGATTTAGACTTTTCCCATTTAACCGTTTGGCAAGCCTATTTACAAGGGGTAAATTTACATCGAGTTAACTTTTCTCACGCCGATCTCAACCAATGTGTATTCACTCAAACTGTTGGCGGTGTATTATCAATTGCCCTCAGTCCCGATGGCAAATTATTAGCCACTGGAATTGATCAAGATATTGTTTTTTGGCAAACCAACGAAGGACGACCTTTATCTATTCTTCCCGGACATAAAGCTTGGGTAATGGCTGTTAGTTTTAGTCCGGATGGCAATATTCTCGCCAGCGGAAGTAATGACCAAACCGTGAGACTTTGGGATGTCAAAACAGGTCAATGTTTAAAGACATTACGAGGTCATAAGAGTCGGGTGCAGTGTCTAGCATTTAGCGAAGATGGGAAAATGATCGCCAGTGGAAGTAATGATAAAACGATTCGAGTTTGGGATGTAGAAACCGGAGAATGCTTGCAAGTTTTAAAAGGACACTACCGACGAATTTTAGGGATTTTATTTAATATCAAACGGGGTATAATTATCAGCAGTAGCGAAGATGAAACCGTCAGATTTTGGCAAATTGCAACGGGAGAATGTGTAAATATTTTAGAAACACAAGTCAATTGGATGTCATCAATGGCACTCAGTCCAGACGGTGAAGTTTTAGTAACAGCCAGTGAGGGAAATACGGTAAAATTTTGGGATGTAGAAACCGGAAAATGCACGAAAAATTTAGTCGGATATCAAGAACGAGTTTGGGCGGTAGCATTTAGTCCAGATGGTGAAAAACTGGCAACCGGAAGCAACGATCAAACGATTAAAATTTGGAATGTTCGCACAGGTGAATGTGTCAAAACCTTACAAGAACATCGTCATTTAGTGTGGTGGGTGGCGTTTAGTCCGGATGGTGAAACCTTAGTCAGTGTGAGTCAAGATCAAAGCGTTAAATTTTGGCAAATTACTTCAGGTCAATGTTTAAAAACCTTAGATGCTTATAGTAATTGGGTGTCGTTTGTCGCCTTTAGTCCGGATGGTAAAATATTAGTCAGTTGTAGTGAAGATCGTTTAGTTAGACTGTGGAATATTAACACCCAAACCTGTGAAAAAACGTTAACAGGTCATACCAATATTGTCTCCTCAGCAGCCTTTCATCCCAACGGAAACCTATTAGCAACCGCCAGCGATGATAGTACCGTTAAACTCTGGGATGTGACAACGGGAGACTGTCTAAAAACCCTTTGGGGTCACGAAAGTTGGGTGCATTCGGTGAGTTTTAGTTCTCGGGGTTTGTTGGCGACGGGAAGCCGCGATAAAACGCTGAAAATTTGGGATATTGAAACCGGAGAATGTTTGCAAACTTTAGCCGGACATTTGCATCGGGTCAAGTCGGTAGCGTTTAGTTTTTGTGGTAAAATATTGGCAAGTGGAAGTGATGATCAAACCCTGAAAATTTGGGATGCAGAAAAGGGAATTTGTTTACAAACATTACTCGGACATACAGACTGGGTGTTGTGTGTAAGCTTTAGTCCGGATGGTAAAATGTTGGCGAGTGCAGGCGGCGATCGCACGATTAAATTGTGGGAAGTTGAAACGGGAAAATGTGTGCGGACATTAACCGGACATCGCCAGCGAGTGCGATCAGTTGCGTTTAATAATGATGGGAGTCAAATTGTTAGTAGCAGTGACGATCATAAGGTGAAAGTCTGGAATTGGCAAACGGGAGACTGTGTTTATACCTGTCAGGAACATCACCAAACGGTTTGGTCTGTGGCTTGTTGTCCTGATGGTAAAATATTCGCCAGTGGCGGCGACGATCAAACCATTAAATTGTGGGAAATGACAACGGGGAAATGTTTGGGTACAATGATTTTAGCCCGACCCTATGAAGGAATGAAAATTACCGGAACTATGGGTTTAACTTCCGCCCAAAAAGTAGCCTTAAAAGCGTTAGGGGCGGTGGAATAGTATCCGTTAAAAATACTTAGGAAATACTACTCATTTCCTACCGATGAATCTGGTTTTTCAATGTATATAACCCCGAAAATATAAAGTTTGTTATCAATCGGGTTTATGCGTAACAGTATTCATAGTACAATACTAAAAGATTGTGTTTTATAGGGGTGCTATTTTAAGATGAACGAAGAAAAAAAGTCGGTTCCAGAAGATCAAAATATAGAAGAAACTTCTCAATCTCGGGGCGATCCCGGACGTGACAGAGGCCCAACAAAACCAACACCTGAAACCACTGAAAATCCCAGTAAAGTAGACAGAGGCTCAGACCAATCCGAACCCGAAGGCATTGAAAATCCCGGTTAAAGACAAAGACCCAGGTTGATTGGTTTGTAGAATTTTATAATTGAGAGTGGCGAGGTAAATTGTACAGGAATCATTAGAATATGCCCAACCCAACAACTTCTCCCTCTCAACAACAATCTACTGATAATATTGAGGAATTCCCGAACTGGCAAGACGAAGTACAAGCTCCCGATCTGAGTCATATCATTACAGAAGATGATACTCCGATGGATAATATCTTTTCGGAAAAGCAACAACGATTGTTAGTCAGCAGTCTTTATAGTTCTTTTTCTCCGGGAATTCCTTTTCTGGCGACTGCAAATGTCGGGTTATTTTATGGCTTGAATAAACCTCCGCTTGTTCCCGATATTCTTCTGAGTTTAGAGGTTGAAATTCCCCAAGATTGGAGTCAAAAACAAAATCGTTCTTATTTTATATGGCAACTGGGAAAACCGCCAGAAGTTGCGATTGAAATTGTCTCGAATAAAGTGGGAAAAGAACTCGGAAGCAAGCTGAAAGATTATGCTCATGCGGGAGTGGCTTATTATGTGGTTTTTGACCCGTTGCAACAAATTTTAAGGGAGAATGAAAAACTGCGAATTTATCAACTGCAAGGGGGACAGTATGTGGAGTTTGAGAATCATTTTTTAGCGTTAATTCAGTTGGGATTAACCCTTTGGGACGGAACATTTGAAGGACAACAACAAACTTGGTTGCGGTGGTGCGATCGCGAAGGGGAAATTTTACGCACGGGAGATGAACGGGCAGAATTTGAACGTCAACGGGCTGAAAAACTTGCTCAACTGTTGCGAGAAAGAGGAATTAATTTCGATGAGGAATTGTAAAAAAATCACCAGTTTTTACAGTTATTAACTTCCAGAAAACCTATATTCTCGCAATATGTATCTGATGAAGTTCTGATAACCTTTTGAATTTAACCAATAATCTTCGCAAGAGTAATGTGACATATAAACCACAGCAGATTCACAAATTTGCTGTATTCTATTCAAAAATAAATCATCTATAGCAATTCCAGTACCTCCACCATGTACAGCAGTCGATCTTAATTTATAAAGATTTTTAACATCATCATATATATTAATCCTTTCCTCTTTTGATGCACCACATACAAAAGCCGTAAATTCGGATATTTGCTCACTAATACCTCCCTCTCGACTGTTAAATAATGCTTCTAAACAAGTGGCATATTTTATAATTAAAGAATTAATCTCCCGCTCTACCATTGTCTCACCAAGCCAATAAAGTGCTGTCCAAACTCTCTTCTGGAAGTCTGTTGTATCTTCTCCATTAACATACTTAGAGATAATAGATTCACATTGGCTGAACCATTTCTTGCCTTTTTCATAGTTACTGTTTTCCGGCTTATATTGATCAACTATTTGTAATAAATTTATTTCATTATCTGAAAAGCGATTTCTTGTCTTATTTATCTCCAGAGACGTAACATTATCCAAATCATTCAGTTTCATAAAAAATGAGTATCTAGTATCTAAATATTCTTCTCCTAAAGTCCCAAAAAAGTGATGTTGATAGCCAATTCTCGGAAGAATAAGTCTTACTAGAGTATACACTCTTTTCATAATTTCATCTGTAGCACTTTTAGCTATATATGAATCTCTATTTTTAATTTTGATCTGTGCTATCAAGTCAGTTTTTTGGTACATATCCTCCAAAGTAGTAAGCAATGCAGAATACTCACTATTTTTAAGAGCATCAAATATATCCCTATACTGACCGACAAAATCTGATGTATTAGTAAATTCAACCGAACCAATCATACACCTTTGTCCTTTTTCAAGAGATGCTCCAACAACAGGAACAATAAATACTTTTGTAGATGATATATCCTCAGTTATTGATTTCTTCAAAGCCTCAAAAAACGCGATACAACTTTTAATATCTATATTCTCTTGGGTATAAAAATTTTTACTTCCAAGAAGTTGTATTAGCTTTTTGTACACAAATTCAGTAGAGGCATTATTTTCGAGTTTATGTCCTCTTATAAAATCCTGGGATATTCTTCTTACTAACTCTCTAGCTTGTTTACTCAAGAATGAGTTTAGAGGTAGAACAAGAATATCCTCAGTTCTTAAGTAATGCGTTGTTCTACTGGTTTCTCTATTGACTGTTGACGAATCTTGCTCCTCAACTTCATCAATCTCATTTTTTGTATTTAACTTGGTAGCTATATTCTTGATTTCACTAAGTAGCTTATTCAAAGCATCTAATGATAGCTCACAACTAAATTTGCCTTTTTTTGTTATAAACATATATGTTATCAGCTTAAAGAAACTATCTTCTATGACAGTGTTTCAATATCAATCCTCATTCACATAATCCAAGTCTATATCTGATGTTAGCAAAACCTGCTCTTGTTCTCGGCAGAGAATCAAGAGTTACTATTGCTATAAATGCGCTCTTTGGGCAACAATGTTTTAAATATCGACGGGTAAATCTTTGCGGGGTTTAAACGCTTCAACTTGGCGCAATTTTTCATACAATTCTCGTTCTTGAGGACTCGGATCTTGAGGAACAACTATTTTTAATTCCACCAATTGATCGCCCCGTTTTCCCGTTCCCGTCGGATAACCTTTATTCGCCAAACGTAACCGTTTCCCTGAGGTTACACCGGGCGGAATTTTCATTTTCACCCAACCATCTAACGTCGGAACTTCAATTTCACTACCCAACACCGCTTCACTGGGAGTAATCGGAACTGCACAAAAAATATCCGAGCGTTCTAGGGTAAAATAGGGATGAGGTAAAACATTAATTTTCAGATATAAATCCCCGCCTCCTATGCCTTGATTTCTCAAACGAATCCGCTGACCCGTGATCATCGCCGCCGGCATATTCACTTCTAAACTGCGCCCATCTTCTAAACGAATCCGTTCCATTCCGCCCGTATAAGCCTTTTCTAACGGTAAAGTTAATCGCGCTTCAATATCCCGTTTGGCTTCGCGAGAATCGGCTTTATAAACCGCTTTTGTGCGGGGAGAACGATAGGGATCGGAAGACTCCACCCGAGGCGCGTCAGCCCGAACCGTTCTCACTTCTCGCCGTCGCCCTAATAATTGATCGACAAACGTATTAAAATCGGCATATTCTCCAAAATCAACCTCTTGAGTCTGTGTCCGACCATTGGTTGATTTACTTCCCCAAGTTTTCAAGCCCGAAAAAGGAGAATTTTTGCGACCTTGAAAGCCTTTTTGTTTCCAAAATTGACTATATTCGTCGTATTGCGCCCGTTTTTCCGGGTCCGAAAGAATGTGATAAGCTTCCCCAATATCTTTAAACTTTTCTTCGGCCTCTTTATCGCCGGGATTGAGATCGGGGTGATATTGTCTGGCTAGTCGGCGATAGACTCTTTTAATTTCTTCTAAGGTTGCGTCTTTAGGAACGCCTAAAATTTGATAATAATTCCGAAAGTTTTGCATCATTGGGTTTATGAATTTTGCGTTTTAAATTGAGAGTATCGACCGAATTTATGCCTCGGAAAAAGTTTTACAACCAATCATCATCTTGTTCATCCCAGTCATCGCTTTGGTAATAGCGTCTGGGGGTTCGACCCGTGTCTAAAGGTTCGGAACGGGGCGGATAGTCGCGGTAATCATAACGTTCTTCCCGACGGCGCTCGTTAGTCGCGGAAAAGGTACGACGGATCGAACCAAACAAATCATCTTCGTCCTCAGCACCCATTGCAGACACTTCTCGGTTGAGTTCATAGAGGGCATCTTGTAAATCAGCCCCAATTTGATCAATTCCGCGATCGTCGTCTCGTTCCAGGCTATCACGCAAAGCCCGAATTAAGGTTTCAATCCGTCCTCGCTGACGTTGGGCAAATTGCATCCCGTAGTCGAGGGCGACTTCTCGCAGTTGTCGTTCCGCCTGATAGGTTAAAGCTTGGGCGCGATTGCGTTTTTCGACCCGTTCGCGCTGTAATCTATCTTGATCGGCAAATCGTTCCGCGTCTTGGATCATGCGGTTGACTTCTTCTTGAGAGAGGGTAGATGCGCCCTGAATGGTGACGCTTTGTTCCCGTCCGGTGGTTTTATCGAGGGCGGTAACAAGTAAGATTCCGTTGGCATCGATATCAAAAGAAACCTGGACTTGAGGAACACCCCGAGGCGCCGGCGGAATACCCGTTAGTTTAAATTTACCCAAAGATTTGTTATCGCTGGCTAATTCTCGTTCTCCTTGTAAAATGTGAATCTCAACTAAGGTTTGGTTATTTTCCGAGGTCGAGAAAATATCGGAACGTCGCACGGGAATGGTGGTATTGCGAGGGATGAGTTTTTTCATAACTCCGCCAATAGTTTCTAAACCGATCGATAAAGGCGTGACATCTAATAACAAAATATCTCGCACCTCTCCGGCTAAAATTCCGGCTTGAATGGCCGCCCCCACCGCAACCACTTCATCGGGGTTAACGCCTTGATTGGGTTCGCGGTCAATTAAACTATAAACCACCTGTTGCACCATCGGCATTCGGGTTGAACCGCCGACTAAGACCACTTCATCAATTTGTTCGGGACGAAGATTGGCATCCATTAAAGCCTGTTTAATTGGCCGACGCAAGCGTTGAACCAAGTCCGCACAGAGTCCTTCAAATTCCCCTCGGGTGAGTCGATAATCGAGGTGTTTCGGCCCCTCTTCGGTGGCCGTAATAAACGGTAGGTTAATTTCTGTCACCCCGACGCCAGACAGTTCAATTTTGGCTTTTTCGGCCGCTTCAGTCAACCGTTGTAGGGATTGGCGGTTGCGCCGGAGATCGACTCCTTCCTGTTCGAGAAATTGATCGGCCAGCCAATCGACGATTTTTTGGTCAAAATCATTCCCCCCCAGTTGAGTATCGCCGCTGGTGGCCTTGACTTCAAACACGCCATCTCCGACTTCCAGAACAGAAACATCAAAGGTGCCTCCGCCCAAGTCAAACACGAGAATAGTTTCATATTCCCGTTTTTCCAGTCCGTAAGCCAGAGAGGCGGCGGTGGGTTCGTTGAGGATGCGTTTGACATCGAGTCCGGCAATGCGTCCGGCGTCGCGGGTGGCTTGGCGTTGGGAGTCGTTAAAATAGGCGGGAACGGTAATTACGGCCCCGGTGACTTCTTCGCCCAGAAAACGGCCGGCTTCATCGGCCAATTTCCGCAAGACCATTGCTGAGATTTCTTCCGGGGCGAAGTCTTTTTTCAAGCGGGGACAGCGAATTTTGACGTTTCCGACATCATCCCGGCGAATGGTGTAGGGGACTCGTTTTGAGGCGGGAGTGAGGTCAGCGTATTTATTGCCAATTAACCGCTTGACTCCAAAATAGGTATTTTGCGGATCTAAAATTGCCTGTCGTCTGGCCATCTGTCCGACGATGCGTTCCCCTTCTCGGGTAAAACCAACGACGGAGGGGGTTGTCCGCATTCCTTCAGAATTGGCGATCACGACAGGCTTTCCGCCCTCCATGACAGCGACCACAGAGTTAGTTGTCCCCAGGTCAATGCCGACTACTCTACCCATGCGTTGGTTTTCTCCTTATGTGCTTCGATTTGGCTTGGTTCTCCGATTATCTATTTTATCGTGTCAAGTCAGGCAATTATCACCTCACCAGTCTTTACAGTCACCAGTCACCAGTTTTACAGTCACCAGTCACCAGTCACCAGTCACCAGTTTTTCAGGGAACAGGGAACACCGGATCAGGGAACAGGTAAGATCTCCCCATCTCCCTACCTCCCCATCTCCCCCTGCACCCCATCTCCCTACCTCCCCATCTCCCCATCTCCCCCTGCACCCCCTGCACCCCACCTCCCCCCCTCCCCCTGCACCCCACCTCCCCCATCTCCCCACCTCCCCACCTCCCCACCTCCCCACCTCCCCACCTCCCCACCTGCCCATCCTTCTTGAACAAATCTTGGACTTGAATGTAACAAGATGTAAAGTATAATGAGAACGACATCCAAACAAGTAGACTAAAGGTTATCAATGCGAGTTGCGATCGCCGGAGCAGGTTTAGCAGGTTTATCTTGTGCCAAATATCTCACGGATTTGGGTCATACGCCCATCGTTTTAGAACGCCGAGATGTATTGGGGGGCAAGGTGGCCGCATGGAAAGACGAAGATGGGGACTGGTACGAAACGGGTCTGCATATTTTTTTCGGTGCTTACCCGAATATGTTGCAGCTATTTAAAGAACTGGGCATCGAGGATCGGCTGCAATGGAAAGAACACACGATGATTTTTAACCAGCCGGAAAAGCCTGGTACCTATTCTCGGTTTGATTTTCCTGACCTACCCGCTCCAATTAATGGAGTGATGGCGATCCTCCGTAATAATGATATGCTGACTTGGCCGGAAAAGATCCGGTTTGGTTTAGGGTTAATTCCGGCGATGGTTCAGGGGCAGAAGTACGTCGAGGAGATGGATAAATACTCCTTTTCCGAGTGGCTAAAACGGCAAAATGTTCCGCCTCGGGTGGAAAAGGAAGTGTTTATTGCCATGTCAAAAGCGCTCAACTTTATTGACCCGGATGAGATTTCAGCAACGATTATCCTGACGGCGCTCAACCGCTTTCTACAAGAGAAAAATGGCTCGAAGATGGCGTTTTTGGACGGTTCACCGACAGAACGCCTTTGTCAGCCGATGGTCGATTATATCACCGAGCGAGGGGGCGAAGTTCGACTCAATTCACCGATTAGAAAGTTTTTATTGAATCCGGATCACAGCATCAGTGGCTTTCAGGTGGGCCAGTCGGATGAAGTGTTAACCGCTGATGCTTATGTGTCGGCAATGCCTGTCGATCCTTTGAAGTTGATGTTACCTGAACCTTGGCAAAATTTGGATTATTTTAAAAAGCTAGAGGGTTTAAAAGGCGTTCCGGTGATTAACGTCCATCTGTGGTTCGATCGCAAGCTGACCGATATCGATCATCTGTTATTTTCGCGATCGCCGCTTTTGAGCGTGTATGCGGACATGAGCAACACCTGTGAGGCTTATTCTAACCCGGATCGTTCGATGTTAGAGTTGGTTTTAGCGCCGGCCAAAGACTGGATCGGCAAGTCCGATGAGGAAATTGTCGCCGCAACAATGGCCGAATTGGAAAAATTATTTCCCGAACAAATTCCCCATCAGGCGAAGTTGCTGAAGTCTCATGTGGTGAAAACGCCTTGTTCGGTTTATAAAGCCGTTCCGGGCGCTCAGGCTTGTCGTCCTTCTCAAGTTACACCGATTCCCAATTTCTTTTTAACTGGGGATTATACGATGCAACGATACCTGGGGAGTATGGAAGGTGCTGTACTTTCTGGTAAACTAACAGCGCAAGCTATTAGTCAGCACTCAGCCTCAATTGACAAGCACGCCCAGGCGGCTCAGGTTGATTCTGCCTTTAATGGCAATTCAGCCGCTGTCAATTCTCCCACCCGCACCCCTGTTACACAATAACCAACCGATTTACGGCTGATAGCGACAGAGCAGAAAAACGACGAATGCTACAACTGTCTAAGTCCCCCCGGATGAGAACTCTGGCTTCCTTGGAAGACTCCTACGAACTCTGTCGTCAGATTACTGCGGAGTATTCCAAAACTTTCTATATGGGAACTCAACTCATGCCTGAAGCCAAGCGTCGGGCGATCTGGGCAATTTATGTCTGGTGTCGCCGTACCGATGAATTGGTTGATGGGCCGATGGCGAGTTCAACAACGGCTGAAACTTTGGATCGCTGGGAAGAACACCTGGAATCGATTTTCGCAGGAGATCCCATTGATGATGAAGACGTGGCGTTAGTGGATACCCTCAACCAATATCCGATGGATATTCAACCGTTTCGAGATATGATTGCGGGTCAACGGATGGATCTCTACCGCAGTCGATATGAAACGTTTGATGAGTTGAAACTGTACTGCTATCGGGTGGCGGGTACAGTTGGGTTGATGTCTATGGCAGTTATGGGTGTTGCCCAATCTGACCACCAGGCACCCTGGGATCAACAACAAGGCTCTTATATCCCGACCGAAGAAGCGATCGCCCTCGGAATTGCCAATCAATTAACGAACATTCTCCGAGATGTCGGTGAGGATGCTCGCCGAGGTCGCATTTATCTTCCCCTAGAAGAGTTGGCCTTGTTCAATTACACGCAAGCGGATTTGTTTAACGGCGTTGTCGATGATCGCTGGCGAGAACTGATGCGCTTTCAAATTCAGCGAGCGCGTAAGTATTACAATCTAGCCGAGCGAGGGATTCGCGCTTTGAGTCCTGATATTCGCTGGCCGGTTTGGTCAGCGTTGCTACTGTACAGCAAGATTCTCGATGAAATTGAGCGCAACCAGTACGATGTTTTTAGCAAACGAGCCTATGTTCCGACACGGCGCAAGTTGCTATGTTTACCTGTGGCCCTTTTGAGATCAAAGGTGTTGTAATTTTCAACCTGTTGATCCAACTCCTGATTCCATTAAAAAACCCGCCGAGAATTAATTCAGGCGGGTTTTATTTGGCGCAGCCGATAGAAACTGCTGTTAATGTTTATTTTGGGGTCTTAATTGGTGGTTTGGGCTGAGAGCATTTCTTTGAGTTTCTCTAGCTGATCGGCCCAACGGGGATCGGGTTGAACGGAGTCGCTAGAACTTGATGAACTGCTCGAAGAACTCGAAGAGGTGTTACTTCCTCCTCGATTGGATTTTTTCTTCTTCCCGCCACCGGAACTTTTAGTGGTCGGACGAGACTCTTCTTCCGATGCACCCTCTGGTTTGTCACTCTTCCCTTTTTTGCGAGGTAAGGCTTTTTCGATTTTCAAGGGGTTTTCCTTGAACATGAAGCCATTGTATTTTTCAACAATTTGATCGGCTATTTCATCGCTTTGTACGGTGACAAAACCAAAGCCCCGACATTTTCCCGTCTTGCGATCGGTTATCACTTTGGCGGAGACATTATCTCCTTCCTCAGCAAAAACGTCCTGCAATTCTTTGCGATCTAGTTCTTTAGGAAGATTTCCAACATAAAGACGAACTGGCATGAGTTAAACCTCCAAATATCGACTAAAATGAGCTAGCTAGACAACGCCACATTGACTGCTATCCTCTGTATATAAAACATCTGCTATTGCAAAATCCTCTCGAATGGGAGAGTCTTTTTGCTTTCGGTAGAAAAAAATTTGACCACTGTTTCTCTGTCTAGGCCAACCGAACAGGTGACTTGCAAACTTCTTCTCCACCTCGATTTGTTGATGCAGAAACCTATAATTTGTTTGGCTGTTTTGTAAACTTCCGGTCATCTCTCAATTACTTACTGCTGTATACGGTTTCAATTCCTTTGGGTGTTAATTGAAACACTTGTAACCCAGACTATAAAACTAATATCAATGGATGTCAGCTTTCTCTCGATGTAACGCCTACTCAAGTTTAGTACACCCAAAGGTACAAAATAGAACATTTGCAGAAAAAGTCACTTGCTCAGGTCTCTGTTCGGTCAAAAACAGCAACACTTATAAAACTCCGCTCTCTATTATTCCTAACCGGATAATTTCAAGCCATCTCCTAAGATACCATAGATGCAAGCAGAATTCTAGCAATTGGTTCAAATTTTTTGGGGACTGTAACAGGAATGTCTTTAGCGATCTTTATCCGATTGACTTCGCTATTCCTCCGTTCGAGCCGACAGATTCATCAATTGTTAAAGGTTTGTAAACAAATGTAACACCGAGTCGAGTAAAATGCAAATCCTAGAGTCTTAAAACTCATAAAAATTTAAAATCCTCCCCGAAAAATCATGTATGCTCCCCAAAACGCCATCGCACAAGCTAAGATTGTAGACCAGATCGGATGCCCTGCTGTCAACGTGACTTGACGATCTTGAGTAGCAATCGTCTCCACATCGATCCAAGCTGTCGCCCCCCGTCGATACCATCCCGTCACCTTCATTGACTTGCCAATTAAATCAACTGGATGAGTTGACTTGCCAAAATAGGCTAATGGAGTCAACACCGGAATATAATGCAACTTGATCGCCCCGGTGGAGGTTTGTAAAATTAAATCCTGTCCCATCAAATTATTCAACCCCTTTCTACCCAAAAGTTTCCCCTCCAGACGCAGGGGTTGACTATCAATCGGCAAAGCCTTAGGGTTAGCTAACAGATTCACCAAACTGGGATTGTCTGCTAAAGTTGTTGGTTTGATGTCGGGAAAGAAGGAATTGATGCGAATGAATATCCCTACACTGCAAGCGAGGGGAATACAACCCGCTAAAATCCAAAAATCTCCAAACAGCCATTCTAACTGCCAAACGCCCACAGTCGCCAAAATTCCGCCCAATAACCAAATTAGACTTCCCAGCATCAACCCCGCCGGAATGCCAAAATAAGGCGCCCCCTGGAGAAGCAAACGACGGGGTTGCCAAGACCGAGGAGATCGAGATGGGGTATTTTCCTGAGATAAATCTAACTCGCTGTTCAATTTCCAGAAACTTGCATAATGAGATAAGATCAACAAGCGATCGCCAATTACTGGATGGGTGTTATTGATTTCTAACCATTTGCGATCGCGATTGGTTAAATCCCAACTCAGCAAAGATTCTATCTTACCATAACCTGCTACACTGCTGAAGATCATCGCTTGTTTGTAGCTAATGGGCATCAATAGATCAAACCCTTCTAATAAGCTGCTTGTGCCTTGCTGCTGGATTTGGGTTGCCATTCCCATCCCCATCTTGACCAGCGCCCGAGTCAGTCCGTTGGGATTTCCCGTTAAGTTGCAACCGATGCGATCATTATAATACACTCGTCGGCGAGAAAGCCAAAATGTCGGCAAGCGCAAAATTCGATACAATCCATAACTTAAAGGTGAAACAATTGTAAAAATTCCGTTGAGAATTCGGAACGTCAGCGATAAAATTGATCGGACAAAATTCGGGAGAAATCGAGGGAGTCTGTTAATCAAATCTAAAGATTGTTCAACCCATTGTGCAGATTGCCAATAAATTTGATAGGGAACTTGTAGAATCATTGTCATCCATGACATGACCAAAAAATCCCACTGACCCACTGAAGCAATTTCTCGGGCATAAATGACGGCAATTTCATCTTCCGAGAGTTGATCGAGTAATCCCTGACTGACAACAATTCTAGCAAATCTCGGCCAACAACCTATGGTCATGGCGATCGGTGCATCAGTAGGTAATATTCTCAGCGCGGGAACTTTCCAATTGCGTTGTTGACAATAATTTCTTAAGATTCGGTTGGCTTCTGGGCTGTGGTTAAACAATGTTGTCAGGGGTAAAGGTTTCATCCCGTAAGCGAGTTTTAGCAGCCCATCCAACAGCCAAGGTGAGAGGATAAATAATACCGCCAAACTGATATAAACAAATTGAGTCGGATCGCGATAAAACAGTGTGAGAGGGTTAACAAACGGCAACCACAATAATAGATTGTTTGCCGTATCCATCAAAAATTCGATTAACCGAGGGAGGAACCAAATCAACGCAAAAACCGTTAAAGCTTGTTCGAGATAAAATCGGGTTAAATTTAAAGGTTTTAAACGCCGCCATTGTGTGGCGCGTTCGGCTTGTTTCCAAGTGAATTGATGAACTTCTGTTGAGGTTTCATCTTCGACGATTTCGACTTGTTTTTCGCTTTTGATGGGGCTTTCGGTTTGTGCAGGTGTTTCTGAGAGGGTTGAATTTATTGCCGATTTTGTGATGGAATCTATCGTATTTTGTACTTGATGTTGGGGTAAATCTTTATTCTGAGGCTGGGTAGATGTTAGAGATTTTGGCGGAACTTCCAAACGAAAAGAATTAAGTTCTGCATCAACGGAAGGCTTTTTTTGAGGCGGTTCAAAGGGAACAAAACCCGCATCTTTTGGCGGTTGAACTTTTGGCGGTTGTAACGAAGGTTCAAACGGAACAAAACCCGGTTCTTTTGCGGATGGTGTTGAATTTTGATTGTCAGCTTGCGGTTCGGTTTCTAAAAAATAACGGAGTTTTAATTCTTTTAAAGTTTTTTCCGCCCAACTTTTAACTTTTGCTTTGGGATGTTGCGTCAGGGTTTGACAAAGGGCGATCGCGGCTTTCGGGTGGCGAGTACGTTCATAGGCGACAACCAACGCCATTTGCGCCCGCATTCCGGCTTCTCGGTGCGGTTGAGACTCGGCGATCGCTTCGAGATGGGCGATCGCTTTTTGATACTGTTTTTGTTTCAGCGCCGCTAACCCCGTTTCCAGAGAAGGATTTTCTTCTGGTGACTGTTGTGAACCCGACGCCGGAGGACGAGGAGTAGATGACATGGCGGTTCCTCCACTTGAACTTCTTTTTAAGATAGCCCAGAGTCGGGGACTTTTGAGTATTTTATCAGATTGTTACAAGATTTTTCTAACTTCTGGCGGATTTGTGGAGATTTTTTAATAAGAGGGTAGATGCAGAAGCTTTGCTGGTTAAAATTAATTGTACTGCGTCAATAAATTAAGAAATAGAGGGTAAAACTTCTTGCAGATAGTAATTAATTAAAGGGTCGTTCCGGTAGTAACGTTGACCTGCTTCAATTTGAATTTAAATCAGCGATCGCTTTTCTAATGAACTTAAAATCTTAATGAGTTCCGAACAGTCGCAAGGTTGAAAATGGTCACAAATTTGAGTTAAAGTCAGAGCAGTTTTTGAATTGGCTATCTTATAGAGAACCATTTTTTCTGTTTTAGAAAGTCGCTGGAACTGACGGTTGAGGCGATCGCCAAACTCCCCAAAAAAGGCGGGATAGTTGATAAACTCGGTTGTATTACCTGCAAATACGGTTTGAATCGTTTTTCCAATGGTTTGTAAAGCCAGGGGATTTCCGTTATATTCACTGACTAGCTGTTCCAGATTTTCCTCCTCGACTATTCCTTCATGTTTGAGGAGTTTTTGTGCATTTTGGGGTTTTAAACCCTTAACTTTTAAGTAACAAACGGCTTGATTTTTCCCGGTTAATCTACTAATTGTTCTCGGGGTTTCACTGCTGGTAATAAGCAAACAGCTTTGATGGATAAATTGACCCATTTTGTTGAGAAAATCTCCGTAGGCTTGATATCCTTCTTTGTAGTGACCGACTAAAGTATTGGGTTTAAATAGGGATTCCCAATTATCTAAAATGATTAAGCAGCGATGTTTTTCGAGAAACGTGATTAGAGTTCGTATCCCGTCAGCAATAACAACAGATTGGTTAAAGTTTGAGGTCGATACTCTAGATTGAACTAACTTCTTAAATAATTGACTGATTAAATATTCCTCTGGCTGATCTGGAGTAGAAGATTCACTGAAAAATTGAATTAAATCCGTCATCAGATGAGTAAAAGGCGGAGAATGATCGAGATTTCGCCAGATAATATATTCAAAATCGTTCTGTATTTGTCCCGCCAATTTAGAAGCAAGGGAAGTTTTTCCAACCCCTTGTATTCCCGAGATCGCCACCACCCGACAGCGATCTTCGATTATCCAATGTTTGAGGGTCGTCAGTTCGGTCTCTCGTCCCAAAAATGTAGAAACATCTATCGCTTCTATGCAATCAATTTTTTTGGGTTTAGCAGGTGAAGGAGTTGTTAGGGGAGTCGATGTTGAGATGGGTTTTTGGGGAGGATATTCGGCTATTTTTTGGGCGATATTTACGGCTTCCGAAGTCGGAATTTCTTCGTTATTAAGATGGGTTTCAAGTTGATATCCTGCGGCTTCGAGAAATATAGAAAAATCTTTCCAATGTCCTAGAGATTTCTTCGTTATAACTTCCACATAACGATACAATCCCCTGGATAAATCCACCCTTAAACCCGAACAGTTGCGATGAAGTGCGGTGGCTATTTCAGCCGGACTAAAGCCACACAGCAACCCCCGCAACATTGCTTTTTCTGTGTTGGTGAGTTTTTGTTTCTCACTATCTTTATGGAATTGTTTGGCGGCTGTGAGGTCGGAGTAGAGTTGTTCCAGGTTCCAGTTGTCCTCCGCTTCGAGAAACTTCTGGTCTAGTGAACGCTTCAATTGGCCAGTGGAAGTATTCATTTCAATTTTTGTTGTTATAACTAGAAGCTGACAGCACCCTGTAAAGCTTATTTCTATTCTTCTCAGAACGAGCGCGAAATTACGGATCAGTTAATGTAACCACCCCTAAATACTCCGCAAAATTACTTAAACTTTACCGGATAGTTTTTACCGTACCTAATAAACCTAACACGTTACCTAACACCTTGTCTAGTTTACCTAACAAAATTTATCGAAAACTCCTAATAGTTGTTAGGTGACATTGGGCTTGAGGATTTTTTAATATAAGAGTAGTTGGAGCAATCCAAGTTATTCATTCATTGAACTATAGGAGAATTAAGTTATGGGTTGGTGGGATAGTGTCAGAAGTGGTTTTAATAGTGTTGTTGACAGTGTAAGTGATGTTGGATCAAGTATAGTTGATTCTATAGTTGACATCGGAGATACTATTGTAGATAACACCGTTGATGTTGCTAGTTATTTAGTTGACACAGTAGGGAGTGTTACAAGTGGTACTCTAGATGTAACAGGCGACGTTTTAGAAGTTGTGTTTGAGACAATAGGTTTAGAGGATTGGGGTAACGAGATTGATAATACTCTGAATGCGACAGGTGAGGATCTTGAATACTTGAACAATCTTATTGGAGATTTAGCAATTACTGCTACTGAACGAGCAGCCAATATAGTTTTACAAACACCTGATCGCGTACTAGAATTTGGAGATAGTTTTTTCGATGACTTTTGGAACGATGAGGAAGGAATTGGGGTTGGTTTTACAGACTGGTTACTTGATAACACCATCAACGCATTAGAAGTTTCGGGAATACCTGAAATCGTTGAAACTGGAGCAGATTTACTTAAGCTTACCACTACACGTTCATTGACTGACCGAGAGATTGATATGGGTCAAAGTGTATTTGGTGATTCTATTGACTATAGCTTAGTACGAATTGATGAATGGGCATTTACAGCAACAGAAGAAGTTCAATCCATATTTGATGACGAAACAAATGAGGATCGTCCATACGTCATGTTTAACACCATCAATACATGGGGGCCACTTGACGACACAACTCTTATTCATGAGCTTACCCATATTTGGCAGTATCAAGTTGAGTATGGAGCAGATTATGCACCTCTAGCCCTGCAAGCACAAAAATCAGAAGGCTATAACTACGGTGGTGTAAGCGAACTAGAAAAGCGTATGAATGAAGGTCAACGCATAACCAGTTTTAATCTCGAGCAACAAGGCGATATAGTAGCAGATTATTATCGCCTTCGAGATGTAGATGAAACTGGATTTACAAACGAATATGAGCATTCAGTAACACCCAATGATTTGCCAACATATGCCTATTTTGTAGATCAAGTTTCGACCCTATCACAGGAAGAACTTGCTCCAAGTAATGAGTCCTCTCTAGGAACACTTACTTCTGGAGTTGATGGTAGTCGCTTAGGTACATTAGGAAGTTCTAACCCTAGTGATATCTACAGCTTTACCCTTGATACCGCTTCATCTTTGCAAGTAACCTTACAAGGTTTAAGTGATGATGCTGATATCGAAATACGTGATAGTGTAGGTAATGTTGTTGGTTCTGGGATCAATTCAGGGCCTACTAGCGAGAATTTTCAACTTGAACTAGCCGCAGGTGATTATGTCGTAGAAGTTAAATCATTTAACAACGCTGAGACAGGATATGATCTTGTTTTAACTGCCACATCCACTAGCGGACTTCCTTTAAATGGCAACACAGTCTCCTTCACAACACCCAGTCCCGATGATACTAACGGAGGTGATTTAGTTGAGGGATCAACGTCATTTGAGAGAAATTCTAACGGTGAATATCTATTTAGTAATGGTGACGATATTGAATCTGTTCCTGCGGGTGAAACCAAAATCCTAGCTCTGTCTGGTAATGATAATATTACGGGTTCAGATGTGGCAGAGTGGTTCAACGGCAACCAAGGCGCAGATACTATCAACGGTGGCGGTGGTACTGACGAAATGTATGGGGGTAAAGGCTCTGATGAATTACATGGGGATGGCGATCGCGATGAGATGTATGGAAACTTCAACAATGATGTCCTCATGGGCGGAGAAGGGGATGATATCTTGTTCGGTGGAAAAGAGGATGATATTCTCTTTGGTGGCGGAGGAAATGATCTTCTGTCGGGAGATAAAGGCTCAGATATGCTAACAGGAGATGCGGGTAATGATACTTTTGTTCTACCGGGAACTGATGCAGCAGCAACGACTCAGACTGAAGCTGATGTGATTATGGACTTTGAGAATGGTGACGAAATTATGTTGCCTGAAGGCTTTCAGTTTAACGATCTTAATCTCAACTCTGTAAATCTTCAAATTGATACAGATCCAGCCTCTCAGTCTACTTCTATTGAACTCGGTGGAAACTTCCTGGCAATTGTTCGAGGCGTAACTCCAGACCAACTGACTCAGGCAGATTTTGTTCAGTTCGATCGCTCTGGTTTCTCGGTTTAGAGCGATCGCGTAACACCTAAAATATAAAAGCAAAGGGTAGAGTATTTTCTATCTTTTTTTTGTTGTTCAAAGTGGGTTGGATTGAACCGGAGTCAAACTTAATCTTTAATTTTATAGAGTTAAAAACGCGATCGCCAGATGTTCGTTGAAAAGCTTACCTTTACAAAGCTATCGGACAGAGTTTGAACTTATTGTTGTCTGGGATGTTACAATCCAAAAAGTAAAGTCAAAAGTTAAAGAAGCAGCGATGAGCTTGGTCATTTCAGATGAGATTGTCAAAGCAAGCGGTTTATCAGAATCTGAATTATTACTGGAAATCGTACTCATGCTTTTTCAACAGAACAAAATTAGTTTGGGGAAAGCAAGCGAGTTGATGGGAGTGCATCGGATGCAGTTTCAAAACCTACTTGCAGAACGAGACATTTGCATTCACTATGATGTAGCTGAATTTCAAGAAGATCTCAAAACTCTAGAGGAAACGGATCGGTAATGACCATTGTTAGTAACACTTCACCCATCTCAAACCTCGCTAAAGTTGAGCAGTTAGATCTGATGCAACAGCTATACAAGACTATTCTAATTCCAACTGCGGTTTATGAGGAAGTGAGTAAATATTTTTTACTTGCACTAATCTTTTTACAATTCGTCGGGATTTACTCCCAGTTCTCGTAACCGTTCTGCGAATTTTTCTGCACGTTCTTCTCCTGTTAACAATAAATTCCCTTCGCTATCCCACCAACGCAACCAGGGTAATTCCATATTCCCATAACGTCCTTGCCAAATTCCCAACTCAACGTTTAAAGGTGAAATTGGATAATGTCCCCGCTCGTTTGCCGGGACAGGTTGATAGCAATTGTCTACTAAATGATACAATTCAACTGAAGCTTTTTTGACTTCATAAATCCCATAATAGGGAACTCTAATCGCTTGTTCGTAAACCCAAAATTTACCGACTTTTCCATCGCCATTAACTAAAGATGCGGGTGGGGTTTGATCTCGTTCTTCTGAACCAGAACCCGAAACAAATTCTAATACAATCAACGGCGCAATATATTCTTGCCACAACACATAAGAACGTCTGATTTCTCCATTGACTAACGGCTTAACGTTGGGAACATAAAACCAGTCGGGGGCTTCTGCACCCCGTTCGGGGGGTTCTGTTAGACGCCAATAAATTCCGCAGTCTTGACCAATGGCGTATCGTCCGTCAGGATGAAGTTTATTGAGGGTTGATTTAATGGAATCTGTCAGCAGAATACTCTGAGGATGTTCTTGAAAGTTTTTCACAAATGTACCATCAGATTCGGGAAGTTGAGTGTGATCCGGAAGTGAGGTTATACCGAGTTCAGATTGTATCATAATAGCTCCTATTGGCTCAACTTGTTTGTATTTTTTATTGGTTTTTTATCGGTTGAACAATTGATGGGTTAACGACAATATAACCCATCTTATCCTTGAACTGAGAGTTTTACAATTCGTCGGGATTTACTCCCAGTTCTCGCAACCGTTCTGCGAATCTTTCTGCACGTTGTCGTTCTTGTTCTGCGCGTTGATATTCTTGTTCTGCGCGTTGGCGTTCTTGTTCGGCACGTTGTTGTTCTTGTTGTCGCAATTGGTCGAGTTCTACGAAAGTCAAAAACTTCTCCCCATCCGGTCGATAAATTTCTAATCCTGTTTCTGTTAATTCAAACCGAATTTCTAGGCGAGGACTTACCCAACTGTTCATTTGTTCAATCGGTTCCAACCAATTATCCCGGCGTTGCAACCCGGTTAATTCTTGTCGCTTTGGATCATAAAGATAATATTCCTCAACACCATATCGTTGATAAAATAACAACTTTTCTGCCATTTGTTTGGCTCGATTTCCGGGGGAAATAATCTCAAAGACAACCTGGGGTGCAATCTTATTTTCTTCCCATTGTTGATAGGAACCTCTGTCACCTTTTGGGCGACCAAAAACAACCATCACATCGGGGGCTTGACGAATTTTGTTGTTTCCCTCAACCGGATACCAAAGTAAATCACCCGCAACAAAAACTTCTGAAACTGATGCAAACAGAATTTCTAGATTTTCTTTAATCGTAACAATCCAGCGAAATTGTTGGGTATTGTCTGCCATCGGTTGACCGTCACTTTCTGGGTAGAGAATTGGAGTTTCTGTTTCCGGTGTAAATTGTTGTACCATAATCGCTCCTGTTTGCTCAATCTAACTGATGTTTTTTATGGCTGTTTTTGGAGTTAAAAAATTGATGAGTTGACAAAAAGATAACCCATCTTATACTTGAACTTATAGTTTTACAATTCGTCGGGGTTAATCCCTTGGGAACGCAATAATTCAGCTAATTGTTCGGCTCGTTGGCGTTGTTGTTCTAATTCAAGTTCGGCACGTTCAGCCCGTTGTCGTTCTTGTTCTACTTGTTCCCATCCAGTTAACAGTAAATTTCCCTGTTCATCCCACCATCGCAACCAAGGGAGTTCTGAATTTTGATAGCGACCTTGCCAAATTCCTAGTTCAACACCCAGAGGTGAAATTGGATAATGACCTCGTTCGTTAGCATTTACTAACTGATAGTGACCCGCAACCAATATATAAACCTCGACGCTGGCTTTTTGAACTTCATAAATTGCATAAAATACCGGACGAATAATTTGTTCATAGACCCAAAATTTTCCAGGTCTTTGAGTTTCGGGTTCATTGCGAAGCAAAGGGGTTTTATCCCGTTCTTCCGAACCGTCGCCCGACACGAATTCGATTACAATTAAAGGCGGAATTAACTCTTGCCAAAGCACATAGGAACGACGAATCTCATCAATTGTAGGAGGTACATTCGGCACATAAAACCAGTCGGGACTTTCTGCACCCCGTTCGGGAGGTTCAGTCATTCTCCAGTAAATTCCGCAGTCTAGACCGATGGCATATTGTCCGTCAGGATGAAGTTTATCGAGGGTGGGTTTAATAGAATCCGTTAATAAAATACTTTGCGGATGTTCTTGAAAATTCTTCACAAATGTACCATCAGATTCGGGAAGTTGAGTGTGATCGGGAAAGGGTTTAATTTCCGGTTGAGAATGAGTTAACTGAGACATAATGTGAATTCAGCAATTCTAAACTTATATTGTACATCAATAAAAAATTAATGACTAAATGAATCACTCTTTTTTCTCATAAGAAAAACAGTTTTTTGGGTCGAGGATGAAAAATTAACGAAATTTGGAGGCAATTTAGTTTTAAAATATAGATTGCCAATGCAACGGCTTCACATTCATCATGCACAGTTCTGATTTACTGCTAGCGTTTCAATTTACGTCCCCCGGGCCAATTATGTTGCGGTTGGGACCGATCGCGATTCGCTGGTATGGTTTTTTAATAGCATCTGCGGTGTTAATTGGCGTAACCCTTTCTCAATACCTCGCCAAACGTCGTCAGGTTGATCCGGATTTGATCGGAGATTTAGCCATATGGTTGGTGATTGGGGCTATCCCCTGTGCCAGACTTTACTATGTTGCCTTTGAGTGGGAAAATTATGCCAACGATCCGGGAAGTATCATCGCGATCTGGCGGGGAGGAATTGCCATTCACGGCGCAATTCTTGGGGGAATTATTGCGGCTTTAATTTTTGCTAAAATCCATAAAGTTCCGTTTTGGCAATTGGCGGATTTAGTCGCTCCTTCATTAATTTTAGGTCAGGCGATTGGACGCTGGGGAAATTTCTTTAATTCTGAAGCTTTTGGCAGTCCAACGGATTTACCCTGGAAACTTTATATTCCTCCCGAAAATCGTCCGCTTGCCTATGCAAACTCTGAATATTTTCATCCGACTTTTCTCTATGAGTCGCTGTGGAACAGTTTAGTTTTTATCTTGCTAATGGTGTTATTTTTTCGAGGATTAAAAGGAAAACCAGCGTTAAAACTTGGGACAATCTTTTTAGTTTATTTAGCTGCTTATAGTTCGGGTCGAATCTGGATAGAAGGTTTGAGAACGGATAGTTTAATGTTCGGACCGTTGCGAGTTGCTCAACTGGTGAGTTTGAGTGGTATTGTATTAGGATTGGCAGGTTTAGCGTGGCTTTATTTGCTCAATCGTTCTTTACCGGATGTAGTTTCAGCGAAGCAACAACGGGATCTATCCTAAAAGAAAAATCCCTAGATCGGATGATCTAGGGTTTCAACCCGGGTGCATCTACCATTATTTTTATCTAAATAAGTTTGATGAGATCCGGAACAAAAAAACAGACAAAAAAAATGCCCCAGATTGAAAATCTGGAGCCTCAACCAGGGTGCATCTACCATTATTTCTATCTAGAGAAATGTGGTTCTATCCGGAATTAACAGGTAATTTTGACAAAAAAATTGCCCCGGATGTTTAGTCCGGAGCTTCAACCAGGGTGCATCTACCATTCTCTTTATCTAGATAAGTTTGCCAATATCCGGAACAACAAAAAAGCAGACAAAAAAAATGCCCCGGATGTTTAGTCCGGAGCTTCAACCAGGGTGCATCTACCATTCTCTTTATCTAGATGAGCTTGGTAACATCCGGAACAGTTCGGGAAATTGATTAATTTTTGAGAAATTTTAAGTATGAACAGACAAGCGACAAACTCACTACAACCTGCGGTTTACATTGTGGGTGCAGGACCTGGCGATCCTGAATTGCTGACGATAAAAGCTCAACGCCTACTCGCCGAAGCTGATACTATTTTGTATGCGGATTCGTTGGTACCCAAACAAATTTTACAGGATGTGCGTTCTGATGCAGAATTAATTGCTACAGCTAATAAAACGCTTGAAGAAATTGTGCCGATGATGATCGAACGGGTGCGACAAGGGCGTTCTGTCGTGCGTTTGCATTCGGGCGATCCAAGTTTGTATAGTGCCATCCACGAACAAATTAATCAATTAGCCGAGGCGGAAATTGCGGTTGAGGTGGTGCCTGGAATTAGCGCCTATCAGGATGCCGCAGCGAAATTACAGCTAGAATTGACGGTACCGGAGTTGGTGCAGACGATTATTTTAACTCGATTTAGTGGGCGGGCGACTTCCGTTCCTCCTCGCGAGGCGTTGGCGGGTTTGGCGGCGCACCGGGCGAGTTTGTGTTTGTATTTGAGTGCGCGTCATGTCGAACAAGCCCAGCAAGAATTATTGGAACATTATCCGCCTTCAACTTCTGTGGCAATTTGTTATCGTTTGGGATGGCCGGATGAAAAAATTAGAATTGTGCCGTTGACGGAAATGGCAAAAGTGACTGAAGAAGAAAAGTTGATTAGAACAACGCTTTATGTGATTAGTCCGGCTTTAGGAAATCAGAAAACAACGACGCGATCGCAATTATATCACCCTCAGCATTCCCATTTGTTTCGCCCAAATTCTAAGACAGGTAGGGTGCATCAAAATGATTGCTCGGGTTAAATTGAGTCAAATGGGGATGACTTTGATGCACCCCAATTTGATTGAGTTGGTGCATCAAAATGATTGCTCGGGTTAAATTGAGTCAAATGGGGATGATTTGATGCACCCTACTTTTAATTTTAGGGGTGAATTACAAAAGATGAATTTTAATCAAAAACACGCGATTATCACGGGCGGTTCGAGTGGTATTGGTAAGGCGACGGCGAAGTTGTTAGCCGCATCGGGGGCGAATGTAACAATTATTGCCCGTTCTGGGGAGAAATTAGAAACGGCAAAAGCGGAAATAGAAGCGGTTAAATTACAGTCTGAACAGCGAGTTTTTACCGCAGTTGCCGATGTTTCTGATCGCCTGAGTCTGGAAAATGTTATTGATAATTCTATTAAAGAAATGGGCGATCCCGATATTTTAATTACATCGGCAGGAATTTCGGTTCCGGGTTATTTTCAAGACTTGCCCATCGAAGTTTTTGAAGAAACAATGGCGATTAATTATTTTGGTTCGTTGTATGCGGTTCGGGCGGTTTTGCCTTATATGGAACGGCAAAAAAAGGGTAATATTGTGCTGATTTCTTCGGGAGCGGGATTGATTGGAATTTATGGTTATACGCCTTATTGTCCGTCAAAGTTTGCTTTGCGGGGGTTGGCGGAATCTTTGCGGGGAGAGTTGAAACCGTTAGGAATTAAGGTGTCAATTGTTTATCCGCCTGATACGGATACGCCGCAATTGGAAACGGAAAATAAAACCAAACCGTTAGAAACAAAACAGATTACTGAAACGGCGAAAATGTGGCAACCCGAAGATATTGCTCAAGAAATTATTGGCGGAATTAAAAAGAATAAATTTGCCATTACACCGGGAATTGAAATGACGTTATTGAGTCGGTTGCACAGTTTGTTGTCTCCGGGATTAAACTGGTATTTTGATAAAATTGTTACTCAAAATAGAACCCAAGTATGAGATAATGGGAATAAAGTTGTAAGGCTTACGTTTTGAGTTTAGGGGGTTTCTTGATTATGGTTGATCTTCAAGAACAAAATTGGATTAATCTCTTTGGAAAGTATGAGTCAGATAGTCCGGGTTGGTTTGGAACTTGGACAACTTATTCCCCGGAAAAAGAGGTTTTAAAAACGTTTCAAGGGGTGCGTTGTTTTCAAGCCAATTCTGATAAAACCGTTGTGACTCATACGAATAATTATACATTTTCTGATGGTAGCACCTCCTCAAAAAGTTGGACGCTCGAAAAAGAAACTTGCAGTCAACCCGATGGGATAATTCACCCCGGACTTCCAACCATGAGAGCGATTTATTTAAGTCCAGATGCAACGGCTGTTGTCAGTCAAAAACGACAAAACGATCAATCTTTGGGAACCGAACTCTTTTTTTATTACGAAGATCGGCGTACCAGTATCATTCCGATCTACAATGAACAAGGTCAACTGGAAAAGATTGTTCAAATCAGTGAAAAATGGGGTCAGTTTCCCGAACATCCACCGACAGAAACAATCACTCAACTTTCAGGAAATTGGAGAGGAGAAAAGCGAACAATCACACCGGATTTAAAATCCTCTGAACCGGAGAAAATAGAATATTTTAGCTTCGATAAAATTTCAGATCAAAGTCAATTAATATCGTTACCCGGTGGTTTCCTTTGTTATCCTAAAAAATCGATTAAACTGGGAGAACCCTTTCAAATTAAAGCGGGTCAATTAATCTCCGAACGGGAATACAAACAAATTACCGTTGAATACGATAGTTCAGGAACTTTTGTGGCTTTGAGTTTTGAAGTTTTACATCGCCAAAGTTAATTAATATTTTTGTAGGAATTAGGGTTTATAAACAAGGCTTAAATATTCTCGGTAACTGCAAATTTTATCGCCTCGAACATCAAAGGAAACGGCGACTTGATTTTTATAGGGTTTTCCGAGCATTAAGCCTTCTGACGTTCCCTCAAAAACAACGGTATTTTCATTAAATGTTGTTCGTTCGAGAGTGAAAAATAAACCCTGACTAAACACTTTTTCAGACACATAAGCTAAAAATTCAGCCATGCGTTCTTTTCCTTTATTTAACCCTTGATAGGGGCCAGCGGGAAATGAGAACGTAAAGTCATCACTCAACATAGCGATGAAATTTTCCCATTCCCCCGTCGCCAAACCGTGACGAAAATATTCAAAGGCTTGTTGGGCAGTTTCGAGCGTTTGTTGTGTTCCGGTCATCGATAAAAACTAGAGAGAATTGCTGTAATTATACCCTCCTTTATTGCTAGAGTCCATCAATTTCTTCTTCTAGTATTCGCAAGAGTCTAGAAATGTATTCTGTTCGCCACTGTTCTCGGTGTTCGGAGGTTTTTTCATCGGGTTGATAGGTTTCTATTTCCCCTGGTGATAAAATTCCTTTTGTTTCTAACAGTTTTTCTAGGGTATCAAGACGTTCGCGGAGTACGGAAACTTCACCGGCTAAGGCGAGAATTATCCCTAACAATTTATCCTGTTGAGGATCGTTGAGGTAAACCGGGCGTTGTCCTTTTGCTGTTTGTACCATTGGATTTTTTTTGAATACTTATTTTTGGGCAGCGATCGCAAACCAAGTCGGACGGGTGCTAACGGGGGGTGTTTTTTCAGAACGAGAAACTTTGGGTGTTTGAGAGTTATATTTGCGAATGAAAGCTTCACTCACTTTTTCAGAGTTAAAACCCGCTTTTTTGACAAGATCGATTAAATATAACTCTCGCATTTCACCCCAAAAAGGTTCGTTATTGTTAATCGTTTGCCAGTCGGAAATAAAGGCGGTATAAGCATCCATATGTCGATACAAAGGTGCATCGAGATGAACCATAATCCCACCGGGCGAGAGTAACCGATAGCATTCTCCCATGACGTTTTCAATGGCATAAGTCGGAATTTCATGCAACAAAATATGAGAGACAATTAAATCAAATGTTCCGTCGGGGAAGTTTGTTTTTTCGGCATTTTGTTGAGAGAAATGAACTCGTTTTTTTAAGGCTTCTGCCCGGGCGTGACCGTAGTGTAACATCGGTGAACCAATATCAATTCCATAAGTTTCTGCCTCGGGATAAGCATCAACATAGGGAAGGGTACTGTGTCCGACCGCACATCCCATATCAAGAATTTTTTTTGGTTTAAAATGAGGATAATTTGGTTGGAGATAATTTTGAATAATGGAATGCCCCATGTTATCATTTAGGGTTCCCAACCAACCCAAACCATAAACATAAACACCCCGGTCGTAAATGGCGCCGGCTGCGAGGTCCTGTTCTTTATTTTCAGTATGATATCCTCCCGGCATACAATGAATATCAACTTCGGTCATATAAGCGGGGGTTTGAAAGTTGGGATCGAGAATTAAAGACCCGAGTTGATTTTGTATGTTTTTAGCTTTTTTAATTAGATCGGGAAGTTGACGTTCAACGCTTGAACCCACCGACTCCCACATCATTTCCTGTTGAAATCGCTTTAAAATACTCCACCAATGATAATAGGATTGGGCTTGCATTTCTTCTAAAATTTCATGGCGATTTTCGGGAGGACGTTGATGTTTTTGTTCAAATTTTGGCTTGACATTTTTCTCATAAACTGTCTTAATTCCCGATCCCATTTGACGATTAACATAAACAGATAGGCTTTGCATGAAGTTTTGACGGGCTAACTCATCATGCGTTGTCTGCGGGAGAATTGTGTGTTGAAATTGTGCGTTCATGGTTTAGGTGGTGTCCGAAAAAAAACAAGGTTCTATGGTCATAATTCCCCCAATATTGGGAGTTTTTGAGTTCGATGAAAGGCTGACAGTTAGAAAAGTTTGAGGTTAAAATTGGGTATTGAGACTCATGCTGTCTCGAACTCTAATTGAGATTGATTGGCTATTTAGATCTTCTTAAAGATTGGCTGTGGTTTGCTGTATGGGTTGATACTGCATTTATCTATCGAATTTGGTAAAATATAGCCGAGTTTTTAAAATCAATATGGAGAATAAATAAAAAATGGAAACCAATGATTTTTTGAATGTTCCACCCATTTCAGAGGATTGGGGCGGAGATGGTCAAAGCCGCATGAGTTTATCGGGTCGGCGAACGGCTATTTCTGAGGAGTATAAACCTCGTCAATATCACTTATTTGACAGCAATTCTGTTTCAGAAGAAAATGACTGGCGAATTTCTGGAATGCCGGAAAATATCGCCCCTATAACCCGTCGTTTGTTAAGTTGGCATGATTGTGGGGCATCAACATCTAAAGTCATTTTTCCGCCCGAATTTACAGCCCCAGAAGGCATTTTTACCGCAGACTTGGAGATTTTTGTATTAACAGGTGAAGTTCAAGTCGGGGAATGGAAGTTACCCAAACACGGCTATTCTTTTATTCCGGCTGGTGTAAAAGTAGGGCCGTGGAAAGTGTTAGGAAATCAACCTGTTGAACTCTTATGGATGGAAAATGGGCCTGTTCCATTGCAGTATAAATCTGTTCAAAATACTCTTGCTGATGCCAGAATTTGTGATTATATTCCAGCAATGGATACTAAACTTTTACCTTGGGCTACAACCAATACCGTTCAATTTGAGGTCGCCAAGAAAAAATGGTTAAGAAAAAATCAAAATAATAGTGGTGTTTGGTTGTTAGCAATTTTGCCTCATTATGATGGTCAATTTTCCATAATTCAAGCCTATAATGAAGATGATTATTGTCTATCTGGATATTTAGACCTTGGAGATTATCGAGTTCAGAAAGATGGCTATTGTTACTGTCCTAGCTTTAGCCTGATTCCCCGTCATATTAGCGATGAAGGTTGCTTATTTTTTGTTAGAGTTGATCGAGATTTATCAAAACTTGGAACTGTAATTTCTGATAAAAATAGTTAAAATTGAATCACAACTTTTCCACAATTTTTCCCTCCGAGTAAGTAATCAACCGCAGAGGGAATAGATTCAATTCCTTTAAATTCTGTGGAATCAATTGCAACTTGAATTTGACCAGATTCGAGTAAATCAAATAAACGATTTCTAGCTTCTAAACTATATTCTTGATAAAGCGGCATTAAAAAACCTCTAACTGAAGCCCCTTTCCAAAAGAGTTTTTCATAAATTCGGGGTTGATTTACCACTTCTAATTTTTCTGCATATTCGGAGATAAAACCAACAACAACTAAGCGACCTCGAACCGCTAAATTATTCACACAAACATCAAATATTTGGCGACCAATACATTCAAAAACTAAGTTTATTCCTTGGGGATATTCTCGCTGAAGCACCTCGTTTACATTTTCTTTTCGATAGTTAATTACGCGGTCACAACCCAATTTTTTGAGTAGGTTTGCTTTGGCTTCTGAACCGCAAGTTCCGATTACATGATTTCCCGCTAATTTTGCCAGTTGAACGGCTATGTGTCCAGTTCCTCCTGCTGCTGCGGTAACTAATATTGTCTCTTGAGTTGTCATTTCTCCCACCTGTTCTAAGGCGACTAAAGCAGAAATTCCGGTGGGAATTAATGTTAAAATTTCTGGGGTTGCGTGGGGAACTTTTATGGCAATATTAGCATCAATAACTTGATATTCGCTATAGCCACCCCCTCGAATTGTTGTGGCGACAGCATCGCCTATTTTAAAAGTGGTGATATTTTGACCAACCGCTACGACTTTCCCCACCGCTTCAACGCCTAATTCAAAGGGCAGAGTGGGATTAAAATATGGGATTTTTCCCCGACATAATAAAGTATCAAAACCGGCATTGACTCCAGCAAATTTATTTTGAATGATAATTTCATTATCTCCGGGTTCAGGTAAGGGAACTGTAATGATTTCAATAGCTGATTGAAAGTCGCTACTGATTTTATTCGCGACCAATTTTTTGTAAGTTTGAGGGTTCATTTAATTTGACGCTTCATCTAAAAAGTTAATCACGGCTTCAGCAACTTCTTGATAAACTTGATTTATCATCCAAAGCGTACCATTTTCAATAATAATCTCTTGACTATGAGGAATAGACTCAGATAGCCAAGTTTGATTTTCAGCTTTTGCTAAACCCGCTTTTTCTAACGGTTCTAACGCTTTATCTCCGGTTAAAACTAGAGTTGGAGATTGAATCTGTTTAAATCTTTCTTTTGCTAATAGACAATATTTTCCGACAGCAACACCCGGATAGATGGGAGAACCAAAACATTTTAAATCATCAATCACACAACGATGATTTAACTCTCCATTTCCCACATAGTTAACCCGAGAAAGCCAACATTGCATTAAATGTGAACCATCTTCTTTGATTTTAAATCCCATTGAATATCTCTGCACAATTTTTTCCTGTTCTTCGGCATCAAAGCCATGCACATTACAGAGAATTAATTTGTTGACTTTTTCGGGATAACTCGCCGCAAGTTCTCCGGCAATATAACCGCCCGTTAGACTTCCGAGAAGGCTGCTTTTTTCTATTCCCAACTCATTCCAAAGTGCAATAATATTTTGAACATAATCAGCAACAGAATACTCTCTGGAGGGTTTGTCCGAATCTCCCAACCCCATTAAATCCATTGCAATCACTTGTTTATTTTCGGCTAAAATTGAGATAATTTCTCGAAATTCATCGCTGCTTCGAGGGGTCATGTGTAGCAGTAAAATGGGTTCTCCTTCGCCAGCGATACGGTAGAGAATTTGTCCATCTTCTGTGTCTAAATATGCTCTTTTAACTTGCTGTTTCATTATCTAAGTTTTTATTTTGAACAATAATTAAATTGCAGATTTTATTGCATTCGTTCTTCCTGAATCAAAGTCCGTTGAAAAATTTGATTATTTTTGAACCATTGCCAAGTGCGGGCGCGATAATTATTGCAAGGGCTAATTTGAATCATTTCATAAATATAAGCATCCGGTACGCCTTTGTAAGCCAACCATAAAATGAGAGTAGATTCATCTGCTTCCCAGGCTTTTCCGGTAATGCGTTCGGTATCAAAAATAAGTTTGTTATCTTGATAAATAGCGGGGAATTGATGTTCTTCTCGTTTACCATTTTCCCAGTGATAACGGTTGATTTGAAAATAGGGATAATCTCCCGTTTCAGGAAATTGACAGGTTAAATGAGATTGGTGTTGATCAATAATTTTCCCTTCGGTATTAACGAGGGTATAGGTTCCTGTCCAGTCTCCTTCATGGCGGGCTAAAACGGGCATTTTTTCGCGCAGATTAGACATAATTAATACTCCTCTTTTACACCTTGAATTTTCATGTAATAATATCCAAATTTTAACAGAATAACCAGATTTTTTTTCATTGTTTATGAAATTTTTAGTTTTGTCAATACCACCAGGGGTCTACAACGGGTTGTGTTTTGGTTAACAGGGCTTTTTTGCGGAAAAATCGAGCCATCGAAGCCGCCCCCATTCGCGAACCTCCCAAGCCCGAACATTTAAACGAATTTTTTTCACCTTCATTAATTAAAGCGGTTAAGGCTGCATCATTAATACTAATTGCGCCGGCTTCTATCTGTTGGGCGACTTCTAAAGCTTCTGTTTTTGTACCTGCAAAAACCGCTGCACTCAACCCATAAACGCTATCATTTGCAAGTTTTATTGCTTCTTGTTTAGAAGAAAATTTCATAACAGGCATTACCGGGCCGAAAGTTTCTTCGGTCATTATTTTCATGCGATGATTAACATGGGTTAATACCGTCGGACGACACCAAAATCCTCCGTTTAATTCTTCGACTCGACCCCCACAATTAACAATTGCTCCTTTTTCGGTTGCATCTAACAAATGTTCCGCAATAATTGTGGCTTGTTTTGCGGAAATAATCGGCCCTATTTCACCTTTTTTGATATCAGTATCATTGAGAGATAACTGACTGGCTTTTTCAACCAGCTTATCCACAAAATTATGGTGAATTGATTCGGCTACATAAATCCGCTCTATGGATAAACAAGACTGTCCGGCGTTAATCACAGAACCCCATAAAATCGCCGAGGTTGCTTGTTCTAAATCGGCTGATTCTAAGACAATAACGGGATCTTTTCCACCCAGTTCTAAAAAAGCAGGGATTAACTTTTTAGCGGCTAATTCTGCGACTTTTTTACCCGTTGAAACACTTCCGGTAAAACAAACAGCATCAACATTTTCAATTATAATTTGTCCGGTTTCTCCGGCTCCGTGAATAAAAAACAAAACCCGATTTAACTCGGGAACAGATTCAATTGTTTTAACTAAAGGCTGAATAAATCTAGGAGTAATTTCACTGGGTTTAATGATGACTGCACAGCCAGCTAATAACGCCGGAATTGCATCAATTAGAGACAGTAACAGGGGAAAATTCCAAGGACTAATTACTCCAACTAAGGAATAAGGAACCAGTTGAGATTTAATCTGAATAAAAGGAATAACTGTATTTTTTTCTTCCGTTAAGTAGAGTTCGGGCGCGAGTTTACACCATCGTTCTAAACTGGAAATAACCCCGTCAACTTCCATCACGGACTCTCGAATTCTTCCCGTATCTTCAACTAAAGCTTGAACCAAAGAATCCTTTTCAGAAATAATCTTTTGTTTCCACTGTTGTATAACTTCTATTCTCTGATTAATATCTACCTGCCAGTTAATTTGAGCTTGTCGTAAATTCTGACACCGTTCAGTAATTTCTGCCTCGGTGGGAGGAGTAATAAAATAATCAATGGCTCCGGTTCTTGGATTGCGAACTTTGATTTTATTTTCCATGTTTAAATAATTTCCTTTTTAATTAAGTTGTTAATCGTTTCTTGCTGGGTTTTAATAAAATGTTGGCGTTCTATTTCTCCTTCTAACATGGTATTTGCCGGATAAAAATCAGGTTGTTGATAGGTTTCAGTATACAATCCTGAACGATGACGTGCCAATAAATTTTGAATTCCGGGGCGTTTGCGGTTGCGTCGGAGTGCCGTTAAATCAATTTCTGCAAAAGCCGCCATACTTTCTCCGGCGCCCGTTTCTGCCAAAAGAATTCCCCGATAATCGATGATTTTTGAACCGCCATTCGTTGAAGAACTGGGAAGCGGAGTGTTAACAATTCCGGCGGTATTCGCAGAGATAACATAAGCCATATTTTCCACAGCCCGAGACACTTTTGCGGCTTCTTTTGGCAGTCTCGCATGACCATAAATTTCTGAAGTTGAATGTAAGAAAATTTCTGCGCCTCGGGTGGCAAAGGTTCGTGCTAATTCGGGGAATAATATCTCGTCTGAGGCGATAGTTGCTAAATTGCCAATTTCGGTTTTTGCCACCGGAAAAATTCCTTCTAAACCATAACAATCTAGATATTTATCCCAAACATCGTGGGGGGTTGGTGTATACATCGAGTTTAACCGTCTATATCGCAAAATCATCGAGCCAGACGGATTGAAAACAAAACAATTTTGAAAGTATAACTTCGGAAAATTGGGATCAACTTCATAGGCATTTCCTGCTAGAAAAATCTTGAACTTTTGGGCGATTTCTGCTAATTTATTATAGATGGGATCGTCCATTTCTAAACAGGCTTTTTTTGCCCAAATTCCCAAGGGTTCACCCATCGGAAAACCTGTTAACCAATATTCAGGAAGTACCACCAAACGACAATCCGAACCAATAAACGCTAAACTGGTGGCAATTTTTCCCTCCAAACTCTCAACAGCTTTGGTCATTATGCTTCGCGCTTCGGAAGGGCTACTCGCACAATTAACCGCCTGACAAGTTAACTGAAGTGCTAGCGCTCGGAAGGATTGAATTGGCTCTGAGTTTGCTGTCATCGACATAACGCTTTACTAATGTTCCTTGTGAGAAAATATTACATCATTTTGATCCAACTGAACTATTTTTACTATTTTGCTATCTGAATATATTCATGTCAAGTAATTTATGTAAATACTGCTCATAATGCTATTTAAAATCTTCCCGAAACTAATCAATAAAAAAGTTAGCGTTAATCGCTAACTTGTGGTAAGATATTATCAATCAGGTTGGGATAATAGACTTAGAAATCCAACCCTATTTTAAATGTCAAGTTTGAAACTTTTAAGTTGATCGCGCTTACTCTTGATTCAGTTGGCGTTCAACAGTTTCTATCGCGGCATTCAGTCCAGCCAGTCGAGTTTCAAGGTCATCTCGCATCCACTTCAAAAATTGCAGTTTGCGCTCTTGGTAGGCTTTGCGAGAATTCGATGGGCTGTCCCAATTCCAGCAGGGATTGAAAAAAGGAAACATAGAGATACCTCTTAAATGACTCCTTCTATATTTTGAAGCAAAAATAAAATAATGGGTGGTCTGAGGTTTAAATTTGTTGTTGAATTTCTTCGATGCTGAGGTTTAGCGCTTCCGCCACCTGTTCAACGCTTAAACCCATTCCCAACAACCGAGGAATAGCATTTTTGCGCTCTTGTTCGGCTCGTTCGGCGCGTTCATCTCCTATTAACAACAAATTGCCTTCATTATCCCACCATCTTAACCACAATTGGTCTTGATTTTGATAGCGACCTTGCCACAATCCCAACTCTATTCCTAAAGGTGAAATCGGATAATGTTCGCGCTCATTGGGAGACATTTTTTGATAATAGCCGTTTTGATGAGTGTAAACTTCTAACTTGCTACTATTGATTTCATAAATGCCGTAATAGGGAATGCGAATAATTTGCTCATAGACCCAGAATTTACCCGGTTTGGTCTTTTCTCCCGTTCGAGATAACGGTGTATTATCCCGTTCTTCGTCACCGTTTCCGCTAGCAAATTCTAAGGCAATTAAAGGAGCCATAAATTCCCGCCACAAGACATAAGAACGACGAATTTGACCGTCAAGTTTGGGCGGAACATTCGGAACATAAAACCAGTCCGGTGCTTCCGCTCCTTTTTCGGGCGGGTCAGTTTCTCGCCAATAAATCCCGCAGTCTTGACCGATGGTATATTGTCCGTCTGGATGAATTTTTTGTAAGATTGGGCCGATAGAATCTGTGAGTAAAATACTCTGGGGATGCTCCTGAAAATTTTTCACAAATGTACCATCCGACTCGGGGAGTTGAGTATGGTCTGGGAAAGGGGGTGGAAGTTCGATTTTTGAGGTTATCTCAGTCATAGAAATGCGACTGAACAAATTAAACTTTGCTCTATTTTAGCATAAAAATTTATTTTTTCATCAAATAACGTATAACTTCCGTAAAATTACGGATACTTGAGAAATAAGGCGAATCATCAATATCAGTAATTTCTCTAATTGACACCCCTAATTTCTGGCTTTAGATTATATATAGTAACCTAAAAAAATCACGAGATTAATAGGTTGCAATTGAGATGGTTTTTCTTTTTAACTTAAACAACTTGGAGCCAGATAATGAACTCACAAACGTTTCTAGGACGCATAACAACATTCTTCATGTCAGTATTGTTGTTTTCTACCTTCTTTTTTCCTCTGATGTCTCAGCCAGCTTGGGCTAATCAACCTACAACAACAGTAGTTCGGAATTCAGCACAACCATTATGTACAGCAGAATCACGGGTATTGGGGAAATCAGAATGTAACGTTAATATTGATGATCGCCATATTACCTATAACAATGATTCTCACGATACCTATAACAATGATTCTCACGATACTTATAATAACTCTGCCTCACCAGAAGTATTACTAGGTGGAGCCGCTCTTGGGGCAATTACTGGGGGTGCAGCCTCAGTTATGGCTGTCTCTAGTGCAGGTTCAGTGGCGGGTCTAAGCGCAGCAGGTATCAGTTCAGGTTTGGCTGCTGTTGGTGGTGTAGTTGGTGGTGGAATGGCAGCAGGACTTGCCGTTTCTGCCGCTTTACCGGTAGTCGCAACAGTCGGGGTTGGATTGGCAGCATATCAAGGTGTAAAGGTGTTGACTTCATCTCATCATAAGCGAAAAGTAGATCAAAGTCAGCAGTAGATAACTACAGCTACATGATGAATTTTCACTCTCTGGAATGAAAAAAGTTCATAAAGATAGACCACCAGTTTTTCAAGATATTTTTTGAAAACATAATGCTTTCAAAGAGATTGGGATATAACTGGTGGATTATTCATTTTTAATTAGAGGATGTGTTATGTCTAGTCAGAAAAAGCAATTTGAGATGAATGATGTTCGGTTAGCAGCAACCAAATGGATATGGAGTTTATCTATCTTTTGTTTACTCGCTTGTGTACCTATCATCGCTCTCGTTGAGAACTACACAATTTTACCTTTAGCCGTGATAATTGCAGCTACGGTTAGCACTGTATCAGTTTGGATATTTGTACAACCAACAAACTTACTTGAACAAACAAAAATCGACCAGTTGCAAGAACGAGTATCGAGTCTTGAAGAAATTGTTTGTCACGCGGACTTTTATCCGGCTATCGATGAGTTAAAGCTAAGGCGTTAAATATCTGAATAATGTGACTTTTTTCAAAACACCTTTACTTTAACTTTTTTGTAGTCTTTCCATAGGGTCGTTTTAAATAACGTCCTTGAGGCGAACCGAGAATTTCTCCGTTGTGATAAATCAAATTTCCGCGAAGAAATGTACTTTTCACTCGTCCAGTTAATTCCATCCCTTCAAAGGGAGTGTAACCCTGTTGAGAGGGTGATTTATCCGCCCGAACCGTAAACGTTTCATTGGGATCAACTAACACCAAATCCGCATCGTAACCAACAGCAATATCCCCTTTTTCTAACAGCCCAAATCGCCGTGCGGGATTCCAAGATAATAATTTAGCCATTTGATTATAAGTCATTCCCCGTTTATTTCCTTCGCTAAAAACCCCGGATAGTAAATATTCAGTTCCGCCAAAACCCGACTTCGCTAACCAAATATTATCGGGGTTTTGTTGAGAAACTTTTTGTTCGGCTGAACAACAAGCGTGATCGCTAACAACCCAATCAATTTGACCGTTTAAAACCGCTTGCCATAAAAATTCTACATCCTCTCGCGGACGAATGGGAGGATTAACTTTTGCCCATTTTCCTGTCGGTGCATCCACATCTAAAAGCAAATGTCCGACGGTGACTTCTCGACGGAAATTAATATGAGGAAATGTGGCTTGCATCATCAAAGCGGCTTCAATGGCTTTGCGGGAACTTAAGTGGAGTAAATTGATATTAATACAGTTGGTTTCATGGGCGAGATAGGACGCAATACAAATCGCCAAACCTTCCGAATGGGGAGGACGAGCCGCACTATAAGCTTTCAGTCCAGTGAGGGTATTATCCCGTTCAACAATTTTGGTATAGGCGCTTAATATTTCCGCAATTTCACAGTGCAAACTCAAGCTAAGATAATCTTGAGAATCGGGATATTTTTCGCGCATTTGAGTTAAACTTCGCATAATAAACTCAAAGTGAGCCACGTCGTAGCGTTCTTCTTTATTTATCATTAAAAATAAATTTTGCTGGTCGGATAGTCCGTGCAACCCATAACCGCCATAGAACATAAAAATTTTAAACGAGGACACCCCAAACTCCTCAAAAAGTTGGGGCATTTCTTCAAGATGTTCGGCAGATATTGGGGCGACGTGATAACCATAATCAACATAAAAATTACCCTCAGAAAGCGCTAACACTTTCGGAAAAAACTGATGGTAACTTCCGCCCTGATTGAGATAATATTGACCCGTGCGAATATAGTTTAAACTGGTTGTTACACCGCCCATTGCTGCGGCTTTGCTCTCGGTAACAGCATCTTGGTTGAGCGGTTGATAAATTCCAACGTGCATATGAGCATCCACCACACCGGGAAAGGCTAAAAGCTGATTTCCATCGAAGGTTTGTTGAGCGTGTTCGGGATTGAGATTGGGTTCTATTTGAACGAATTTTCCATCCTTAATCCCGATATCTAACGTTTCTAAAGTAGGCTGATTAGGACGAACAACCCGAACATTTTTAATGAGTGTATCAAAGAGAAATGCTTCAGACATCGCTGTAAATTGCACAAGTTTTAACCCATGATAGCTGAATTTTTTTCACAAATCAATCCGAGTTTATCTTTTTAAACATTGTTAGCAATTACCCATCTTTTTCCTCTTGTTTCCTGACAAAACCCGTTAACCAGGGAGCCAACAAAAGAATCATTAACATTCGGGTTAATTGCATTGCTAAGACCAAACTTGTATCGCCGCCAAGCTGCACAACTGTTGCAATCATCGCTTCAAATCCTCCGGGTGTTAATCCGAGAATAGCGGTGACAATATCAACCCGTGCAATTTGATGAAATCCATATCCAATTGCCAAACAACAAAAGATTAATGAAATGACTAATCCCGCCTCAATTAACACCGCTTTAAAAAGTTGGCGAACGGTTTGAACATTAAATTTTAATCCGATAGAAAGTCCGACAAATAATAATCCCGTTTGAAAGAGCCATTGAGGAACTTGGATGTACTCGGGAAACGTCCAAAACAAAACTAAACCGACAATAAATGTGCCGAGAAATCCAGACGCAGGTAAATTAAATTTCTCTCCGAACCAAATCCCCAAACCCGAACAAATTGCCAAGATAAACAGATTGGAAACTAAAGGAATAGAGGATTGCTCTGTTGTCAAAAGCGGAACTGTATTTACACTCTCAGGATTGGCTGGAAATAAGAACGTTGCGAGCGCCGGAACAATGAGAATAACTAACAATAAACGCAAGTATTGAAACAAAGCAATTGCCACCGCATCCGCTCCCATTTCTTCGCCAATTGCCACAATACTCGACGCCAAACCGGGAATAAAAGCTAACAATCCCGTAACGCGATCAATTCCTGAAAAACGAGCTAATAAATAACCGTGAAATAAGCTCATAATTCCCGTAACTGCAATACAAAGTAAGAGAGGAATGGCATAATTAGCAGCAAGAATTAGAGTATCTGGAGAAAAACGCACTGCCGTTGCTAACCCCAAAAAAGCCTTTCCCAATGTCATAAAAACCCCAGGTAAGGGTTGAGGATAACCTAGAATTGTAGCAGACAAAATTCCAACAATCATTGGCCCGAGTAGCCAACCGACCGGAATATTCAGCCAGTAGAATAAAAAGCCGACTGCTATTGCAAAGATAAACTGCTGAATGATTTTTTGAGGTTTCATCGGCTTATAAAAATTTATAGGATTAACGACAGAAATCGGTGTATCCTAAATTATAGAGGTTTAACATTGCCCTATGTCTTTTGGAAATCAACTCAGAACCCGACTCGAACAATCAGAAATTTTGGTCATTCCCGGTATTTATGACTGTTTGAGCGCTAAAATTGCCGAACAGTTAGGCTTTGAAGTCGTCGCCACCAGTGGGTTTGGTATCGCCGCATCCAGCCTTGGTTTACCCGACTACGGCTTTCTCACGGCGACGGAAATGTTTTATAGTATTGGTCGAATTGTTCAGTCGATTAATATTCCGTTAATTGCCGATTTAGATACGGGTTATGGTAACGTTTTAAATGTGATTCGCACGGTGAAAGATGCGGTTAATTTGGGTGTTTCGGGAATTCTTTTGGAAGACCAAGAATGGCCGAAAAAATGCGGTCACTTTGAAGGAAAACGGGTGATTTCCACAGGCGAACATATTGCTAAAATCAAAGCCGCAGTTGAGGCGAGAGGCGAGAGTAATTTAGTGATTATCGGACGGACAGATGCTCGCGCTCCTTTGGGTTTGGATGAAGCGATTAACCGGGGAAAAGCTTATTTTGAAGCGGGGGCGGATGCGATTTTTATCGAAGCGCCCCAGTCTCAAGAAGAACTGGTTAAAATTGCCGAAGCTTTGCCGAATATTCCTTTAGTTGCGAATATAATAGAAGGGGGAAAAACGCCCCAATTATCAGCCCAGGAATTACAACAGTTGGGGTTTAAAATCGTCTTTTTTCCGTTATCGGGTTTATTTACAGTTACTAAAGCGATGACGGATTGTTTACGTCAATTAAAAGAAACCGGAAGTACAGCAAATCTAGAAAATTTGGTCAGTTTTCAGGAATTTGAGAAACTGATTGATGTTCATAAATATCGTCAAATTGAACAGCAATTTTATGATAAAACCTCTAATGAAATAGATAACAAATAGCCGATTTATTATGGATGTGACCACATACCTCAACCGAATTAACTATTCACGTTCTCTTGAACCCAATCTTGAGACGCTTCATCAACTACATTACTGTCATTTACTTGCGGTTCCCTTTGAAAATCTCAGCATTCATCTCAACCAACCCATTCATCTCAATTTAGAAACGTTATACAGTAAAATTGTTCGACAGCATCGAGGGGGATTTTGTTATGAACTCAATTCTTTATTTTCTTGGCTACTTCAACAACTGGGTTTTAATGTGACTCTACTTTCCGCACAAGTGGCGCGAGAAGATGGTAATTTTGGGCGGGAATTTGGTCATTTAACCCTATTGGTAAAAAATACAGAGTCTTGGTTAGTTGATGTGGGTTTTGGAGATTCTTTTCTTTATCCTTTAAAACTGGAAAATTCAACCGAACAAATCCAAAACGGAGAAGCTTATAAACTGATACAGAATGATGATACTTGGATATTTTACCATAACAAAGAGGGAAATTATAAACCTCAATATTGTTTTACTTTAACCCCTAGAAATTTAACCGATTTTCAAACAACCTGCGAATATAATCAAACCTCTCCCCAATCAATATTTACTCAGCGTCGTATCTGTACCAAAGCCACACCGACAGGTCGAGTCACATTAAGCGATAATCGATTAATTATCACCCAAAACGGTCAGCGAGAGGAACAGACTCTTAACACAGAAGCGGAGTATAACAAAACTTTACAAGATTATTTTAATATTAATCTGGGATATTGATTGAGTCTTTCCATTTAAACATAAGTTTTCTTTAAGTTAAAAGCGATAAAATTTCTCAAATTATACCTTGTTATAGATGTAAAACCTTAAAATATGAGATTTTTCTTTACTAATTTTATTTCAAAATATAGATGAATAATTTATTTTTGTTGAGATTAGACTCACTCAGGGTTAAGAAGATTTAGAATTAAAGTTAAGAATAGATTATCCATCCAATCCTACCCGTGTAATCTGAAAAATATAGTGTTAAAATCGGGTGTAATTCAGTTAGAAGTGTTTCAACTGTTGTATAAGAACTCAACATCAGTAAATTGTATCATTGTGTACAATTTACTGGGGACTTGATTACATCCAAAACACATCAATTTACAGGAGGATTTATGTTTGAGGGATTATTTAATGTACATCCTGATGCTGAGAACTTAAAAAGTAAAATTAAACCTCGTAAAGGTGTTATCTTGGGAGCGGGTCAAGTAGGAATGGCTTGCGCCTATTCTATGTTAATTCAAGACTGTTTTGATGAACTCATCTTACAAGATATCGCCGCCGAAAAAGTAGAAGGGGAAGTCATGGACTTGTTACATGGTGTTCCTTTTATCTCTCCAACTCGCATTAAAGCGGGAACGGTTGCAGATGTTGGAAAAGATGCAGATGTTGTCATTGTAACAGCAGGTTCTAGCCAAAAAGAAGGCGAAACTCGTCTGGATTTATTGCACCGTAATGTAAAAATTTTTCGGGGTTTAATTGGAGATGTAGCCAAACATTGTCCGAATGCAATTTTACTGATTGTCGCCAACCCGGTTGACATTATGACCTATGTTAGTTTGAAGCTTTCAGGCTTTCCCAGTTCCCGAGTTTTTGGGTCAGGAACTATATTAGATACCGCTCGTTTTCGGGCTTTACTTTCTAACCGACTCGATATTGATCCCCGCAGCGTTCACGCTTATATTATCGGAGAACATGGTGATAGTGAAGTTCCCGTTTGGAGTAAAGCAAATGTGGCGGGAATGAAAATCTGTGATGGCGACTGGGAAGGAAGTCCAGCCTGTGATATTGGTGAATTAAATGAGATTTTTGAACAGGTCAAAAACGCCGCCTATGAGATTATTAAACGCAAAGGATATACCTCTTATGCTATCGGTTTAGCCGTCACCGATATTGTCAAAGCCATTCTTCGGAATCAAAACCGAATTATGACCGTCAGTACCTATGTGGATGGAATGTACGGACTCCCCGAAATTTGTATTAGTTTACCTTCCATTGTCAACCGGGAAGGCGTTATGAAAGTGATGAATTTTTCCCTGGCTGAAAACGAAGAAAAACTCCTGCAAAAATCCGCTCAAACCTTAAGAGAATATATCGATAAACTCGAACTGTAGAAACAGCCAATTTTTTCTTTTTTCCCAAATCATTAGAAAATCTGTTGTTTTTTCCGGATTTATCTGATTTTGTTCTTTATCGACTGAAAAGAAAATCAAATCTCCCCAAACCGGGAACTTTTAATCAACCTCTAAGTGCTAACAGATTGAACTTATGCAAACGCTAACTCACCGAACCAAAATTGTAGCCACCATTGGTCCTGCTAGTCGAGACCCCAACATCCTCAAACAAATGGCGTTAGCGGGTATGAATGTCGCCCGATTGAATTTTTCTCATGGTAGCTACGAAGATCATGCCGAAACGGTTAAAATGTTACGGGATGTTTCTCTAGAATTAGAGACTCCAGTTACCCTATTACAAGATTTACAAGGGCCGAAAATTCGTGTGGGTCAATTACCCGATGGTGCGGTAGAATTGATAACAGGTGAATACCTGACTTTAGTTCCGGTTGATGAGTATGACAATCAACCCAATACTGTTTCTATTGATTATCCCTATTTGGCAGAAGAAGCCGAACCGGGAGCGCAAATTTTACTCGATGATGGATTATTAGAATTAAAAATAGAAGACATTTCCGGTAAAGCGGTCAAATGTAAAGTGATTGAAGGGGGCTTATTAAAAAGTCGCAAAGGTGTCAATTTACCGAGTTTAATTTTGCAACTTCCTTCGATGACCGAAAAGGATATGCAAGATTTAGAATTTGGTTTATCTCAAGGAATTGATTGGGTTTCTCTGAGTTTTGTTCGTCGGGCTGAAGATGTTCAAAATTTAAAAGCATTTCTCAAAAAACACGGCGCCGAACGAATTCCCGTGATGGCAAAAATTGAGAAACCGCAAGCCGTTGCCAACCTCGAAGCTATTATGAATGAGTGCGATGGTTTGATGGTTGCCCGAGGTGATTTGGGAGTAGAAATGAGTCCCGAAAGAGTGCCTTTGTTGCAAAAACAAATTATTAAACTCTGCAATCAAAAAGGCATTCCGGTGATTACGGCAACCCAAATGTTGGAAAGTATGATTAACAATCCCCGTCCAACTCGTGCAGAAGCTTCTGATGTTGCTAATGCAATTATTGATGGTACGGATGCGGTGATGTTATCGGGAGAATCAGCCGTTGGTCATTTTCCGGTTAAAGCAGTAGAAATGCTGTCTAAAATTGCGTCTGATGTTGAACCGGAATTAAAATTTATTAACTATCCTCCCGCCGAGTCCGACGAAACTCATGCGTTGAGTGAAGCCTTAAATACCATCGATAAAATTCTCCCCCTCAAGTGTATTGTCGCTTATACTAGCACGGGTTATACTGCTGAATTAGCCGCCGCAGAACGCCCGAAAGCGCCTGTTATTGCCTTTACCCCCGATGAGATTACCTATCACCGTTTAAACTTAGTTTGGGGTGTACAACCGATTTTACTCGCTCACGAAGTTGCTTCTTTTGAAGGGTTAATTGACCAAGCCCAAACCTTGCTTTTAGAACGGAATTTAGTTAATATCGATGACCAAATTTTGATTGTTGCCGGCATTCCCACAAAACACGCCCGAGGAACCAATTTCTTGAAAATTCACCGCATCGAAAAGTAGAATTTTAAAGCGGAGGAATTCGTCAACTTTGGAAATTCTTCCGCTCCCCTATCTATTTCTATCAATTTCTTGTTTTTCTGTAGATTGTGTGATAGACTATTGATTAGAATAATTATTCTTCATTTTCTTCAGGCTTAAGCTGTCGTACCGTCTCCAAAACGGAACCGACTGCAAACCCCATCGCCGCTCCCGCCATTGCGTACTTACCCGGCTCTCTCAACTGCGAATAACCCGGATCATTCCCGCCAATAATGTACTCACAACACTGATATCGGTCTTGGTGCAGTTTAGAAACCGCCAACCCAAACACAGAACCGAGAACAGCCATAACTATTCCCGAAAACAAAATCAGCCTTGTATTCATTGGATTTTCCCCCCGATCTCTGTGAGATTGACATTGTTTGTTGAATCCCTATTTCCGTTTTAGCAAAGGTTTGAGAAATTACAAAGTCTATTTTACGAAAATTCAAATAATCCCAGAAAATCTCACAAACGCTTTTGTGCAAAAAATCAAGAAACCATAACTCAATCGGGGGGAAAATTAATGAAAATTAACTCCAAATTAAACCGAAATTAAAATAAAAAGAAAGAAGCCAGTAAAACCAAAATCGTGACGAAAAACAGAATATGATTAATCCAATCATCCGCAGACCAATTTTTAAACATTTTCAGTGTCCTCCGCTACCAGCGATACATTAGACGTGACATCACACCGCATCAGTCGCGCCAGAAAATAAACCGCCATCTTCCCCCCGTAAGCCGAACGCCACCAGTTAGACGGATGACAACCCAACGGCGCCGACAAACTAAAATCCAACTGATCGTAATCTAACCACTTATTATTATCCCGCCATCCGAGGCGATCGCCAACCTGTTCTAAAACCTTCAAATCAATATTAGAAATATCATCCGTTCCCCCTTCACTCACATAAATCTGTTGTTGTCGGCTAAACCCAAAATGATCGTTGCTATAGCGGCGCCAAAGTCTATCGATCAAACGCAAATTACTACAAGGAAACAACATCAAATCTTCCGGCGTGATATTATCGTGATTGCTCTGTCCGGCAATTTCCAACATCACCTTAGTGGTTTCGAGATCCGCTTCTTTCCACTGCTGCGCCGCCAACAAATCCTGTAATTTTTCATAGCGATAAATATCACTCAACAACAACAGCGCATTACTCAACTGTTGCTCTAACTGTTCAACTCTTTGAGACAACTTAGAGAGGGTTAACTCAGTCGTTGAAGACTCATTTAATCCCGAAACCCCATCGGCTCGTTCAGCCTCAACATCGGGACTTTTAGGCTCGTTTTCTTCCTCAGTCATAGCATCAATTCATCATCAAATAAACAGCAAACCTAAACCCCTTCCCCCGTCGGATCGGAAGGTTGATGAGTAATCCGTAACGCTGGATTAGAAGTCGCCTCTGTCGGTTGAGAACTACCATTAGACTGAGACTCGGCGCTACCATTGCGACCATTTCTTCTCAATAAACCCCCATTACCATTATCATCATCCCCATCGGTTTTATCCGGTTTTTCCCCTTTCAACAAACGAGCCTCCAGACTTTTAATCCCAATATACAAGTTGGGAGTAATCAACAAACTTAACAGCGTTCCCACCAACATCCCGCCAAAAATTGCCGTTCCCAAAGACCAACGACTCGAAGCACCCGCACCCGACGCCACCACCAACGGCCAAAAGCCAATTAAAGAAGAAATCGCCGTCATTTGGATCGGTCTAAACCGCTGTTCTGCCGCTTGTACCGCCGCCTTTTTAATACTCAATCCTTTATCGCGCAATTGGTTAGCAAACTCCACAATCAAAATCGAGTTTTTAGACGCCAAACCAATCAACATCACCAGCGCCACCTGACAGTAAACATCATTCGTCACCACCGGCCAAAGACCACCCGCCATCAACACATTAGAACGGAACCACACCGCCGACAGCGCCCCCAACACCGCCAACGGCACCGCTAACATAATAATTGTCGGGTCGATATAGCTTTCGTACTGGGCCGACAGCACCAAAAACACCATCACAAACCCCAAACCAAAAATAATCGGCGCCGCACCCCCAGACGATTTTTCTTCCAAGGCGCTTCCCTGCCAAGCAAACCCAAAACCGGGGTCAAGCACTTCGGCCGCAGCCCGTTCCATCGCGGCGATCGCCTGTCCGGTACTGTAACCGGGAGCGGGATTGCCTTGAATCAGCATTGATCGGAAAATATTAAAGTGAGTAATGGTTTCCGGGCCAACAAAATCCGTCACCCGGATCAAACTACTCAGCGGAATCATATCACCATTGCGAGAACGGACATAGAGGTTGTAGATATCTTGGGGTTCAGAGCGGGCCTCGGGTTCAGCTTGTACATAAACGCGATACTGTCGCTGTCCGAGAACAAAATCATTAATATAAGACGAACCCAGATAAGTTTGGAGAGTGCTAAACACATCGTTAATATCAACATTCAAGGCTTTAGCGCGATCGCGAAGCACTTCAATATTTTTCTGAGCTTTGCTGGCGCTATACTGACTAAAAGCCGCCCCAATTGCCGGATATTGATCCGAGTTAACGGCTCCAAGCAAGCGATATCCATTTTCGATCAAAGCCGAAATCGGTAAACTCCCGGTGCGATCTTGCAGTTGAAATTCAAAACCCCCCGTACTACTCAACCCCCGCACGGGCGGCGCATTCACCGCAAAAGCTCGCACTTCAGTAATACTTTGTAGAGAAGCGTTAATTTTTCCAAGGATACCATAAACCGACTGATCCGGGTTCGGACGTTCTGACCAAGGTTTAAGCGGAACAAACATAATCCCCTGACTGGGATTGGTCCCATTAAAGCTAAACCCGGCAATTCCAAATGTTCCCTTAACTTCGGGAATTTCTAACACTTTATCGGTGATTTTTTCCGTCGCTTCTGCGGTATAGTTGAGCGATACGCCATCGGGCGCTTGAAACAAAATAATAAAATAACCCTGATCTTCTTCCGGTACAAAACCCGACGGCACCCACTGATACATGAAAAAAGTCAAGACCAAACCGCCCAGAAAAACCCCCATCACCAGAGTATTAATCCGCACCAGAAAATTAATCAGTTTGGTGTATTGATTTTGAACCCAAGCAAACCCCTGATTAAACTTTCTAAACAACCATCCCAAAGGCCCTTTTGTTTCCTCTTTCGGACGCAACAACACCCCCGCCATACTGGGCGAAAACGTTAGGGCGTTAAAGGTCGAACAGGCGACCGCAAAAGCAATGGTTAAGGCAAATTGTTTAAAGATAATTCCAGTTGTTCCCGGAAAAAATGACACCGGAATAAACACCGCCATCAACACCAAAGAGGTGGCAATCGTTGCCCCTGTTAGTTCTTGCATGGCATCGAGAGCGGCTTGACGGGGTTTCATTCCCTGTTCAATTTTTAGAGAAATTGCCTCAACAATGACAATCGCATCATCAACCACCAAACCCGTTGCTAAAGTACAAGCAAATAGGGTTAAAGTATTGAGTTGAAATCCCATCACTTTTAACCCCGCCATCGCCCCAATTAACGCCACCGGAATGGCAACGGCTGGAATTAAAGTCGTGCGCCAATCTTGCAAGAAAATAAAGATAATTAAAATCACCAAACCGATGGCTTGAGCCAGAGTCACCACCACTTCTTCTAAAGAAGCCGAAATAAACAGCGTGGTGTCATAGGGAATTTCATAATTTAATCCCGGTGGAAAACTCTTGCTCAACTCCGCCATCATCGCTTTTACCTTGTTGGCGACTTCTAAAGCGTTACTTCCGGGAAGTTGATAAATCCCCAAGCCTACGGTAGGCTGACCTTTAAACGTGGCAACCGTTTCGTAATTTTCCGCCCCCAGTTCCGCCCGACCCACATCTCGCAGCTTCACCAAAACCCCATCGTCGGAAACTTTCAGCACCAATTCTTCAAATTCCTCTACTCCCCGCAGACGACTGGTGGCTTGTAAGGGGATTTCAAAACGTTGATCGGATGGTGCCGGACTCTGACCAATTTTCCCCGCACCGACTTGAATATTTTGTTCTCGCAGGGCGTTTACCACATCTTGAGCCGTTAAGCCCCTGGCCGCCATCCGTTGGGGATCGAGCCAAATTCGCATCGCATACTTGCGTTCCCCAAAGATATTGGCTTGACCGACCCCTTGCACTCGCTTGACTTGATCGAGTACATTGAGGTCGAGGTAATTACTCATAAAGATATCGTTGTAGAGATATCGACCGTTATCGTCGGTTTCTGAGTAAAAGGCGATCACCAGCAAAATATCGGGAGATGAAGCTTGTACCGATATCCCCGTTTGTCGCACCCCATCGGGTAAGGTGGCTTCGGCTTGGGCGGCTCGGTTTTGAACGTTAACCTGAGCGATATCTTTATCCACATCAACCGGGAAAACCACCGAAATATTAGACGCGCCGTTATTTCCCGTGTTTGAGGAGATGTATTTCATATCCTCAACCCCGTTGATTTCCCGTTCTAAAATGGTGGTGACTGTGGTTTCAGTGGTTTCAGCATCCGCCCCAATATTAACCGCAGTTACGTTAATTTGCGTGTTCGCCAATTGCGGTAATTGGGTAATCGGTAGCAGCGGAATACAGACGGCCCCAACCAAGATAATAATAATGGTGCAAACCGTTGTGAGAACGGGTCTTTTAATAAAGGTGCTAACGAATAACAGCATAAAAAAAGAATTGGGTAGATGGAGTATCGGGGAGGAGTGCCGATTGTTAGCGATCGCAGGGCGTGCCGTTAGGGAATTGGTCGGACTCGATTTTTAAGTTCTTTTTCTGGATCTATGTGTTTTAACAGATTAATTCCCCCGAGTAGAGGGAACTGGGAAAAAATTAATCTTTTTTTCCAACACAACAATTGAAGCACCACAATTGCTTTCCAGTTTACCAGACTCCTTGGCTGCCCGATGGATTTGTTGAGTTAATTTAGGGATTTGGGAGAATTCTGTGCAGTCTGCGTTCAGCATCCCCCTTTAGACTGAAATTCCGATTGCTGGGCAAATCGATTGTCTAACACTTACTCGGCGGGGGGTGACTCAGAAGGTGATGCGGCTTCGCTTTGTTGATCTTGATCGACAACCGGCGTACCATCTCGCAGTTTGACCACTCCTTCGGTAACAATGCGATCGCCGGCTTTTAGTCCAGAAATCACCTCGTAACTTTGACCTTCTTGGATGCGATCTAACTTTAACTCGACGGGTTTTTGTTTGGCGATCAGCATTTGCTGACCGTCTTGATTTTGCTCCTCGACCACAAACACAAAGCTTTGACCGCCAATTTGATTAATTGCTGTCGTCGGAACTGTGATACCGGGAAGTTGTTCCCAAATCACCCTCGCCCCAACTTGTTCGTCGGTTCGCAGTTTGTTATCTTGGTTGTTATAAATTGCTTTGACTAAAATCGTTTGCGATCCCATTTCCGCAGTCGGAGAAATATAGGAAATCCGGCTTGTCCCAATTTCTTCGTCGGTTTCTAGAGAGATCAGTTCTACGGGTGTTCCCACTCGAATTTGAGGCAATTGGTTCAACGGGAGATTAATACTGACTTCCAATTGCTCGTTTTGTCGAACGCTGGTTAACGTGGTTTGGCTATCAACATAATCCCCCACTTTCACCTTAATCTCACCCACAATTCCTGAAATGGGAGCTTCCACACTATAATAATCCAGTTCAACCTGTTGAGCGGCCGCATCCGCTTGGGCTTGATCGATTTCCCGTTCTAAACGGTTAACATCGGCTTGTTGAGCATCAATCACCTTTTGCTGACTGGCAATTTGAGCTTCCAGAGTGGCGACTTGGCGTTCAAAAGCTTGTCCGGCGCTATCAACCCGAGCGCGAGCCGCTTCTATTCGGTTTTCTTGGGTGCTAATCTGAGCTTGTAGCGTGCTTTTTTTGCGTTCGAGATCCTGTTGAGCGCTTCTAACTTGCGCTCTGGAGGCTCGCACCACATCTTCTTGTTCGGCTAAACTGGCTTGGGCTTCTTGAATATCCCGCAAACGTTGATCGTATTCTTCGGTAGAAACAACTCCTTCTTCCCACAGTTTTTTATATCTTTCAAAGGCTTTTTCTCGTTCTTCTCTGACTATCGCTCGCCGATCGCGTTCTTTAATATCTGCTTCTAACTGTTCTTGAGTATCTCTCAAATTTGCCTCTTCTGAGATAAACTCCAATTCATACTCTAGGCGTTGCTTTTCTTGGATTTCCGCTTCGAGGGTTTGTTGAGCATCTCTTAAATCAGCTTCTTGCGATTGATAGCTTAACTCGGCTTGTAATCTTCTCAATTCAGCCCGTTGAGAGTCCAAATTTGCCTTGGCACTTTCGAGTTGAGCGCGTCTTGATTCGATCACCGCCAGTCGGCTTTCAAAGTTCGCCCGTTGTTGAGACGGATCGATCAAAATCAGCCGATCTCCGGTTGATACCCGATCGCCCAATCTGACATAAACTTGTTTAACCAAACCACTTACCCGAGGTCGAATCTCAGAGTTTTCCACCCCTTCTACTTGGGCAACGAACTCCGTGCTATCTTTAACTTGAGTGGACTCAACCCGACCTATTTCTACGGCGACCGGTGGAGGTGCAGCGGCTTTCGGTTGAGTCGCACAGGAACTCAGGAGCAGAGTCCCGAGTAACAGAGGTAGTGATGTTTTCCAGTGTCTTTTGCTATCCATTCTTTAAATGTTTCCATTGAGGTTAATTGAATTTCTGGTTGTGGATGCGCCTAACTTACCTATAAACTCAAATCTAGTTGCAATTAGAATACAGCCCCATCGTCTAAAATGATCAATAAACCTCCCCACCCCTGGCGTGAGTTTGACAATTAAAATTCTTAAGAATACCTTTACCCCACCCCGATAGGCATTACTCACCAACTCCAGATTTGAGCAAATTTCTTGAGAAGCGAAAAATCAAACTATATAGTCTAGTATAGTAAAATTGAGCGACAATCGGATCGAGAGCGATTGATTTTCTCAGGTTTGGGGTTGTTGATTGACTTCGGTTTGACCCGAACCGGGAGTTAGAGGCGAACGCACACAGAGATAGAATAAAGGGCCAACTAAAGGTAATAAAGCCACGCCCCAAAACAGAAGAGAATTACTCATTCCCCGTCGCGCCAGATCATCACCGAGTAAAGCCGGAAACAGCAGACACAGCAGACAAAAATCTAAACTCATCACATGAATAAAGCGACTCGTCTGCCATTGTTGAATAAAATTAGACCAATCTCCGCCATTCAAACCATAGCCGATCAGTGTAACTGCACCTAGAGTTAAAATAACGCCTGTAATTCGAGAATCGAGTATCTTTAAAAAGAAATTGGGAGAACCTGAATCATTCCGGTTCGGTTGACGTAAAGCCAGATAAGGTAATATAGCAAATGCACCCACCCCAAAAGAAGCGATCGCAAACGGCCAAGCAGGTATTTTTTGACCCCGACCATCAAAAAACAATAAACTGCTGTAAATCAGCGGCCAAATTCCCATTAAATTAAAAAGGGCAACGATCAGAGGGTTAATTCCCTGCCAGTTACCCGTTGATAAATCTTTAATCAAAGTGAAAGTATCGCTCTGATCGGGCGGTGCTAACGTAAAGGCGTAGACCACAAATCCAATCCACAATAATCCAAAGAAAACTTTCCTAACCATAAATGCAGCACAAGGCTTAAGGAATAAACCGATCTAAAGCAGATTTTAACTGCTCGATTTCATCCTCGATATTACCTTCTTTTGCCGCCCTTGCCACACATTCGCTCAAGTGTTCGTCTAGGATAATCCGGGCAACTCGGTCTAAAGCCCCTCGAATTGCGGCAATCTGCACTAAAACATCCGGACAAGGCTCACTTTCGGCGACCATTCTTTTCACCCCCCGAATATGCCCTTCAATCCGAGACAAGCGGTTCACAATGCGACGCAGGGATTCTTCACTGTGAACATGAGGATGTGCGTGATGTTGATTGCTATTGTGAAGGTGTTCGGCTTGATGATCGTGGTGTTCTAACTGGGGGTCTGATCCAATCATGCGTTATTTTTAGCAACAGTGAGTAGCTTTCTCATTCTTGATTTTAACTGATATCGCTACGCTCGGGCATTTACAGTTAACAGTTATCAGTTATCAGTGACCAGCTTTTACAGTTAACAGTTATCAGACAAGAGTGAACACTTTTCACTGTTGACTGGTCACTGTTGACTGTTGACTGGTCACTGGTCACTGGTCACTGTTCACTGGTTTTAATCTTCCTCATAACCATCATCGATGAGTTCATCATCTAAAAACAGAGAATTATTATCCTTGAGGAAGTCATCATCAGCCCCGTCTTCGTCAAGATCTCCTCGGTCTATCTTACGGGCGGTGCGATCGTCGAGAACGACATCTTGCAACTCCATTTCTTCATCTTCGAGGTAATTCATGCCATTATCAGTCAGGCTAAAATCGCCAACGCCGAGTTCTTCGTAGGCATTAAATCCACTACCTGCGGGAATCAAACGACCGATAATCACGTTTTCTTTCAAGCCCCGTAACCAGTCGGATTTGCCTTCAATCGCCGCTTCTGTTAACACGCGAGTCGTTTCTTGGAAACTCGCCGCCGAGATGAAGCTATCCGTATTCAAGGACGCCTTGGTAATCCCCAACAACATGGGCGTATATTTGGCGGGGGCGCCCCCGGTAATGGACATGGCTTCGTTGACCTGTTCCACCTGACGCAGTTCCACCAGTTCTCCCGGTAACATAGTCGTATCCCCACCATCATCAATCCGCACTTTCGAGGTCATTTGACGAACGATGACTTCGATGTGTTTGTCAGAAATATCAATCCCCTGAGACTGATAAACGGACTGCACTTCGTTGACCAAGAAAGTTTGGCATTTTTGGAAACTGAGTAAAGCCGCCTCATAAATACCATCTCGGGCTTGATGATAATTAAAGAACACTTCCAAGATTTCGTGGGGATTCGCCGGCCCATCGGTTAACGGTTGACCGACTTCTACAGTTTGCCCATCGGAAACAATAACAGTTTGTCCGGGTAACAACGGATAATCAGTAATCGTGCCATCGTTTTCAATCACCCGCAGTTCGACAATTTCATCCACGACGCTAACCTGAGCGGTTCCCGGATGTTTGGCGAGAATACAGGCTTCTTTGGGTTTACGGGCTTCTAGGAGTTCTTCAATCCGAGGTAAACCCTGAATAATATCTCCGGTTTTCGCCCGTTCAAACACCAACAACACCAAGTTATCGCCCCGTTGTACCAAGTCTCCATCATTGAGGTGAAGAACCGCCCCAGAAGACACCCGATAAGGACGACCCAGACGCAGGACGATTTGTGTTGATTGGCCGGTTGTCGCCAATTGAGATTCAGAAGTTTCGCTCGTCTCCTGCCCGGCGCCGGTTGATTTGGCATCGGTGCGATTAACCGCAATAATTTGACCCGACTCCGGCAATCGCACTCCCTCAGCTATTTCACTGCCTTCAACCATCAACTGACCCGGTTTAACACTCGGCGCAGCCCCTGCGGGCAGGTCAATTTTCATTTGGTCGGCGTCGCGCACCACCAACAGCCGCCGCAGGACTTCAGCCCCAGACCGAATCCCGCTGACAATTCCCCCTTCTTTACAAAGAATTTCCGTTCGACTGACAACCGCTCCCGGTTCGATTTCGTCTCCATCCTTAACCAGTAAACGGGTGCGGGTACTCCCTTGAGTCGCATCTGCCACAATATCGCGACGAATCACCAACGATTCTAAAATCACCAATTGTAGCCGCATCAGTTCCGGGTCGTCTTCGTGGGGAATCAACTCAATATCCGCCGCCAGTTGCGGGGCTTCGGTGCCAATATTAATCACCAATTGAGTTCGCAACAGTTCCACCCCTTCAACCGAACGCACCCGTTCACCGTCTTTATAGGTCAAGCGTTGTACCGCTTGCAAAGAGATAGATTCATTTAAAGACTCCTGAGAGGGAATCGGAGGGTTGTCCGGAACCGCAAACTCAGTCACGGGTCGCAGCAATAATGCTGGGCCTTCGGGAGTTTCCACATACTCAACGTAGTGTAATTCCTTAGCCACAATTCCAGGAAACGCTTCTTGTCCGGGATTGACAATCTGACCATCAATTTCCATCACCATTTCCGGGTCATCCACCAAGTGCAGTTCTCCCGGTTTAATCACAATTTCCCGCAAAATGTCGTTTTTCTGGGTTACTTCAATCACCCCATTGGATTGACAGAAGATGTCTTTAACGACTTCGGTACCGGCTTCGACGTATTGACCATCCTCAACCAACAACAGCGAAATATCCTTATTAACCTCGTGACATTCTTCCGGTATCCAGAGGAGAGTACCGCCCTTAATCACTTCGTAGCCAAGTTTAGCCTTGCTGCGCTTGGCAACTTCCACTCCGGCATATTTGATAATCCCTCCGGTAGCTGTCCGGTAGCTATCATCCATCAACTCGGCGATCACCTCATGGTTCTCCACCTTACTTCCCGGTGTAACTTTCAGCAAAAAGCGATTGTTGTTCGTGGTTTCAATCACATACTGTTCGCGACCCTGGAGTTGCTGTATCCGCACCAACGCCTGATCCAACAACACCGAAGCGGTAATGATTTCAATTTCCCGGGGAAGATCGGATTTAGGGGCGGTTGTGGGTGTTACCGCCGTCATCCCCGGTGCGCTCCGAGGCGTTTCAGTCGCCTCCGGAACCGAGTCGGCGCGATTTTCCGGTTGATGAATCCGAACAATTCCCCCATGTTCAGAAACCAAACGGGTTTGAGCGAGTACACTCCCCTGATCAACAGCCGTGCCATTTTTAACCGTTGGTTCGGCACCGGGGGGCAAGTTATACACCTCACCGGACAAAATCCAAATCAAACCGCCTCGGGCGGCGATACGGGTCATATTTCCCTGACGGTCGGTTTTTTCCTCGGCGATCACATCGGCAAACTTGACCTCACCCGCCAAGTCCGTCGCCACGTCTTTTGTAGCCTTTTCGGTGGTTTTCCGAGCGGTACGACCGCCAGCCGGAATCTCAACCAACACCTGTTCGGCGGTAACAGACTGTCCATTTTGGACAACCAGGGTACTCCCTTGAGAAACATTTAACGATTGAGTGCGATCGCCATTTTCAACCGTAATTTGACCATTATTTTCGATGTAAAAAGCATCATCGCCGTGACGAGTACGGAAAGCCCGTAAACGCAACTTCTTCGGAAAACGAACCACCCCATCAAAGGGCGCCTTAATAATTTCAGCAGCTTCGGCGGTGAATACCCCTCCCGTGTGGAACGTCCGCATGGTAAGCTGGGTTCCGGGTTCACCAATCGATTGCGCCGCAATAATCCCAATGGCTTCTCCCAGGTCCACCATCGACCCATGAGCCAAACTCCAGCCATAGCAGTGCTGACAAACCGAACGTGTGGCTTCGCAGGTCAGAGGACTCCGCACAAACACCTCTTTGACTCCCGATTTGCCAATAGAGGCCGCCAAATCTGCACAAATGGGTTGGTTACGAACCGCCTGTTTGCCTTCAAAACTAACAATTTCGCCCGTTTCGGGATGTTTGACATCAGCCGCCAAGACTCGCCCAAACAACCGATCTTGCAGGGGAATCAGGATGCGTTCACCATCGGTCATGCTTCGCAACCAAATCCCCTGTTCGGTGCTACAATCGATTTCCCGCAAGATCACATCTTGAGCGACATCTACCAGACGACGGGTTAAATATCCCGAGTCAGCCGTCCGCAACGCCGTATCAACCAAACCTTTCCGCGCCCCGTAGGAGGAGATAATATATTCGGTAACGGTCAATCCTTCTCGGAAGTTGGTTTTAATCGGCAAGTCAATGATTTCCCCTTGGGGATTTGCCATCAGTCCCCGCATTCCCACAAGCTGACGCACCTGAGAAATATTACCTCGCGCCCCAGAAAATGCCATCATGTAAACGGAGTTGAGGGGATTGGTGGATTTAAAGTTTCGGACAACTTCATCTTTGAGCGCTTCTGATGTTCCGTTCCAGGTATCAACTACTTTTTGGAAGCGCTCAACTTCGGTAATTTCCCCCTTGGTATAGCGACGTTCGGTCCGACGAATTTCTTCTTGGGCTTCATCAAGAAGTCCCCGCTTAGAAGGGGGAACTTGCAAGTCTTCCACACTGATAGAAACTCCGGCGCGTGTCGCATAACGGAATCCCATATCTTTTAATTCATCGGCAATTTGAGCGGTACGAGCGGTACCATGATGGGTAAATGCCCAAGAAATCAGTTTCTTGAGTTGTTTTTTATCAATAATTTGATTCCGGAAGATTTTTTTGTTCTCAGTCATGGAGTTTTTACAGTTGAAGAATAGGTTTCTGGTTTCTGGTTTTATGGACAAGGGCGCGAGTGGTGCAAAAAGGTCACAAAATGCGATCGCTTTCCGTCTATAAAGCCGCCCTACCCGCGAGCCAAATCGCGATTACGCCAAAACGTCTTGAACGGTTTTGTTGAAGATGACCCGTCCGGGAGTTGTTCGTACATATTGGGACAAGATTTTTCCATCCTTATCCTCACGCACCCGACGAGTAGGTTGTCCGGTTTTTTCACCGACGTAGATTTTGGTGACGACTCCATCGTTGCTTTCTTCAGAGTCTAGTCGCTCACCTTCGCCCTGCATCACTTCGCCTTCAAAACGGACCCAGATGTAGGCGTGCAAATCTACCTGTTTCTGTTCATAGGCGGTAATTACATCGGTTAAACTGGCAAAATAGCGATTCGCTCCTTTGATCGCAGCGGGATTTTCTGCCGTCAGATAGTAACAGCCCAAAACCATATCTTGGCTAGGTGTGACAATCGGAGAACCGGTAGCCGGCGAGAGAATATTATTAGAAGCGAGCATCAACAGTCGGGCTTCGGCTTGGGATTCGATGGAGAGGGGAACGTGAACGGCCATTTGGTCGCCATCAAAGTCGGCGTTAAATGCCGGACAGACGAGGGGATGTAATTGAATGGCTCGTCCTTCGACTAACATCGGTTCAAAGGCTTGTATCCCCAAGCGGTGTAATGTAGGCGCCCGGTTGAGTAGGACGGGATGACCGGAAATGACTTCTTCTAAGACATCCCAAACGCTGGCATCGTTGCGCTGAATTAATTTCTTGGCGGCTTTAATATTGTTGACTAATCCCTGACGAATTAACCGATGAATGACAAAGGGTTGAAACAGTTCAATTGCCATTTCTCGGGGTAAACCGCACTGGTGCATTTTCAGTTTGGGACCGACCACAATCACCGAACGTCCGGAGTAGTCTACCCGTTTTCCGAGTAGGTTTTGCCGAAAACGACCTTGTTTTCCTTCGATAATATCGGAGAGGGATTTTAACGGACGGTTATTTGCGCCGACGACGGTCCGTCCTCGCCGACCGTTATCAATTAACGCATCAACGGCTTCTTGTAACATCCGTTTTTCGTTGCGGATAATGATTTCCGGGGCGAGAATTTCCTGTAAACGGGCCAGACGGTTGTTGCGGTTAATCACCCGGCGATAGAGGTCGTTTAAGTCGCTGGTGGCAAAGCGTCCCCCGTCTAACTGCACCATCGGTCTGAGGTCGGGTGGAATGACGGGAATGACGTTTAACACCATCCACTCCGGTTTAGAACCCGTTGCGATAAAGTTGTCGATCACCCGGAGGCGTTTAATCAGTTTGGCGCGTTTTTGGCCTTTTGCCCCGGCAATTTCTTCCCGGAGTCGTTCGGCTTCTTCTTCGAGGGGAATATCGGCCAACAGTTGGGCGATCGCTTCGGCCCCAATTCCCACCTCAACGCCTGTGAGGGTTGTATCGTCACTATACATTTGTTCTTCGATTTCCAGCCATTGATCTTCCATCAATAACTGTTTGTAGGAGAGGTTTTCGGCGTTTCCAGCGTTGAGGACGACGTAGGCGTTGAAGTAAACGACTTGTTCGACATCGCGCAAAGGCATATCCAGCAAAATCGCCATGTAGCTGGGAATTCCTTTGAGATACCAAACGTGAGTCACGGGGGCGGCCAGCTTAATGTAACCCATGCGGTGGCGGCGGACTCTAGATTCTGTAACTTCCACGCCGCAGCGTTCGCAGACAATACCCCGATGTCTGACGCGCTTATATTTTCCGCAGTGACATTCCCAATCTTTCGCCGGCCCAAAAATTCGCTCGCAGAATAAGCCATCCATTTCCGGCTTCAGGGTGCGGTAGTTGATGGTTTCGGGTTTGGTGACTTCGCCAACGACTTGGCCGTTGGGTAAAGTCCGTTCTCCCCAAGTCCGAATTCGTTCGGGGGACGCCAACCCAATTTTAACGTAATCAAAACGCTGTTCTAGTTTAGGCATAATAATGGTAACGGAATTGTCAACGGATGAGTTAACGGTGGGATGATCGACGTTAACGCGAGCGCGAAACGGATGAATCTCAGTGGAGTTATGACAGTAACCAGGCACCCATTTGAAAAGTTTTGATGGAACTGATAACTGGCGTGCGTGAAAACTCTTCACTGGTCACTGGTCACTGTTCACTGTTCACTGTTTACGAGTCGCTATCGTCTTCATCAACGGAGGCAAACTCGTAGGTGGGTTTGGAGGGGGTGCGTCCGCGAGTGGGTTCGTCTGCCATTAAGTCTACTTCCAGGTCGCGGCCAACTCCATCATCTCCCGTTTCGACTTTGTGAACGGCAATATCCAAGCAGAGGGATTGTAATTCGCGCATTAACACCTTAAAGGATTCTGGGGTTCCGGGTCGGGGAATGGCTTTGCCTTTAACAATGGCGTTGAGGGCTTCGTTACGGCCTTGCATATCGTCGGATTTAACGGTGAGCAGTTCCTGTAAGGTATAAGCGGCACCGAAGGCTTCGAGCGCCCAAACTTCCATTTCTCCAAACCGCTGTCCGCCTTGTTGGGCTTTTCCACCGAGGGGTTGTTGGGTAACGAGGGAGTAAGGGCCGGTTGAACGGGCGTGAATTTTATCATCAACCAAGTGAACCAGCTTCAATATATAGGCAACACCGACGGTTACGGGTTGATCGAACGGTTCTCCTGTACGACCATCGTAGAGCAGAACTTTACCGGGATTATCGGGGTTAAACAGCCAATCTTTCTTGGTCTGTTCTTGGGCAAGTTTTAACTCTCCGTGAACGGTTTCCCGTGACTTTTCTTGTCCGTGCATTTCGTCGAAGGGAACGACTTTATACCGCATCTTGAGGTTTTCCCCCGCCCATCCCAGTAAACATTCAAAAATTTGACCCACGTTCATCCGCGACGGTACTCCCAAGGGATTCAAGACAATATCCACTGGTCGTCCATCGGGCAAATAGGGCATATCCTCAATGGGTAGAATTCGCGAGACAATCCCTTTATTTCCGTGTCGTCCGGCCATTTTGTCGCCGACTTGGATTTTCCGTTTTTGAGCGACATAAACCCGCACGACCATATTGGCACCGGGGGGCAGTTCATCCCCTTGTTCCCGAGTAAAGACGCGCACATCCACAACCCGACCTTTTTCGCCGTTGGGTACGCGCAGGGAGTTATCGCGAACGTCTCGGGCTTTTTCTCCAAAAATTGCCCGCAGCAGCTTTTCTTCTGGGGGTTGGTCAGATTCTCCTTTGGGGGTGACTTTACCCACGAGGATGTCTCCGGCTTCTACCCAAGCCCCCACTCGAATAATGCCATTGGCATCGAGTTGTCGCAGAGAGTCTTCCCCGACGTTGGGAATTTCGCGAGTAATTTCTTCTGGCCCCAGCTTGGTTTGTCGGGCTTCAAGTTCGTACTTTTCAATGTGAATGGAGGTGTAAATATCCTCATAGACGAGACGTTCGCTAATTAAAATCGCGTCTTCGTAGTTGTATCCCTCCCAAGGCATATAAGTAACGACAATGTTGTGTCCCAAGGCGAGTTCGGCCCCTTCTGTGGAGGAACCATCAGCCAAGACTTGTCCGACAACCACTTGGTCGCCTTCGTAGACGAGGGGACGTTGATTTAAACAGGTGTCTTGGTTGGAACGGTTGTATTTCTGTAACTCGTATTCGACTTCAATTCCGTCGGGTGATGTGACTCGAATTCTTGCCCCATCAACATAGGAGACTTCTCCATCAATTTGAGAAACAATCACCATCCCGGAGTCACGGGCGGCCTGGGCTTCTAACCCGGTGCCCACCAGGGGCCGTTCGGGTCGCAGCAGCGGAACGGCTTGGCGCTGCATATTGGACCCCATCAACGCCCGGTTGGCATCGTCATGTTCGAGGAAGGGAATCAATGAAGTTGCAACGGAAATGATTTGCACCGGAGAAACGGCTACATAGTCTACTTGGTTGGGAGTGGTTTCGGTGAAGTCCTGGCGATAACGGACTGGAACCGTTTCTCCTAAAATATTCCCTTCCGCATCGGTGGGAACATCTCCCGGTGCAACCCGCAAGTCGTCTTCTTCATCGGCAGTCATGTAGACGGGTGGCCCGTCTCGCCGCACCCGACCGTTTTCAGCCGGATAGTAGGGCGTGGCGATGAACCCGTAGGGATTGACTCGCGCATGGGTAGCCAGAGAACCAATTAATCCGGCGTTGGGGCCTTCTGGGGTTTCAATCGGACAAATGCGGCCATAGTGGGAGGGGTGAATGTCTCGGACGGCAAACCCCGCCCGTTCTCGGGTGAGACCGCCAGGGCCAAGGGCGGATATACGCCGTTTATGGGTCAATTCTGCCAGGGGATTGGTTTGATCCATAAATTGCGACAATTGAGAACTTCCGAAGAATTCTTTAATTGCGGCAACTAGGGGTTTGGGGTTGACCAAAGAAGCGGGGGTCAGGGACTCGGAGTCGCTGACGGTCATCCGTTCGCGGATAATCCGTTCTAAGCGGTTTAATCCCACGCGGACTTGGTTTTGCAGCAGTTCTCCAACGGAACGGACGCGACGGTTTCCTAAGTGGTCGATGTCGTCGGTTTCGCCGATGTCGTATTCGAGGTTAATCAGGTAATCGATGGCTGCTAAAATGTCGTTGGGCGTCAGGACTCGCACGGTGTCGGGTATGCTCAGGCGCAGTTTGCGATTGAGTTTATAGCGTCCGACTCGACCAAGATCATAGCGTTTGGGGTCGAAGAAGCGATTATTGAGAAGTTGTTCTCCCCCGGCGACAGTTGGGGGTTCTCCCGGACGCAGTTTGCGGTAGAGTTCCATCAGGGCGTCTTCTTCGGAAAATTCCCCTTCTCGGTCGATGGTTTTTTGGAAGTAGTCGGGGTGACGCAGGGCGTCGAAGATTTCGTTGTTGGACAGTCCCAGCGCTTTCAGCAGAACTTGGGCGGAGAGTTTCCGGGTTTTATCGATTCTGACCCAAACTAAATCGTTTTTGTCGGTTTCAAATTTTAGCCAAGCGCCTCGGTTGGGAATCAGGGAGGCGCTGTAGGTTCGGCGTTGGTTTTTATCAATTTCTGATTTATAGTAAACGCCGGGACTGCGAACGATTTGGTTAACGATTACCCGTTCGGCACCGTTGATGATAAATGTACCCCGTTCGGTCATTAACGGCAGGTCGCCGATGAACACTTCTTGTTCTTTGATTTCGCCTGTTTCTTTGTTGATTAAGCGGGTGGGAACGTACATCTGCACGGCGTAGGTACTATCCCGCCGTTTGGCTTCTTCAACGTCGTATTTGGGTTGTTTGAGTCGATAGTTTTGCGCGAGAAAGTGGAGTTCTAATTTTCCGGTATAGTCGGTGATCGGGGAGAAGCTTTCTAATTCTTCAATCAGTCCGGTTTCTAAGAACCACCGAAAACTTGAACGTTGAATGTCGATCAAGTCGGGGAGTAGAAACATTGATTCTTCAGCGGTGGGATTTGTCATGGGTTTGAGCTGTGTTTTGAGTAAATTTAGAGTGCAAGTTTTTTGAGGGATTGAGTTTTCAACGGCATCGGGTTTTGTTCATCAATTCTAGGGATCGGTTACAACTGGGAATATTTTTAACGGGAGTGAACTTCTTTTAAAAGAAGCATTATAGCTTTAAAAGTAGACCTGTTTTCGGGATTTGGGATCGGCTCCCTCTGCTTTGAGGATGAAAACTGATGGGGAAATCTTGAGGAGGAGAGAGGGGATTTGGGGATGAACTGAACGGGGAAAACATGAGCTGCATCATTTTTTTTTCCTCAAGAGTTGTTGAATTATCATGGCAGTCAGCGATGGGGCTAGACAACCCTTCAAATTGAGTTCACACTCATTGGTTGTTGTTCTTCAACTTGGGGTATCGGTAAGCCGAATAACCGACAGGCATTTTCTGTTGTTTGTTGGGCGAGAATTTCTACGGGAATGTCTCGCAGTTGGGCGACTTTTTCGGCGACATAACGCACATAGGCGGGTTCGTTTCGTTTTCCACGACGGGGAACGGGGGCGAGAAACGGACAGTCGGTTTCGATCAAAAGGTGTTTACTATCAACTAGACGGGCTGATTCTTGAATTTGAGTGGCTTTTTTAAAGGTGACGGTTCCACTGAAGCTGATGTAAAATCCGAGATCGAGAAACATCTGGGTTTCTTCTGGTGTTCCTCCCCAACAGTGCATTACACCCCGAATTTTGCCTACACGTTTCTCAAAGTTTCGCAACAGTTGCACTAGGGGTTCGGCTGCATCGCGACAATGAATAATTACGGGTTTGTTTAGGTGGTAAGCTAGCTCCAGTTGGGCTTCCAACACTTGCATTTGTTGTTGGTAATTATCGGCTTTGTAAAAGTCTAATCCCATTTCACCTAAAGCGACGACACGGGGATCGGACTGGGCCTGTTTGAGGATTTGTTCGCCGGTTGCATTTGTCCATTTTTCGGTGTCTAATGGATGCAAGCCGACTGAAAAAAACAGGTTTTCGACTCGATCGGCGATCGCTTGGATTTCGGTAAATTCGCCCGGATGTACGCAGGAATGAACCAGACGCACAACGCCTGAAGCTTTCCACCGTTGTTGAATCGCTTCTAAGTCTGATGAGAGGACATCAAAGTTCAGATGAACGTGAGTATCAACGAGCTGCATTATAATTGAGTAGATTCGCGTTTCGGGAGAGCCAATGCACCAATTCCAACTGCATTTTAACGTTTCTATGGGGGATGTTGGGCTGGGGTTGTCTGGCATCCCCGGCTAACTCAACGGACAAGCGACTTTTTTTCCCTGGCGGGTGAAAAATATTCCCCTTGATTGAGATCGCCTGCTTTTGTTCTCCTGCCATCACCTGATTTTTGGTCGGGATGACTCCCGGTTCTCGGGTTTGAGGGATGTTGAGGATGTTTACAGTCGGCTAACCATCGCTTCGGTAAGCGGGTTAGTCGGTCACGGGTTGTTAACCCACTGGCAACTTTTGACTTAATCTAAGGATCACTTTTATATCTAAATGTTTAGAACTCTACAATACAATACAGCACCGATTCATTACAGAACTCTCTTCTTGGGTGAGGGAGTCGCTGGGAATGAATTGTCAAGCAAAGGCAATTGGGAGAAGAGCTAACTCATCTCCCCTCCCCGATTAATGATCACAAATGAGTGTTATACTCAATTTGTTTACCGCTGGCTGAGAACTCCTTAGGACACTGCGGACTCCTGAGCATCGGGAGCGGAGAGGTAAGGTTTAAGAGCCTTGGCGAGTCGAGCTTTCTTGCGAGCGCCATTATTGCGATGCAGGACGCGCTTCTTCACCGCTTTGTCAATTTTGCTGTAGGCAGCCGACATCCGTTGATTGACTTCACTTAAGTTTTCCTGACTCGGATTGGAGGCGTATTTGTCCACTGCCGCGAAATAATTTTTCATTAAAGTTTTCACGGCGGACTTATAGGATTTGTTTCGGAGCCGATTGCGTTCGGCAACTTCAATTCGTTTGATGGCAGACTTAATATTAGCCATAGGTTCGCGTTCTCACCAGATGCGGGTCTTCAGGATTTCTAGATAGACAAGTTACAGAAATACTACTATAACATCTTTTCTGCCAAAATAGTAACAGACCCGATCGGATTTTTGGGAACAGGGTTTACAGTCACTCCGATACCCTCCGGGTTCGCAGTCGCTCCTTGATGGAAACCACCAAGACCGCGCTGCGAACCCGTCACCAGTGAAGAGGCAAGGGGGAAGGGGAAAGGGGAAAGGGGAAAGGGGAAAGGCAACCCTGCAAGAGGTAATAGGTAATTCTTTCCTCCTGACTCGGTGACTCGGTGACTCCCCACCTCCCCACCTCCGGTCCCTCCCCACCTCCCCACCTCCGGTCCTCCCCACTTCTCTATCCCGGGGGGAGTGGAAGGGGGATTCCCAAAAAAATAGCAATTTGAGGCAATCTAAAAGCGGGAATCTGGGACGGGCAAGGGTAGGATACGTTAAACTATTACAAGAAGTTCGGGAACACTATTACGTTTGTAATGGATGAAAGGTTATGGAAAACGCGGAAATAGAGATAGACAAGGGCAAAAGGGGAATTTCGGATCGCTCATTCGGAGTGGCCCACTTTGTGTACTGTCGGCTCAATTTTCCTCCGAATTCCCAATTCCGTCTTCTAGCCGATAACTCTTCAGGTTGGCACTTCTAATCACCATGCTGCGAATTATCACTCAGTGGGTTGAAGCACAATCAGAACTACGACGGATCGCCAGTCGTACCCATGATGACATGATCCTTCACAAAGAGGCAACGGTGCGGGAAGTGCTGCAAACCGTCAAACGACAAGGCGACAAAGCTCTACTGCACTATACTCAAGAATTTGACCACCAGACGTTAACGCCGGAACAGTTGCGCGTCAGTGGTTCAGAGTTAGATGCGGCCTACCAGCAAGTCTCTAAAGAACTTCTAGATGCGATCCGGTTTGCGGCCAAACAAATCGAAGCCTTTCACCGACAACGGGTTCCCAAATCTTGGGTGCAGTTTCAAGACGATGATGTTGTCTTAGGTAAACGCTACACTCCTGTTGATCGGGCGGGGTTATATGTCCCCGGAGGCCGAGCGGCTTACCCGAGTACCGTGTTAATGAATGCGATTCCGGCAAAGGTGGCGAAAGTCCCTCGGATTGTGATGATTACCCCTCCCGGCCCGGAAACCAAGGTGAATCCGGCGGTCTTGGTCGCCGCTCAAGAGGCGGGGGTTCAAGAAATTTATCGCGTCGGGGGAGCGCAGGCGGTGGCGGCTTTGGCCTATGGTACGGAAACGATCCCGCAAGTTGATGTGATCACAGGACCTGGGAATATCTATGTGATGTTGGCCAAAAAGTTGGTTTATGGAACCGTTGGCATTGATTCCTTGGCGGGGCCATCAGAAGTTTTAATTATCGCAGATAGTACGGCGAACCCCGTTCATGTGGCGGTCGATCTATTGGCCCAAGCCGAACACGATCCGATGGCGGCGGCGATTTTACTGACAACGGACTCAGCCTTAGCCCGTCGGGTCGTGGCTGAGGTGGAACGTCAACTGGCCGATCACCCCCGACGCACCTTAACGGAAAAAGCGATCGCCCATTATGGTCTGGTGGTGGTGGTTGAGTCCTTAGAAGCAGCCGCTAAACTGTCGAACGAATTTGCTCCGGAACATTTAGAACTCGAAGTCCAAGATCCTTGGGCGTTGGTGGAAAAAATTCGCCATGCGGGAGCCATTTTCCTCGGAAGTTCGACTCCGGAAGCGGTTGGAGATTATCTGGCAGGCCCCAATCATACTTTACCGACTTCGGGAGCGGCTCGGTATGCTTCGGCTTTGGGAGTGGAAACTTTCTTAAAGCACTCCAGTTTGATCCAATATTCTCCCACAGCTTTGCAAAAAGTTGCCGATGCGGTTAATGTGTTGGCTCTGGCGGAAGGTTTACCCTCTCACGCGGATTCTGTGCGTTTACGAAGGTCAAACCCCAAGGGTGAAGGGGATCTCGATCTCGATGGTCAGTTGTAGCTGCTCAAAGCCCGAAAGCGATCGCGATCGGAGGGGTTTGAGGGGCAGATCTTGGTATGATTGGAAGTCACGATCATTGGTGACTTGTCGTCTGGGAGGATAACTCTTCTGTGCTGAAAACAATTTTGGTTGCTGTTGATGGTTCACCCTCGACGGAGTTAATCATTCAGGCTCTAGAACAATTTCAATTACAACCGACCACAAATATCATCTTCTCCCATGTGATTTCTCCTCAGGAGTCAGATAGTGAAGATCTCGCCGATCGTCCTCATCTGGACTCGGGAGAATTTCTTCAAGAGAAACTCCGCCTCTATCAAGACAAGTTAGATTTTCGCAGTGAACTAGAAATCGTTCATGGCGATCCGGCGGTCGAAATTATTCGCCTAGCGAACATCTATAAAGCAGATTTAATTATCATCGGGAGTCGGGGATTAACGGGATTAAATCGCATTTTACAAGGTTCTGTTAGCGCTCAAGTGGTAGCGGAGGCTCAGTGTTCAGTGCTGGTCGTTAAAGATAACGGACAATAGCAACAAATCAACCCCATTAATAGGACTGACCCATCAACCCGGTTTAAAGCCGGGAGTTCGGTGTCAGATCTCAGGTGTGGGATGTCGTCGGCTGTGAGAATAATTCTTAACTGAAAGGGGCGGGTTTATATAAGTTGAGAGTGGGAAAACATAGATTTTTGCACACCTGCCGCCCCTGAGCTTAATGTTTGGTGTTAACTGTTGAATGAAAAGGCAGCTAACTGCTAAACAAGGCCCTATCAACTGAACAAAGAAAATCTGTATATTACCTTAAGAAAATCGTTTATTGTGAAATTTGGCTTTATATCTTTGAAGTAAAATTACTACTCTTTTAGGAGTGAGTTAGGAATGCCAATTACAAAACGATGTTTAGCAGAATTCATCGGGACTTTTTGGTTGGTTTTCGGGGGGTGTGGAAGTGCAGTTTTGGCGGCTTCATTTCCTAATGGTGATGTTGCGAATCCTCTCGGAATTGGATTAGTGGGGGTTTCTTTAGCGTTTGGGTTAACGGTTTTAACGATGGCTTATGCCATTGGTCATATTTCCGGCTGTCATCTCAATCCGGCTGTTTCTTTTGGACTGTGGGCGTGCAAACGCTTTCCCAGTTCAGAACTCCTGCCCTACATTGTAGCTCAAGTTCTGGGGGGAATTTTCGGGGCTGCTGTGCTGTTTTTGATTGCCAGTGGTAGCCCGAATTTTAGCTTGAGTGGAGGCTTTGCTTCTAATGGCTTTGGCCAACATTCTCCGGGCGGTTATTCGATGATAGCGGCTTTTGTGGCCGAGTTCGTTTTAACATTCATGTTTTTGATGGTGATTTTGGGTGCAACTGATCGCCGTGCGCCCAAAGGTTTAGCACCGGTAGCCATTGGTTTGGCTTTAACTCTAATTCATTTAATCAGTATTCCTGTTACCAATACTTCTGTCAATCCGGCTCGCAGTACCGCCCCCGCTTTATTTGTGGGAGGATGGGCGGTTGCTCAACTGTGGATGTTTTGGCTTGCGCCCATTTTAGGGGGAGTTGCGGCGGGTTTTGCCTATTATTTTATGTTTGAACCTTCTGCACGGGAACAACAACTCAAGCCAGATTTTGAGGGCTAAATTTCAACAAATTAGCTCCTTCAAACAGTGAACAGTTAGGTGATGAGTGGGGCGGGTTTATGTAACTGATTTGCAGGGAAAACAGAGATTGACTCACCAAGCCGCCCCTACAGAACCCGCCCCTACAGAATTTAATATTAGATGGATTCGGGTTCTTGACCGGAAACAACGGGGGCTACACTGTTAAGTTGTAATTCGGGATGATCGGCTTGTACCTGTTGATAATTCCATTCATTTTTAAACAGCAAAACCGGTCGCCCCCAACTATCTTTAACGGTAACAGTATTAAATAACCGTCCGACTTTTTCTAAGGCTTCCCAACCGCCATGCACCCAACGCGCCACGCTGTAGGGGAGCATCTCCAAGCGAGTTTCGACGCCGTATTCCTGCTCTAAACGGAACTGTACCACTTCAAATTGCAGTTGACCGACTGCGGCTAAAATCGGATCGCGTTTGGCATCATCGACGGAGTACATAATTTGTACGGCGCCTTCTTCGCGCAACTCCGAAACGCCCTTGCGGAACTGTTTAAACTTGGAAGGGTTGGGATTTCTCAAATAGGCAAACAGTTCGGGTGAAAAGCAGGGAATCCCTTCGTATTCGAGTCTTTGACCGTTGTAGATGGTGTCTCCAATGGCAAAGACTCCGGGATTATTTAAACCGATGACATCGCCCGGATAGGCGTTTTCGATCGATTCTCGATCTTGAGCAAACAGTTTTTGAGGGCGAGACAGACGGACGGTTTTACCGGTACGGGCGTGGTTGACGGTCATATCTTTTTCAAATTTTCCCGTACAAACCCGCACAAAGGCAACGCGATCGCGGTGTTTGGGGTCCATGTTGGCTTGGAGTTTAAACACAAACCCGGTAAATTCGGGGTATTCGGGGGGAATTTCGCCTTGGGTGCTGCGATGAATACCGGGTTTTAAGCCATATTCGAGAAAGGCTTCGAGGAAGAGTTTCACCCCGAAGTTGGTCATGGCACTTCCGAAAAACACGGGGGTCATTTTACCTTGATGGACTTGTTCTAAGTCAAGGTCCGATCCGACTTCTTCGAGGAGTTCGAGGTCTTCTTTGAGTTGGTAGTAGAGATCTTGCTCTAAGAGGTCTTCAATGCGGGGATCGCCGAGACTAATGGCGGTTTCTACGGCTTCTCGGCTTCCGTGATGCGATCGCTGAAATAGATAGATTTTTTGAGTCCGCCGGTCAAATACGCCTTTAAAGCTGTCTCCCATGCCGATCGGCCAGTTCACGGCGTAGGGTTTTAAGCCCAATTCTTGTTCGATTTCATCGAGGAGTTCTAGGGGATCGCGTCCCGGTCGATCCATTTTGTTGATGAAGGTGAAAATGGGAAGACTCCGCATTTTGCAAACTTCAAACAGCTTGCGGGTTTGGGGTTCTAAACCTTTGGCCGCATCTTCGAGCATGACGGCGTTGTCGGCGGCGGCTAACGTGCGGTAAGTATCTTCGCTAAAGTCTTGGTGTCCGGGTGTGTCGAGGAGGTTGATTTGATACCCGCTGTACTCAAACTGGAGGACGGTGGAGGTGATGGAAATTCCCCGCTGTTGTTCCATTGCCATCCAGTCGGAAGTTGCATGACGTTGGGCTTTGCGAACTTTAACAGCCCCGGCTTCGTGGATGGCGCCTCCGTACAGGAGAAGTTTTTCGGTAAGGGTGGTTTTCCCGGCGTCGGGGTGAGAGATAATGGCAAAGTTGCGTCTTCGTTCTACTTCGACTTGGAGTTCGGTTTGAGTTTCTGTGGACATTACAAAGCCTTGTTGAAAACGGGAAGAGTATGGATTCGGATGACTGGGGTTTTAGAGTTTATGGGTTGACGAGTGTATGTTTATTTTAGGATACCACTGAAACTGTTGTTTGAGCATCGAATCGGTTGAGGGTCTTTTAGAGGGGATAGATTTAGAAAAAATTAGTTGCTTTTATTTTTAGTTTAATAAAATTTAATCTTCATCTCAAGTCTCAGGTGAGTACGGATCGGGTCAGGATATCCCTACTGTCAAGATCGGTTTCATCAAAAGTCCCTTTAGGTGGGCAGGGCTGTTTCATTCTCAGTAAAAAATTGCCGGGGGTGATGGGGTGATGGGGTGATGGGGTGGTGGGGAGAAGATTTTTTTCCGATGAAAAATAGCTTTTTGTTAATAAAAATTCCCCCCAT
>JAYKHV010000148.1:0-45200 GCA_035285085.1 Lyngbya sp. | reverse complement strand
TACTTGCTGCTTGGATATTTTACCTGTACAAGCGTTTTCTGTACAGAACCCCATAGATCCAGTTTTCAAGGTGCAGTGCCGACTGCGAGCGTTTTCACAGGTCGGCACAATACATTATAGCAAAGCCGTCCTAGAAAGACGGGGTTTCAGACCCAAAATTTTCGATGAGGCAATGATTCGACTATTGTTTCCCACAATCGCCCAACTGTACGAAAATTTGGTGAGAGTTATGCTAGGGTGAAAGAGTAAGAGGTAATTCAGCTCGATAGAATTCTCCTACATCAGCTCGATTTTCCATCATTATCATTCCCAACCGGGAAAGCCACAAGCAACTGTTTACAAAAAAGGTAAATATGTCCAGGTATGACTCCCACTTACGCTGCTCTTTTTGCGGCAAGTCCCAAGAGCAGGTTCGCAAGTTAATTGCTGGCCCTGGTGTTTACATCTGTGATGAATGCGTTGAACTTTGTAATGAAATTTTAGAGGAAGAATTTTCCGATCCGACTAAAACTGCTCCTTCTGACTCCCAATCCGATTATATTTCAACCGGTTCAGCCCATACCAGTCCTTCATTGCAGCAGATTCCCAAGCCAACAGAAATTAAACAGTATCTTGACGATCATGTGATTGGTCAACATGATGCTAAAAAGGTGCTATCGGTCGCGGTATACAATCACTATAAACGTCTGAGCCTAGAGCAAGCGAGTAGTCGTGGGAATCTTAATTCTGATGATGGCATAGAACTGGAAAAATCGAATATTATGTTAATCGGGCCGACGGGTTGTGGTAAAACCCTACTGGCTCAAAGCCTTGCCAAGCAGTTAGATGTTCCTTTTGCGGTTGCCGATGCCACAACGTTAACTGAGGCTGGATATGTTGGGGATGATGTCGAAAATATCTTGCTGAGACTGCTGCAAGTGGCAGATTTTGATATTGAAGCGGCTCAACGGGGAATTGTTTATATCGATGAAATTGATAAAATTGCCCGTAAAAGCGAAAATACTTCGATTACTCGCGATGTTTCTGGGGAAGGGGTACAGCAAGCTTTGCTGAAGATTTTAGAAGGAACCATTGTTAATGTTCCTCCCCAAGGTGGACGTAAGCATCCTTATCAAGATTTTATCCAGCTTGATACCAGCAAGATTTTATTTATTTGTGGGGGTGCTTTTGTCGGTTTGGAAAAAGTGATTGAACAACGACTCGGTAAGAAGTCTTTGGGCTTTATTCAACCGAATGAAACCGCAAATAATGCAGCCGTTAAGTCGGTTCAACGTCAAGAAGAACTGCTGCAATATGTTGAACCGGATGATCTGGTGAAGTTTGGCTTGATTCCTGAATTTGTAGGCCGAATTCCGGTGATTACGGTGATTTCACCCCTCGATGAAGAAGCGTTAATGCGGATTTTAACAGAACCTCAGAATGCTTTGATTAAGCAGTATAAAAAGCTGCTGAAAATGGATAATGTTCGGCTAGAATTTGAAGAAGATGCTTTACAGGCGATCGCCGCAGAAGCTTACCGTCGCAAAACCGGCGCCAGAGCATTACGAGGAATTCTGGAAGAGTTGATGTTGGATGTGATGTATGAGTTGCCTTCTCGCAAGGATGTTGTTCGCTGTATTATCACCAAGGAAATGGTAGAAAAACGATCAACGGCTGAGGTTTTATGGCATCCCACTTGGCACAGACAACACGAGTCCGCTTAGGTTTCTCTGCTTAATTTTCTCGGTTTGACGAGCAATTTTTAGATGATAAATGCCTGACGGGGCGGGTTGATTTTAGTTATCTCTGGGAGATGATAAATCATTGCGGAACCCGCCTCTATATGACTGGTGACTGGTGACTGGTAATGAGTGACTGTTGCTCCGGGGTGGCTGCGATTTTAACGGAACGTAATTCTTTTTGAATGGAAATGGCTTTTCCCAGAGAAGAAATGGCTTCTTGATAGTTTTTGAGTTTGGAGAGTAATGCACCTCGAAAACGCCACGCTTCTGCATCGTTGGGTTGCAGTTTGATGGCTTGATCGTAGGCGGCGATCGCATCGGGATATCGTTCTAATTTTTCTAAAAGTAGTCCTTGATGTCGCCAAGCTTCTGAGGCTTCCGGTTGAATTGAAATTGCTTTTTCATAAGTTGATAATGCTTCTGAATATTGCTTTAATTGCACTAAAACTGAACCTTTTCCTAACCAAGCTTCATAACAGTCGGGTTTGTGCTGAATTGCAGTTTCAAAGGAAGCGATCGCCTCAGAATATTGTCCTAATTGTTGTAATAAAGATGCTCTCATATTCCACAATTCGGGAGAAGTTGGATCGAGTCCAATGGCTTGTTCAAAAGAAGCGATCGCCTGATCGTAATGTTTCAATTTACAGAGTGCAACGGCTCGATTTAACCAAACTTCTCGTTTTCCCGCATCAATTGTAATTGCTCGATCGTAAGAGATAATTGCTTCAGAATACCGTTTTAATTTTCCTAATACATTACCCCGATTATGCCAGGTTTCATATTTATTCGGCTGAATTTCTAAGGCTTTATCGTAGGAATCTAAGGCTTCATTGTAGCGTTTAAATTTTCGGAGTAATACCCCCCGATTGTGCCACGCTTCATCATCTTTGGGTTGAATGGATAAAGCGCGATCGTAGGATTCTAACGCTTCAGAATATCGCTTTAATTTCACTAAAACATTGCCGCGATTGTACCAAGCTTCGTATTTTTTAGAATTAATCTCTAGGGCTTTTTCATAGGATTTTAAGGCTTCTGTATAGCGGCTAAAACGCACAAGAATATTACCTTGATTATACCAAGCTTCCTCTAAGTTTGGATTCATTTTAATCGCTTTTTCAAACGAAGTTAAAGCTTCTGAATAACGATTTTCATTGGCTAAAGCTTCTCCTTGCTTGAGATAATCATCTGCGATAAAGTCGGTGGATGAGTCCAACTGAAAAATTTCCTCAAATCCCGAAGAATTTTTTAGATTGACTTGGCTATTTCTCGGGGAAATGGTTTGAGAATTAACGAGGGGAAAGCGAATTAAATTGGATTGTTCTTTAGTCTGAAACTCGGACTTGATTTTTTGTAAAGTTTGAATTAAATTGAGCTGTAATTGTTTTAATTCCTCAATGGAAGCTTGAGATGCTGAGGCTTCTCGTTTCAGAAAATCAATTGAGTCTTGAGTAACTTTGATTTGTGCTTCTAATTCTTGAGCAAGTTGTTTAGATTGTTCGCTAGAATCCGTAATTTTTTGTTCTAGGCTATCAACACGATTTAAACTGCGATTCGCCTCCGCCACGAACTCTCGAATCACCAGACGCCGAAGCAACCAAAAAAACGCCATCGTGATTACAGGCGATAAAATCGCAACAATTAATAAACTATTGAGTAAAGTAATGGTATGATTAAATTGGGAGTCTGTTGGTTGGTCAGGAGTGATTTCTTGGGCTATAATAGTGTTAGCCGTAGCCAAATTAACATTTGAAGATAAAGAGCTACGATTAGAAAAGGTTTCAACCAATAAAGCCAACCAGGTTAGACTCAAAACTTGATTAAACTTTTGTTGATTGGAATGGGATAATTGAGGAGAACGAGATAAAGGTTGAACCGCAGAAGCAACAATAAACTCACCCGTTTTCGACGAAGAAACAGAAGGAGAAAACTCCTGAACCATAAACATTTCCGGCGTACTGACCGACGGTTGAGGGAGCGATGCGTTGGTTTCAATCGGATCAATTTGGGGATTGGTTTCGGGTATAATACCCGAAGGAGTAGATAACCTCGCCTCAGCAACAGAACTAGCTTCGCTCATTGAGTCCTGAGCAATTAAAGCAGCCAAAGTCAAAAATGCTACGTTGGAAAATTTCATAACGCTCAACTCATATGCAAGCTAGAAGGAGTAAATCGCGGATGTTGCCTCAAACTTCAACTTATAACCGTTTTCAACCGAGAAACGAAGTTAGAGTTTGAGTATTACATTCTTTTACGCGATTCTCCAGATTAATCCGGAAAGATTCAGTAAAAAAAATTTTTGAACGTCGCCGCAATACAAAACTGTTACATTCTTCGCAGTTTTCCCAGAAATACAGGAATACTCCTGAATCGCTCGATAACCGACCGAAAATAACAGCTAAGTTTAGCATTCAGGGTGAGCATTAAAAGGTAACATAAATCTCAGCCACGGCGATCGCAGTGCATTGAGATTTCCCGACCTTCAATGCAACTGGTGTTAAGTATTGCTGTGTTGAAACAATAATTGTTAATCAAATGAATTCACAAGTGCCTAAATTAGCAGACGACCCGATTTTTGTCCTCCCTCCCTACAAAGTTGAACGGGTTCTCGTTGCTGCTGCGGAAATTACCGACTGGGGATTAGAAATGTTTGCTATCCCCAATTTATGGAAACAAACCAAGGGTCAAGGAGTCAAAATCGCGGTTCTCGATACGGGAGTCGCCCTCAGACATCCAGACTTGGTTGATGCGATAGAAGATGCTCGCGATTTTACCTACAGTCCTTCCGGGCCGAGCGATGTAGACGGACATGGAACCCACGTAGCGGGAATTATTGCGGCTCGTCAAAATGGCGGTGGGGTTGTTGGTGTGGCGCCCGAAGCTAAACTATTGGTGGGTAAAGTATTGGGGGATAATGGCTACGGTACCGCTCAACAGCTTGTTAACGGGATTCGTTGGGCGATTGATCAAAAAGCCGATATTATTTCGATGAGTTTGGGGAGTCCTATCCCGAGTTATGAAATGCACGAGGCGATTAAAGCCGCAGTTGAAGCGGGTATTTTTGTCATTTGTGCGGCAGGAAATAGCGGCCCAAATCTAGATACGGTAGATTATCCGGCAATTTATCCCGAGACGGTGGCGGTGGGCGCCATTGACCGGAGTCGCCGAGTCGCTCAGTTTTCTTCTCGGGGTAAAGCGGTTGATATTGTTGCACCGGGAGATAATATTCTTTCGACCTATCCACCGAGAGGATTTGCTCTTTTAAGTGGTACTTCAATGGCGACGCCGTTTGTGAGTGGAGTGGTGGCGTTAATGTTGTCGAAACATCGGAGTTTTGGGGGTGAAACTCCGGTTAAAACTCAAGCGGATTTAATCGAACATTTGCGGAAAACGGCGATTGATGCGGGAATTCCTGGATTTGATCCTGATTATGGTTTTGGGTTAATTAACCCGGAAGCTTTATTATTGTCTAATTTAGACCGAACTTTAAAAACGATTGTCAAGGAAGAATTTACGAGCAAATACATTGAGAAACTGAAACAATTCACCGAAGATTATAAAAATAATCTTTGATTTCAAAAACCTGGTTTCTCGGAGAAACCGGGTTTTTATTATTGGGGATTGAGTAAATAAAAACTGGGTTTTGCATTTTCATCGGGGAGAATATCCCGAATATTTTTCACGCCAAAACGCTGACAGAGTTTAGAAAATTCCTGCAAACTTTCTAACCGGGCTGATAGTTCGCTCAAGGTGTCTAAATATTCCGCGATCGCAATTTGTTGATACGTCCATTTTTGGTCGAGTTGGGAAGCGTGAAACATCTCAAACTCGACCTCTACTTCTTGTTTTCGCTCTTGAATTTTATTGGCGGATAATCCACAATCAACCGAAGAAATTTGAGCGATGCGTTCAACCCGTTCTCGACTAATATGGGGATGAAAACGGGACGCACCGAACCGATAAGCGGTTGAGAGTTGGGGGCGTTCATCAACTAATAATTTATCCGCCCATTGAACCGCCACTTTTTTCAACCGGGGAACTTCTAAAGTTAGCAATTGTTCCGCATCATCAATCAGTCCTGTTTCTAACAGAAGATTCGCTTCAACCGCAGTCGCAACCGCCCAACCTTGTACCGCAATATCGGCTTTTAAAATTGTTTCTGCGTCCAACTCCGGTAGAGTTTGCATGGCTTGGTTGGACAGAATCATTCTAACTTTGGAAGCCACTTTTATGGCGTCTTGTACGGGAGATTCAGGAAAACGATTGCGGTTGAGAAGTTCTGCTTGTAAAGCGGCTATCTCTTTGAGAATAATCGTTAGAAATGAATTTACTCTTTACTCTTTACTCTTTACTCTTTACTCCTGTCTCCTGACTCCTAACTCCTAACTCCTGACTCCTGACTCCTGTCTCCTAACTCCTAACTCCTAACTCCTGTCTCCTAACTCCTAACTCCTAACTCCTAACTCCTAACTCCTAACTCCTAACTCCTAACTCCTAACTCCTAACTCCTAACTCCTAACTCCTGTCTCCTGACTCCTAACTCCTAACTCCTAACTCCTGACTCCTGACTCCTGAATCTTCTTGCAATTCTTCTCGATCTAGGGCTTGTTTTGCTTTTAGTAGCGCTCTGGTTCTCGCCAATTGACTTTTCCAAGCCGAACGGGGTAGAACAGGGGAAAAGGTGGGTGCAACTGTCTCTAACAGATTTGAATCCGTTGAAGGAGAATTTGCAGCTTCTAAAGGTTCAGTTTCTAAGGACTCCGTTTTTAAATGTTCTGCCATGAGTTTATTGTTTTTGACTGAGAATTTTCGTTTCGGGATTTGCTGGTTTTGAGGGTTGTTCGTGCCAATGCTCAGGCCATTGAATGCGATCGGCGGTAAAATGTAGAGGGTCGGACTCAACCCAAGGAGCATTTAGAGGTTCCTCAATTAGCTCAAACTCTCCATTGTCAAAGGGTAATCCTTCAGCCTGAACTTTCGGCACAACCCGTTCCCGTTTTCCCTGAGCCGCATGAGCTAAAGCCCGATGATGGCAGTAGGGATTATTACCTCGGCGATTAAAAAACACATGAGCAGTCCAAGTACAGCCCCCCCGACAGAGTTCGGCATACTCACAGGTTTGACAAAATCCCCACAAGTGAGCCATTCCCTCAGCAGTTCCGGCATTTAAGTTAAACCGAAGTTCTTCTGTGGCTTCAATAATTTCTCGCAAGGGTCGCTCTCTGATATTGCCACCCGTGTAAGCCGTTGTCGGTAAGGAAGGACACCCTTTAATTGCCCCATCGGCTTCAATTCCCAACGTTGAAAGACCTGCGTTGCAGCCCTGCCAGAACGTCCATTCATCTTCCCGTCCCCGCCCCCGCAACAACCGTTCATAGGGGCCATAGTAACCAATATTATTTCCGGGTTGGATCTGAACCTGGCCGTCTTTTTTCGCCTGTTGAGCAACCCGCGCTAACATGGGGTAAACTTCCAGCAATTCGCAGGGTTGAAGTAAAATTTCGCTGTTATCGGCGGCATTTCCCATCGGCACCGTTAACTGAATTTGCCATGCCCGAGCGCCTGCATCTCGAATCATCTCATAAATGCGGGGAAATTCTGGTGCGGACAGGCGATTGATTTGAGTATTGCAACCGAAGGGAATACCAACCTGTTTCAAATGACCCATCGTTTTAAACGCCCATTGCCAGGAACCGGGGCGACCTCGGAGGCGATCGTGGGTGGCTTCTAGACCATCGACGGAAATGGAAACCGTAGCAATTCCCGCCCGGTGCATTTTCTCGGCGGTTTCTAGAGAGATACCATAGCCCCCGGTTGTCATCGTACACCGCATCCCGGCGCGGTTAATCGCCTCGGCAATTTGCAGCCAGTCGGGGCGGAGGAAAGCTTCTCCTCCGATTAATGTTACTTCCGTAATCCCGACTTCTGCCATCTGCTGCACCAGATCAAGGGCTTCATCGGTGGACAATTCCTGTTTACGAGCCTGTCCTGCCCTTGAACCGCAATGACTACAGGCTAAATTGCATTTTAGAGTAATTTCCCAAACCGCGTAGCTGGTTCGACGGTATGCCATAGCAATCTCTCCACATCAGTAGTCTGTTGAGTTTGAATTAATCTTATTCATCCATCCAATCAATGATTACCCGGTACACGGGTTGAAATATCATCTTCATCCATCCAATCAATGATTACCCCGTACACCGATTGAAATATCATCCCGTCATCAATGGGTTCAACGACAACACCATACATCGGTTGCAGTATTGGGTCATCAATGGGTTCATCAATGGGTTCATCAACGATTACCCCGTACAGAGGCTGGACGATTGGGTCCTCAATGGGCTTGATTGGCCGCCAATAGCCCGGTCGCCCTTTTTTCATCCATCCACCAATTGCACCGGTCAATTCCGCTTCTGTCAATTCGTGAAACTCATCCCGTTCTTTGAGATCAAGCAGTTGAATGGAAGCGGTTTCAAATTCTTCCTGAGAAAAGGTGTAGCCCTGATCCTGTAAGAATTGCTGCGCTCGCTCGGCAACGTTATTTTGGAGTTGCTCGCGGAAGTTGGTGTCTTTGACGAGTCGAACTAAAAAGTCCTTGACGTTTTCTAAGATGTTAATAGGTATCATCAAAATTATCTCTCAACCCATTGATGGCAGGGTGTAAAAAGTTGTTTTTAGCAAGTTAGCATCAGTTGAGAGATGAGTAATGCCATTTTGGCATTTTTTTTTGCGACAAAATGCTGAAAAAACCTACAAAAAGTCAGCGTCGGATTTCCATCGTATCCTTAGAACCAACCCTACCACTTCCAAAAATTCGTCTAGTACCATGTCCGGTTGAGTAATTCTGCGATATCATGTTCGGATAATTAGTGATAAAAAACTTTCTTCTTCAAAACTCCTGACTCGGTGACTCCTGACTCCTGACTCGGTGACTCCTGACTCGGTGACTCCTCTGTCGTTTATTTATAACTGTTCAACCGGACATGATATGACAGGTTCCCCGACTTGAAAAGCCGGGGCCTGAGGTGTCACTCGCTTCTTTGAGTCAGGAGTTTTGAACCCATTAAACCGTTGCTAAAACGGGGGTTTGAGTTGGAGTAACTCTGGAGTCTGCGGGAGTATCCGTGCAGTAGACTTCACAAGAATTATTCGGACTTTCAATCAGTTTAACTTTGTGCAGTTTTGCTCCCAGTTCCCGAACGGGATTTTGCAACAAATCCCGAATATAAACAGCAATATTTTCTGCTGTCGGTACCACTTTGGCAAAGTAAGCGATATCTTTGTTTAAGAACGTGTGATCGAAAGGTTCAACGACGTAATCATCGATGACTTGTTGTAACGCCGCCAAATCAACAATCATCCCGGTGCGGGGGTCAATTTCACCTTTAACCGTGACTTCGAGATGATAGTTGTGACCATGACCGTGAGGACGGGCGCATTTGCCGTAAATTTCGCTATTTTCCTCAAAGCTGAGGTTGGGGTGAGCGAGTCTGTGAGCGGCGCTAAAATGGGTGCTAACCGTTAAAAAAGCTTCCATGCTGTTTCCTTGATAATCGGCCCAAAGTTTGGGGTGTTCAAAGACTTGAATGTTGGTCAGGGGGAGATGGGGCGCCAAACGTTGCCAAATGACTTGTGCTAAGTATTCGGTTGTGGGTAGGGTGTGCTGAAATTCTGGCCAAACTTCGTTGAGGAAGGAAAAATCCAGTTGACTGGTGACTTCCCGTTTGATCACGTGTTTGACGTCCGACAGGTTCAGCACCATCCCATATTCGTCTAGCTGTCCCACCATTGAGATATAGAGGACGTAGTTGTGTCCGTGACCGGGTGCGCGAGCAGTCGGCCCAAACCGTTCAAAGTTCTCAGTTTCGCTCAATTCGCTCATCCAATACCGATGACTGGCTGAAAACTCTGCCCGACGAGTGATAACGCATTCCATAAAATGCACACCAACATCTGTTGTTAAGTTCTCTTTATATGATAAACCTTCGCTTTACACTTCTTAACAACGTTTGTTGATCTTGGGGGGTATCGATGCATCAAGAGATTTCTTTTCGGGTTAACTCAAGACCTTGACCAATATTGATTTCAATTGAATCTAAGTCCGGTTTGGCGCGAACATACTCTTGGTAAGCCTTCAGAGTTGGGCGAAAATCAGCAGGAAAAGAGATGTTATCTGCAACGACTATCGCGCTGTAGGGTTGATTTTATCATGTTTGATGCCTTTGTTAGATAAGAAGGGTCTAGATTGGATAGTTTTCCCGGGCTAACTTTTGAGCGGGGAATGTCTGTAACGTCTTCTGTGACTAGGCTACAGCCGGTTTGCCGTTCGGGTGAGGGGATTTGAAAATCGGGTTGGCGAGCCTGTTTGTAATCATGTCAGCCAAAGCGTTGGGGTTGGCGAACCGCTACAGATAGAACCCATCAACTTTGATTGAACGGAGTTCTTTGCGAAATATCACAAAATGCATAACCGAATATATACCAGACATATGTATTGACAAGCAAAGGTCGGAACAATTAAAAATTATCAGCCTTTCATGGATACTTCTTGAGTTTTTTATCTCATGCAACCATTCAATTGCATCGGCTTTGAGTAGAAATCAAAGTCCATTTTTTCAAGGGGTGGAGAGGAATTCTGCCTGTGTTTTGTCCAAGATTTGAGGATGCAAATTCTCGCGAGCTGCATCGATCAATTCTGTTCTCAATATTTCATCTAATTCAACACAAGAGGAACAAGTTATGGCTACAATGAAATCTAATGAATTTGCAACGCTCGTTGACCTGCTCAATTATCGCAGCGAACATCAACCCAATCATACTGCATATATCTTCTTAGAAGAAGGAGAAACTGAATCCTGTAAACTCACTTATCAACAACTCGACCAACAAGCAAAAGCGATCGCCGTATCTCTACAATCCTTAGCCCAACCGGGAGAACGGGCGTTAATGTTGTATCCTCCGGGGATAGAATTTCTACCCGCATTTTTCGGATGTCTCTATGCAGGAATCGTTCCAGTACCCGCTTATCCGCCCCGTTCAAATCACAATCTAACCCGACTAGAATCGATCATATCCGATGCCGAAGTTGGCTTAGTTTTAACGACTACATCTGTATTAGAAAAGATCAAAAGTCAGTTTGCTCAGAACAATCAGTTCACTCATATTCACTACCTAGCAACAGAAACAGTTTCCAGTGAACTCGCCTCAGACTGGCAAAAACCGACTTTAGACAAAGATAGTTTGGCTTTTCTGCAATATACCTCTGGCTCAACCGGAAACCCGAAAGGGGTAATGGTTACCCATCAAAATCTGTTGCATAATCACCAACTGATGAAAATGGCGATGGGGCATTCAGAAAAAACTATTTTTGTGGTTTGGTTGCCCCTCTTCCATGACATGGGGTTAGTCGGAAATGTACTTCAATCGTTGTATTTAGGTGTCCCCTCAATTTTAATGTCTCCGGTGGCGTTTCTCCAAAAGCCAATCCGCTGGTTACAAGCCATTAGCGGCTATAAAGCGACAATGAGTGGAGGACCAAATTTTGCCTATGATTTGTGTACTCAGAAGATTAAACCGGAACAATGCGATGGAATTGATTTGAGTAGTTGGACTGTTGCTTTTAATGGTGCCGAACCCGTTCGGGCTGAAACCTTAGAAAAGTTTACCAAAGCCTTTGCTCCTTTTGGTTTTCGCCCACAAGCTTTTTACCCTTGTTATGGGATGGCAGAAACAACCTTATTTATATCCGGTGGTCTACAAAGTTTGTCTCCGGTTTTCTATGAAGTTAATCGGACTCAATTACAACAAAATTTAATTGAGCGAGTTAAAAATCAACCCGTTGATTCTCAAACTTTAGTCGGTTGCGGACAAACGTTTTTCGACAAAATTATTATTGTCGATCCTGAGTCTCAAATTCGCTGTGAAGCCAACCAAGTGGGAGAAATTTGGGTTGCAGGAGACAGTGTTGCCAAAGGCTATTGGAACCGACCTGAACAAACCGAAAAAACGTTCAAAGCGACTTTAACGGATACCAAAGAAGGGCCGTTTTTACGAACGGGCGACTTGGGATTTTTCCAAGAAGGAGAACTGTTTATTACCGGACGTCTCAAAGATGTAATTATCATTCGGGGTCGCAATCATTATCCCCAAGATATTGAACAAACGGTTGAGAAAAGCCATCCCGCATTACGAGCCAATTCTGGAGCCGCTTTTGCTGTGGAAATTGACGGCACCGAACAATTAGTTATCGCCCAAGAAGTTGAACGCAGTTTTATCCGCAAACTCGATGTAGATGAAGTTGTAGGCGCCATTCGCAAAGCGGTTTCAGAAGAACATGAACTTCTGGTTTCTGGGGTAATCTTATTAAAAACCGCCAGCATTCCTAAAACCTCCAGTGGCAAAATTCAACGCCATGCTTGCAAACAAGGCTATTTAGAAAACACCCTCAACGTCGTCGGTTCTTGGACGGGAATGATGGAAAAAACCTCATCATCAACTGCAAAAAAACCCACTGCTAAACAAGCAACCCCCCGAGAGATTCAACAATGGATTATTTATTGGTTAAGTCAGAAATTAAAACTAGAACCTTGGGCAATTGATCCGAGCAAAGCATTAGCCGACTATGGACTTGATTCTGTAACGGCTGTGGAATTAGCAGACAGTTTGGGTAACTGGTTAGGACAATCTCTCGACATGACTCTAGCCTGGAATTTTCCCACAATTGAAGCGCTTGCAAATTATCTCGCCAGTCTTTCCAATTCCAACACAAAATCAGCAACAGAACCCCCCGAACAAACCCCTGAAAATCATTGCGAGCAAGATTCTAATCAGTTAATTGAAGTCGCCACAACTCTGAGTGAGCTTTCTGAATTAGAAATCGCTCAATTGCTCGCCCAAGAAATCACAATGGTTCAACAAAGCAAATAAAAAATGAATCTTCAAACTCAAGCAAAAACATCGTTACCCCAAGGGAAAATTGCACCCGACCACCCCGACTATAAAGCGCTGTTGCAAAGTGCGTTTCTCGAACTGAGAAAAACCCGCATTGAACGAGATACGCTCAAATATCAACAAACCGAACCCATTGCAATTATTGGAATAGGTTGTCGCTTTCCAAAAGGTGCAGAAAGTCCCGAAACTTACTGGCAATTATTACGCGATGGAGTCAACGCCGTTGAAGAAGTTCCCGCCCAACGTTGGGATATTGAAAGTTATTACGATCCCGATCCCAGCGCCCCCGGAAAAATGTACACCCGCTACGGAAGTTTTCTCCAAGATGTAGACTGTTTCGATGCCAATTTCTTCGGAATTTCTCAGCGAGAAGCCGCAGAACTTGATCCCCAACAACGCCTCCTTTTGGAAATGTCTTGGGACGCTTTAGAAAATGCCGGACAGCCCTTCAAAATGCTTACGGGAAGCCGAACCGGAGTTTTTATCGGATTAACAACCGATGACTATGCTCACCAATTAATTAACCCCCAACAGCGTTTTCAAATTAACCCCTACCGGAGTTTAGGCACGTTACGCTGTATGGCGGCCGGACGGATCGCTTATTTCTACAACTTTCAAGGGCCGGCTATTCAGTTAGATACTGCCTGTTCTTCTTCCCTACTTTCTGTGCATTTGGCTTGTCAAAGTTTGCGTTCTCGCGAGTGTAATTTAGCCCTTGCTGGCGGAATTAATTTGATGTTAACTCCCGAAACAACCATCGGTTTGTGCAAAATGAGGGCTTTGAGTAGTGATTATCGTTGCAAAACCTTTGATGCTCAAGCTGACGGCTATGTTCGCGGCGAAGGAGGCGGCGTCGTGGTTCTCAAGCGTTTATCGGAGGCTGTTGCAGACGGCGATCGCATTCTCGCCACCATTCGGGGGTCAGCCGCCAACCACGACGGGTTAACCAACGGACTGACGGCACCTAACGGTTTGGCTCAAGAAGCGGTTATTCGCCAAGCGCTGCAAAATGCCGGAGTTCGTCCCGAGCAAATTCAATATGTAGAAGCTCACGGAACCGGAACTTCTTTGGGCGATCCGATAGAGGTTTTAGCCCTGGCGAATGTGTTAGGAAAAAACAGAGAAAACAGTCATCCTCTGGCGCTGGGTTCGGTGAAAACAAATATTGGTCATTTGGAAGCCGCCGCAGGTATCGCCAGTTTAATTAAAGTTGTTCTTTGTTTGCAAAATCAACAAATTCCTCCCCATCTTCACTTGCAAAATCCTAATCGTTATATTCGCTGGAAACAACTTCCGGTTGTCGTTCCGACTCAACTCACCCCCTGGCTGACTCAAGAAGAAAGCCGACTGGCTGGAATTAGTTCTTTTGGAATGAGCGGCACGAATGTTCACTTAATTGTTGAGGAGAATAATCGCTAATGTCTGTTGTGCAACTGATCGAGTCTTCACCGAAAACTACCCCAGAACGTCCTTATCATCTGTTAACTTTATCTGCAAAAAGTGCGACAACGCTACAAAAACTGGCCGAACGTTATCACAGTTTTCTGAGCAATTCTTCCGATGTTTCTTTGGCTGATATTTGCTTTACCGCCAACACCAAGCGATCGCATTTGAATCACCGTCTCGCCATTATTACTCAATCTCTACCCCAACTCCAAGAACAGTTACAAAGTGTTCTGAGTTCCAAAACCCCCAAAGGTGTTATCGCCGGACAAATTTCTTCTCAAGGAAAACTCAATCAAATTGTCTTTTTATTTACGGGTCAAGGTTCTCAATATGTCAACATGGGACGGGTGCTTTATGAGACTCAACCCACCTTTCGTCGCATCCTTAATCAATGTGATGAAATTCTCCAACCTCTGTTAAATTGTTCGCTCCTTTCAATTCTTTATCCGCATAATTCCGATTCTCCCGAACTCCATCAAACCGCTTACACTCAACCCGCTTTATTTGCTTTAGAATATGCTTTGGCTCAGTTGTGGCAATCTTGGGGAATTGTGCCGGATGCGGTTATGGGTCATAGTGTTGGGGAATATGTGGCGGCTTGTGTTGCGGGTGTTTTTAGCCTAGAAGACGGACTGAAATTAATCGCCAAACGAGCAAGTTTAATCCAAAGTCTGCCCAAAAATGGGATGATGGCGGCGGTATTTGCTTCGGAAGAAACCATCGCAAAAACGTTAAAAACCCATCAACTTGATGTCGATATTGCGACCATTAATGGCAATGAAAATGTTGTAATTTCGGGTTTAAAAGAATCGGTGGAGAAGGTTATATCTATTCTAGAATCTCAGGGAATTAAAGCCAAAGCTTTGCAAGTTTCCCATGCTTTCCATTCTTCATTAATGGAGCCAATCTTAGCACTTTTTCAAGAAGTTGCTGAATCTTTAACCTATCATTCCCCCCGTTTACCGCTCATTTCTAATGTTACGGGTCAACCCTTTCAACCCGAAGAAGTCCCCGATGCGGCTTATTGGTGTCGTCATCTTCGAGGTGCCGTCAGATTTTCCGATGGAATGGAGACTCTCTATCAACAAGGTTATCGTATTTTTATCGAAATGGGGCCGAGTTCAACACTTTTGAACATGGGACAGCGGTGTTTAACTGCATCTGATGGACTCTGGCTTTCATCTTTAAAACGAGGACAATGTGATTGGTTTCCGCTATTAGAAAGTTTGGGTCAGTTACACGTTGAGGGAATAGAAATTAATTGGAGAATGCTGGATAAAGATTATCAGCGCCGTCAGGTTTCTTTACCCAGTTATCCTTTTGAACGTCAACGTTTTCAGCTTGAGGTTGTTACTGAAAATCCCGTTGTTTATTCACCTAAAATGTCGGAAAAAGAAACGATTCAAGCAGCAGATGATCTTCAGTTATTTTATCAGTGGCAATGGCAGTCTGAAACGTTACCAACTCCCCATCAATTCCCCTCGGGTGAGGTTCTGATTTTTGGTGATTCCAAAACTCTGGCTTCTAGTATAAAACAGGCGATACCCGTTCAAAACCATCAGTTATTTTGGGTGATGCCGGGAGAGAGTTTTCAACAGCAGGGAAATGAGTTTATTGTTAATCCCAACTCTCCCGAAGATTACGAAGAATTAATGGCAACAATCAAAGCAAATGGTCATTCTTTGGGGGCAATTATTCACCACTGGAATTCCCAACAGGTTGAAGAATTAAACCCTCAAACCCTCTCCGAAAAGACTTTGGCGGAAAGTGCCTACAGTGTCTTATTTTTAGGACAGGCTTTGCTCAAACATTTTCCGGGGAAATCAATAAGTTTGCTGTTCACAACCTATAGTGCTTATGCAGTCGTTGAAAGTTCTCAGTTACTCGGGGTTCATCAATGTTTAGGCGCAACGTTAACCCAAATTATCAGCCAGGAAAATCCCAACCTAAAAACCAAGGTTGTTGATGTTGTTTCGAGCGAGATTACTTTAGAACAACTGGCGCAGTTATGGATACAAGAACTGCAAACAGAACCAACAGAGGAAGGAATTATTGCCATTCGAGGAGAACAGCGATTTGTTAGAAATTTAGCCCCGATAAAGTCTTTAACTCGTCAATCTAATTCCGTCATTCAAGACAACGACACCTATTTAATTACCGGAGGAACCAGCGCCGTAGCGGTAGAACTCATCAAAGGTTTACTTGCTGAGAATCGACTGAATTTAGTGTTAACAGGTCGTCAACCGTTACCGCCCAAAGAAGAATGGGTAAAATGCTTAGAAACAAATCACCCGCAAAGTGATCGCATTCGTACTATTCAACAGTTAGAAAAAATGGGTGCAACGGTTATTTATGAAGCCGTTGACGTTACTGACGCTAAAGAAATGAAAGCGTTAATTGAGAGAATTAAACAGCGTTTTGTTCGTCTCGATGGAGTCATTCACGCGGCGGGAATATTCGATCATCAGACGGTAAAACTGACTCAAAAACAACCGCAAACTATCGCTAAAGTGTTCGCGCCAAAAGTGCAAGGAACTCTAATTTTAGATGCGATCACTTGTAACCAACCCCTCAAGTTTTTTGTTCTGCTTTCATCGGCGAGTGCATCCAAGAAAAATTGGGGAGAATATGCGGGTGACTATGCGGCGGCTAATGCTTTTCTCGATCACTATGCTGTTTATCGTTCTCAACAACAAAGCCCCGGACGTTCTTTGGCAATTAATTTTTCAATTTGGCAAAATTTAGGAATTGCTAAAGCCAGGGGTGAGGGGTTAGTTTTTGCGGCAAAAATGGCAGGATTAAACCCCCTAGAACCCCAACAAGCTACTCGGAGTTTTATTGAGGTCTTGTCTTCTAATAGTCCGGTTGTTACTCACGTAATTGACTTAATCAAAACACCTTCAGTTACAACAGTTAACCCGAACTCTACACCCGAACCAGCCGTAAAACTTCCCGAAAATCTACAATTGTTGGTCGAAGAAATTTTAAGCCAACATTTGGTTAATAGCCAAGAAAACATCGAAGGCGATCGCACGTTTCCCGAACTGGGTTTAGACTCATTAGGAGCCGTTGAAGTGATCAAACAACTCAATCAAACCCTCAAAATTAACTTATCACCAACGCTGTTATTTGAGTATCAAACCCCCAACCAATTAATCGATTACTTAGAACAGCGTTATGGTTCAACCTCACAAACAGACACGGTAGAAAAACCGTTAACAATTCAAAAACAACCCCAAAAAGTTCAAGATATCGCTATCATTGGCATGGCTTGTAAGGTTCCGGGCGCAAACAATTTAAGCGAGTATTGGAACCTGTTAAAAGAAGGACGTTCTGCAATTAAAGAGGTTCCGAATAGTCGTTGGTTGCCCCAAGATTATTTTGATGAAACCGGAGAAAAAAGCCATACAACCTATTGTAAACAGGGAGGATTTATTGATAATCCCTTTGACTTTGACCCCTTATTTTTTGGGATTTCACCCCGAGAAGCCAAAGTCATGGACCCTCAACAACGTCTGTTTTTAGAGATAGCTTGGACAACTTTACAACAGGCGGGTTATGGAGGAAAACACCGTCCCAAAGATATCGCCGTTTTCGTGGGTTGCGGACAAAATAACTATGCCGAACACTTTGTTAATTCTCAATATTATGGAGCGTTGCGCCATCGTTTAGAGAGTAGCACTTGGTTTAATCAGCTTCAGGATGACACTCGCCAGTCTTTTGTAAATTTACTCGAAGACATCCTAAAACCGAGCGAGATTCTATCAGAAACCGCAGCCGGAAATGAGTTTAATCAACTCGCCGCACGGGTGAGTCATTGCTTAGATTTAACCGGGCCGAGTTTAGCCGTCAGTACCGCTTGTTCATCCTCGTTAGTTGCCTTACATTTGGCTTGTGAAAGTTTACGTTCGGGTCAAAGTTCGATGAGTATTGTTGGTGGGGTAAACTTAAATCTGAGTCCGACTCCGTTGACATTATTAAGTCGTGTACAAGCGCTTTCTCCCACTGCAACTTGTTATCCTTTTGACGCACGAGCCAACGGTATGGTGATCGGTGAAGGTGCGGGAGCGTTACTCTTAAAACCGCTAGAAAAAGCCATTGCAGATGGTGATTATATCCATGCAGTAATTAAAGGGTCTGCTATCAACAATGATGGTCATTCTCAAGGGATAACGGCTCCCAAACCTCAAGGACAAGCTGCGGCTATTCGTGAAGCTTATACGCAGTTTAATATTGACCCCAATACCATCTCTTATATTGAGGCACATGGTACCGGAACTTTACTGGGAGATCCGATAGAAATTGAAGGAATGACTCAGGCTTTTCGTAGCTTTACTGAACGTCATCAATTTTGTGGTGTAGGTTCGGTTAAATCTTCAATTGGTCACTGTTTATCAGCATCGGGAATTATTAGTTTGATTAAAGTGGTGTTATCGATGCAAAATGGTATGATTCCACCGACAAAAGGGTTTAAAACGCCCAATCCTAATATTAACTTTGCCGAAACACCCTTTTATACAGTGGGAGAAGAGGGGATAATTTGGAAGCAGGAAAATGAACCTTTACGGGCGGGAGTAAATGGGTTTGGATTTGGCGGTACAAACTGTCATGTTATCTTAGAACAGGCTCCATCTTTACCCTCGTTTGCGAGTGAATCTTCTCCTCAATCTCATCTGTTTTTACTGACGGCTCGTAACCAACAGGTACTTCAAACTGTTGCTAAACAACTGCGGGAACATCTGTTAAATTCTCCCGAAGAAAACCTTTCTTCTGTTGCTTTCACGTTCAATAATACTCAGCGAGAATTTCCCCAGAAAACCGCTTTTGTTGTTGAAGATCGCCAACAGCTTTTAGATTACCTCGAGGCGATTGAGAAGAACACAGAAATCAGTAAAATTTATCAAGGTCGAGCGAATTCCAACCGTCCCCCTTCTCTATCTCTATTTTTGGATGGTTCGAGTCTTTTCACCCCAGAAGAAACTCAAGTTTTAGCCGAACATTTTCCCCGTTTTCAAGCGGCTTATCAAGAATGTAAAACCACTTGGCAAAAGTTTAGTTTAACGGGTCAAGATTGCCAAAAGATATTCAACCAAAAAGCTCATGTATTTGCGGTTCAGTATGCTTTATCGACTTGGTTCATGTCTTTGGAATTACAACCGACTTGTTTGCTGGCTGAAGATATCGGTATTTTAGTGGCGGCTTGTTTATCTGGACGGTTAACTTTAGAAGATGCGATCGCTGCTTTAGCTCGTTTGGAAGGTGAAAAAATTGTGCTTCCTCTGAATACTCTTTCCCCAGAAAAGAGCATTGAAACTCAGTGGAATTGTCCTTTAATTACACCGAATGCTATCTTCAAAAACCAGACTACTCTTTCAAGTTTACAGCTTAGTGCTTTGGTGCAATCATCCAATTCATTACATCCTAGCCACTATCAAGAAATGTTGGCAAAAGGAGGGATTTGTCTCTGTTTGGGAAATGAACATCAACAGCAGAATTTAGAGGCAAATTTAACTTGGATAGCACCCAATCCTCAACAGCAAAGTGTTACCCGTTTACTAACATTAATGGCTCAATTGTATACGGTCGGAGTTCGCTTTAATAGTAGCGAATTATTCCCTCAAGGAACACGTCGAGTCCCCTTACCCACTTATCCTTTTGAACACCAACCCTATCAGGCAACAATGGCAAATCAAGAAGTAATTGAAGCACCTTCTACCTCTCCGGTCAGCCCAGATTTATTACCAACCGATCAACTTCCTACGCTTTCGCAAAAACAACGCCACTCCAGTTATTTAGGTTTAGCAAAAGAGTTGAAAAGGTTGAGTTAATCTTTATCGAAATTATCGATTAATCGAACAGGATCTAACTTCTGAAGACACCGCCCCAAACCCACCCATTTTGACCAAATTGTAACGCGAGAAAAACACAATGATTTCCAATTCATACACTGTAAAAGTTTACGACCTCATCTCCAAAGTTTCCGGTCACGATCTCAAAGATTTAGAACCGGATTTATTCCTAGAAAGTGATTTAGGACTGGACTCAATCAAAACAGTTGAATTGCTCAACAGCTTAATTGAATTAATTCCCCCAGACAGACAAGGAGATTTCTTACAAGCTGTTCCGATGGAACAATTGATGCAATTGCAAACTTTAGGAGAAATTATTGCGATCGCTCAAGATTGGTTTGAGTCCAAGAATACATCAACAGAAAACCAACAGAATCAAACCGTTGACGATGAAATAACAGAAGAATCTGTTCAATTAATTGATGCTCAGTATATCTTTTTAGCGACTCACTTAGCCGTTGCTTCCTGTAGCGTTTGCTCGACAGTAAGATTCAAGGGAATCTTTGATTTAAAATTGGCTTCTGCGAGTTGGAAAGAGCTTTTATTCCGTCATCCAATGTTGAGAGCTTATTTCTCAATTCCCGGCGATGCTCAAAGTTTTAAAGATTACCAACTTCGGGTTTTAAATTATTCCAAACCCCCCGAATTCACTGTGATTGATTTACGAGATTTTGATGCGAAAACTCAAGAATATCGCATTCAAGAAATAGTCAATGAGGCAATTAATGAAACTTGGTCTCTAGAAAAATGGCCTTTACATCGCTTTTTTGCATTGCGTTTAGAGGACTCTGTTTATGAAATTGGGTTCACCCATCATCATGTTTTCGCCGATGGATTAAGTAATCAAATTGTCTTGCGGGAATTTATCGAAATTTACGCCGCTAAATTAAATGGAACCCAACCGAATTTACCGCCATTAACAACCGTTGAAGCCTATCGTCAACAAACCGAAAAAATCAATACTTGGCAAGATTCACAGGCTGAAACTTCCCTGCAAAACTATCTCAGTCAACAGGGTAAAAACAAATTTTTCTGGAATCCTCAAGCACAAACTATTCCTCACAAAAATGGTAAATTTCGCAGTCTTCCCTATCAGTTAGAACAAAATCTTACAGCCGCCTTAATTGATCGCGCTCGGGCTTGGCGTTTATCTCTAAACACCTTATTAGTTGGCGCTTATTTACAGGCGATCGCTGAAATTCATCAACAAACTCAGTCAATTATTCTTAATATTCCCACCAGTGGACGGACTTATCCAGAAGTTGATGTTTCTCAAATGGTCGGTTGTTTTGCCGAAAATATCGCCCTAAGTTTCCCAATTTCTAACAGTCAAAACGATGACTTATCCTTCCTAAAATTGGTGCAGTCAGAAATTCAAACCGCCCTTGTATCTCGTTATGATAACGCCCAGACTGTTATGATGGGGAATTTATTACGAGAAAAAATCAAGCTGAACGAGGGTAAATTGCCCGCGATGGCAGCGAGTTTGATCCAAACAGCAATCAAATCTAATTTGTATCTTTCAAATATGGGGCAAACCCATCTAAAAACCGATTATCAATCGCTGAAAATTATTAATTATCGTTCGGCAACCGGAAGCATACCGGGCGGGGTAGATACCTTGGTTGAAATGTTTGATAATCGCCTACATTTCAGTACCAATTATGATGAAAATTGCTTCACTGCATCTTTTATTGAGGCTTTGGTGAATCAATTTATCGCCTCACTAAAACGCCTCGCCTTTCTTGATACTGAAAGCAATTCGGTTAACCCAAACTGTTCTATTTTGCCCGAGGATTCCCGTTTTTGTTCTATCTTGCAAAAAGTGGCTTGTAATATCTGTCATCTCTCCATTAACGAACAAGATTTTGGACAAGATTTAGAAGCAGATTTAGGCATCGACTCTTTAGAACGAATTCGCATGATTACCGAACTCGAAAAACAACTGGGTCAGAAATTAGATCGTCAGGCTTTATTGAGTTGTCGTAGTCTAGAAGAAATGGCTCAGATCATTAGTTTATCTGCTGATAATTCTGTATCCAATCAAGCCGATCTTTCTATTCCCTATGTAGCAATTTGTGAACAAGTAAAACGCACTCCTAACGCCGTTGCTGTCCTCGATCCAGAAACTCCACTCACCTACCAACAATTACACCGTCTGTCTAATCAAATTGCCCATTATTTGCGGGAGGAAGGAGTTAAACCGGGGGATTTAATTGGAATTATGACCCAACGAAATTCTTTCCTCTGGGTGGGTATTTTAGGGATTCTGAAAGCAGGTGCGGCTTATGTTCCAATCGATCCGACTTATCCATCGGAACGGATTTGTTATATGCTCAATCATGCTGAAATTGGAATCTTATTAACTGAATCTCAACTAACCGATAAAATCGAGCCTTGTTTGATGTCAGAGTTGGCATTGCGGGGGTTAGTATTCTTGGATGAAGGGGCGTATTTAGCGAATAAAAAACCCTTAAAACAAGTTAATCGGGGCGTTTGGTCTCAAGAGTCCGAAAGCGATCTTCCCCTATTAAATACCCCAGATGATTTGATGGTTGTTTTGTATACTTCCGGGTCTACTGGTCGTCCGAAAGGGGTAATGCTAAATCATCGCGGCTATATGAATCGCCTGGAATGGATGCAAAAAACTTTTATGCTCAAACCTGGCGATCGCGTCGCTCAAAAAACCTCTTGTTGCTTTGATATTTCAATCTGGGAAATTTTCTGGCCTTTAATGGTAGGAGCAACAGTTTGTCCGGTGCATAAAGACATAGTAAAAGATCCCTGGAGTCTCGCCCAATGGCTGAATGAAACTCAGATTAATATTATGCACTTTGTGCCGTCTTTGTTTGGGGAATTTATCAATGCTTTAGCCGAAGAAAATCACGAATTTCCTCACCTACGCTGGTTAATTTTTAGCGGCGAAGCTTTACCCATTCCCTTTATTCAAGCCTGGTTAGATCACTATGGAAAAACCACCGGACTTGCTAATCTTTACGGCCCAACAGAAGCGTCAATTGATGTTAGCTGTCACATTATTCGTCAACGTCCGGGAGAGCAAGGAGAAACCAGTATTCCCATTGGTAAAGCCATTGATAATGTTGATTTGTTGATTCTTGATGAAAATCAAAAACCCGTTACTCCGGGAGAATTGGGAGAATTATGGATCGGAGGAATACAACTGGCTCAAGGTTATCTAAAAGACCCAGAACGAACCGCTAAAGCCTTCTGTTCTAATCCGTTTTCTCATATTACTGGAAAGTATTTGTATCGAACAGGAGACTTGGCAAAACAACTCCCCGACGGCAGTTTTGAATATCACGGACGCATCGATCATCAAGTAAAAATTCGCGGTTTTCGTGTTGAACTCGGAGAAATTGAAAGTGTTCTTTTGTCTCATCCCGCAGTTAATGAAGCGGCTGTGGTGGTGATAGATGTAAGTTCGGGTAAACGATTAGTTGCGGGTTTAGTTGGCAGTCATGTTGATGCTCGACAAATGAAGGAATTTCTCAAGCAACGTTTACCGGATTATATGATTCCCCATCGTTTGGAATGGTTCCAAAATTTGCCCAAAAATCACAATGGTAAACTTGATCGCAAAGCCCTTTTAGCTGTTATTAATGGTGAAGAAATTCCCGCACCTACTCCTACAAAACCCATTGAAGAATGCTTGCCTTTAGGCCCTGCTCAACGCTGGTTAGTGCGATATTTTGATGCCCCTTATCAGTGGACAGGTTACACTCGTTGTCTCTATCATCAGCCCCTCGATCTCGAACTTTTTAACCAAGCTTTGAATTGTTTAATTGAGCGTCATTGGGCATTACGAACAGTCTTTTTACAACGTCAAGGACAATGGTGGCAACAGGAAATTCATCCCACAGAACCGTTAAAAGTTATTTACTATGATGGTACTCATTTGAGTCCTGAAAAACGGGATATTCAAATGCACAAAACCGTTCAAGAAATCGGTCAACAGCTTCGGATTGATTCTTGGCCGCTCATTCAAGTGATGGTAATTAAGGTCAATGATTCTTGTTATGACATCAACATGATCGGACATCATATCGTTGGGGACTTGCTGAGTAGTCAAGTGTTATTTCGAGAATTGTGGTTTATTTATAGCCAGCTTTTAAGCGGTCAACAAGATTTCTTAAAAGATTTACCGACGACTGTTTCTTATGCGGATTATGTGCGTTATTTGATGGCGGAAGAATCTCAGGGTAATTTAGAAAGCCATATTGACTATTGGAAATCTCAGTTTCCTTCTCCTCAGTCGGCTTTCCAAATTCCTCTCGATCAACAATTGGGTACGAATTTAGAAACATCTGCGGTGAGTGAATGGTTTACTTTACCCAAAGATGAGACGGCTTTTCTATTAAGCCGAGCGAAAAAATACTATGGGTGTAACGTTTACTCTCTTTTATTAGCGCCTTTATATCGATTAATGGCGCAGTGGAGTGGTAGCGAACAAGTGGTTTTAAGTCATCGCAGTCATAGCCGAAATTTAGGGCAGAATAATCAGTTTTTTAGCAGTGTTGGTAATTTTGCCACGAATTTTCCTCTGGGATTGGCTGTAAATAATCAAGAAGAATGGCAGACTTTTGTTCAGCGAATTAAAGACAAGTTTAATGAGCTACCGATGAATGGAAGTACCTTTGATTGGATTGGCGAACAACTACCCAGTTATCTCTATCCTGATAATTATCTGACACCTGTACGAGCGAATTATTTTGGCAATCGAAATATTCGCCCTTCAGAAATCTTTGAGTTTATCAAAGAAGATTGGGATCGTCGTCTGTCGCCACCCGAACAAAAACGCACAACTTTGTTGGAGTTTTTCTTCTGCATTACCGATGACTGTTTGGAGTTACAAATTGAATATTCTCGCCATTTCCACTTCCGCGAAACTATCCAGAAACTCGGGCAAGATTATTTACAACTTTTGCGGGATTTGTTGGCAGAGGTTCCCAACGATCAACCTTCCGTTTCTCCATCTCAAAACCATCAATCTCCCAATCATTTGACTACAGTTTCTACAGATATATCTTCTCTCCCGTTAGCAGGAAAAGTGGCAATTGTTACGGGTGCAGATGGCGAAATCGGTCGGGCGATCGCGCTAAAGTTAGCAAGTCAGGGCGCTAAAGTTGCAGCAATTTCTCAAACTCTTGAACACCTTCAAGATACTGTTACCCAAATTCAACAATGGGGAGGAGAAGCGAGCGCAATTTCCGCAGATATCAGCCAGTTAGAAGCCGTAGAAACTGCATTTAAACAAGTTGCCGAACAATGGGATGGGATTCATATTTTGGTGAATAATGCTGAAATGACGGGTTCGGCATTATTAGCAGATTCCGATCCGGCTGAGTGGCGACGAATTGTAGAAATTAATCTGTTTGGAACCTACAATTGTTGTCGCACGGCTATTTCTTATCTCCTCCAAAAAGGCGAAGGAAAAATTATCAATTTAGGATCGGATTCTTCTTTTGTAGGTTATCCTGTATTTAGTGCGGATGCGGTTTCTAAACATGGCATTTTAGGGTTAACCAAATCGTTATCAGAAGAACTCAAACCGCACAATATTCAGGTGAATGCAGTTTGTCCGGCTGGCGTTGATAGCGATCAAACTCAGAAAGCATTTTCTAACTCTACTATTGCTTCAAAACAAGTTGCAGAGGTCGTTTATTTTCTGGCTAATCCCGCTATCAATAGCATCACGGGAGAATGTTTAAAACTCTTTGGTCAACAGGAGATTTTCCAGGGTTCACAACATTTGTTAGAACCGGGAAAAAGTCATTCAGACCCAGATAAAAACCTCTCTACCCATCAAGCCTTTTCACCGATGAAATAGGCACAATCAAAGGAAGGATAAAAACCAAGATTTTCAATCCAATTTTATCCTTCCTCTGTTGATATATCCAACTCCGAATAATCATGCAACACGTTTCTAGTCCGAAATCAACAGTTCTCTTTTCAACCCGATTGTTGACCTTGTACTCGCTCTCTTTGTTATTTGGTATTTCTCTTGGTTTATTCAATCCCCTGATGTCTACCTTTATGGAACAACAACAGGTTAATCAAATTTGGATTGGAATTAATTCTACTGTTTATTTTTTGGTGATCGCCCTTTCTACCCCCTTAGTTAATCAGCTTTTACGCCTACGAGGAATTCGCCCCGTTTTGTTGTTAGGGTTGTTGTTAATGGGGTTGAGTGCGTCTTCATTTCCTTTCACCTCCGAACTGTTTTTATGGTTCATTCTTCGGGTTTTGATGGGGTTTGGAGTCTGTTGTTTTTTAATAGGAGGACAGACCGCATTAAATCATTTTTCCCATGAAACCAGCCGAACAAGAGTCAGTGGTATTTACTTTCTAGCGTTGGGTTTAGGGTTCATTCTCGGGCCGACTTTGGGGCCGCAGTTTTACAATATTTCTCCTCAATTAGCCTTTCTAATGGGGGGAATGGTTGTAATGAGTGCTTTTGCAATTGTTTGGTATTATTTCAGAGAAAAATTAACCCGATCAGCCTCATCAAGCACCCCGTTATTACCCTTGATCAAACAGCTTAAATTTCCAATTCACGGTGCATTTGCCTATGGAATGGCAGAAGCAACTTTAATCACCTTATATCCCGTTTTTCTACTCGCTCAAAACTATAGTGTAGAACAAATGGGTTTTACCCTGTCTATCTTTGTACTCGGCAGTCTTTTAAGTACCGTTCCCGTGACCAACTTGGCTGATAGCCTGGGGAAAATTAAAGTGTTATCCGCTTGTATTTTCGTCGGCATTCTTGCCAGTTTCGGCCTAACTTTCATTGATAACTATGGGTTAATCTTGATGTTTTCAATGTTAGCAGGCGCAAGTATCGGCCCCGTTTATCCCGTCTGTTTGGCATTAATTGGAGAACAGGTTATTTCCAAAGATTTAAGTGCGGGAACAGCTTTGTTTACCACAACCTACTCTTTAGGAAATGCGGCTGGCCCGATACTGTCTTCTTTAATGATGGAAATGTTGGGTAATCGTTTCATCTTTAGTGCGTTTATTCCTCTGTATATCTTCTTGCTGCTGCGGATCAAAAACCGAGGAAAAAAACAGCTAAACTTTAAATAATACATGAAGAATTTTCTTCATCCCGACATCAGCATCTAAAATCGTAACATCTTTCACCGTTTAATTGACTTTAGGAGTTATCTATCATGCGGACTTACTCAGTTTCAATGGTTTTCACTTTCACCGCTGCTTTAACAACCGGATTCCCCCTTGCGGTTGAAGCTGCGACTTTCAATTATAATCAACTGCAACTAATCAAAGCCCGCCCCGTTGAATCCAGCACTTTTCTCTCGTTTTCAGGTAATCCAAATGAGAATCAAGGTTTGGCAGCTTTTTTAAATCTTGATCCGAGCGCCCCCGGTTTTGGTCATACAGAAATTAGTTTAAATTCTCCCGGTAATCCCGCTCCTTATTATGGAGTGGGTCGCAATAGCAGTCCCGAAGAAAGTGGCGCAACTCGAACTGCAACTTTAACCGGATTGGAAATTGGAGGTTTCTCTAACTTTGTTAACTACCTCACAAATAATGGTATTTCTGCCGATAGTATTGGGTTGGGTTACGGACTAAAAACCGAGGAAAACTTTACAGAAGCTTGGAACTTGGGAGACGATTTGTTTGGAGAAGATTGGTTAGCCAGCCCGACTTCAACGGTAGAAGAACGGATTTATGAAGCCGATCCTGATGCGGTTGAAATCTTCCTTTCTTTTAACGATGAGAAAATTATCAACTTTGGTTACAGTCCGTTTTATGTGGTTTTAGAATACGGTGAAACCCCCGCTACTGAAGATGATTTTGAGTCCTTCTTCACCGATATTATTCCCGCAAAAAAACAGGCGGGTTTATCATCCCTGGCGGATGGATTGGCGGAGGCATTTTTACAGGATGTTGCCCTGGGAGGAGGAGGAATTCAAACCATTTCAGAATCTTTTGCCGTTGAAGATCCACCTATCGTTATCAACAATGGTTTTGGCATTTTTAACCTTCCCTTTCCGGTTTCGCTGCGGGCTGCTTCTTTAAAAAGTGTTCCCGAACCTTCGTCTATTATAGGCTTACTGACTATTGGTTCACTCGGGCTTTCTTCTATCTTGAAAAAAGCTAAATCTCAGTAACAATTGACCTCCCGGCTGGACTCGTTCAATTTAATCAATTTAACTGTTACGAGTTCCAGCCTGAAACTGCTGTTAATTCCCTCTCCTCATTAGACATGGTTAGAAAATTAGACATTGAAGACTCAGAATTCTTTAAACCCAGAATCCGTTGGACTGTAATTCTTTCCAGTATCGGAGTCGTGGTCATTGGCGCTAATCTCGCTTACCTACTTCAATCTACAGGGGGATCAACTGCGGGATTATTTGCCATCGGATCTGATGTGGTTGATGCGATAAAATCCTCAACTCAGCAATCTCCAGAAACCTCTATTAATCCAACCGAAACTATTCCGAAAATTCAATCAATTACCGCTTTAGGACGACTTGAACCTCAAGGCGAAACCGTAGAATTGGCTCCCCCTCAAAATTTGAATGGTGCAAGAGTAATTGAATTGCGGGTTAAAGAAGGAGATTGGGTTGAGGAAAATCAAGTCGTTGCGGTGTTAGAAAATCGCGATCTTCAAGATGCTGCGGTTAGACTCGCAGAACATGATATTAAAATAGCTCAAGCCAATTTGGAAATTATTAAAGCGGGGGCAAAATCAGGAGAAATAGAATCTCAAAAAGCAACAATTCAACGATTACAAGCCCAGTTAGAAGGGGAACGTATTAGTTATCAAGCAAAAATTGCCCGTCTCGAAGAACAATTACGAGGAGAAAAAGCAACTCAAGAAGCAAGAGTTGATCGTTTATATGCGGAACTGCAAAATGCAGAAAGCGAGTTTCAACGTTTTCAACTCCTTGCTGAACAAGGCGCCATTTCACGCTTAGATTTGGATCGGCGTTATCTGACATTAGAAACAGCTAGAGAAAGAGTTAGAGAGGCAAAAGCCAATTTGGATCAAACGATTGCCACTATCAATCAAGAAATTCGAGAAGTAAAAGCGAATGCACAACAATCTGAAAATACAGTTTATCAACAAGTTCAAGAAGCAAAAGCAAATCTTGATCGCATTACCGAAGTGCGACAGGTAGATGTTTATAAAGCCGAAGCCGAAATTCAAAGGGCAAAAGCCGCTTTACAACAGGCAAAACAGCAATTAGAATTAACCTATGTTCGCTCGCCGATGAACAGTCGTGTGCTGCAAATTCATACTTATCCCGGCGAAAGTGTTCAACCCTCAGAAGGAATTGTAGCACTCGGAAAAACCGATAAAATGATGGTAACAGCAGAGGTTTATGAAAGCGATATTGGTCAAGTTCAACCCGGACAAACTGTTACTATCGAAAGCGAAAATGGAGCTTTTTCTGGTGAACTGCAAGGGACAGTTAGTGAAGTCGGTTTGCTGATTAATCGACAAGGAGTTTTTAACAGCGATCCGGCTTCCGATGTCGATAACAGAGTCGTAGAAGTCAAAATCAAAATTGCCGAACAAGATCGAGCCAAGGTTGCTCATTTAACCTACTCCCGTGTGATTGTCAAAATTATCCTTTAGAACGTTTATGAAAGCTCCTCTGGCTTGGCTACAACTGATTCATAATAAACCTCGTCTTTTGGTTGCATTGGCGGGAATTGGTTTTGCGGATTTGCTCATGTTTCTTCAGCTTGGTTTTCAGGCTGCACTTTTTGAAAGTAATGTCAAGTTGCATCAAAGTTTTCAGGGCGATTTGTTTTTGTTGAGTCCTCAATCTAACGCCAGTGTGACGATGAAACCCTTTTCTCGTCGGCGAATTTATCAATCATTAGCCGTTGAGGGGGTTCAATCTGCTACGTCTGTTTATATGGATTTTGCAATCTGGAAAAATCCGGTAGATGGTCAAAGTCGGGGTTTATTAGTTTTTGGTTTAAATCCTGATAGTAATCCTTTGAATTTACCCAATTTGTCGGCAAATATTGATGCGATCAAACGGAAAGATACTTATCTATTTGATGATTTATCTCGGCAAGAATTCGGGCCGATTCCTGCTTTTATCGCCGAAGAAAAAACGGTCACAGCAGAAATGGAAGATCGGCGAGTAACCATTGGCGGACTCTTTTCTTTGGGGGCTTCTTTTGCTGCGGATGGAAATCTCATTACCAGCGATACTAATTTTCATCATCTCTTTCCTCACCGCAATCAAGGATTAATTGATATTGGGGTGATTCAATTGGAGTCTCAAGCGAATTTAGAGGCGGTTCAAACAGCTTTGCAAAATCATCTTCCTCCCGATGTTTTGGTGTTGTCAAAACAGGAGTTTGTCACCTGGGAAAAAGAATATTGGCAGACCAGTACGGCGATTGGTTTTATTTTTGCTCTGGGGACAGGAATCGGGTTTATTGTTGGTGTTTTAATTGTTTATCAAATTCTTTACACCGATGTTTCCGATCATCTCCCCGAATATGCAACGCTTAAAGCCATCGGTTATCGCAATCATTATTTTGTTGTGATGATTTTTCAAGAGGCTATTATTATTGCTTTATTGGGATATTTACCGGGTGTTTCTATCACGATGTTGCTGTATCACTTAGCCGCACAAGCCACGAATTTACCGATTTTGATGACCGCATCAAGAGCAATATTCGTTTTGGTTTTAACCATTATCATGTGCATAATTTCTGGATTGATTTCGGTTCGCCGACTGAATGCAGCCGATCCGGCCGATATTTTTTGATTGAATTACTAAAGGAGGAACACTCGATCATGTCTCAACAATCTGTAATTGAAATTAGTTCTCTCAATCATTATTTTGGAAAAGGTTCGCTCAAAAAACAGGTTTTATGTGATATTAACCTCAAAATTAAAGGCGGAAAAATTATTATTTTGATGGGTCAGTCTGGCTCGGGGAAAACCACCTTGCTAACTTTAATTGGGGGATTGCGTTCGGTTCAAAAAGGAAGTATTAAAGTTTTAGGAAAAGAACTTTATGCAGCCAGTCCCAATCAATTGGTACAAATTAGAAGAGATATTGGTTATATTTTTCAAGCTCATAATCTCTTAGGATTTTTAACCGCTTCTCAGAACGTTCAAATGTCAGCCAAACTCAACAAAACGATTCATCCCAAAGAAATAAAAAAGCGCTCTAATGCCATCTTAGAAATGGTAGGGTTGGGTAAGCGAATTAACTACTATCCCGATGCACTTTCGGGCGGACAAAAGCAAAGAGTTGCCATCGCTCGGGCGTTAGTCAGTTCCCCTCAATTAGTATTAGCAGATGAACCGACTGCGGCTTTAGATAGTCATTCGGGTCGAGATGTGGTCAACTTGCTACAAAAACTAGCCAAAGAAAATAATTGTGCGATTTTAATTGTCACTCACGACAATCGTATTCTTGATATTGCTGACCAGATTATTTACATGGAAGATGGACGGCTGACGGGTGTCAATGAGCAAACTTGAGGATAGGATAGCGATCAACAAGTGAGTCAGGATAGCTTCTGATCGAGTTTACTTTTTCCATTCAATCATAACCGTTCATCTTTTTATTATAAAATCTTTTTCATTTCTTGTTTAATTTCTCGACGTAACCCGGAAGCAATTCTAAAGAATTCCTGTCCGGTATGTAAGCAGGAATCATCATAATTGACGGTAAAGAATTCAAGTTCTTCTAGTCCATCGCTGACATGATTGAGACAGTAATAGAGATGAGCCGCCACACTAGCAACATTTGCCGGATTTGGAACTGAACGAAAGCGATTTTGAGCTTGGGCTAAAACCTCTCGACAGGTTTCAATATAGATTTGAAAATCTTCCATCAGTTCATCATCAAAGGGGTCAGCCGAGAGTTTATCCACCTCGCTTTTAAAGGGTTTAAGAATGCGATCGAGGCTGCGGTTTATGGGTTTATAAACTTGATTAAGCCATTCTTCAAGTTGAGCATCTACGGCTTGTGCGGTTTGACGTCGCTTTCGGGTTTGAACGGTTGAAGTCGTGGTTGCGGTTGAGGTATAATAGTAGGAATTTGTATTAAGCTGTTGGTCGTAGGATTGGCGCCGCTGAGGATCACTTAAGACTTCGTAGGCGGCATTAATCCGAATAATTCGCTCATGGTTAGCTGTTTCTTGCTGACTATCCGGATGGAATATTTTAGCTAAACGACGATAAGCTTGTTTAATTTCTGATTGGGTCGCTGTCGGCTTAATTTCTAAGGTTTGGTAGTGATTTGTGGTTGATGTTACCATGAATTTGCTCCAGATTTAACTGTTCGTGCTATAATGAGCGACTAACATTTCATCGGTGAGATTACCTGTTAATCGCCCACTGCTTATTTTAACGATTCATCCGAGCAATTGAGTTGATCTGGATCTGAAATTATTTTTGAAAAAAGTCAACCCTAAAGTGTTAGAAGTTAGATCCTGTCCGATTCATCGATTTTGACAGAAAACATCCAAAAAGATGCACTCAACTTTTTAAATCTCCGTGAAAATCACAACTTGAAATAGACGGCAGTTACCCGTAAAATCACCGTTAATATCGACTCAATTTGGAAACATCAAGGATGACTTTAAATGTAATACATGAGATTAGTTTGTCGGTGAGCATCTAATTTTTCACACAAATCTTTCAATGTATATTTTTGCAAAATTGAGTTTGCCATTCGATCGGCTTCTTGCCAAACTTCCCCGACAACTAGACTTTCCAGGCTCTTATGATGTCCGTTGCGGGTAGAGGTTGAATTTGAAGACCCTTCCAGACAAACGACAACATCGAACAGGGTAATCTGACCGGGTTCTTTGGCGAGCAAATATCCCCCCTTCGCCCCCCGTTGACTGCGAACCAAACCACAGCGCTTGAGCGTCGCCAGTAGCTGTTCGAGATAGCGGTCTGGTATACTATGCTGACTGGCAATCTGACGAATTTGACGCGGCTCACCCTGAGGATAGTGAGCGGCTAACTCTAGCAAGGCTAGAAGTGCGTATTGACTTTTACAGGACAATTCCACCAAATTAGGATATAGTACGATTCCATCTATGGCGCTACGCTCCGGCAAAAGGCAAAAGGCAAAAGTTCAATTTTTAAAGCTTTTCAGCTAATACCTATGTCAAACACCTTTATGCGTAGTGCTATATATTTCTAGTATACTCCGGTTCTCAACTCGGGTTTGTGGGAATTTGACATTTGAGCGGTGAATAGCGATCTCGCAGACGACAAGGTACAACTAAGATAGGGAACTTGATCCCAAACCACCGGACAGTCCCTAGATTTGACAGTTCTATTGGCAAAACCCTCTCATCTATTGTTTAAAGTCGATAGCCGGGAAAAACGGGGTTGGCTTACTCTCAACTTCCGACTCTGGCAAACTTTACTCTGATGGGAGTCTCAACAAAAAACAAAATCCTTAGTTGCTATGACTCAAGAACTTGAAAACACAAAAAAACTAGCTCAAAAAAATACCAGAGCTACAGCAATTCTGACTTTTTTTATGCCCTTACTCGGTTATATTTACACCGGACGTTATAAAGCGATGTTGATGAGTTTGGGGATTTTTATTGGAGTTACAGGAATTTGTGTAGCTGGAGATCTTGACCTTGACGAAACAGAAGACTTGACTCTCGGTTTACAATTTCTTTATGGCGTCGGTACGGCCCTGGAAAATTCTCGGGCTGTCAGTCAAGCGAAAAAACGTTTACAAGAACAGAAACTTCCAGCAATTAATCCCCAACAGCAGAAAATACAATTGTTGAGATTAGCCCAAGCAAAAGGAGAAGTAACTCTCGCTGAGTGTGTATTAGAAATTAATTGTCCGGCCTCGGAAGTTCATCAGCTTTTAAAAGAATTACAACAAGAAGATTTAATGATAGTGGCAAACCGGGAACGGGATGGAGCCGTTGTTTATCGGATGATTTAATCGGTTCCTTGAAATCCTCTTCAAAAAATCTAAACAGAGGAGTCACCGAGGACCGAGGAAATTTTGAAGAAGAAAGAGGAGGATTATGAGAAAGTTTTTTATCACTAATTATCCGGACATGATATGAAATTGGCACTGAATACAAGGTAAATCTACGCAGTCAACCCACCTAATCACCAACCGACTGAACCCCTCAGCTTCAGGCCAATTACAGCGGATGAATTCTGCAAAAAATTGGGGGAAAATACAGATCAAAGACAATTCTATGAGACCCTAGTATCAGTTGTTTTTGGTTAATCCTGTATGGCTGAAGTTACGGTCAAACAACAGCAATATCAAACCTACATTCTTTCGGATGAAACCATTTCCGCTGAAGTTTCCGTCGTTCCAGAGCGGGGGGGAATTGTCACCAACTGGCGTATCGGTGAGACTCAAATCTTTTATTTAGATACCGAACGTTTTGCCGATCCGTCTTTGTCGGTGCGGGGTGGAATTCCTTTATTGTTTCCCATTTGCGGTAATTTACCCAATGACACTTATACACTCAATGGAGAAACTTATCAACTGAAACAACATGGTTTCGCTCGGAATTTACCTTGGGAAGTTACCGAACAGTCTACAGAAAATGGTGCCAGTCTAACCGTTAGTCTCAAGAGTAACGATCAAACTCGTGCAGTTTATCCCTTTGACTTTGAGTTGAATTATATTTACACACTGCGGGGTAATACTCTAGAACTGCGTTATCGTCACACCAATTTATCTCAGGAACCGATGCCATTTGCAACGGGTATTCATCCTTATTTCACCGTGCTAGATAAACAGCAATTAGTTTTTGATTTACCCTCTACTCAGTTTCAAGCCAAAGATGATGACAAGATTCAAACTTTTTCAGGAGAGTTTGATTTTGATCAAGATGAAATTGATGTGGCGTTTTTCAACTTATCTAAACCCTCTGCTGTTGTCACCGATCCGAGTCGCAACTTCAAGCTGACTTTCAACTGGGATGAACGCTACTCAACTCTCGTTTTCTGGACGGTGAAAGGAAAAGATTTTTACTGTCTAGAACCTTGGAGTTCTCCTCGAAATGCGCTGAATACAGGTGAGTCTTTGATGAAAGCTGAACCGGGTGAAACCGTGGAAACCTTTGTCACCCTCAGCGTCGATCTCGGTTGAATACCAAGATCATTGACCCCCGACTCGCGATCGCCGCGAACGACTCTCTACTTTTAGTCGATAAAAAAAATCCCCAGATTGAGCAAAACTGGGGATTTTTTGTGATTTCATATGATATCCGACTAATCAATCATCCGAAGCGTAGGGGCGGGTTCGTCCGCGATCTTTACTACTACTCAAAGATTGAGATAAACCCGCCCCGCCACATAACACGCATTAATCAACCGGATATCATATCAGTTAAATTTTCAGTGTTTAAAATTAGGTATTTACATCAAGGCTAGAAAACAACGCTTGTTGTGTCGGTTCAGGAATCTTGGGTGCAACATAACCGCCAGAATACAACACAGAACCCCGTTGTTGTTGAGCAAAAATTGGGAAGATCTCACGGACTTGAGAAGCTACTTCAACGGTTTTTACGTCATAAGTACGAGTAGCTAACTTCGGATAAACTCCAATTCCGATAATCGGAAGCAGTAAACAAACAGCGATCGCAACTTCCCGAGGTTTAGCATCTCCGAGATAATCTTCAATCACCAAACCAAAGCTGTTTTGTCCGTAGAATACTTGACGCAATAGGCTGAGTAAATAAATCGGAGTTAAAATCAATCCCACTGCGGCTAAACCGATAATAACCACCTTAAAGTTGGAGTTATAAACGTTGCTGGTGGTAATTCCTAAAAAGACGCTCAACTCACCTGCAAAACCGCTCATTCCCGGTAATGCCAAAGATGCCATTGATCCGGCGGTAAACAGTGCAAATACTTTCGGCATTGACTCGGCCATACCGCCCAATTTTTCCATCATTAAGGTATGAGTCCGTTCGTAGGTAACACCGGTTAGGAAGAACAACATTGCCGCAATTAAACCGTGAGAAATCATCTGAAGTACGGCACCATTTAATCCCAACTCAGTTAAGGAAGCGATACCGAGGAGAACAAAACCCATGTGGGAAATTGAAGAATAAGCCAGACGTCGTTTTAAGTTGGTTTGGCCGAAGGCACTTAACGCACCGTAGACGATATTAACAACTCCTAAAACTGCGAGGACAGGTGCAAAATACAGGTGAGCATTCGGCAACATTTCAATGTTCATCCGAATTAACCCGTAACCGCCCATCTTTAATAAAACACCTGCCAAAATCATCGAAACGGGTGCAGAAGCTTCGCTATGAGCATCCGGTAGCCAAGTGTGAAGCGGGAAAATGGGGAGTTTTACACCGTAAGCAATGACGAACCCTGCGTAGAGTAAAAGTTCTAAGAAAGTCGGATAATTTTTGTGGGAAAGTTCGGTCATGTCGAAGGTGACATTTCCGCCATAAAACGCCATTGCTAATGCAGCAGCGAGAATGAAAACAGAACCCAGTGCGGTATAAAGGATGAATTTAGTTGCAGCGTAAAGGCGTTTTTGTCCGCCCCAAATTGAGATTAATAAATATACGGGTACTAATTCCAATTCCCACATCAGGAAGAATAAAAGCAAGTCCTGTGCGGCAAATACTCCGAGTTGGGCGCTGTACAACACCAACATTAACGCATAAAAAAGTCGTGGCTTTTTAGTAACATTCCACGACGCGAGTATTGCTAAAGTGTTGACGAAACCGGTTAGGGCGATGAGGGGCATTGACAGGCCATCAACGGCGACGGACCAGTTGAGTCCCAGTTGCGGTATCCAGGCGTAGGTTTCACTCAGTTGGAAGCCGGAGTTGTCTAAGTTGTAGTGACTCCAGAAGCAGAAGATGGTTAAAACTAGGTCTAATAACCCCACTCCGAGTGCATACCAGCGAATAGTACGGCCTTCTTTATCGGGGAGAACGGGAATAGCGAGGGATGCCAGGAGGGGCAACAAGATAATCGTGGTTAGCCAGGGAAGTTGACTGCTCATGATCCGTGAGAATAAATACCTATTGCTTTCACTTCATCTATCATACATGAAGTTTTGTTAATTACATTGTAGAAAAGAAACTTTTTTCGCGTCAGGGGTACTTGGGGGACTAGGCATTTGATTAAGAATTGTTCGTTTGGGGGGTGATTACGGAAATCTAAAATTATCTAAAATCCTTTACCAGTATTGCTTTTAGCCAAAATTATCCTCTTGAGAGTCCTCACGTCTACCCTCTCAAACTTATGTGTTTTTTCCCAACGAAATGTAAACAAAAATTTTTTATGAGACTGATAAACTCCGCAAATTACCTCATTGCCTAAATCTTCAACTCAAAAATATTAGATTAGATTATCAATAGCCAGAGTAATCGCCATAAAGACTAATTTTATAAGTATTGGTTATATTTTTTCTGGGGGCTGGGGGTTTGGTTAGGTTCTCTGGGATGAACTAAATGAAGAAAAATTATTTATAAAGATTACCCTGGTGTGACCTCTCCCCCAACCCCTCTCCTGCAAAGAGAGGGGAGAAGATTCATACTATGATGATCTCAGATGGTATAATCGAGGCGAATAGGCTGTCTAAACCGAGAACCCAGTCAACCCAACGGGATGTCGAGCCAATATGAACCCCATCAAAGTATTGTTTCTCGCATCGAACCCCAAGCAGACTCAGCCCTTAGATTTGGGTAAAGAAATCCGAGAAATTAAGAATAAAATACAGACTTCTCAAAATAGAGACTTTCTTGAATTTGAACAAGCTTGGGCGGTACGCTTTGATGAACTGATTCAAAATTTAAACGAATATAAACCCCACATTGTTCATTTTAGCGGTCACGGAAGCAATACAGGTGAAATTATATTACTCGACAAAAATGATCGAGTTCAAGCTGTTAGTACAGAAGCGATCAAAGAATTATTTTCTACGGTTAGCAAAGATAATATTAAAGTTGTTGTCTGGAATGCTTGTTATTCTAAAATTCTAGCTGAAGCGATCACAGAATATATTGATTGCGTCATCGGAATGAATACAGCCATTAATGATGAAGCGGCTATTGATTTTGCGGCAACGTTTTATGGTGCAATTGCTGCTAAACGTTCAGTTCAACACGCTTTTAAACAAGCCAAAGCCGCATTAATGGCTAGTCAAATCTCGGAAGCCAAGATTCCTGAACTCATACACCGAGAACAAATTAACCCAGAAGAAATTATCCTGGTTTGTGATAAAGACGATAACAATAATTCGACAATTTATTTTCCTGAAAATCTGCCCTACAGTGGAGTCATAAAATTTGTTGGGCGACAGAACGAACTTACCAATTTACACGAACAACTCCAACAAACAGAACGAATTGCCATTACTTCAATTACCGGAATGGGAGGAATTGGCAAAACGGAACTCGCCCTCCAATACAGTCTCTATCACTCTCAAAACAAAACCTATTTGGGCGGAATTTGTTGGTTAAACGCCCTCGATACCAATGTGGGGATTGAAATTGTTAACTTTGGGAAAGCCTACCTCAACCTCAACCCACCCGATGATTGTGATTTAGAAACCCAAGTTCAATACTGTTGGCGGAACTGGCAACCCCCAGAAGGAAACGTTCTGGTTATTTTTGATGATGTTGACAAATATGATAATATTAAACTCTATCTTCCGCCCAATAATCCTAGATTTAAAGTATTAATCACGACTCGAATTCAAGGGTTTATAGGTTTTCAAGAACTCGCACTCAACGTTTTAGATGAAGCCGCAGCGTTGGAGTTATTAACGTCATTGGTGGGAGACAGAATAGAAACCGAATTAGAAACCGCAAAAACCCTTTGTGAAGATTTGGGGTATTTACCATTAGGCTTGGAATTAATCGGACGCTATCTAAACCGCAAGTCAGATTTATCGCTGGCTAAAATGCGGGAAAGACTCAAACTCGAACACCGTTCACTCAATCCCGAAGACTCCCAAGAAATGACCGCCAAACGGGGGGTAAAAGCGGCTTTTGAGTTAAGCTGGAAAGAACTCAAACCCGAAGAACAACAATTAGCCTGTAGCTTGAGTTTATTTGCGTTGGCGCCGATTCCTTGGTCGCTGGTTGAATCCTGCTTTCCCGAAATCGATGAAGAAGATTTAGAAGATTGGCGAGATGATAAACTCGTGAAACTGAATCTGTTACAACGAGTTGAAAAAAATACCTATCAATTTCATCCCCTGATTCAAGAATTTCTCAAAACCAAGTTAGAAGAATTTCCTTCACAAGTTGATGAATGGAAACGAAGTATTTGTCAAGCGATTGTAGCAGTCGCCAAAAAGATTCCACAGACACCCACTCGGGATGATATTTTCAAGGTTACACTGAATATTCCCCATATCGAAGAAGTGGCGGAAAACCTCACAGATTACCTGACCGATGAAGATTTAATTCAGCCTTTTATCGGTTTGTATCAATTTTATGACGGTCAAGGATTGTATAGTCAAGCGGAACCTTGGTGTCAAAAATGTCTTGATATTACTCAAAATCGTCTCGGACAACAGCATCCCGATGTGGCAACCAGCCTCAACATTTTGGCAAATCTCTACTCATCCCAAGGCAAATATGAACAGGCTGAACCCTTGCATCTAGAAGCATTGGAGATGAGACGGCAGTTACTCGGACAGCAGCATCCCTCTGTGGCAACCAGCCTCAACAATTTGGCAGGTCTCTACCATTCCCAAGGCAAATACGAACAAGCCGAACCCCTCTGTCTAGAAGCTTTAAGTATTGCAGAAAAGGTTCTCGGTGTTGACCATCCTCATACAAAACTAACTCAGAAAAACTTAAACCGTTTGTTGGAGTTGAAGGGTAGGGGCGCAAGGCCTTGCGCCCCTACGGATGATTAATGTGTTGCAAAGTTGGAGTTGATGTCGGAAGGTTCTGGGGAGTAATGGCCCCTAAATCTCCCGGCCCCCGTGACCCCGCCCCCGTGACCCCGCCCCCGTGACCCCCAATTCTGGGGGTATTTTTGGGGGTATTTTTGGGGGTATTTTTGGGGAACTTTGAAAGCTTAAACAGTAGCGTGGGTGAAGGTTATCGGACTGAAAATTTAACTTTTTGGGAATTGTTTTCACCCACCCTACAAGGGGTAGGGGCGCAAGGCCTTGCGCCCCTACGGATGATTAATGTGTTGCAAATGCTAGCTGTGCTTCGATTAGTTTAGTCACAGTTCCAAGGATTAATAATAGCAATACCGCATCCTTCAAAATCAGAAACATTACGAGTTGTAGTAAAAAGATTTGTTATTGGTTGTGCTGCAACCCATTGACGAACAACTGACGAGCCTTTTGGGTGCATCAGTTCAGACAGTACATTAGTATCAAGTACAATCATGTAAATCCTCAAAATTAGGAGGTTCGCGGAGGGGTTCTCTGGGAATAGTTGGGAGTTCAAACTCTCCAAAAGGGGCAAAACGTTGCTCAATCGCCGAAGCCAAATTTAAAGAAGGTTCTGTATTTTATATATCATTTGTAAATTCAATCTTTCCGCTTAAATCTAATAAGTTTTTCCGCTTTTTACGGGTGCGGATTAATTCTTTTAATGCAAACTCAATCACTTCTTTTTCGGTTGTCAATTGAGTTAATTCCAAGGCTTCCTTAAGCAATTGTTCGTTTAGTTCAATATTCGTGTTCATGGGTTTTTCGTTTAGGCTAACTGTATTGTTTGCGGTTGGGGTAACGGTTTCTAAGTTTGTTGATATTGCCTTCTATTCTTCCTCCGATGGCTTTACCAAATTTCCCAGATAAAGCTGAATGAAGGTTTCTGCTGCATCTCGATCAATCTCATTCAAAGCTGTGACAATATCAGCAACAGTTTCGGCGGTGGGGTCTACTCGTTCGTGGAACCAGCGATAGACCTTATTGCGATCCAAACCCATAACGGTTGCCAATTTGTTTTGGCTAATGTTGTGCGCCTCTAAAGTTTGCTTCAATGCTTTGCCTGCTTTCCCCATGTTTGAGATCTTGTCCAGTGCAACGATCGCCTTTTATTCTTCCTCCGATGGCTTCAGCAAATTTCCCAGATAAAGCTGAATGAAGGTTTCTGCTGCATCTCGATCAATCTCATTCAAAGCTGTGACAATATCAGCAACAGTTTCGGCTGTGGGGTCTACTCGTTCGTGGAACCAGCGATAGACCTTGGTTCGATCCAAACCCATAGCGGTTGCCAATTTGTTTTGGCTAATGTTGTGCGCCTCTAAAGTTTGCTTCAATGCTTTGCCTGCTCTCCCCATGTTTCAGATTGTTTCAGAGAACAGTAAAGTCGTAAATGTATCCAAGCGTGGATACTTAGGTGTATACTCAGAATGTATCCATAAAAGGCTTCAATCGCTTTGGATACCCAAAGACCTTTCAACAAAGGAGTCCATCAAATGTTTGTAGAAAACGATTCTTCTGGCGGTTTCGGTCAGCCTCCAACAGGGGATTTCTCTCAACCGACTCCCCATTTTGAACCTGTCCGAATGACCTTATCCGGTTCTCGTCAGGCTGTGATGAAGATGATTCGCCTGTTACACGGTAGCCATATTATTCTGGCTGGTGAGTGGAGTAATGCAATTGCGATTAAAAACTCAGCCGAAGTGATTAGCGTTGCTGTTCGGACAATTCAGCTTGATTAAGTTTTCGTTGAATCTAGAAATTTACCTGAGACTATAGCAATGTTACCTGATTTGTAAAAAAGTAATCCAGATCACCCCCCAATTTTGGGGGGAAGGGGGGCGCAGAATTTGGGGGTTTGGGGGCAAAGTCATTTACAAATGATTTCTCATTGCTATATTATCAAGTTCCAGGCTAATCACAAAAGCCACTTTAAACAGATTGCAATACAAATTTCTTTAGTCCTTTTGAGAGGACTTTTCCTATGAGACAAAGGTTTTAACCTCTGATTGTTTGTAATGTTTGCGGTTGGGGTAATGGTTTCTGAGTTTGCTGATAAGCATATACTAAATCTTCTAACACTTCTTGAGCGTTCTCAAGTGCTTCTTCGTAGGTTTCCCCGTGAGTTCGAGCGTATTTACCCCACTCAGGTAAACTTGCAACATAGACTTTATCTTCCTCAGACCATTGAATTAGAATACTGTATTTCATAATTAATCCCCTTGTTCAAACCGTTTTACTTCTTCTAGTGCTGCTATTACATCTTTTTCTTGATAAGGTTTAGCATCTTTGCTATCTTTTCCTGACAAGACAATAGGATTTGATCAAAGAGGATGAATCCAGTAGGAATGACTACCTTTTCCCCGTTTAGGTAACAGCGTAAATCCCGCCTTTTGCAACATCTGTTTCAATTCTCTAACTTTTTTAGGCATATTAAGGAGTATAGCAAAATTAACCGACCTATAGGTTCTGCTGTAAACAGTTATTGCCAATAAAACCCGGTACTAATTATTTTAGTCTTCTTTATACTGAACACAGATCTATACGGTAGGGGCGCAAGGCTTTGCGCCTTTACGGATGATTAATGTGTTGCAAATATTGTTGGAAACGGTCGTATTTTTCCTACTATTATACATCATTATTCTTGTTTTCCGCCCCCAATTAAATATAACAACGCCATCCGCACCGCCACACCGCTTGTCACTTGTTGGGAAATCAAACTAAATTGCGGATCATCCATCAAATCTGAACTTAATTCTACACCCCGATTAACCGGACCCGGATGTAATATTTTCACATCGGGTTTGCAGAGTTTGAGGCGATCGCGAGTAATGCCATAATATTGATGATATTCTCGCAAACTGGGTAACAAATGCTGAGTCATTCGTTCCCGTTGCAGTCGCAGCGCCATCACAAAATCGGCATCTTTTAACGCCGGTTCTAATTCCCAGTGTAAGAACAATTTTCCCGGTCTTCCTTCCCCAAAACATTGAAAATATTGGGGTAATAAAGTCGGCGAACTCACCAAATGTAATTCCGCATCAATCGCCGTTAAACTCCAAATATTCGACCTCGCAACTCTCGAATGCAAAATATCGCCAACAATGGCAATTTTCTTCCCTTCTAACAGTTCTATTCGGGGATTATCTGGGTCTAATAATAGACAAATTGTTAATAAATCTAATAACGCTTGTGAGGGGTGTTCGTGTTGACCATCTCCCGCATTTAAAACAGCAACTTTTGTATTTAAACGATCCATTTCTGATGCGATCGCCAGGGGAACTCCCGCCTGTTGATGGCGAATTACCATCATATCGGTTCCCATTGCTAAATAGGTTTTTGCAGTATCTAAAATCGTTTCTCCTTTCGATAAAGAGGAAGTTCCGGGGGCAAAATTGAGGGTATCGGCTGATAACCGTTTAGCGGCGAGTTCAAAACTATTGCGGGTTCGAGTTGAAGGTTCAAAAAATAAATTAGCGACGACTTGACCTTGTAAAGCGGGGACTTTTTTGGTACGGCTATTAAGAACTTGTCGAAAACTTAAAGCTGTTTGTAGAATTGTGTTGTATTCCGTCCGAGTAAAATCAGATAGGGACAGAACGTGGCGACGAGTCCAAGTTGCAGTAGCCATTTGTAGAAATCGATACCCATAAGAATAGACTGATTAACTGTACAGATATTCTTTGGGAACATCTCCACAGCCAACCCAACACTTGATTTTACCAACAGTTGGCATCTATCGCTATTTTAATTTTGTAAATTTTAGGAAAATTCGGATTTTGTACTGGGAAACGAGTATTTGCAAATAGAGGTGTCTTAAGGTTTAATTTGCGATGAACAATCTCCCGAAAATTCTGAAAATCAGTATCGCCGGCTTGATTTTATTGAGTTTAACAAGTTGTGGTTCTGCGAAGTTACAAGCTGAGTCTTCTCTGTCGCCAGAACCCCCAGAACCTTCTACATCCACAAATTTAACGAGTCAAACTTCAACGGACAAGCCGCAAAAACCAACAGCAACGACTCCGGTTTTAAAAGAACCTACAGCCTCCACAAATACGATACCGATAAACATTTATCGGGTTGATAGTGAATGTTCAAATTTGGTTGCTGAACCCGTTACCGTTCCTGTCGATCAAGCGGTAGAAGCCGCAGTTGCGAAAACTTTTGAAATGCAACAAGGTTTTGAGTTACCCTTAAATTATCGGGTGGAAGTCGATCCGGACTATCAAATTGCTGTGATCGATCTGCGAGTTCCCCCGACTTCCCGTCGCAGTTTGTATTCACTTTCGGCTTGCGAACAAATGACTTTATTTGAGACTTTGCGACAAACGTTAACCAGCAACCCAGAGTTGCAAATTCAGGAGGTTTTCTTTACCAATTTGGGTGAGGAACTTATTTTATGATCTTAACTGTTCCCATCGAGTTCTTAAGTAGAGAAACAGGGGAAATTGGTAAGCTTCTGCGATTAACCACAAAACTAAAAATAGATGAGACAAAAAGGCGATAACAGTCCAAATAATTGGAAACCAAGCCCAAAAACTACCCGGAACAGGCGGAAATAGAAAAGCAGATAATCCAATTAGAGTGGGTGGAAAAATTACAATCAATAATCCAGCTAACCAATACACCCAACTTAATTCTAGATTTCCTAAATGTTCTCCTTTCCAATTTTGACCATTCCATCGCCAAGTGATTGAGGGTTCGCGATCTACCATTTTTAACAGTTGTCTTTCGGGATGAATGGTAAAAATGTGGCGACAGACATCACAACCAAATGCATCCATCAACGCGATATTAGAAAGATGACCGCACCGACACACCGGACAGGGATATGTTTCCTGATAGCTTAATGGGTTTCCCTTTTCTTTGAACATTGACATATATTAATCCTGTATTCACTTAATCTCAAAAATTTTCTCAATTCTTAATACTTTTTTATACTTTGAGCGACGGTCTGAACCGACTTTAATTAATGTAACACAACTGTTTGGGATCGGCATCGATCTCGATAATTCAGATGGTTTTCCCAGGCGGCTTTCCCCTTGCGGGACTTTTGTATCATTAGTTACAGCAGATGGACTCGGATTTTCCTTAAAGTCACGTGTGATTGCTAAAATTTCAGAGAACTCCTGTTTGATGGCAGGGCTGTTTCATTCTAAGTTAAAAATTGCCGGAGTTGATGGGGTGAAAGGGTGATGGGGTGGACCGGGAGAGGATTTTTTTGAGATGAAAAATAACTTTTTATTAATAAAAATCCTCCCGACCTCCCTACCTCCGGTCCTCCCCACCTCCCCACAAATCAAGTTTTCGGGCTAGAACGCGCA
>JAYKHV010000147.1:0-16908 GCA_035285085.1 Lyngbya sp. | reverse complement strand
ACCTCCCCATCACCCCACCTCCCCATCACCCCACCTCCGGTCCTCCCCATATGCAGGGGAATATTTAAGCATTTGAGATCAATGTTTGGTCTGGACTTGAAAAACGTCTGAAATCAAGTCAAGTTGAAATTTTTAGATAATCGAGTAACTTAGAGTTAGAGCAGCTTTGTCAAACTTGAGAGCGGCTGCTTTGAGAGTGACTAATGAACAGCATTAACATTAATGTGGCAGGCTATCCGATCGCCAAAGCGCTCTATACCAGGTCGCGTACCCTTGTCTATCAAGGAATTCGAGAAACCGATGATCGATTCTCCGTTGTCCTCAAATCGCCTAAAAACGTCAAAATTTAGACCGGAAATTGTGGCGATCGTAGACTCAGGAAATATTCCCGAAATCGAAGGTTTTCCCCGACTCCTTAAACAGGTGTTTATGAAAATTTTAGCCAGAAAATATTTGACGATTTGTTGACGACAAAAGCGGCGAGAAAAAAACGGGGTTGAGGTTGGCGATCGCCAAGTCTATTATAAAAGTCTATTCTAGTCGAAAAACATGGTGTACAATTACAGTTAAATCCACACCGAACGAAGAAACTGAATTTTTCATCACTTGACCAACTCAAGCCAAAAAGAGAAGTTAACTATTTTTATCCCATTCCCTGCCCTGAAAAACACTGAAGAATCTATTTTAAAGCAACTAGAACCATGAATCAACCCGCTGACCGCAACCCAAATACAACCCTTCACATTCCCAACTATCAAATTATCAAAACTGTTTATTCTGGCAGTCGAACATTAGTTTATCGAGCCGTCCGTATTGATGACAAATTACCTGTAGTCATCAAGGTGATGAAACGGCAATATCCCAGCTTTAGCGAATTGGTGCAATTTCGCAATCAGTATACAATTGCCAAAAATTTAGAGATTTTTGGTATCATCAAACCCTACACCTTAGAAGCCTACCAAAATGGCTATGCCTTAGTAATGGAAGATTTTGGTGGCATTTCTTTGCAGCAATTTACTCGGGGAAAACCACTGAGATTAGAACAATTTCTTCCGATTGCGATTCAACTCGCAGATATCCTCCAACAATTGCATCAACAGGGGGTGATTCATAAAGATATTAAACCTGCCAATATCCTGATTCATCCCCAAACCCAACAAGTTAAATTAATTGACTTTAGCATTGCTTCGCTATTACCTCGGGAAACTCAAGAAATTCAAAATCCTAAAGTTTTAGAAGGAACACTGGCTTATATTTCCCCCGAACAAACGGGAAGAATGAACCGAGGAATTGATTATCGGAGTGATTTTTATTCTCTCGGAGTAACCTTTTTTGAACTGTTAACAGAAAATCTCCCTTTTCATTCAGATGACCCAATGGAGTTGGTACATTGTCATCTGGCAAAAGCATCGCCTTTAGTCCATGAAGTTCGTTCGGAAATTCCATCGGTATTATCAGAAATCGTCAAAAAATTGATGGCGAAAAATGCGGAAGATCGCTATCAAAGTGCATTGGGGCTGAAATATGATTTAGAAAACTGTTTAACTCAACTTCAACTAACCGGTGAAATTAAAGACTTTAAAATTGGGCGACGGGATCTGTGCGATCGCTTTCTCATCCCCGACAAACTTTATGGACGAGAAACGGAAGTAAAAACCCTCCTGCAAGCCTTTGAAAGAATTAGTAATCCCCCCGACGAAGCCAGAGCGGAAATGATGCTAGTGGCGGGTTTTTCGGGGATTGGAAAAACGGCAGTTGTCAACGAAGTTCATAAACCAATTGTTAGACAACGGGGTTATTTTATCAAAGGAAAATACGACCAATTTCAACGAAATATTCCCTTCAGTGCATTTCTGCAAGCGTTCCGGGATTTAATGGGGCAATTACTAACAGAAAGCGACGCTAAAATTCAACAATGGAAAAGCAAGATATTAGAAGCGGTTGGGGAAAATGGACAGGTGATTATAGAAGTCATTCCCGATGGGGTTAAAATTATTGGTGAACAACCACCCGTAGCCGAATTATCAGGAACGGCAGCCCAAAATCGATTTAATTTATTATTTCAGAAATTTATTCAAGTCTTTACGACGAAAGAGCATCCTTTAGTGATATTTTTAGATGATTTACAATGGGCTGATTCGGCTTCTCTCCAACTCATACAATTATTAATGAGCGAGTCGAATCGGGGATATTTGTTATTAATTGGAGCCTATCGGGATAACGAAGTTTCACCCGCCCATCCCTTAATCTTAATCTTGGATGAAATTCTCAAAATTGGGGCAGAAATTAATAAAATTACTCTGCAACCCCTCAGTCAATTCACCTTAAATCAGTTAGTCGCCGATACCTTGAATTGTACGGAAGATTTGGCGTTACCCTTTTCACAGTTAGTTTATAAAAAAACCAAAGGAAACCCGTTTTTTGCCACCCATTTTCTGAAAGCGTTATATCAAGATGGGTTGATTAAGTTCAATTTCTTAGAGGGATGTTGGCAGTGTGAGATTTCCCAAATTAATCAACAAGCACTCACAGATGATGTGGTTGAATTTATGGCATTGCAGTTGCAGAAGTTGCCAAAAACAACACAAAATGTACTGAAGTTAGCGGCTTGTATTGGTAACTCTTTTGATTTGGCAACGCTGGCGATCATTTCTCAACAATCCGAGATAGAAACTGCTACTTGTTTATGGAGTGCTTTGCAAGAAGGGTTAATTTTGCCCCAAAGTGAAGTTTATAAGTTTTATCTTGGGGAAGCGAGTCAAGTGGTTACTCAAAAAAATTCGGAGACGGTTGGCTATAAATTCCTTCACGATCGCGTTCAACAAGCAGCTTATTCGCTGATTCCTGAATCCCAGAAAAAAACAACTCATTACCAAATTGGGCAACTCCTTCGGCAGAACACCTCTCTAGAAGCTCTGGAATTGCGTATTTTTGATATTGTCAATCAATTAAATCAAGCCGTTGAGCAAATCACCACAGAATCGGAAAAATTTGAACTCGCTAGACTCAACTTAATTGCGGGAAAGAAAGCCAAGATTTCTACCGCCTATAAATCAGCGGTTAAATACTTTAATTTTGGCGTAGCTGCACTTCCAGAACATAGCTGGAAAACCGACTATCGACTGACCTTTAGTTTGTATCGAGAAGGGGCAGAGTCCGAATATTCAGCCGGAAATTTTGCTCAAGCAGAAGCTTACTTTGAAATTGCATTAAATTCGGCTCAAGACATTTTTGATAGAGCCGAGATTTATGTGCTGCTCATGGCTTTGCGGATGTCTCAGGGAGAAAATATTTATGCCAGTATTCAAGCCGGTTTAAAAGGCTTAAGTCTGCTAGGAATGCAACTGCCAACTACGACGGAAGAACTGCAAGCATTAGCCGAAGCTGAACTTGAAAAACTGCAAACAAAGCTGAAAATACTGAGTCCAGCCGACCTGTTTGAACTGCCGGAAATGACCGATCCGATCCAGAAAGCTTGCGTGAAGCTTTTAGCTGTTTTATGGTCTGCATCTTTCCTGGCTGGAAACCAACATTTAGCTTACCTCAGTAGTTTATTAATTTTAAATCGATCTTTGGAATATGGCAATGCCGAAACCTCTAGCATGGCTTACGATCTTTATGGGATTAATCTAGCGACTCAGGGAGACTATCAAACGGCTTATGAATTTGGTGAATTAGCCTTAAAACTGGCTCGTCACTTCAATAACCTGGAAGTTCTGCCTAAAAATATTAATCATTTTTGTCATGCGATTAATCCTTACATTCGTCACCTAAACACTAATCTTCCACTCTACCACCAATCTTTCCAAATTTGTAATGATACTGGAAATTTGCTTTATGGGGTTTGGGCAGTTGTGTTTATGATTTGGACAATGTTAATCAAAGGTGATGCTCTCTCAGATATTGCCACAGAAACAGACAAATATCTCAGTTATGTTCGTCAGGTTAATGATACGAATATGCTGGAGGTTTTTAACTTACAACGAGAATTCATATTCAACTTACAAGATTTATCTGCCGGAGAATATTTTCTGGCAGAACAGCAGTCAGATACTCCTTCTTATATTGAGATTTTTCAAAACAATAATTTTGCCATCGGTGTGAGCTGGTATTGCCTTCTGAAGCTAGAATTACTCTATTTACACGGTCGCTATCAAGATGCCATTAAACTTGCACCCGAACTGGAGAGCAGACTGGCAGCAAATTTAGGTTTTTTCCCGATTACTTTATATTCTTTCTACTACCCACTCAGCCTGACAGCCATCTATTTTGAAGCGACTTTTGAAGAGAAAAAGCAATATTGGGAAGTCATAAACCAGCATCAGCAAAAGATGGCTACTTGGGCTGAAAATTGCCCGGAAAACTTTCTGCATAAATCCTTGCTACTCTTAGCAGAAATGGCGCGAATTTCTGGAAATATTCTCGAAGCTTCTAATTTATACGATCAGGCGATTCTAGTTGCAAAAAAAAATCAATACCTCAATGAAGTTGCCTTAGCCAACGAACTCGCCGCTAAATTCTACCTCGACTGGGGCAAAATACGCATTGCTGAGGAATATATGATTGAAGCTTATTATGGTTATGCTCGTTGGGGTGCGAAAGCCAAAGTCGCAGATTTAGAAACCTATTATCCTGAACTCCTCGCCTCGGTGAACCAACAGCCCCATTCCTCTTTTTCTATCAAAGAAACCATCGCCACATCCAGCGCTGCAACTTCTACAAGTTCCTCATGCTGTATTTCCGATGCCCTCGATCTGGCGGCTATTTTGAAAGCTTCCCAAACCCTTTCTAGTGAGATCGAATTAGAAAAACTGCTCTCAACTTTGCTGCAAGTTGCTATCGAAAATGCCGGCGCCGATAAAGCAGTCTTGATCCTATCGGAAGAAGCGGGTTTGATGGTTCAAGCCGTCGCCTACGTTGATTTTTGTCCTATTTTGCAGCTTCCTCATCCGGTTGAAGACAGCCAAGAGTTACCAACAAGTTTAATTCACACCGTTCAACGCAGCTTGAAACCAGTCGTGATAATTGATTCTAGGATACATCCCCAATTTGCAACTGACGCTTACATTCAGCAGCACCAATTAAAGAGTATTTTGTGCAGCCCGATTTTACATCAAGGCAAGCTGCTCGGTATGGTATATTTAGAGAATAACTTAGCCATTGGAGCATTTACCAGCGATCGCGTTAAAATCCTGAATGTACTTTGCGCCCAAGCTGCAATTTCCTTAGAAAATGCTCGTCTTTATCAAAAATCCCAGAAGTATGCCCAACAGCTAGAACGCTCACTCAATCAACTGGAAGTTGCACTGTGTGAACGCCAACAAGCTGAAGCTTCTTTAGCCAAAGAACGAGAGTTTTTAAATGCCATTATTGACAATATTACCGATGGAATTGTTGTCTGTGATGCCAGTGGCAAGTTGACTTTATTTAACAAAGCAACTTGTGAGTTTCATGGCTTACCTCTTGAACCCTTACCACCCGAACAATGGGCGCCATATTTCGATCTCTATCAAGCGGATGGTAAAACACCGTTATCAACAACGGAAATCCCCCTATTTCGCGCTTGGCAAGGGGAAATTGTCGAAAATGCAGAAATGGTGATTGTACCGAAACAGGGTTCTCAGAGAATTTTGTTAGCCAGTGGACAAGCGATCTTTGATCCGGGGGGAAACAAAGTCGGCGCGGTAGTTGTGATGCGAGATATTAGCGATCGCAAACAAGCAGAACTGGCTTTGCAGCAAAAATCACAAGCGTTGGAACAAGCGTTAAACGATTTGCAAGTCGCTCAATTACAAATTGTACAAAGTGAAAAAATGTCGGCATTGGGTAATTTGGTAGCAGGTGTGGCACATGAAATTAATAATCCTATTGGCTTTATTGGGGGCAATTTGCAACCCGCTCTAGATTATGTCAATGATATTTTTGGGCTGATTGATTTATATCAGCAGGAATATCCTCATCCGAGTGTTGCTATTCAAGATGAAATAGAAGCGATCGACTTGGAGTATATCCGTGAGGATTTACCGAAAATGATTGACTCGATGAAATTGGGTGTACAACGTATTTGTGATATTAGCACCAGTCTGCGAACCTTTTCACGGGCCGATAAAAACTACAAAGTGCCATTTAATATTCACGAAGGCATCGACAGCACCCTTTTAATTCTCAAACACCGACTGAAAGCCAACGATCAACGTCCAGCGATTGAAGTGATGACCAACTATGGCAATTTACCTGCCGTTCACTGTTTCCCCGGACAATTGAATCAGGTCTTTATGAATATTCTAGCCAATGCCATTGATGCGTTGGATGAGTCGAATATGGGGCGAAGTTTTGCGGAAATTAAAGCCAATCCTAACCGAATTCTGATTAAAACCTCAGTGGAAAATGAACGGGTGAAAATTATCATTGCTGATAATGGCATCGGCATTTCAGAGGAGACGAAAGAGAGAATATTTGACCACTTGTTTACTACGAAAGCAGTCGGAAAAGGAACAGGTTTGGGATTGGCGATCGCTAAGTCAATTGTCGTCGAAAAACACCAAGGTTTAATCCGTGTTAATTCTATCTTCGGTCAAGGAACTGAATTTGAGATTACACTTCCTTTGACATCCGGGAGATAGGGAGAAACAAGTCAGAAGTCACCAAGTCAAAAGAGTGATCAATGATGAATGATGAATGATGAATTATCCATCTCCCTACCACCCTACCACCCTACCTCCCTACCACCCCACCTCCCTACGTCCGTTTCTGACTAAAGAGTTTGAAATAGAGGGAAACAAAAAATTCTTTGAGGGGAAAGGCAATAAAGGTGATCGGATTAATTGTTACAATTATTGTTCTGATATCAGAACGAGCTTGTTTAACAATTTGTTTGGCAACCCACTCGGCTGACATCACTCCAATCGGATTTAGATTACTCTTAAACGGCCCTAAAATCAATTTCCGAATTACGCAGGGTGCATCTAAACGTCTGAGGGTGATTAAATCTCCCAAAGTGCGTTTGCTGAGTTCATATAACGGACTAAATGCCGGACTGACTTCGGCTTCTGAGGTATTCACCCAAACCTCTTTTTTTGCCCGATCCGCGTTAGTTTGTACGGTTGAAAGAAACAATTCTAGCAACCGCCAACTTGAAAAAGCATTGACTTCATAGGAGTTGGAAATTGCTTCGGGAGTGCGTTCTCCGTGAACGTTAATCCCATGATTTAAAACTAAAATATCGACTTTTTTCAACAACTCAGCGAGTTGATTTTCTTCGCCGATTTTCCAAGTGATGGTTTTGACGGGAAGTTCTTCGTTATCAATATTGAGAATAACAGGTTCATCTCTAGAGGTGAGAGCGATGATTTTCGCTTCGGCTTGATGAAGTTGTAACAAAAGACTGAGCCCTAAAGTTCCCGATGCGCCTGTGACTGCAATTGTTTTACCTTTGAGAGAAAGTGCTGTTCCCATCAGTTTATCGACGAAAGTGAGCGTACCACAAAAATAGGCGTTTTGGTTATCAAAGTGATGTCGCCAGTGATAGGGACGGTTTACAAACCAGTGAGAAGGCCGATGAGAAAATTCACCGGGAAGATGAGTTAGATCTGTCAGTTCATCCACTTTGGGAATGCCTAACCCTCGGGCGATCGCCGGAAATAAGAACCAGAGGGTATACACACAACCAACGATCGCAAACCCTTGATGTTCGGGGGCGAAATAATGAGCGATGAGGGCAAAGATTAAACTAAATGTTAGCATAGCGATCGCTTCGGGTACGTCGTGATACCAGTTTCCCTGACGATAAATCTGGTCACTGACGACGGTATAATCTGGACGAAACACCCGATGATGCCAGACGTGCCAGCGATACAGGGGTTGCCAAATATGAGAGAGGACATGGTAGAGATCTCGAACCACTTCCACTCCGAGTATAGTACCGAGTCCCCAAGCGATGTGCTGAATCCAAATATTAATCATAAACTGATTATCCGTTAAATTTTCTCATTTTTATTTTGTCCGTTCAGTCGGCTTTTGTGGGGATATTAGCATCCGGTTTGGGCTGCTATCTCCCTGTTGTTAAGGAATGTAGACCCGAGCCAGGTTTTGGCAACTCTCTGCTTCACCGCCGCAGCCCACTGAGAAAAAATTAAGATTCTACTCATTTCAACATAAATTTTGATAATATTTTACATAACGACGAAAAATTCTCATACAGCTATTCGGAGTCTGACATGGCAGGATTATTTGGTTTATTTGGTAAAAAGTCTAATGATAATGGATCTGCGGATGCTTTTTATCTCGACTCAGACGACGCCAAAACCTTTGGTGATATAGAGTATATGCGTAAACAACAACAGGTAAAGAAGACCTTCCCGAAAATCGCGGGTATACAGCCTGTAAAAGTTTCTGACTCTTTAACCAAAGCGGCAATGGAGATGTCTAAACCTTCATCTAATGGTTCTTCGACATCCTCCTTTTCCTCTTCATCTTCTTCATCTTCTTTTTCTACTCCCACCTCAGGGACACAACGGCGTCGTCCGGATATGAACTTAGACGAGTTCCGCAAAATGGCTCGGGACATGAAAAAGTAGTTCCCATCAAACGTTTTTGAAGACACATTTTAACTTAAAATAACCTGCATGGCTATTAAGCAAGTATCTGCCTAATAGTCATGCAGGTTGATTTATATCTTTAGGACTCTGTGGGAAAAACCCTAATTAATACAGACCCATTGCGCGTAGGGTTTTCGGGCCGGCAATACCGTCTGCATACAAGCCATAGTCGCGCTGGAAGGCTTTAACCGCGTGCTTGGTGATGTGGCCGTAGTAGCCCGTAGAGTTGGCATGGAAGTAGCCATAATGAGCTAACTTATCTTGGAGCTTAACCACTTTGTAGCCGCTAGAACCATGACTCAAGCCATATCCATGAGACTTATGATGGCTGGCTTTTTTGTAGCTGGCTTTCTTGTAGCTAGGTTTGTGATAGCTAGACTTGTAGCAAGAGCTACCATAGCACTTTAAGCCTAAAGCCGAAGCCGTACTCGGGCCAACTACACCGTCAACGTGTAAACCGTAGTCCCGTTGAAACGCTTTAACCGCGTGTTTGGTGACTTTACCGTAGTAGCCAGTCGCTTTATAGCCGAAGTAGCCGTAATATGCCAGCTTGTGCTGAACGTCTTTAACGTCAGAACCATAGTCTCCATAGTACAATGCGGCGCTCGCCGGCTTACCTGCACTTAAAATCGCTGTACCAATGGCAATAGAGACAATGGGTAGCCAGCAAGCCCCAGACATTTTGTTCCAGTTCATACCCCGGAACAAGACTAAACTCCCATCATTGGACTGACGGGGAGATTCAAAAGCGGAGACTAAATGAGTATAAGCTAGGGTATCCATGAAATCCTCTGCAAACTCCTTACAGTTTTTTTAGCGGTTGATCCTGTAGGATTTTCCGTGTATCTCCTACGTTATAACCATCAATTCGCTGAAAGTCTAGAGCTAATATACCCGATCGTACACTTTTTATCAAAAGTTAATATTCGCTAATTTTCCGGATTGAACACAGAACTTTTTATCATACTATAAAAACGATAGCTGAAAATAATCTTTAGGTTAAATTAACATGAATTTTTATATCGGGATTGATTTCGGAACTTCGGGCGCTCGCTTGGTAATCACCGATCCAAAAGGCAATATTCATCAAGAGGTAGAATCTCCATTTCAAGAGTCTTCTTCCCCTGATGAATTACCTGTGATTTGGAAAACAACTTTATTTGATTTAATCGCCAAAATTCCCTTAGAACTTCGCCGTCAAACGGAGGCGATCGCGATAGATGGTACATCAGCAACGACGCTTTTGTGCGATCGACAGGGAAAACCCATTACATCGCCTCTGCTTTATAACGACGGACGGGGGGTGGAAATCATGGAAAAATTAAAAGCGATCGCCCCGGAAAACCATCCCGTTGTGAGTGCCACATCGAGTTTAGCAAAACTGCTGTGGTGGCAACATCATCACGGTGAAATAAACACCCAATCTCAGCCCCTTTACTTTCTGCATCAAGCGGACTGGTTGGGGTTTTTGCTGCATGGAAAACTGGGCATTAGCGACTATCATAACACGCTTAAACTCGGCTACGACGTCGCTCATTTGCACTACCCTAGATGGTTGACAAATGAAATCAATCGTGAGTCAAACCCGCTAAAATTGCAATTACCCGAAGTCCTCGCACCGGGAACCCCAATTGGTGAAATTACCTCAGAAATTGCAGAACAATTAAACCTACCCAAACACTGTGTTGTCTGTGCGGGAACCACCGACAGCATAGCCGCCTTTCTCGCCAGCGGTGCCATCTCACCCGGCGAAGCGGTGACATCGTTAGGTTCTACTTTGGTATTAAAACTTCTCAGCGACACCCCCGTTAATGACGCTCGTTACGGCATTTACAGCCATCGCCTCGGGAATTTGTGGCTAACCGGAGGGGCGTCTAATACCGGAGGGGCGGTCTTGCGAGAATTCTTCAGCGATCGCGAATTAGAAACCCTCAGCAGTCAAATTAATCCCAATATTAACAGTCCCCTCGATTATTATCCCTTATTAAAAAAAGGCGATCGCTTTCCGATCAACGATCCCGAACTTCCGCCCCGACTCGAACCCCGTCCCGATAATACGGTCGAATTTCTACACGGTTTGTTAGAAAGTATTGCTCGCATCGAAGCCAGAGGTTATCAACGGTTGCAAGAGTTGGGCGCCACACCCCTGAGTCAAGTTTATACCGCCGGAGGAGGGGCAAAAAATCCAGTTTGGACAACAATTCGAGGACGTTATCTCCGTGTCCCGATGGTTAAACCGATACATATTGCTGCTGCTTATGGTGCGGCTCGGTTAGCTCACGGAGTTGAGAAGTCAGAAGTCAGAAGTTAGGAGTCAGGAGTCAGGAGGACCGAGACAGGAGGACCGAGACAGGAGACAGGAGACAGGAGGTGGGGAGGTGGGGAGGACCGGAGGTGGGGAGGACCGGAGGTGGGGAGAAACTGTTTACTGAAAACTGGCTACTCATAACTGGTGACTGGTGACTGGTGACTGGTGACTGTAAATTGCCTCTTACCCTTTACCCCTTACCCTTTACCCCTTACCCTATTCACTGATAACTGATAAAACTGCCTGTTCCCTGTTCGCTATTCCCTATTCCCTGTTCATCTCACTCGAATAAGCGACTGTTAGTTAATGAAACTCAAAGGTTAGATTATAAATAACAGTTCAATTAACCCTAAATCTATTGTTGACATTGGAGGAATTACAAATGCAAGCCGCCTCAGTTGAAACTCGCACCGAAGCCCAACAATCTACTCGGCATTCTGCACCAGTTGTACATTTAGAAAAACATCCGATTCATCAGCATATTAGTGATGAATTGGGCAATAAAAAAGGAAAGTTAACCCAAGAAATTCGGGATTATCAACTGCAAAAAAATCAAGAGTTAATGGGGGCAAGACGGTTAAATCGTTGGTCAATTGGAATTTCACTGGTCTTGGCGGCAGCAACGGCTATTTGTGGTTCTTCCCAGAAAGATGAAATCCAAGACTTAGTAACACCTTTAGGAACACTCGCTGTTACTTTAAACGGTTGGATCGCTTCGGTTCCCATGAGTAAGAAAGTTTCTCTCTATGAACGAACTTTGGTGAAAGTGGATAATTTACGCAGCGATCTTGAATTTGAAGCGGAAACGGAAGATGATCTCGAAGAAATTCGGGAGAATTTCAAATCTCTAAAAGTTGAATTTATTCAAGACAATCCTAGCGAACAGCCAAAACTTCTTCGGGCAAAATCGGGTCATAAAAGTTAAAACAGTCGCTTAGAAGCACTATCAAAGTTTGATGTCACTCGAACAAGTGACTGTCATCTCCAAAGTCTACAAGTTAGATTGAAACTAAGCAAACAAATTAACCACCAAAGGAGTTCTACCTTGGTACAATTCAAACCTGAAACTCAAAGTTCTTCTTCTCAACCTCGAATTTCTAGTTTACCGGATGGAAACTATCGCTATGTAACTGCTAGAACTCCAATTACTGAAGCGGAACTGGCTCAAACTGAATCTTTAATTTTTCTCTTTCGCAAGAAAGGAAATAATATTACCGGTCAATTGAGTCAAGCCAACAGTTCTAATAGTATTTGTATTAGCGGTCAAGTGAATGGAAATACAATCACAGGTGCTGCGGTAGAATTGTCTGAACCGGGTGATGAAGCAATTTTGAGAAATTGTGGCGAAGAGTTTGTGGTTTGGGATGTGGCGGGTTCTCTGCGAGTTCGTCGGGGTAAAAAAGAGGGAAATAAAGTTATTTATAAGAGTGCAATTTTTGACCTCAATGGCTACAACCGCATCAACGCCGGAACAGTATTTCCTCCGGTTAGCTGTCCTTTCTAAGATTAAGTAAATCTTGATCCTACGCAAAAGCCTGATTTTTCTGTTAACGAGTGCTTAAGTTTGACAATAGCAAGACAGAGCAATGATTCAAGTGTTCTGTCTGCTCTTTTATCCATTATCCATTATCCATTATCCATTATCCATTATTAATTATCAATTATTGAACGTTCTCTGGGGGAACGGCTGAAAATCCTATCGGTCAAAAAACGAGAGTGAGAGTGACATTGAAAAGATTTTAGCAGAAATATAAACTTTTTAATCAGTCCTCAGCCAAAAGTACACTTTGCTGTTAAGATCAGAAAGCCGGATTTTAACCACTGGGTACTAATACACAAAAGATTAAGTCAGAAGAAAATTTAGCGGTATTTAAACCAAGAAGACTTAATCTGTAATTAAGTGAATGCAGGATGTGAACTATGGGAGAACACAAACGCATCGGCATCTTAACCAGTGGGGGAGACTGTGCCGGCTTGAATGCGGCCATTCGAGCGGCGGTTTATCGAGCAGTTGGAACTTACGGTTGGGAAGTGTTAGGAATTCGTCAAGCCACCAACGGTTTGATGTCTCGTCCACCGGATGCTATCAATTTAACCATTGAAAAAGTACAGTCGATTCTAACGCATGGAGGCACCATGTTAGGAACGACAAATAAGGGTAATCCTTTTGCTTTTCCAATGCCGGATGGTAGCTTACTTGATCGTTCAAATGAAATTATTGAGGGCTACCGTTTACTGGGATTAGATGCGTTAATTGGGATTGGTGGAGATGGAAGTTTAGCGATTTTACGAAAAGTCGCCCAACAAGGAAATCTCAATCTTGTGGGTATTCCCAAAACCATTGATAATGATGTCGGAAGTACGGAATTATCGATTGGATATCACACCGCAGCGACTATTGCCACAGAAGCCATTGATCGCTTACATTTTACCGCAGCGAGTCACAGCCGGGTGATGATTGTAGAAGTGATGGGACGCGACGCCGGACATATTGCTTTGCGATCGGGAATTGCAGGCGGCGCCGATGTGATTTTAATCCCGGAAATTCCCTACAGTTTGGACAAGATTTGTAACCAAATTAGCGAACGTCAAAAACAAGGTAAAAACTATTGTTTAATTGTCGTTGCGGAAGCGGTAAAAACAGAAACCGGAGATGCTGTTACCAATACCGATTTTCATGGAGAATCTCGACTGCGGGGAATTGGTCAATATTTGGCGGATAAAATAGCGGCTTGTAGCGGGGCGGAAACCCGAGTCACGGTTTTGGGTCACGTTCAACGGGGCGGAACACCCACAATGACGGATCGGGTGATTGGTTCGGCTTTTGGGGTGGCTGCGGTTGATTTGATTGCGGATCAAAAGTACGATCGCATGGTGATTTGGCATAATCGTCAAGTCGAAAGTGTTCCCATTGCTGAGGCGATCGATCAATATCGGGCGATCGATCCGAATGATATTTTGGTAAAAACGGCTCGAAGTATGGGAATTTGTTTAGGAGACTGAGACAATAATATACAGTAACTCCTAACTGTTTTTTCTATGGATCGTCTACTCTTTCTCCAAAATCAATTGGCTTATTGGAACAATCAAGTCGCCTCTCGACCTTTTGATCCAAAAACTTATGTTCAGCGGGGGATGGTTCATTTTAAATTGGCTGAAATCGAAGCCTCTATTCAAGATTTTGATCAAGCCGAAGAACTTGAACCAACCCTTCAGCCTTATTTGTGGCAACGGGGCTTATCCTATTATTATGCTCGACAATTTCAAGCCGGAGCCAATCAGTTTGAATTGGATTTAGTTGTCAATTCTCAAGATGTCGAAGAAACGATTTGGCGCTATTTGTGTATCGCTCAACTTCAAGGGGCGGAAGCAGCGAAAGAGTCTCTGTTATCCGTTGGTAATGATCCCAGAAAGGTGATGCGACAGGTTTATGAACTTTTTTCTGGAAATTGTCAGCCCGAAGATGTAGTTAATACGGGTAAACAGTTAGGAAAACAAGGACAGTTTTATGCTCATCTCTATGTGGGATTGTACTATGAAGCCCAACAGGATGAAGCGCAAGCTAAAGAGTTTATTGTCAAAGCTGCTTCTGAATATCCTTTAGAGGATTATATGTGGCATTTAGCGGTGGTGCATCAAACTTTACGAGAATGGGTATAAAATTAGGCTAACCTTGTTTGTTTAGGAGTAGAAAAGATGAGTCTGATCGGAAATATTATCTGGTTGATTTTTGGCGGTTTTCTTTCCGGTTTGGGATATATTGTTGGCGGGCTGGCAACTTGTTTAACCATTATTGGGATTCCGTTTGGACTGCAAGCGATTAAACTCGGTTTTGCAACAATGGCTCCTTTTGGGAAGAAAAATATAGTGTTAGATAGTTTTTCTAGTCCATTGACCCTGATTTTTAATGTGATTTGGGTGATATTTTTTGGGTGGGAAATTGCCCTATCTCATTTAATTCACGGTCTGATTTTATTGATTACCATTATCGGGATTCCCTTTGCTCAACAACATTTTAAACTGATTCCAATGGCTCTATTTCCCTTCGGTCGAGAATTTCGTTAAAGGAGTTTTAGTCAAAGGAGTTGTAATTAATGGCTACCAATAAAAGTTCAGAGTTAAAAATATTTGGATTACCCGCCGATCAGGGAAGATGGTTGCTGATTCCTCTGGGAATAATTGTTTTACTCTGTTTGGGGACGGTTTACGCTTGGAGTATCTTTAGAAAACCCCTACAAGCTGAACTTAATATTGGGGCCACCGAAAGTCTTTTACCTTATACTATTGCCCTCGTTTTTTATGCCACATTAATGCCCATCGCCGGGTTTTATATCCCCAAAATAGGCACCCGAAAAATGACGGCTATCGGGGGAATTATTGTCGGTTTGGGCTACATTCTTTCTAGCTTTGCCAGCAATATTTTCGCCATGACTCTCACCTACGGAGTAATTGCCGGGACGGGAGTTGGTATTACTTACGGGGTGCCGATGGCGGTGGTTGCCCGGTGGTTTCCTGATAGAAAAGGATTGGCAGTTGGGTTAACGATTATTGGTTTTGGACTGTCTCCATTAATTACCGCCCCTTTGGGAAAAACTTTGATTGATGCTTACAGCGTTAGACCGACTTTGTTAATTTTGGGGATGGCGTTTATAGTGATTATTCTCGCGATCGCCATCACCCTAAAATTGCCCCCAAAAGACTGGCATCCTCAACAACCAATCTCCTCTCAAACGGTATCGAAAACCGAGGTAATTTACCCCGTTAATTTGTTTAAAAGTCGCTCGTTTTATGGGTTGTGGATGTGCTATACGATTGGTACTTTTGTGGGCTTGAGTGCGATTGGAATTTCTAGCCCGGTGGGTGAAGAAATTATTCAAATCGATCCGGCATTGGCCGCCAGTAGTGTTTCTTTATTTGCCCTGTTTAATGGGGTCAGTAGGCCTTTATTTGGTTGGTTGAGCGACCGTTTTTCTCCTCGGTATGTGGCGATTACTTCTTATGTATTGATTTTGATTGCTTGTCTTTTAATGGTGAATGCGGACCAGGGACAAGTTGCAACTTATTTGATTGCGTTTTGTCTATTTTGGTTTTGTTTGGGGGGATGGTTGGCGATCGCCCCGACAACAACTTTGAGATTTTTTAACCCCGACAATTACGCCCAAAATTACGGGATTGTGTTTACCGCTTACGGCGTCGGGGCGCTGTTGGGAACGCTGATCGCCGGACGAATTCGCGATTGGTTTGGAAGCTATACTTATGCCTTTTATCCGATGGGTTTGTTGGCAATTTTTGGGATAATTATTGCCAGTTTTTTCTTGAAGCGCGATCGGGTGATTACAGAGTAATTTTTAAAGAGGCGATCGTTATTTCTAGAAAGGCGAATGTTACAAACTTCTGAAATGCAAGTTAAACTCAGAGAAAAGGGACGTTGCAAAATTGAGGTGAGAACCCATGACAAAAACCCCCACCAAACTAACATTTGAGGAGTATTTAACCTACGATGACGGAACAGATAACCGTTATGAACTTGAGGATGGGGTGTTAATTCAAATGACGCCTGCGAGTCCGATTCATTCTGATATTGTCGAGTTTCTTTATGACAGTTTAAAAGCAGAGGTCAAAAGGCTAGATTTAGATTGGAAAGTTAAGCAGGGAGATGTGGGAGTACGAACCCGAATTAATCGTTCCCGACTACCGGATGTTGCTGTAATTCAAGGGGAAGATTGGCGGCGATTGCGACAGTCAAAAAAGTCGGCTATTCTTGAAGTTGCTTGTTTATTAATTGTAGAAGTGGTCAGTCCGGGGGAAGAAAACGAAAACCGAGATTATGTTAGGGTTTGCTGAAAAAGTCTTTTAGTAGGGGTAGGAGTCAGGAGTCAGGAGTCAGAAGTCAGGAGGAATGAGGAATTTAGAGAAGGTAGGAGTAAGAATTGTTCCTCAATTTTTCTGTCTTTGTCTCTCCAAAATACTAAATTTTTGAACCCTACTGACCTAAAACCTTGC
>JAYKHV010000146.1:0-21349 GCA_035285085.1 Lyngbya sp. | reverse complement strand
CAGTGCAATTGACCTTCATAAATGGTTGGTTGCTTTTGTCAAACCTATCTGTCCTTGGTACTACGAGGTTTCTAAGTGTGCGCCTCAACAAGCCTTAAGGAATCTTAGAAAAGCCTTCGATGACTTCAAGAAGTTGAAGAAAGGATTTCCTAAATTCAAGAAAAAAGGCAGAAATGATAGCTTTTACCTTGAAGGTTCAATCAAGTTCGAGTCTAATCGGATTAAATTACCTAAAATTGGTTGGGTCAAAACTTTTGAGCGATTGCCGACAGGCATCAAGCCTAAAAATGTGGTAGTTAGTCGTCATGCGGACCGCTGGCTAGTTTCATTTAAGATTGAGACTGAGCCGATGTTAACCCCAAAGTTTATTGACGTGGTTGGTGTAGATCTGGGTATAAAAACCCTAGCAACCCTATCAACGGGTGAAGTCTTTGAAGGTGCGAAAGCTTATAAGAAGTTAGAAGCTAAACTTTCAAGACTACAGTACCTTAACAGAAAGAAAACTATTCGCTCAAAAAACTGGCAAAAAGCCCAACTTCAAATAGCTAAATTGCATCGTAGGATTGCTAATCTTCGTAAAGATACATTACATAAACTTACTACTTATCTAGCCAAGAACCACAGCCAGATAGTAATAGAGGATTTAAATGTATCAGGAATGATGGCCAATCGTAAGCTGGCTAAAGCTGTTGGCGATATGGGTTTTTACGAATTTAGAAGACAGCTTGAATATAAGACTGAGTTGTATGGTTCAGAACTCCTAATTGCTGATAGATGGTTTCCCAGTTCAAAAACTTGTTCTAACTGTGGAACTGTTAAAGAGTCTCTGTTTTTATCAGAGCGCGTTTTCAATTGCTCACACTGCAATTTCAGTTGTGATCGAGACTTGAATGCAGCGTTAAATTTAGCTATGGCGGTCAGTTCGACCGTGGCAGCCTGTGGACTGGATAACGCCGACGTTGCCAGGTTGAAACAGGAATAGAACTTATTATCTAGAGAAAATCATAGATTTATGTAGATAATCGTAGGTTTCTAAGAACGGCTTTCAGATGCTAACAGAGAAAATAGTTCGCTGTCTTGAAAAAGCCAATATTTAAAAAATCTCGATACAAACGCTGAAAGTTCCTCTGGATATTTGTTTCAGCCAATAAAAATTTCTCTCTTAAATGTAGTCTTTTCTTGGATATTCAACAAAGACTTAGCCTAAGATGGCAACTGTAGACGAGAGGGAACAACCCCATGAGCGACAAGTCCAAGCCCGAATTGAAGTGTCCCCTGAGCAAAGAACAGCAGCAAACTGTTAAGAAAGCGGCCGATACCGTAGATAAACATAAGCAGATTTTTAAAAAACTCAATCCTTTCGCCTGAAGAATTAAGATTTTCCAGTTTCTCAGTAAAAACCGATCCCTCGGTCGTATTAAATTTACTTGGAGAAATCGGAAAATATCAGTAATTCCCCTATTGTAATCTGGGTGTTATTCTTGATACCTTAAAAGTAAGAAACTTAACAAGCTAAAAATAACTAGCCAAAAGTTTCAACAAAAGTTTCTAACAAACTCAATCCAATCTATTGAGGTTATATCATCGTGTCAGCATACTGGCAAGCAAAAATCTGGGGTCTACTTCACGACCCCGCTCTAAAAAATTGCCTTGTATTTTCCTTCAATTGTCAATCAGGTTCCATCTATGACTGAATACACAGCGATTAGCTTTGCACCTGTTCAAGGCTTTATTGAAAAGTCACGCAAACTTCGAGATTTGTATGGAGCCTCTTTAATTCTTTCTTATCTCAGCTTTAGAATTGTTGAGAAAGCAAAAGAACACTTGGGCGAAAACTCCGTGATTTCACCGGGGTTGCCAACCGTTCAAGAGGGAATGCCCAACCGAATTTTAATTAAAGGAAAATTTGAACGGAACGATGTTCAAAATACGCTTTTAAAGGAGTGGCAACAAGTTTTAAAGATTTGTCGAGAATGGATAGAAGATAATTTGGATATTCCTAAAGAACAATATTATTGGTCACAATCTCAAGAGCAAATCGGCAAACATAAAGGCGAGTGGGAACGTTGGGGAAGCCATACTTGGGAGGTTTTTTGGGGATATGGTAACTCGGTAAAAAGCGCAATGGAGGATTTAGAAACTCGCAAGTTAAAACGAGATTGGACGGGGATTAATTGGGTGGGTGAAAGTTCAAGTTTGACCGGAACCGATGCGATCGCATGGCATCAGTTAGGTAAAGAAGATAAAGAACCGGGACGCTTGCTAAATGCTGATGAGCAACAAGAATTAAAACGGTTTTATTATCGTCTGGCTTGGGTTTTAGATGAGCCTTACACTCGAAACTACAAAGTTAGAGATTCGATTCCTTCTGATGAAAAATTGGAAGAATATTTTCAACAAGAAACCAGTGGTAAATTTATGGCTCCGGGGGAGCGATTGAGTATTCCAGAATTGGTTAAACGGTTGGTAACTTTACCCAAGTTGGCTAAAGATATTGGGATGGAAACCTTAGATGAAGGTTTTAAGGATATCAACCGCGAAGCTGGATATTGGACGGGTTGGTTTATCGGTGATGGTGACAAAATAGGAGATAAACTTCAAGAATTAGCTAGTCGTCATCAGGATAACCCAGAACTTCGCGATCGCCAGATTCAAGAGTTCACTGATTTAATGAGACACTGGGGGAAAAACTTCAGCGAAAAAAAGGATTTATTTCCGGCTGGAAAAGGACGGGTTGTTTATGCAGGTGGTGATGATTTTTCTGGGGTACTTTACACGGAAGAAAGCCAATCTGAGGATAAGCCTGAAAAAATTAAACCCATCGAAGCTTTTGAATGGTTGTTAGATTTATCAAGTCATTGGAAAGACTTACAAAAAGATATTAAAGATCAATTGGATTTTCAGTTTAGTTTTAGTGTTGGTTTTGTTTGGGCGGGTCATCAAGTTCCGCAACGGGATATTTTACAACATTGTCGGGAGGCTGAAAAAAGAGCTAAGAATTTAGATCGCGATCGCGTAACAATTCGAGTCGTGTTTAATAGCGGTCAATTTGTGCAGTGGACTTGTCCCTGGAATGATTTGGAGATTTTAACTAAATATCGCGATCGCGATGGAAAAACTTGGGGAGAAGATCCCAACTGGAACCACATTTATAATGATTGGGCGCAATTAAAAGCCCGCCACGCGATTCGATTGCGGAAGATCGGAGAAGAAGGAGAAAATGATCTTTCAACCGATATTGCTATTTCTTTATTTAATTTGTACTTTGAGAACGCCGGAGACACATATAAAAAAGAACGAAAATGGGCTAATTTTGCTGGAGACAATACCAACTTAAAAATTATCAGTTGGCTTGATGACTTAATTCAAGTGGGGTGGCAATTATGTCGCAATTCAAGTATTTAATTACTATTTCCCCTTTGGGGTTAATGTACGGAAGTTCTGGGGCTTTTCTATCTCCAGAAAATTTGGTGGGACGGTCGGGGGCAAAATTTCCACCGGATGCGGGTGCGATCGCCGGATTAATTTTTAATACAAATCGGGAAACTCCATTTACCGACCATCAAGATTTAAGCGATAATTTAATTGTTGCCGGACCTTTTTGGGCAGAACAAGACAATCCCAAAGCATTTTATGTACCGATTCCCTGGCATAAAGTTATTGCCGAAAACGAAGATGATGAATGGTTTTTTGAAAACAAGTCTAATCCCACAACATCAGATGAGTCTGAAGATATAAAATGGTGTTTGGGTCAGCATCAATGGCAACGGCAAAATAAAACATTAAATCCCGAATATATTTGGCAGTCAATTGACGCTTGGAATTTACCTCCAAATGAATTGCGAGAAAGAGACGCGATCGCCAAAGCCCCCTGGGAATTTGTTTCATTTTTGCACCCCAAAATCAAGCCGGACGAGCGGCACGTTGTTGAGAAAGATGGACTCTTTTTAGAAAATGCGGTTCAATTAAAACAAAACTGCTGCTTAGTTTATCTTTCTAATTACGAAATTCCCGAAGGTTGGTATCGCTTTGGTGGCGAAGGTCATTTAGTAGAAATTCAAACTCACACTCTTTCAGAAAAACACAAAATCAATCGGCTTTTGCAGCACAAAATAAAACACGCTTTTGCATTAATTACGCCCGGAGTTTGGGGTTCAAATCAATTTTCTTACCGTTATCCCATTCACCCCGATTTTCCCCGAAAAGGAATGAAAATGCTCACCGATAAAGCGATATCTTATCGTTACCGTCTGGGTCAGTCCAGAAAAAATCAATCCCAGGGAAGTCCAACGGGAAGACTCAGCCGAGGGCGTTATGCTGTTCCCGCAGGAAGTGTTTATGTTTTCAAACATCCTTTAGAAATGAATTGGTGGGATTTTCCTAATGAATGGTTTCCCAAAGAAGGATTTCCCCTCAAACATTTGGGATGTGGTTTGTGTTTACCCGTTGATATTCAAGGAGTACCAAAATAATGTATAAAGCCTACGGAGTAATTAAAACACTTGCGCCTCTCCATGTTGGCGCAACCGCAGGAGAAGAAACCGGAAATCTAAACTTAATTTTCCGCGATCAATTTACCCAAACGGGAATTATTCCGGGAAGTTCAATTCGAGGAAGATTTCGTGCAGATCTGCGCGATCGTCAGCGGGGACAAGAACAAATTTGGTACGGACATGAATCCGTTGAGGGTCGTCCTGATGGTGGAACAACCGAGGCTTTAGTTAAATTTGAATATGCCTCACTGGTTTGGTTTCCTGTATTTTGTCCGGGTCAACCCGTAGTTTGGGTTACTTGTCCTGAACTATTAAAACGGTTTCAACGCATCGCTAAAATTACAGCAGATATTCCCGAACCTTACACCGCAGCGCCGGGTTTACAAGGTCGCCCCATTGAAAAAGGACGCAAAGTTTTGTTTTTCAACTTAGGGTTTTTAGAAATCGAACACGATCAAGATTTATCTCCTTGGATTCCCATCGAAACCAATCTAAATCCTAATAAGTTAGTTGTGGTTGATGATAACGATATCTCCATGTTACACGATATGACTTTGTATCGGCAAAGCCGGGTAAAACTATTGGATGACATGAAAAAAGTAGATACCGAACGGGGTGCTTTCTTCAATACGGAAGCATTGCCAGAAGGAAGTATTTTAGTATTTCCGATAGGTTTAAAACGAAAAGGTTGGCAGCCTTTTGATGAAAACGATAATTCATCTGAGTTATATTTTGGTGGTTTGGAATCCATTGGGTTTGGTCGTTGTCTTGTATCCCTCGCAGGAGATTATCAGTAATGGGTTGGAAATCTTATGAACTTGATCGCGCCGCTCAAAAGTTGGTTTTAGATGCCCGAGAACGCGATGCAAAATCTCTCAATCAGTCCTATAAAATGCGGATGGCTGTGGCTTATGGATTGGAACGGTTTTGGGGTGAACATTTACGCCTTAAACCCAATAAAGATGAAAAAAATTACAGTAAAAAGGATAAAGAGGATAATAATAAATCTCAATATTGGAAACAAACTTGGGATGAATTTGCCAAGATTATGAGCAAAGCAGGGGTGACTATTCCTAACGATCCGATTCGTCCTGACAGAGAAGGTAAACTATCCACCCAAGCTATCCAAGCTATGTCTGAAAAACTTTGGGCTTTATCTTTGGAAGAACAGCGAGTTTCGATGGCAGTTTTAACCCAACTTTGTGACTGTATTGTGTGGTGGACACAGCGATATAAAACCGGGAGATTAGATGATGAAACCAATTCCTAACGCTCATACAAAAGTGCCGATGATGTTTCGCGCACAAATACAGGGGCGAAGTCAACTGCAATATCTTGACCCCAAGAAAAAAAAGGGTGAGGAAAAGCAAGATGTGCAATTGTGGACAGAAGAATGGATTGAAAAAGCGGAATTGATTTCTGGAGAAAATGCCCGAGATATTGAAACAGATACTTTCCAAGCGAAGTCCTATGAAATCTCTTGGCGCTTTGTTACCAATGGCGGACAAGATGATGGAATGCTTCGCCCGGTAATTGGTGCTTCAGGGATTCCTTTTTATCCGGGTAGCAGTATGAAAGGAGCATTTCGTCAAGCTTGCGAACAAGCCGAAGAAACGGGAGAAATTCCGAGGGGAACTTGTAATAAATATTGCGGCAATGAGTCAGAAATTACACCGGGTTTATTGCGATTTGAGGGTGCTTATCCGATTAATGATTGGACAGAAAAATTGCTTGATTTAGTTCATCCTCAACAGGGTTGGCAGGTAATGACTCGTAATACCAGCAATAAACCCAGAGGAGAAAGTGCTTACGCTCAAGTTTCTCTTTATCAACCAATTCTAAGATTTGCAATTTCCAGTCCCAAGCCGTTATCTTCTGAAGAATGGCGACAAATTTGGCAAATTTGGGAGAAAGCGATCGCCTCCGGGTTGGGTTCAAAAGTTTCTACGGGCTACGGACAAATCAACCAAACTTCTCGCCCAATTATTTATCGGGCTAAACTCAAAGGACAAGGACAAGCTGCCAAATTGATTGATGATAGTGGCGAGTTTCGACCAAACATTTTTCGGGCTGCTTTGCGAGGTCATGCTTTGCGAATTTTTGGCGGGTTAACTGATAAGAAAACGGCTGAAGAATTGGTTCAAGAGTTATTTGGCGGTATCCAACAAAAAGAACCAACCGTTGGATTACTGGGCTTTCAGTTTCGGAGTTCAAAGCTGGAAATAACATCTTTTGGTTCGGGAAAGTATGCTCAACCTGCCTATAGAGTAGAAGGGGAACTCACTTGGTTTTTAACTAGACCTTTATCAAACTCTAACCATCAACTAATGTTGAAAAAGTTGGTCAGTCGGTTAATGCAGTTTGGTATGATTTTAGGAGGATTTGGAAAATCCTGGCGACGGGTGGATCACCGGATATTTTTTGAAGACTATTATGAAGACAGTTACAAAGCTTTAATTGGTTGTCACTGGCAATGGTTAGGAGAAAATAGTCAGCAGCGAAATGTTCAAGTGAGTCGATTGGAAAAAGTCGATCAATTTTTAGAGAATGTCCAAGAAACAGCAAAAGAGTGGATTAAATGTCGAAATAAACCCCTAAAAGAGACTCAATGGGCTACAGATTGGCGGGAAGCTTGGCATCCTAATAATGTTCAAGTTTGGGGTCGAATTGCAGAAGACGTTGATGATAGTGTAGCGGTGCATTGGTTTCACAAGCCCTATCAACAAAAAATCCCAAATTTACAATCGGAGGGATCAATTTATAAGTCCTCCATTACTGGAAAAATAGGGGAAATTAGTCTGTTGTGGCATCGAATGTATCCTATGGTTTTGTTAAAAAAAGATCCGAAAAATCCTAAAAAGCCCATTGTTAGACCCACCCCTCGTTATCTTGAACTCATCACAGTTTTTCCAGATAATTCGCAAGAATGCAACGATTTTTTGAACTTTTTGAAGACTCAACCGGAAGGCTTTCAATTACTTTGGGGAGAATAAAAGTATGAAATTATGGATTGTGACAATTGGTAGCAGCGATGTTCAGCTTCAGAGCGATAAATATAATCGTGAAAATGGCAGAACAAAACAACAGTTCAGTGATAAAATTTGGCGGGATTGGTATGAAGACATCAAACCCGATTGTTATGACATTTCTTTTGAACCCAAAACGGCTTTCAAAGATGTTGAAGAAACTTATCGAATTCAGTCCAGAGTTTTAGGAAATGTTTACGAACAACACTCGGCAGAAATTCAAGATGAAATTCGGAGTTATTTAACTTTTCCGTTGCTCAGTAATTTTATTGAAAAGTTACGAAGTCTTGGAGTTCCAGATGTGATCGTCTATTTATTAACCGATCAGTCTGCAATATTTGACACTGATGAAAAACGAGAAAAAGTTAAATCTCCTTACTGGGAAGATACTTGCAAATTAGAACCCATCCTGCAAGGTTATTTTGAACATAATTTTCCGGGAGCAAAACTCATTTCTTTAAAGTTATCTCCCACTCAAGAACCGGGTTTAGATGATTGGGATAAAGTTTTAAATTTAGTAAAAAAGCAGTTAAATACCATACAACTGGATTCGGAACCGAATATAGTTTATGTCAGCCATCAAGCAGGAACTCCGGCAATTTCTTCGGCTGTTCAGTTTATGAGTTTGGCTCGCTTCCGAAACCATGTCACGTTTCTTGTAAGTAATGAATATACTGAAGAAACTAAAACAATCCCTAATTCTACTTATTTGGGAGCCATTCAACATCAGGAAGCAATAGCATTATTAGAACAATATGATTATGTAGGAGTTCGAGATATTTTAGGCTTGAATAAAGTTGATTCGGATAATCACCAAGCAAAACAGATTAAGTATTTATTAGATGCAGCAGAACAATGGAATTGTGCAGAATTTCAAAAGTTTAAGAATATTCTGACAAAGCGTAAGTTGTTAGATATTAAAGAATTTCCCTGGTATCAATCGGGATATGAATCCGCTTATCTGGCTTGTATTAGACTTAAACAAGGTAGCACTGTTGATGCTATGTTTCATAGCTTTCGTGCTGTGGAAGGCTCAGTTAGTAAATGGGCAGAAAAGTATTATGATGCTCATATTTTCAAAGATTCTAAATATGGGCCTCAAGTAAAATTATCCATTCGTCAAGAATTACCGGGCTATTTTAATGCTCTGTCCCAAAGCACCCAAGAAAAATTTAAAAAGGATGGCAATATAGGACTGTATGGTGAGCAGCTTTATAAATTACTAAAACAAGCTCGACCAGAATGGAACACTCATCCAGATATTAAGGTGGTATGGGAAAAGACTAAAAAAGAGCGCAACAACTTATTTCATCGCTTAGAAGGTTTGCAGGAATCTGAACTTTTTGAGGCTTGGAATACTAAAACCCCAGAAGCTTGGGAAAACCGATTACTTGGCTGTATGAATTTTATTGCTCAGAAGGATTTAAGCAAACCTTTTATCTCTCTTGAAAAAGCAAGTTTGATGGCACAAGTTCACGAAAAGTTAAAACAGTTGATTTAAACTCACTAATTCTCTGATTTTGTTTTAATAATAATGAAGCGGATAGTTTATCCATCAGGCTAGCAAATTTCCGAACAAAGTTTAGTTGAGTCCCTCTACAACTGGGGCTTAACCATTCTCTACTCGGACTCTCCATCGGCTCAGGTTTTTTCCTAACTTGACTATATGTCCCAGTTCCATTTCCGGTTGAGTTTTTGTTACGATTTTTGCCTCTGTTGCGAGGAGGTGGGCAAAGTGGTTCAAAGCCTCATTTTCTCGTTGACCTCCTCGAACCCCTGCTGTATAATGATTTCAAGGGTATTCAAAGACCATTTTTGCTGCTTTTTAATATCCCCTTTCAGACCCCCTCGCAAACCCCTCCTGAAACCCCCGTGGCGTAAGGAGTCCGCCGGGTCGCTCTCCCCACTCGTTGGGGAAACTAATTGAATGGAAACATATAGAAAATTCATAGCTCTCACCATTAATTTCTACTCCCCACTCGTTGGGGAAACTAATTGAATGGAAACACCCATCCTTTCCAATAATTTCTTCTTCGGATTTTGCTCCCCACTCGTTGGGGAAACTAATTGAATGGAAACCTTGCAACTCCTCTAGGTTTCGGTGCAGCCAACGGAACTCCCCACTCGTTGGGGAAACTAATTGAATGGAAACCAACGTGAACACTTCTCGACCTGTTAATGTTTTCGATTTGCTCCCCACTCGTTGGGGAAACTAATTGAATGGAAACACAGGCATTGCTATTGAACTACCTGTTGGCTATGAAGCTCTCCCCACTCGTTGGGGAAACTAATTGAATGGAAACTATCTGCCGAAATCGAGTCAGTGACTCTTTCTCAAACACTCCCCACTCGTTGGGGAAACTAATTGAATGGAAACAATTGATTTATTTTTAAGTTTGCGAACATATGCTGCTCCCCACTCGTTGGGGAAACTAATTGAATGGAAACACAACATCATCAGACGTTGCAAAAACACCATGAAACATTTCTCCCCACTCGTTGGGGAAACTAATTGAATGGAAACTTCATATAATTCCATAATTAATTCTCCTTATTGCTGCTCCCCACTCGTTGGGGAAACTAATTGAATGGAAACTAGGGTAGATGATTGATTAGCGTTTCTTAGCTCCCCACTCGTTGGGGAAACTAATTGAATGGAAACTATTCCCATACTTCCCATCCACAATCACTACAGTCTGGAACTCCCCACTCGTTGGGGAAACTAATTGAATGGAAACTAAAGGATTAGTTCAGGTTAAATTCTATCCAGAAAAAGAACTCCCCACTCGTTGGGGAAACTAATTGAATGGAAACCGTCCAACCGATTGTTTAATGTCAAGAATTTTAACTTCTCCCCACTCGTTGGGGAAACTAATTGAATGGAAACCCTCGGAATCGGGCGCGATTATTTTTAGAAACCTAGACTCCCCACTCGTTGGGGAAACTAATTGAATGGAAACCTTACCTTCCAGAAGGATGGTACAGGGTGGAGAAGCCCGTCTCCCCACTCGTTGGGGAAACTAATTGAATGGAAACCACTGGTTGTCAATACGAATCAGAGATTTCTTAATAATCACACTCCCCACTCGTTGGGGAAACTAATTGAATGGAAACTCCGTGTTGTCGAAGATAGTCAATTAACTTTTTTTTGATCTCCCCACTCGTTGGGGAAACTAATTGAATGGAAACACTCCATCAAGCACGACTTCTGATGTCCAAGAGTTCACAGACTCCCCACTCGTTGGGGAAACTAATTGAATGGAAACATATTTGAGCGATCCTCGAAGCTAACAGTTCCATCTCTCCCCACTCGTTGGGGAAACTAATTGAATGGAAACAATTTGACAACATGAAATAGACTCCGCGATCGCTTGCTTCTCCTCCCCACTCGTTGGGGAAACTAATTGAATGGAAACGACGGATATTATTCTCTATAACGCCAATCTCTCAGGAGTTAAGGTTTTACAAAACTTTTCTGCTGACCAAACGAGTCTTGAGAGTATCGAATCAAGTGCCAACACGGGTTTATTGTCCGCTCCTGGTGGAACGATAACCAATTCACAGCCAAAGGGTTTGGAGTCGGACTCTATATTTTTTCCAAGCGATAATTTCTTCTGGGGTTTCTAAATGAGTTAGAAAAGTTTTTGTTCTGCGCGAATAAGAAATACTATGGAGATTTAGCCAAGAAAAAAGCCCCGGCAATGGGACTATCATTTGATTTATTGATGAGAGTAAAACCTAGTTAGAAAAACGTCGCCGCAGCATACCAGCGCAAATGATACCAAAACCAATCAGAGTTGCATTTGTTGCGGGTTCGGGGACAGTTCGGGGAGTCCCGACGGAGAATTCTATGGGAACTTCACCCACCAGAATACCGCTGAGATTACTCGGATCGAACGTGCTAGTTTCGATAAAACTGGCTTCACCGTCAGCGCCCTCAAATACACCCTCGCCGCCAACAATAGTAACTCGCCCCCGATTGTCGGCGATGCCTTCGGTGGGGCTAAAAATGTTAAAAATGGCAAAAGTGTCCGATAAACCCAACAATACATTATCGGTTTCATCACCGGAATAAATGTCTGAAAACTCCGGAGTTGGTAAATCCAGATTAAAGTCATTTGGATTAGCCCGAGTAATAATCAGTTGGCTGAGGGGTATGGGTTCTCCGGTTACGGGGTCGAAAGCGGACTCCAATGTTATCCCCAGACTGAAGCCACCCGAGGTAAAGCTAGTTAATCCAAACGGAGGATCGGATTCTTGACTCACACCGCCGCCGGATATGAATAAGAAAGAGGGGTTTTCGATTAGCGAGGGGAAATCCTCCGGTAAGGCGGCTTGAAAATCAGGCGGTAACTCGTCGAGCAGCGGCGCTATGTTAACCGAATCCGGCGGCACGACATCGGGAAAAGCAATTTCGAGGGGGACAAAGTTGAATTCGGTGTCGTAGGTGATGCTAAAATCAAACGTTTCTGCCGTTGCTTTGGGGATATTAAGCCCGAAACTAGCCAGCATGACAATTGCAGAAACAATTCCCGTAGTGTTCGGACGGAAGCTCATTTTTTACTCCTTATTTTGTCATTGAGTCCAAAAGGGTGAAACTTAGTTAGAAAAACGTCGCCGCAGAATATCGGCACCAATAATCCCCAAACCGATTAGGGTTGCATTTGTTGTGGGTTCGGAGACAGTTCGGGGAGTCACTTCAAAACTGGTTACAAGGTCACGCTGTAGCATTCCCGTCTCGGGGGAGAAAGTCTCAACAATCAGAACAATGGGATAGGAAGCCGGGTCGCTCGAAAGCTTGGGAGGTTCAGCCAGTTCGCCGGTATAAAGTACGCCGACGGTAGCCGAGCAGAAAACATTTACAGTCGCCGAACATCCGGTCGGGAAAACCGCGCCGCTTAGTATTCCGGTAGTGCCGTCCGGCAAAGAAGGGAGGAAATCGGAAGTGAAGCCCGGAATTAGCTCGTAGTCGGTCGTGATACTATCGGATGGGGAAGTCAAACCAGATAGAGAAAAATTAGAAACCGCACCGGGGTAAAGTATCCCTTCAAGTCCCGGTTGTCCGACTCCGAAGGAAGGTTCCGAAGCGGCGGGGGTATTGGGGTCTAAAGTGAAAGAGCCTGTTACCCCGCTTTGGGTGGTAAAGCTAAAGTCAATTTCTACCGATTGAGCCAGCGCCGCAGGAACATTTAGCCCCAAACTGGCAGCCGCAACAATTGCATAAACGATTCCTGTTGTGTGTAGACGAAAACTCATTTTTACTCCTTAGTATTGGGCTTCCCCTCTCAAAAGGAGGAGAAAAAATCGGAACTTTTAGTTGTCGTCAGTGGGGTTAGAACATCAACTCAGGAAACCACTCAACCTCAGTGGAACTGTAGTGGAACTGTCGAAAGTTATGGGAGTGCATACCTTCTCTTTCGGTCAAAAAAAGAGCGGCTTTACATCAAAAAAAACTTCTGGGTATCTCGTTGCAACAAGACGAAACGAACCGTCAACACCGATGCGGTTAGCAACAATGAACAAATATGTAAAAAGCCGAATGTTCTAACCCGAGTAAGAACCGCTACGGTGTCCACTATACTGCTCGGGTTGCCCTGAAAACAATAGGCTTTTATAAAGCTTCAGATGCAATTATGTAAAGGTTCAGTAAAAATCTTTTGGCTTGTGCTGTTCATCCAACAGGGCCGAACGATGAAACCTGCGAGGATTTTGAATCTGACCCCGAAACTGAAGCAATACTCTACAAAGACTTTCTCGGAGTGGGTGAACCCGTTGAGGTTGATGGGGCAATCAATAATCTCTGGCATTGTGACCCCGAAGAAAATTGGGCGCCGCCAGGGACGAAGTATGTTGATGGGGAGTTGGTTTTTGTTGAGGAAGATTAAGATGTCACTCATTTGTGCGACTATTTATCAAGAATGGATTTAGGTATATTAAAAATGCGTTGAGATATTACATTATGCCTCGTTACTTAGCTCCTCTAATTGCAACTTTACTGCTGACAAGTGTTGGATGTTCGTTACGCACTCCAAGTTCATCTCCAACTTCTACCCCTTCTTCAGAGATAGCTCCAATTTCTTCTCCTGACCCTAGACCCAGAATCACCGAGTCTGACTCTCCAATGGCGCTACCGTCAGATCAAGTTGACTACAGTAGACTAGAAACTCTCTTATCACAAGAAAAATGGACAGTAGCTCATGGTGAAACCTCGCAAGTAATGCTCATAGCTGCGGCACAGGCTAATCTTGCATTCGACGAACATTTCATTGTTAGGTTTCCTTGCAAAGATCTGAAGACTATTGACAAACTTTGGGTTAAGCACTCAAACGGTCATTTTGGTTTCAGCGTGCAAAAGCGCATTTGGGAAAGTGTTGGTGGGCTGACTAACCCAGAGAAAATTATTTCCGAAACGTCTATTGACTTACTAGAGCGTTTTCGTGAGCGCTTATCGTGGGATGATTACAACATAGAAGTTGATTTGTCATCTCCAGAAGGATATTTGCCTTTTGTCGGATTTCAAGTCGAGTTTGGAGAAGACTGGTGGATTTTGTCTCTAATGCAGAGACTAGAAACCTGTAAGATGGCTTCACCACCTAATGATCAGGTTTTTGTCCGGCATCAACCTCATGGCCCCATACAAAAGGGTAAGCAGAGCGAAGCTAAACAATATCTTGCCTCAATCAATAAGGGACAAGAGGCTCACTACGCCGAAGAAAATAGATTTGGGACTAGCATTAGAGAATTAGGAATTGGAATCAAAGCCGAAACCGAAAATTATACTTATCAGATTGTCGTGGGAGCAGACCAACGAAACGCAATAGCAACGGCAACATCAAAACACTTAGACTTAACCAGTTTTATTGCGGTTACATTTGTTGTGAATCAAAACGGCTCAGAGACCACCGTCACCCAAATTTGTGAAACAGAAGAACCTTCAAAGGTTCCTCCGCCGACTCCGAAACGTCCAACAGCTAATGATGAAATTGAATGTCCATCTGGTTCCCGTTCGCTGTAGGAAAGAAATTATTGTGAACTTTGTTTATTCTTAATTTCAGAAGCCCATCCAGTTGTCCATGTAGCTCCAAAAATAGTTCCATCATTACCATTACCCGAGTGATCCTTGACAATATTGCCAGAACCTTCATTAAAAGACCAATAACTCAGCAATCCCGGTTCATCACCTCGAAGAGATTGCAGCAAACTCGACTTAATTTCAGCATTCTTTAAGGCTCGGTTCCAAATACTAATTTCATCAATTTTTCCTTTGAAATGTGTAGCAGATGAATTAGCCATATCCCATCCAATTAAGAGAGGTTGCGAAGAGGAAATATTGTAGTCTTTAAGTATAGACCTTGTAAAAGATGCAATGATTTTTCCATCGGCAAAATAGGTGAGATTATTTCCTTTTTTACGGGCGACAAAGTGATGCCATTGATTATCAAGAAGGTTCGGCTGATTTGGATAGTCAATCCAATTTGTCCGATTATATTGAACAAAAGGAATTTTATTCGGGCTTCCTCTCCAACGACTATGAAACCCAAAGAGAAATCCATTTTGTTCATTAGCGCGATTAGACAGAATTTGAGGATGACGACGTTGTTCGCTTTCTAAAGCATAGACCCTTGCTGAAAACGTAAAATCACCACTACCAATTCTGTTAATCGTATTATGGGTTTGAATCTGAACATAGTCATCAACTCCATCAAACAAGAGTGCAAAACTTGTTGTTTGATTAGGAGAAGTTTCAGCTCGAACTAAAGTGATTAAGACAATTCCGATAGCAATTAAAGCAATTCCGATAGTAATTAAAGCAGCAGAGATTATGAGAAGTAGCCACTTCTGTAAGTCTTCGGTCATGATGGTTGATAATCAAAGAGAGCTAATTAACCATTGTATTCACTATTCCCGCAGAACAAAACTTGACCACTACCACAACGAACGAGGTCAGCCTATTCTGTAGAGAGTAAGGTATGCGATCGCCATGAAGCCACAAACAACTTCGGTTAGTGTTGACACTGTTGAACGGGAAGCGGACATTGGCTCGCGAACATTTTCGGGCTTGGAGTCAAAGCAAGGACATTGGCAGAGTGACCTGGGAGAAGCGGGGGAAATTATATCATCCTTTGAAATAAAGACTCTAGACTATAGACTCTTTAATCCCTGACTCGGTTGGGACAATCACCTTGGTAATGTCCACTTTACGCTGCAAGGCATCTTTGAGTTGGGTTTTGAGTTCCCAAATTCCTCTAATTCCTCTACGACCGAATCAAAGATTACGGTCGCAGTACCCTTAGAGGCGGAGTGATGGATAATCTACAAGCCATATTTTAGACTCTAAACTCTAGACTCTAGAATCTTAGCATTCATTGAGGGTAGAGGTTGAATGCGATCGCAGCGATTTTTACTGACTGTTAATTTTCGGCACTGAAAGAGAGAGTAAAATTTTTCGACAAAATCTCTATGAATCGCAATTTCATACAACGTTCTATCGTATGTTTGGCAGGTGTTATTGTACTGTCTATCTGCATAGCAGAAAGGACGGAGGCTCAATCTACTAATACAGCAATGATTCGCGCACATCAAAGTTGGTGTCAACAACGAGGTGGTAACTGGTCTGACGAAAGTTGTCAGTGGGAAGAATTGCAGATGGAACAAGGGCGAGAGATGATATTAAGTCAAGAGTGTGGTCGTCTAAATGGTATTTGGCACACTTGGTTTGAGGAAATTTATAATCCCAAATGTCCTGGTGGTATTTGTCTTCCGATGGTCAAACCCGAAGATTTTGAGATTGTAGAGAAGGGTGTAGTTTGTGCTTGGTACTCAGAAATTGACCCGGCACTGTAGACTGAGTTCAAGATGGCTCACACCCAAGAACCCTGTATTTGTGAACACAATATTTGGCTCACTAGACCTACAGAGTAATTTAGTCACACTCATCAATCCAGATTGGTTTTCAAATCCTTATAAACAATCACAGAAAAGACCTGGAATAAAGGCTGGCACAAAAAAACTACAATTATGCTGGTGACTTCTGAAAAGACTGCTGTTATCTGAGATAAAACTGTCGTGAAAATTGCTCCTAAAATCAATAACATAAAAATTCTGATTTCATTATTTTTTGTGAGGTTTACTGTTTGAACAAAACTCTCGCCTACACCTCGATTTTCAATGATGATAAAATGAGGTATTAAAAGAAGCTTACTATTATAAAACATGAGGAGCAAAAACGTAATAAAGACAAGAGAAAGGATAAATAATGAACCGGTAATTTCGGCCTCGGCAAATAGTAACGGAATTCCAATGATTCCATATAAGAACAATGCGATAAACATTATTGTAGCAAATCTATAAGCTACTATAAAATTTCCTCCAATTAATCTAAATATTTTTTTGAATGCAGTTTGATAGGCATTCGATAGCTTACACCTTCTTTCTCCTAAATAGTTATAGGTATAGACAATTGAAACCCCTTGAAAATAGGGAAAAACAAAAAGAAAATAGAGAGTTTGTAGTAGATAATAAAATTGAAAAGGTTTCCTCAGAGAATAGGGGGTGAGCAGAAAAAATAAGTGTGGTGAAATCAAATTCAAAATAGCGGGCAGGAAAATAAATATTATTGAGGGTAAATTAATCAGAAGTAGAGCCACATAAACTTTGGGCAAAGAAGCTACAAGATCTTTTAGGACTTTTTTAGGCTTCAATAAAGAATTAGTCATATACTTTGAGAAGTCTTCTCTTAAGCTAGGTACAGAAAATCAGAATCGGTCAATTTTACATAGATTTTTGACTAAATCATGTTTATTGTCAAGTCGCTCATTTGGGTGACGCTTAATTCTACAACAACTAAAAAACCTAATGTGAGCCGAAAAACCCTGAACACGGCTACAACCCCTAACAGATAAAGATTTCAGCTTATTCTCGCAGAACAATAGAGAAAAATGGAGTCAAGGGGACTCGAACCATGACCCCATGTAATTGGTGTGTTTAGAAGTTTGAACCAGCAATGCGATCGCGGCTGTTTTACAGACAGCTACCCACGCGCTTTTGGTGAGCCGACCCATAAGACAGTGCCGACGGGAGTTGAACCCGCAAACATCGACTTGAAAGATTCTCCCGAAGGGAGACGCTAAAGCGAACGACGGCTTTACCAAGAGCGCCTACGGCACCATTAAGACGAGGAAGTTTAGGCATCAAAACAGAACAATAAAAACTACTCGCTCGGAGTAGAAGGAGATACCGATTATGACTATTATCTGGGACGAAACTCCTGAAAAGGACACTTACAATAACCCTACCTTTGATTCAATTGCAGCTAAAGCCGACACAGGTAACTACATTTTAGGTGGGGTTGCTAGCGATGATACTGACGACATTGACATTTCGGAAGAATTGATTGTACAGGAGACTGTTGAACTAAATCAAGGTCGCCTCCAAATTCGTATTCCAATTTCTAACCCCGAAAATGTACTGACAACTTGCCAATCACAATGCAAGGTTTGTATATGCCTATGTAATATTAGCCTTTGTTCTGCGACTCATTCAAATTTAGGATTTCCGGATGAGTTCTTTAGTTAAAGCGCCTTAAATAAGGATTAGTCAATTTCCCAGTTCGCTGCCAAGATATTTCCCAGTTGAACTACAACTTAATTGGTAGCAAACTGGGATCGGGAAGGAGTCTTAAGTCATTTTGTTTGTGAAAATTTATTGAAAATAAATTTAATAGACCTACCGACATCACTTCCAGCTTTTTTAGAAACAGGAACCTGTAACAAGTTTTACCCCATAATTTTTGCCAACCTTTTTAGCAATCTTAAGTCAAACTGTTGGATTAATTTCCTGTTAATTTATGTTGTCATAAATGCTATTGCTGTCAGTCTATGAAGCTTAATGATCTCTGTGAAGTCTTTGAGACACTTTCTTTTCCGAGGGTTGATGAAATCTCTCATCCCGAAAAAGCTGTTGTCCGTCAAGCGCGGGATAAGATATCAGAAGCTATATTAGATGAATGCTTTCTTTCAGACTGCCTTTTCTATGAATTGCAGTTAATTGAATCGAACCGCCTACGACGTGGACTTGTTCCTTTCTTTATTCATCCAAACTTGGGAATACAATTTGCATTCGGGTATTGGCAGCCGGGTGTCACTCCCGGTCCCCATGAACACACTGCATGGACAATTACAGCCGTATGTCGAAATACACTTCAAATATTAACTTATGATCGAGATGAGTCTTATCGACGACAAGAACTTGTACCCAAGAACTGTTTTCAAGCTCTAGCAGGAGAAGTTGGTTATATCTATGAGCCATGTATTCACGAGCCTAGAAATAATACACATAATTGGTCTTTTTCACTTCATATTACCAGTCCGCGAGACGGTGAACCCTTGAATGATTATGTAGAGCCATTGTCAGTTCTTTCTTTCCCGGGTCAGTCTCCTGTAACTTCTGAAGAACATCCGTACTTTCATGTTCTTCGAGCGCGTCAACGTGAGAGGCATCTTCGACAAATTGTTCACATTCTGACAACAATAAATGCACCTACAACTTCCAAATTGTTTCAAAAATGCTACGAACTTTCATCCACAGCCACACGAAGGTTAATTAACTTCATTGCTCCGAAATTTTCCCTTGATGTTTTACCCGAATCACAATGGATACTTAGGAAAACCCATGCAAATCTGATTCTCAATTCTCATTGTGAAGAAGATATGGTACTGCTATGTATGGAAACTCCCAGAGGCTTACAAGAAATGTTTCGGATTAGCAGTATCGCACGGGAAGCCATTGATTTTGTGGCTAAAGAGCCTATTTTTAATCTCAAAAAAATACCAGGGAATCTCTCTGATGATGAGATGATTTTGCTTGGTGAAGCACTTGAAAATACAGGACTATTTAGGAGAGCTTGTCAATGACGATAGCAAAAACTAATTCCGCATTGGATGCTTTAACTTATGAAGCACCGTTCTTGATTGAAAAGCTCTTAAAAGAGCATATCATTGAGACTGAGGCAGAAGGTCATGCTCTATTTATGGAGGTGAAGCGATTTATTGTGCTTACCCAATCTGAGAATACAATCATTTGGGATATGTACTCCCTCAGAATTGATGAAGTTTGGCATCAGTTTATTCTATTTACCCGTGAGTATATAGATTTTTGCTTGCGTTATTTTGGCAAATATGTGCAGCATAGTCCAAGTAATGCACCCAAACCTGTTACTGTTCCGAATGGTAAACCACTTACTGCCCTTAGCTTTGAAAATTTTCAAATCCGCTATCAAGAATTCTTTGGAAAACCACTTCCTCCAGTATGGTTTGATGAAACGAGTGTAACACTGCAAAGGCGTGTAGTTAACTATAAAGCTAGCCAGTTGATTGTTTGCGATGACAACCAGGGTATGGTTAATTTGCTTGATCAAACAGGGACTGTTCTAATATCAGTGAATGAAATCGCTCGGGATGCTTTTGATTTTATTGCTAAGACTGGCACATTTTATGTGCGAGAGCTACCTGGTGAGCTAACTAGCGAAGAGAAAACTGCGATAGTAGAAATACTTGTCAAGTATAAAATACTTCGAGTAGCGCCTTAACTTAACTGTAAAATATATCTTTCTCTTCTTAGATCACAGTCGAAAACTTTAGCCGGGATAGTTCAGACAATGTATTCAGTTAATCAAAAGAGTGTTACCTCATATTTTGGGTCTAATTTTGTTGATAATTATTGGGAAAATAAGGATCTTCTTTTAGCAGAAGAAAACTCTCATATCTTGCCGAAGAGCAATCCCCACGAACTTTTTCAAGCTGTTGTTTCATGCACTAATAGTTTTCGTCATGGAGGGCAACAAAAAGTACGTCTGTATTGAAGATTATGCCCTAATTGTCGCGGACTGGCATCAGTTTGACCGCGCACTTTGGGAAAAAATTGTCGTCTCTCTAGAAGGACTAACGAAACTCGTTGGTATAAGTGCGTCTAGAATGGACACGCAGTTATTTCTTGGTAATTATAAGATTACTCCTTTTGGCGTTCATGTAGATGCAGCTAGTGCTTTTCATTTCCCCATAATTGGAAAAAAAATTATACGCTTCTGGCCTGATTCCTATGCACAAAAGAATCCAGCACTTCATCACGCTCGTAACTATGCTCGCTTTTTAGAAAATTCATCGGTAATCAAAGCTGTTCCCGGTCAAGCTATTTACTGGCCCTCCAATTATTGGCACATTGGTGAAGGAGACGGAACTTTGATAGAGGAAATAATTTTTCTTTTTTCTCCTTGATGGGATACCTCCACAGGTCAATGCCTACATAATTTAACAGGACACACAAAACCAATCTGGTCAGTTGCTTTTAGTTTTGATGGCAATATTCTAGCCAGTGCGGGGGAAGATGAGAAAATTAAGTTATGGGATGTTCAAACAGGTAATTGCTTCAAAACTTTGATACCCAAGAGGCTCTATGAAGGTATGAATATAACAGGTAGTACAGGCTTAAATGAAGCACAAAAAGATACTTTGATAGCACTAGGAGCGATTGATCTTCAAAGAGGGCTAATGCGCTGATTAAGCTGTCACGAAGTGCCAACTAAATTAGCGAGGCTGTTATGAGCCGCACTCGTAGCGAGTAAATGCCCTGTATCAAAAGGGTTTGAGCTACTCAATGCGATCGCAATCTTCTACAGCCCACAAACGAACCCGACGAGAATAAAGTCCGCTTTACCCGAAACCTCATATCATTTTAACAAAAGAACTGATGGTAATAAATTAGGGTAAGCTAGTCTGAGTAACTGGTAGCCAATTCCTGAAGTGCCTTGAAAGAAAGCCGGATGGAAAATTCCCG
>JAYKHV010000145.1:0-3491 GCA_035285085.1 Lyngbya sp. | reverse complement strand
GATTGCTCGTCTCAATCCAGAAAAAGTTTGGCGATCATCGCCCCTTTATTCTTAAGGATGTTCTCAATCAGGGTGAGTCTGCCAGTTCAACCAAGAGACTTCTTAATGACTTAGTAAGGGAAGGGTTTCTCTCCTCCGGTCAACTCAGGCAAGTGGCAACCGGGTCATTCTCCATCTGTCAGTACCGATTGATTAACCCCTTGCCTCTCGCCTTCACAGATGAGGAGGTAACAGAGCAGTCAGCAGTTAGAGAGCCAGTAGAGTTAAGTCAGTAGAGTACACGAGTTAAGCCACGACTGTTAGCACCCTTCTGTTAGTAGAGGGGTGTTTTTGTTTGGTTCACCTCCTATCTACTGACAAGCGTTCCAGTGGAACACCAAATTAGTATAGTGGAACAGTATGTGGAACGTACTCAAATGCTTACGAGGCAAGAGGTGTAGAGTTACCGTTCCACTGTTCCACTTAATTTCTAGGATTTTGATTGTAATCTGATTAAGAAGGTAGAGATTGTCCTTGATGGTGAAGTCAATGGTGAAGGCCAGGGGACAAAATCCAGTTAAAAATAGCAAGTAGACGAGTTGTTCAAACCCGTCTGTTGGTGAAGATATTGGTGAAGGCGTTTGGTTAGTTCGTTGAGGTGAAGGCTAGAACCTTTTGCGGTCAAGTCTTTGCAGCGTCTCGCTTTCAATTAGAGTTTTACAAAGCACTTGCAAGTCCGAAGTGGGAATAAAACCCAGAGCGGGGATGAACTGCTCTACCAAATCGCATATTGCTTGAACCCCATGTTCCGGTTGAGTTCCCCCCCCGTGCCACAAGCAGTCCGTTTGGGGGGAGTTGGAAATCGGTTCGAGTTGGGGGAACTGTCCCCGGTTGATTTGGTGGGCGCCCTTGACAATTGCACTTTGGGTCGCCTGCCGAAACACTTGGGTTAGCTTGACTAGGGGGATTTGACCCGAATCGATCAAGTCTTTAAGAACGCTTCGGTGCCCCACGCTGGGGAGTTGATCGCTATCGCCAATCAGCAGAAGCGAAGCCCCGTCCGGCAGTGCTTTCACCAAAGAGTAAGCCAGAAAAATATCCAGCATCGAAGTTTCATCAACTATGAGCGCATCGCAGTCGAGGGGATTATCCCTGTCGCGTGAAAAATCCATCGTTCTGGGGTCAAATTCCAACAATCGGTGCAGGGTTTTTGCCGGAAGTTTCGTCATCTCCCCCAACCGTTGAGCCGCCCGTCCGGTGGGTGCCCCCAAGAGAATCGTTTTGCCCATCGCTTTCCATAATTCGACGATTGTGGCGGTGGTGAAGGTTTTACCGCAGCCCGGGCCGCCCGTCAAAATCAGAATTTTCGAGTACGCCGCTTTTTCTACCGCCTGCCGTTGCTGGTCCGATAGCTGAATCTTCCGGCTTTGGGTGAAGCGTTCTATCGAGTTTTTCACACGGGGAATATTGCCTTGAACGGTCTGGCTTAACCGTTGTTTGAGCAGTTGCGCCAAGTTCTGCTCGGTATGGAAGATGCTCGGTTTATAAACGGCTTCCCCATCGCCAATCACATCTACATCGGCCTGCATCTCGGCTTCGGACTTTTAAAATGGGTTCGGCTTCGGCTTCGTGTCCATCTTTGGTGAGCAGTTTCTCCGTCTGTTCGACCAGTTCACTTGAGGGTAGAAAACAATGTCCATCGGCGGTCGCTTGAGTGAGGGTGTGCAGAACTCCGGCAAAGTAACGAAACTTCGACCAGGGGGAAATGCCGACATTTCTGGCAATTTAGAAACAGATTTTTATAAGGAAAAACGGATTAAGTTATCTGTAGGAAGCATAGATTTATATGTCCTTGCATAAAGATAATCCGTTATCGACGCTCACTATCCGTTTTTATTGTATCGGCAGAGATAAAACCGATGCCATAAATATCCTCGGCTAATTTGTAGGGGTTATTCGTAACGGTTTCAATTGCTTCGCGACCATAACATTTATAAATTTTGGTTGCGTAAACGGTGGAAACCCCGTGACCTTGAAGAAATACCATCACTTCTTTAATCGCCTTTTGCTGTTCCCAAGCCTGACTAATCTGCTTAATTCGCTTTTTGCCGATACCCTTAATTTCGGTTAGACGTTCGAGGTGGTTTTCAATCACATCTAAGGTTTCCAAACCCAAATGATTGACAATACGTTTGGCCGTAACTGAGCCGACTCCTTTAATTAAACCGCTTCCCAAATATTTCTCCATTCCCGTGAGAGTGGCAGGTTTGGTTTCGGTGTATTGGGTTACTTGCAGTTGCGGGCCGTATTGCGGATGGTCGCGCCAGTATCCTGTGATTTGCAATGTAAGTCCTGCTTGGATATTGGCAAAGTTGCCGATAATTGTTGTTAAATTATCGGTTTTGGGAAGCTTGAGTCGGGCGACGGTGTAGCCGGATTCTTCTGAATGAAAGGTAATCCGTTCGACTATTCCGGTTAAAGTTTCTGTTGGTGGAGTCGCGTTTACTGGGTCGTGAGAACGCATTTTCAAAAAGGTAAATTAGAATTGGGTTGACTATTGAAAAGCTATCAGACCTTCCGCTCAAATCGGGGGGACTTGTACCCGAAGGCAAGTTTAAGATTATTATTTATTTTAGCATAAACTATCAAGAACTTGGGGGATTTTAGCGATTGACTTTGGGTTTGATTGCGAGGAATAATTTAAGGGATTGCCGGGGTGAATTACCGCCCACAATTTTCTCAAAACTTCAACAGTTTTCGTGCCTCTTGCGCTACAGTAGATGAAAGCGTCAATTCACCCGGATTTGTTCATGCAAATTATTTGGTTCCGTCGTGATCTACGATTAATAGATAATGATATTGTCGCACAAGCTGCCGCAACCGATGAAGAAATTCTTCCTTGCTTTATTATTGATCCTTGGTTTTACCAACAACCGGATATCGGTGCGATGCGGGTTCAATTTCTATTTGAGTCATTAGCCCGTTTGGATCGCTCTTTAAGAGACTTGGGAAGTCGGCTTTATCTATTTGAAGGAAATTCTGTTGAGGTGATTCAAACTCTGACGGGCGAACTCCTACAATTGGGCTATCATCCCCGACTTTTATTTAATCGTGACGTTCAAGTTGATTATGGCAGAAAACGCGATCATCAAGTGATTGAATTTTATCAACGGTTGGGTTTAGACTGTTATTTGGGTTTGAATAACTTTCTGCAAGTTGACGGGGAAAATCGGGAACAATGGATGAACGAATATTATGCTGATTTACGACAACCTCAACATCCTAAACCCACGAAACTAAAAACTCCCGAAATTCCCCTAAATTTAACTCAACTCACCTTCGATGAACTGCAACAAAAATACAACTTCAATTCACAAAACAGCGCCTTATTTACCGGGGGAGAAGTGGAGGCTCAAAAGACCCTGAATTCTTGGTTGAAATCGAGATACAACGGCTATCATTGGAAGCTGTCCCGTCCCCAAATGGCAACCCTTGGGGGAACTTCTCATTTA
>JAYKHV010000144.1:0-30281 GCA_035285085.1 Lyngbya sp. | reverse complement strand
AAGATACTTTTGTTTCAGTTCCTCACAACTATAGTGATTTGCTAGAGCAGCTTTTTTAGGCATCTGTCTTGTCTCCGTCACTTTTCCTCTATTATAAGTGGGTTTTGACAATCGGACTTAGTATAAGATTGTGGGTCGAAGGTTTACCGTCGTGATCGAGACTGTTCCGAAGGGTCTTCGATTCTCTCGGATAACGGCTGTGAGATCGCAGTAAAGATCGGCATCATCAGTCATTTGACCAGAATTGTCTGACAAATGATCATTTATTGGTAGTGAATAACGAGTCTATTGGTTGCCGATTGTTTCCCGAATAAATTCGGGCAAAAATTTCCCCCGTAAATTCTCACGGCATAGCAATTAATATCTATTTTTTAGAAAATTAATTAGATTCAATACTTGCACCCGAATCTATACGAAAGTCCGTTCCGCGAAAATATTTTAAATCTTCTAAAAATTTTAAATTTAAAAATATTTTTTAAACGTGCATGGGTAATTGAGCGTTCTGGTCATCGGTACACCGCCTTTAAAAGGCGGTGCCTGCGATGACTCGCTTCCCGAGTTTACTAATTAATAGATTACATAAACCCGAAACAATCGCAGTCGATAAAAACGAGCTTACTTTAGCATTGCGATAATTGTACAGCTTTTATTTGTCGATTCAACCAACGCAGTATTCGTAAAATCAATCTTTGCTATAATTTTCAAACGGACTTTAAAAATTTACCCTATAGTTTTTTTGAACCGGATAAAAATTTTGAACGAGAGTTCAGTTTTCGGGTTATAAAAATTTTTAAGCAAATCAATCAACAGCAATTTATCAAGAGATAGGGATGGCGCATCCTTGGCACAGTGGCGACGCCAATCGCTGCGGTAAACCCGTGAAGAATTTCTGCACCCTGTGCTGTCATAAAATTTATCCTGGAAGATAGAACGGGGGAAGATAAAAGCGTTTTTTTGGTCTTGAAATCTCTGTAAGGTATAATCGCTAGCCACACTCAAAAAAGGCGTGTTGTAACTTAATTTGAAAGGGAAATTTTTTTCAGATTATTTAATATTCTCTTAATTTTTTGTCTAAATGTAGTTTTTTTGTCTGTTTTTTGGTATAAGAAACTACTGGATAAGGGGAATTGAAGCGATTAAGTAAAAAAATCCCTTCAATTGGGGGGTTGGTATCTGAATTAGGAGAATTACCGATGGGAGGTTTTTGGTACTGCCTAAAAAATATAATAATTTATGGGTTAAGATTGTCAAAACTTAGATATGTACGGTATGCCCTGCGAGGTTTCTCTGTACAGTCTTATAGGAGGCAACAGGTAACAAGACACCTAAAAAACCGTTTAAGAGGGTTGTGCTTCAATTTCAGAGGGGTGTGCGCGAGAAAAATGTTTGGAAAAACGTTAAAAGAAAATTAAACTGTTTAATTCTATACTAAATAAGGCGTAAAAACTCCCAAAAACAGAGTATAAATACTTAAATTAATAGTGTTTTTGGGGGGTTGACCCCCAGTTAAAGCCTGCACTCTGTTAGTCGGACTTTAACAACACTAGAGGATTTTATCAATTAGTAGAAACCGCCGCGAGTGATCGCAATACTGAGTTAAGTTATTCGGGGATAAATATCGGAAAAATTTATTGTTTTAAATAAATCTGGAATGATTCACCGTTAATTCAAATGCGGGTACTTGTGTATTTGAAACTTACCGCGTCAATCGTTCTCCGAAGATTGGGGTAAACGGCGATTCATTAAAGTTGACTAACATAAAACCTGCAAAAACGCAAGTCGCTTCTAGAAAAAGGTAGCAGCCTTAACCCAACTGTCACCAAAATGTAGCACAATAATACATGAAATTTACCTCGAAAAATCGTGAATGGGCGGCCGCTATTTTGGTAAAAAGTCCCGTTCAACTTGGTGACAGTGTAGTACGATATAGTATTAGCAAATACATTTTTGGAATTGCACCGACCGATAAGCGACAACACCGCCCCCGGTGGCTTACAAATATAATTTTTTTTTATTGATAAGTTCGCGGGACATTAATGCATAGGTAGGGTGAGGCGGTTCACCGTTGATGGCTGAAAAAACGCTCTTGTTGCCAAAACCCGCACCCAATACGCGATTGCGATCAGTTCGGTTTCCGGCGCCTAGATTACCAAACCGAATCGTTCTCCGGTTGTCAACAATGATCGCCCCAGTCCAACATCAAAAGCTGCCAAGACCCAAAAATATTATTACGATAATTTTTATTATTGGAGGAGTACCTGAGTTGAACCCGAACCCATAGCCTAACTGTAGTTGCTTGCAAACAAGAACGCCCATGCTCGCAAACAAGACAATTTCTTGCTCACATTAGCTGCAAATATAAACGGCTTTCTGCTCAGATCCCGTCTGCAAACAGGCTCACATTATTGCAAATTGCTCACAAACAAGATTTAATGCTCACATTAAGTGCAAATAGCCTGTAACCTCTGTATAACTTTGCTTCTAACAGTATACTTAGAGAAAAATAGGAGATTTTTAAATTTAGGTTTAGAATATCAGCAACTTAGACTGGTCTAAAGTTGTTTTATTCATCAACCTATGCGTCTGTCTCTAGTTCCCTTTTCAGCCTTAGCAACACTGACAACGATTGTCTGGGCAATCCCACTTGCTGCAACAGCACAAATTGTTCCTGATAATACACTAGGTTCAGAAAACTCCGTTGTCACACCTAATGTTAATATTCGCGGAATCAACAGCGATCGCATTGACGGGGGTGCAGTGAGGGGCGGAAACTTATAGCAATCAGGAATGATTCATGAGAAAGAACCATACATTGATAGCTTAGGAAAGCAGAAGAAATCTTCAATAATTGTCCACTTGAATAACCATTTAACTCTTTGAAAATTTTGACAAAGATGCCAATATTTCCGTACCATTTCTTTGGCTTGTAGCCAAACATCTTCTATTGGATTTTGTTCAGGAGCATTGGGGGCCAAACGAATACATTTTATTAGCCATTCTTTTTCGCTTTTTTGAGAATTAATTTCTTCTAAATATTCTCGAAATTCTTTCGACTGGTGATATTTAGCTCCATCCCAAATAATTACTATTCGCGCTTGTTTATTTTCCTCCCTCAAAACTTTGATAAAATTGATGGTATTTTCTGTATTGCCTTGTTGATATTCTTTGATAATTACTTTACCTGTACAGTAGTTTATGGCTCCGTAATAGGTTTGCCGTTGTTTCTCATTTTTTATTGGTACTTCAATTCTCCTGTCCGTTTTTCCCCATACATATCCACAAATATCACCCCAAATTAAGTGACATTCATCAACACAATAAACAAGTAATTCTCCTGATTCTATTGAGTTTCTGTTGTCTTCTATAAATTCCTCTATTTCTTTTTTTTTTTACAGCTACGGCTTCCGGATCTTTTCTCGGATTCTTTTTTTGAGATTTTTTCCATGATATAGCATTTTTAAATGAGACATGAAAAAGCATCATAGTTTTTCAAATTAGGAAAATTAAACAACTTGTGACGAGCTAACATCTCAAATAAATGTTTAATAATTAAAAAGTTTTTACAAAATCTATAACATCTTCTGAGTAAGTTTTTGAGTTGTAACCAAACCGCTTCAATGGGATTTTCTTCGGGAGCATAAGGTGCTAATAGATAACAGGTTATTTGCCAATTTTTTTCTTGCAAACCTGCATTGACTTCCTTTAAAAACTCTCGCATTTTTTCTCCTTTATGATAGGCTGCACCATCCCCAAATATGATAATTCTTTGAGAGGGATTTGCCTCGATTAGTTTCTTCACAAAATCTACTGTACAGTCTCCATCTCCCTTTTCATATTTGCCTAAGATTAATTCTTGATTTAACAAATTCAAAGCCCCATAATAAGTTTGACGATTTTTCTCATTCATTAAGGGCATATGAAGTCTTTCTTTACTATTTCCCCACAGATGACTGATCAGATCTCCTTCTAATAAATGAACTTCGTCAATCGCATACACAGCTATCTCTCCCGCTCTGATTTCAGGTAATAACCTCTTTAATATTTCTTGGATTTCTTGTATTCTTTTTTGAATGATTTCTGGATCTTTTTTAGAAGGCTTTTTTTGGGCTTTTTGCCAACTGATTCGCGCTTCTTCCAGAAGTTTGTAATAGCTGGTTAAAGATTGAAATGCTACATCATACTTGTCAACCAAGTGGCATTCTAATTCTGATATATCCCAAAATTATTGTTGTTGAAGCCAATAAATTACTTCTTGTCTTTGCTGTTCTGTGAGATAGCTTTTTGCTCCTTTATATGAGAGTTTTAATCCTTCTATCCCCCCAAATTGATAACGTTTTTTCCACTTGCTTATGAAACTCTTTGATACATTTAACACTTCTGCTATTGCTCTATAAGCCCAGCCTTGTAAAGACAATTTAACTGCCAATGCTCTTTTTAACTCTCTTGAGTCCAAATCACTCTTAATCCACTCATTCAACTCTTGAAGTTGTTTTTCTAGATTTTGACTTTCCATCAAGCTAACACCCTCTAAATAATGCCTTCATTTTATCATTTTTTTCTTTATATTTGTTTACATCTCAAATAAAAATGCTATATCCCTGCTTCATGGAACAAATCATAGTAGCTTGATTTAGCCGCAAACGTTACACCAAACTGGTCGGCAATATAATATTCTAGTTCCTCAAGATTCCAAGTATTTTTGTTCTCTAGCCAAGTGATCACCTCCTGTTTTTCTTCGTTACTCAGATATCCAAGTGAGCCTTTATAGCTTAACTTCAGCCCATTTAATCCATCAACAATAAACCTTTGCTTCCATTTACTGATAAATCCAGAGCTTACCTGTAAAATCTTCTGAATTTCTCGGTGAGAATAACCTTGTAAAGTCATTTTTACAGCTAAGGCTCGTTTTAATTCTCTTGGGTCTGGATTAGACTCAACAAAGGCATTTAGTTCTTCCATTTAAGTAACCGCTAACTCAAGAATCATTTTCTCACATCTGATTCCTGATTGCTATAGGTTACGGAGTCTTCTATTTAATCTGAAATGAACATTTTTCTTCTTCTAAAAGCTCAACAATGCTATCTAGATGATTAAGTAAAGCTTTTGAAATTATATATGACGCAGACGCGGGACGAAAATTTGGCATAGCATTACAGCCGTTATACCAAATAGAATGGTTTGATTGTTTAATAAGTTTGAGAGGGTTATAAAGTTCAGTAACATGGGTTAAATTTGCCCCATGACCCGATTTATGGATAGGATCAATAAATACCATATTAAGTTTTAGTTGCTTGAATTTATCTTTAGGAATAAATGTCCATTTTGGCTGAGAATGAGATGGAATTGTAGCATTAACAATGATATCAGCTTGTGGTAAAATACTATCAATTAAAGGTTGCTCTAAATTACCTAAAGCAATCTCATAAGTGTTGGTAGAAGTATATTGCATTTGCCGATATTCTACTTCTTATAATTTATGTTGAATTATTGAAGGGGGACGCTGACTAAAAACAATAATTTTTTCAATACCTTGTCGAAGCAATTCTATTGTTGCACCCATTCCCACATTTCCATAACCGAGAACCACTGCTAATTTTCCTTGTTTAATAGCAGGGGAAAAAGGATCACATTGCTTTAATTCTTCAATACTTTGGACTACGCCACATTCACCAGCAACATAGGCATTTCTGTAAAGTAATTTTTGGGGTCTTCCTTCACTGAAAATTTTTATGTCTTCTAAATCTAAAAAGTTGATATCCGTTGAATTTTTAGGCACAAATTCCAGATGATTAAACCAACCGATTAATGCGCTTCCCGGACGCATATATCTCCATTCATCTGTTGGTTTTAGGGAAATTACAATATCACTTGAAGAGAGTAAGGTTAATCTATCTACAACTTTACAACCTAATTGAATTAAACAATCATCTGCTGCTGTTTGGAAAGTGTGAGAGCCAAAATTTTGCTCAAAAATATACTCCTTGATTAAGGAATTATTAAGACTTTCAGAGGTTAAGTGTTTATACCATACAGGTGAACGCATCTCTTTGGGCAATTTTGAGCGACTCACAAATCCTAAAGTATATTGTTTGTCCATTTTTTTTTCTAAAAATGACGGTGTAATAAAATCCTCTACTTTCACGAGAGAACTTTATCATGTTTTTCTCAAAACTATAAATAAGTAGGCTGACGGGGTGACAAGGAAGCTAGAAGGTTGATTGGATAATGCTAGAGCAGCTTGACCCCTCTAAAAAAAAGTAACTTGTTACCCTTAGTTCTCATTAACGCCTCAGCTAGATCTGACCAAAAATCCATTCCCACTGTCCATAAAAGTCCATATTCACCCGTCCATAAATTGCTATGTCGTTTTGGCGATCGCCCAACTTCTTGCAAACGATTAATATATTTTTGTTGTCCTATTTGCTGGATTTTAAAACCTTGTAATCCAGAACTTGTATAAGCGATCGCTATTAGCAAAACCAAACGAGTTAAACGTTCAACTGATGCTGCTCGAACCTTCTAAATTATATCCTCCACTCTTACAATCTTTGAACATGGCTTCAATCCCACTGCGGGCTTTATAGGCAGTAATAGCCTCTGCCAAATTCTTTAAATTTGTTAAGATAGACCAGGGTTCATCTAATTTTTTTCCCTTGTATTAACGTTTCCAGTAGGCTGCGATCGCCATTCGGGTATACCCATCGCTCACTTCGGAGCGCGATCGCCTTTACTGTACCTCATAAGTCCGAAAAATGCTATAAAATTGGCTAATTTATATTGTTAGAACTAAGACTTGATTGAGTCAAGATAGCTAAGGTAGTTCCGGTCAAGATTAATCCAGAACCTGTGAAACCCTGCCAACCGAAGACTTCCCCAAGCACAATAAATGAAATAATTGTCCCAAACACAGGTTCTAACATTTGAATTAAGGCAGATTCTACGGCAGTTAAAGTTTGTAAAGCAAAAATAACCAGCCAAATTGTTGCTGCTGTCATACCACCCAAGTAAAACAAAGGTAGTAAATTCGCTTGTATTTCAGGAATCTGTCTTAATAGTTCAGTTCCCGTAACAACCAATGCAGGTATAGCAGCAACCCCTTGTCTAACAATAGATAAAGTCAGAGCATGGTGATGAGCAGCGTTATCTTCCAAAAAAATTAGTAGAATTGCTTCACATAAAACTGCTCCTAAAATCCATAAACTACCACTGAGGGGTTCACTACTTTGCTCCCAAAACATTAAGCTGCTACCGCCAAACGCTAAAGTGGCAGCTAAAAATATTCGGAGAGAGAACTGCTGGCGACCCAGAAGATTAAAAAGCATAACAAAAATCACACAAAGACCAAATAAAAAAGAAGTTCGATTAGCCGAAGTGCTTTTAATACCTAAAGCCAAACAAAAATGAACACAAAATGTGAGAACTCCTAATATGCAACCATCTCGTAGTAATAACCGATTAATCATCCAATCAGCTTGAGAGATTTCTTCCGTGGAAATCTTGAGATTCAAACTTTGTCCAGTTAACTGACTTGTCCAGATTTTTAGGGGACGAATATTCAGAAAAATTTTAAAAATCCAGGGAAGAAAGATTATCAAAGCTATTGAATAGCGTATTGCGACTTGGACTGTTGGGGTCACAGAGTCAGCAACTTTCTTCATAACGGCAGGCTCTGATCCGAATAAAATGGCAACGATTAAAAAAGCGACAATACCTTGCCAACGCTTTGATACTGATGTCTGAGATAGGGTCAGTTTGTCTGAGGATGGTAAATTCATTAAATAATCTAAACTCCAGTGAGAAAACTAACACCTGAAAAACCAACAAAATTATCAGATTTTCTTTGTTCGCGACCCAAATTCTGATTCATAATCCTTTTTATTCAGAATTGAAATAATAGTTTTATACACTTTTCTCCTCTTAAATTTTTGACTATCGGGACTCAAACAAAAATCATGCCCAAATAAACCCAAAACTAGCTTTGTCATTCGATTTTTGACGTTAAACTCCTGTTGGGTAAGGATTACACTTGGTTTTGACTCCTTTTCTCGTTTAAGTCCCACTATTTTATAGAATATTAAGTTACAAAACTAGATTATACATAACTTTTAAAAAAATGAGTGTACGAAAATTCCAACTTTTTTTAAAAAGAGTCTAGATCCTAGTGAATTCGAGATAGAAGTTAAAGTAAAGTTAAATCACTTCAAAAAAAGGTTGACAGTAAGTTAGTTTTTGATATGCTGAGAGAGTCACAGGCGAAATGCTGCTAGAGTTAGCATAAAAAGTCAACCAAAAGAGGCCATAAATTGAGTTGGTTTTATGGTCTTTGAGTTTGACTTTTAACGTGACATCGAGAATTGAACCTATCTAAAATTTGAGGAGTTAATTTTTATGCAACGAGTCATAAAGATAGGGATCGCGATGGCGATGTCCCTCGTATTTGTGCTATGAGGAGAGCGATCGTGTAAAATTAAACGATTAATTTCTTGACAGCGATCGCCTCCAACCGTCAGTATCCAAAATTCAATAACACATCAAATCAAAAAATATGTCAGAAACAGTTTCTCAAGTCCGTAATTACTCACACAACAACGATTCCGATCAATTGTCAGTAACAATAGCTCATAACTGCAAAGTTTCCATTTATGATGAATGGTCGCCTTTGGAAGAAGTCATTGTTGGAGTTGTCGAAAATGCCAGACTTCCTCAACCTGACCCCAGTGTACGTGGGGTAGATTTTCCTGAATTAGCAGATGAAGATATTCCCACTGGACAATTTAGCGATCGCGTTATTGAAGAAACTCAAGAAGATCTGGCTAACTTGGTTGCGACCTTGCAAAAACTAAATGTGAAAGTTCGTCGCCCAGAAATTACGAACCATTCAATCTCTTTCTCAACACCAAATTGGTCTTCTTGCGGACATTTTAATTATTGTCCTCGTGATGTGTTTCTTGCTTTAGGTAATCAAATTATTGAAGCCCCCTCTCCTTCCCGTTCTCGTTATTTTGAAATGGATGCTTATAAAAAAGTATTTTTAGAGTATTTTCATTCTGGAAGTCGTTGGATTTCCGCTCCTAAACCGATGCTACTGGATGAGTTATTCACGAATCCCAATAGTGAACAACATGGGTTATTAAATTCTGAAATTGCTTTTGATGCAGCGAATATTCTTCGTTTAGGTAAAGATATCCTTTATCAAGTTAGCGATTCAGGAAACCAGTTAGGAGGACAATGGTTGCAATCAGTTTTGGGCAATGATTACCGAGTTCATCAATGTATTAATGTGTATCTGGGGAAACATATTGATACAACCTTTACTGTTGTTCGCCCAGGTTTAGTTGTGATTAATCCAGAACGAGTTAATGATGATAATTTACCCTTATTATTTCAAAATTGGGATAAAATTTGGTGTCCGGAACCCGTAGATATTGGATATGAAGGTTATCCCTTATCATCAATTTGGATTGCGATGAACTTTCTCGTAGTTAATCCTGAGCTAGTAATTGTTGATAAGCGTCAAGTTTCTTTAATCAAAAAACTAGAGAAACGAGGTGTAAATGTGATAGGATTACAACTGCGTCATGCTCGCACATTAGGCGGTGGATTTCATTGTGTAACTAATGATGTGCGACGTTCTGGATTACTCGAAGATTACTTTTGCTAACAAATAGACTAGGGCTTTTATAGAGAGGAACAAAAGAATGATCGAGAAAATTGAAAGTGGTTATCAAGGGCTAAAAAAAGATGTCGAACCCCAACGTTGGTCTAAGCAAAAAGCATTGCTGACTGATGAAAAATTAGCAATTGAAGGACATCCAGTCATGGAACGTTGGGAAACTCCTTATATGAAGGCTTTCGCCGCTTTAGTAACTCGAAATGGGGGTCACATATTAGAATGCGGTTTTGGCTTAGGAATATCGGCTGATGCTATTGGATCTTATTCTCCAAAAGAACATACGATTATAGAAGCCAATAAAGATGTTTTTCATAGATTGATTGAATTTCAACAAAAAGCCGATCATAAAGTAACCCCTATCTTGGGTTTAGCTTGTGAGGTACTAGAATCATTTAATAAGCCAACATTTGATGGTATTTTCTATGATACTTATCCTTTAAATGCAGAAGAACAACATACTCATCAATTTACTTTTATCAAAAGGGTTTATCCCTTACTCAAGAAGGGAGGAATTTTAACTTATTGTAATTTGACTTCTACAGGAGTTCTCAAGAATAAATTTGAGTCATGGGAAGCTCTTTTCAATGAAACTCAACTTCCTTATCTTCTTGAAGCGGGTGTTCCAGAAAACGATATTAAGGGTATCATTATCTTCAAAGTTTCCCCACCGACTGATTGTTTATACTTTCAACAAAAAACAGCAATGATTCCTATTATTGTAAAAGATAGGTAGTCCGATTCATATTAACTGAAGCATTCGATCTTGGAGAAAGTTACGATTTACGATTGTTCGTCATTATGAGCGAAGTAATCGCCAAAAACTATGGAATTGCTTTCCTAGCTACTCTGGTATTGCAGTGTACAACTAATAGTTGTTCTTCCCGCAACTTGGCTAGCTGAACATCAACTGTTTCCTTCTTCACTGAACGGATGGACAGAGAGGGACATTCAAACAAAGACCATAGTTTAAATCCCTCTAGCCCTGACCAAAGCACCAGTTTTGACCCTGTAAAACCCAGTGAAGGTGCTTTGCACGTAATTAAAGGCGGCTCTTATCTGTGCGCCAAAAATTACTGTAGTCGCTATCGACCCGCAGCACGGGAGTCCCAAGCCCCTGATACTGGAACAACTCATATTGGGTTTCGCCTGGTGACAGCACCTTTCGCAGAGCAATAAACCTCTTAAAAAAAGTTTTCTATGTCAAGAACGTCTTCAAACAATTCAAACGTCAACAATACAAATCTCTAGCTTGTCGAAAGCTAAAATGGGAGGAAGATATAGAAGGCTTTAACTTTTCCCAGAGTGTTTCTTCAGGGTTTCTGAGGGCGACTCACCAAACATTTTTTTATAATCTACGGAGAAATGATTAGGACTCCAAAATCCCCATTGTTGAGCTATACTCATCACTTTTGTTGTCTCCGGGTTAGCATTTTTAAGAGCGCGTCGCACTCCATTGAGTCGCTGAGTCTTAACGTAAGCCATCGGACTCATCCCAAAAATATCTTGAAAGCCATAACACAAAGCACTACTACTTGCCTCTAATTCGTTACAGAGTTGTTTGAGTGTTAAAGGTTGATCGATATAGGATTTGACAATTTCTTCTGCTTTTTTAACAAGGCTATAACGACGGTACATTTTTATTCTTTGTCGCTTTTTTTTTGAGGTTTTTCCTAAAGTATCGATCAGCAAGGGATAAAAGTCTTCTTCAATTAATGATTGAATTTGCGGATGACTCAAGAATGAGGGATGATTGCCTAAAATCCAAGAGATTTCCTGATAATAACCTCTCAAAGTTTGTAACCTAGTCTGCTCAAGACGGATGCAATTTTGCGACAAAAAGTTTTTTTTAAAGCATTCATATCCCATTTCTTGAATGAGGGAATCGAAAATATGTGAATTAACAATTCCTATCATAATTCGACTGTTTTCGGGCATGATCCCATTACTTAATCTGTTGGGATCAAAACCAAATATATCCTGTTCTGTGACCGAAAAACCATGAGCAATGTATGGCATCTGATTGCTTCTCTGTACCATCATAAATTGTAGGCAACCAGCCTTCTTTTCCCCCTCGAATTTTAAAGTTTTATTGATGGTAGCCTCTGCAAACTGAAGATTATCTAAGTGGAGTATATTGTATTGCGCCTCAAGTTTGCCTGAAGAATATTGGGTAGCCTTTAGCCTAGAGAATGTAGCAGCTTCACAGAGTTGATCGGGATCGGAATAAATCTGGCTGAAGACAGAAGAGGGAGGTTGGAATTTAGAAGGAATAGACATAGATAGAGACAATACCCCAGATGCAGAGAACCAGTGAAAGTGATTGGGTATACCATACTTAGGATCTAAAGCAGCTTGGTTCAAATTATCCAAAAGTCTTCTATAGAAAGAGTTTCACTATTTGAAGCCAAGTCTATCCTTGTTCTAGGACTGGATATGTACTAGAACTACGATCAGAATATAAATATAGATTTTTAATAGTTTAGCATATTGTCTGAAAAAAGTCAATACGCTTCTGCATATTAATATCTTTTCAGATCAGAGAAAACTATTTAAAAAATAAAAGTTGGAATTTTCGTACACTCACTTTGTAGACAAGACTTGATAATGTCCAGGTATGTATTAATTACAATTACAGAAAGAGGTAGCTGAAAAAATTAAATTATGTTCTCTTGAAACCTGATTTTTGATAAGCTGGCTTTAGGATGGTTATGTCAAACCTAAAATTCTCTATGGTAAAAATACTGGTTCGTTCAAAATATGATAGGGGGAAATTACATAGAGCTAGCTTTACTTAGCTATGGCAATTATATTAGAGGTTACTGGCACTACCTGTCTGAAACTTTCGCAAGGATTTACAGTAGTGTATCCATCAAATTTTTCTGTAATATTGTAGGGTGCTGCGATTAGCTTAATTCCCTGGGTACTCAAAAGAATTGAATGAGTGTAGCTTATGGAATTTCGGCAGGATTAGGTGCTATTTTCGTCGTGGGTATTGGTTTTTTATGGCTACATGAAACAGTAACTTTTGCGAAGCTTATTGGCATTGGGCTGGTTGTAGTTGGTGCTGTCGGGTTAAATCTAGCAAATACTCCTCCTCAGCAACAGCACAGTCAATCTTTCTCAGTAGAAAATAAAGTTTAATAATGGGGGTGGATCTATCTTATAATTGCTGTTATTGCCTCTGTTGCTGCTTGGTCTTGCTTAAAACTGTCGGGCGGCTTTACTAAAATCACTTCTTCGATTTTAATTGTTGCTTTATATGGATCTAATTCTCTCAAAAATTCAAGCCAATGCGTTGCTAGTTGCAATAATTTTTATTGTAATAGTTGCTCTAGTCATAAGTTCAATACTTTTTAAAACGATTATGTTATTACTAGACAAAGTTAACAATTCTTTGTTTAATCTTTTTTCATCAGCTCAAGGAAGAGAAGTTTACACTAAAACCACTGTTTATTATAAAAAATGGTTACTATTTATCACTTTTTTGGTTATTGTAGATCTGATTCTTTTAATTATCCCTAAAACCAATATTCTGAAATATTTTGAGTATGGATTAGGTTTATCAATTGCTCTAATTATTGCTTGGCTAGGTTCTCGTTTGTTTGACAAATTTTTTCAAGTTTACCTCTTAGAATCTGCAATCAATCGAAGAATAAATGGGGAACTACTGGTTGTTGGAAATATTATTGCCGATGGATTAATTATTTTAATTGTTCTATTGGTTTTCGCTCAAACCCATCAAGTTAACTTGATTGCACTAACAGCAAGTTTGGGGATTAGTGGCATTGCTATTGCCTTTGCTGCTCAACAAACTTTATCTCAATTATTAGGAGGAATCGTTCTTTATATTGACCGACCTTTTATTGTTGATGACTATATTGGCTTACCAGATGGAACATTTGGCAAAGTCGAATCAATTGGCTTACGGTCAACGAAAATTCGGAATTCTGGTAAAGGAACACTCAGTATTATTCCGAACAACTCTCTTACACAGATGGCGATAGAAAATTTTAGTGGTGCCCGCAAAGTTCTGACTTTAATATATTTGACATTTGGTCGAAAAGTGTCTGGAACTGAAGAAGTATTAATTCGTCAGCAAATTTTAGAGAGTAGTAAAGATATATTTGGTATTGACTCTAAAAGTACACAAATTATTTTTACAGATTTCAAATCCGATAAAGGTGACGTAATGACTCAAGCACAAATTAATTTTTTCATTTTAGGTTCTGGCGAAATGTCAATGGAGATACGCGGACAGTTACTAGATATAGCTAAACAAAATATGATTTTTCAGCTTCAACAGTATGGAATTGATTTCGAGATTGTTGAAAAATCGGTTAATGTTAATGCTCCAATCAGTTTCTAAATTGCTCATAATCTCAAGCGAAAAAGGTTGATAATGAATAGAGTTTACGAAATAATATCATGGCTAAACTTTAGCCCAGAACTGCGCGAGTTTGGGATTAAATTCGGGATTAAATTCAGTTTTTTTACTGTATTTATTGCAGTCGCTCTCATTCTGGGAAAAATCCTCCCGTTACTGATCAAGTCTATTATTAAGCGATTATTTCCAGAAGCAGTTGTCAAAGTTTACCAGAACTTAACGGGAAACTTGGAAAATTCCTTAAGGATGACTGTGACCTTACTCTTATTTTATGTAGCTTTAGATTTTCTTAAAGAGTATCAAGGGTTGTATCGATACATGAAACTAGGTATAGATTTAGTTTTCACCTTTAGCATTGGCTTTTTTATATCCGGCTTATTTCGTAACTTTTTACGAATTTATGGCGTTAATTTAATTCGTAAAATGGGTTTAGGAATTGATGGGATTTTGTCAATCATAGAAACGGCTGTTAATATTGCAATTGGGGTTTTGGTTGCTTTGGCATTTGCTCAAAGCCAAAATATTAACTTAGTTGGAGTGCTAGCTGGATTAGGAATTGGAGGTTTAGCCGTTGCTTTTGCAGCTCAAAAAACCCTAGAACAACTTGTGGGAACTTTGGTAGTTTATTTAGACCGTCCTTATACAGTTGGAGAGTATATTCGGATTAACTTAAGTTCTCAAGGGGTGTTACTTGGACGGGTTGAATCGATTGGTGTACGTTCAACAAAGCTACGAACTTTAGCTAAAAGTACCCTAGTCATTGTTCCAAATTCCGTGATGGCGAATGCAGATATTGAAAACGTGACTCGTGGTAAAAAGATTATGGTTTTATTGTATGTCGATTTCTCTCGTCCTCTCGACAGAACAGAACAAGCAGTTCTAGAAAGAACCGTTCACGAAGGTACAGATTCTATCTTTGGAATTGATCCTAACAGTACCAGTATTAAACTACTTGCTGGAGAGAATGGCAAAGGAATTCGCGCTCAAATCAGTTTCTGTATTTTAGGGTCTCAAGATAATTCTCAAGAGTTTCGCAGACAGTTAATGATTGTGGCAAATGAATCAATTTCCAAACAACTGTCGAGTTATGGCTTGCAATTTAGAATCAAAGAACCAACAGTCTATGTTGAATCTTCTGTGACAATATAGATTATAGTTATCTCAAACCCACTCAGTATTTCAATTGTTTTTGATTATTTTACAGGGCATTTATTTTATAGCAATTATAATTAACGTGCTAAACAAAAGCAGTGTATAATTATCAAGTAGCAACATGACTAAACTCAATCTAATTTTATGAAAAGAGTCGAATTTTATATGCAGAAGTTTGCGTATCAAACTTCTCAAATTGTTGTTGCCCTTCCCGGACGTGAATCAGAAGAGATTATTTTTGAAGACTTCCCCGCAGAACGCTTAGTTTTGCCAGAAGATGAAAACACTGGTGCTTACGCAGCAATTGCTGCAACCATCGTACATAAATATTCTCCACACTGGGTATTTTATACTTTAGGACCCGGCGGTAACAATGCCACTAATGCTATTGACGCTTGCGTTGGGGATAAAATTCCGGTGATTTTTGTGTTCGCACAAACTGAGGAAGAACGTATCCACTTTGGTGCAACCCACCAGTGCGCGGATCATGTCAGTATTGCCAAAGCCTTGGGTGTAAAGTACGCCTGCCAAGTTTTTGCGGCAGATGTACCGCTTCTACCCAGTATTCTACGAAATGCTGTTTCACACGCTCTGACAGAGCCACTTGGCCCTGCTGTACTGTCAATCCCGATTGACGTGTTAGCGGTTGAGTATGACTTCCCAGAAGTCGATGAACAACCGCTTCAGCTTGCTACACCTGATGACCCGATGGATGTACAGCCAGCAGTTGCAGCATTTTTACAAGCTGAAAACCCAATCTTTCTCGTGGGCAATCAGCTATTACGTGATGGTTTGGTCAATCAATTCCGTGCTTTGGTAAAGTTAACGGGTGCAGGGGTTGTCCAAGCCTATGATTGTGTTGGAGTGCTACCTTCCGATCATCCCAACTTACTTTACACTGCAACTAGCTATGCTGGTGGCATTAGTGGAGTTGATGTCAACGACTTGGTATTTGAGCCAACCGATTGCATTATTTCGTTTGGTTTTGACTGGAAAGATGACTTGTCAAACAAACATTTGCGACACGGAAGGAGAAAGATAAATTGGGCTTTTTCTGCTTCAATTCCCGATGCAGAACGGGGTTTGTTTGATGGGTATATTAACGGAGACTTACCAACAAGTTTCTCCACGTTCTTCAATACAGTTTCCAGTCGTTTAACCGAAAAATTCAATCCCCATGATGTTTCGGCGTACTGGCAAGCGCTGAAATCTCTTTCTTCTCAAGCGTCGGAAAATGTTGGGGTGAATATCGTCGGCTTATGCCGTGCAATCAATGCACAGCAAGATGGATCAATCATTCTTGCTAGTGATGTCGGGCTGTTTCGTCATTACTTGATTATGCTGACTGAAACAAGGGGACTTGATGAGAATTTGCCAGTTCAGCTTATTCTCTCCCCTTATGCCTCATCCTTCGGTACAGGCATCGGATACGGCATAGGTGCAGCTCTATCCTGCGAGAATCCCGTAATTGCCGTTTGCGGTGACGGAGGATTTAATCATGCGGTTGGAGCGCTAAGAACCATTGCTGCAAAACGGGAACAGTTGACCAACTTAGTTCTAATTGTTTTTGATAATAGCGAGAATTTTTTGATTGGCGGTGTCTAGCAACCTAAAGGAGGCAGGTCAAATAAGGCTGTCACACAACACAACTTTGCAGATTTTGCCGCCATTGCCAAAATGGGGTACGGCTTAGAATCGGCAACTTGCGTTAGCTTGATAGAGTTTGAACAAAAGCTCTCTTGGGCGCTAAACATTCAGGCCCCTGTCGTGCTTCACGTCAAAGGGTATTATAGCCCGCAAGAGTTAAAGCGCCTGACAACAGGTGGTAAGCTCTCGTAACTGAAGTTCCCCGTTGACAAAAAGGAGCAACCTATCAGAGGCAAGGGATTTGAGAATTTTTCTCAGTCAGCTACTAAGTACAAATAGGGAAACACTAAGCAAATCTAAGGCTTTCTGTTGAACAGGTGGGGGTTGAGTCAGCTTGGAAAAAGTAATATCAGCCCCCTCTAATTTAGAAGGAATTATCTAAGGAGTTAATTTTGACAGATCAACAAGAACAGATTTCTCAAACAACTAATTTCAGAGCGATCGCCTCATTAGTTATTGCCATACTAGCTTTATCTTGGATCACAATCTTTTTCCGATTGCTTGAAGGAGAAATCGGTCCTTTTGCCACTGCATTTCATCGTGTTTGGTTGGCTACTATACTCTTATGGTTGTGGAATGGAATCGGGTATGTCAGACATCAATTTTCCCAAAAATTGTCTCCAAATAAATCAGTCAAACAACATCCCTATACTCCTTTAGTTGTACTGCAATTATTAGTAGCAGGAATTAGTTTGGCTGGGCATCTGCTCTTATTGGCTTGGTCTGTGAGTCAAATTAGTCTTGCAAATACTTCTGTATTGGCTAATATGACTCCGATATGGACTGTTCTTTTGGGTTGGCTAATATGGGGCCAAGAGTTTGACAAAATATTTTTCATCGGGATGGGGGTTGCTATTGTTGGAGCTTCTGCCATTGGAATAGAAGACTGGCAACTTGCCACAGGAAATTTGAAAGCAGATGGAGTTGCTATAGTAGCATCAATTATCTATAGTACATATTTGCTGCCTATAGAATATCTGCGCTCCCACTTGAGTTCTACAACTATCCTTTCGTGGACTTCTACGATATCAACTTTATTCATATTACCTATTGCTTTGATAACAGAAAATCAGCTATTTCCCCATTCTTGGTCTGGATGGGTTTTTGTTATTTTGTTAGGCTTGATTTGTCAGCTTTTAGGACAAGGACTTGTGACTTATTGTCTCAAAAGTTTATCTTCAGGGTTACTTGCTGTGGGTAAACTATTAATCCCAATAATTAATGGTTTTTTAGCTTGGGCTTTGTTTTCTGAGATTTTAAGTTTCTGGAATTATGTGGCATTTGCTTTGGTTCTATTGGGGATCTATATTGCCAACCAGGGCAAGGTAAGTAAGCAGGCTTAATTAAACGTTTATTTATCAGTGGAAAATTCAGTATTGTACACAAAACTTAAGCAAATCTGATTGTACTATCAAGCTAAACTCAGTCAAAAGATAAGATGCTAACAGAACAAGATATTGATCAATGCTTGAAGATGCTAGATGGCATCTACGCTTTACGCCGAGTCGGATAACAAATCTCTTATGCGGTTGGCCATCTTGGTCAGTTCCCGAACGGCGTCTCTGGCGGCAAATTTTTCCACCCACTCTTGATAGTCGGGGCTGCTGGCATAAGACCCCCGTTCAGTTGTATAAAGCCGAGTTGCTGGAAATCTGAATCCAAAATCTGTTCTTCCTTGAAAAAATATCATTCCCTCTTTAATCTCGTTATAACTTGAACCAGGAGGAGATTGACCCATCAGTATGTCAAATTCATCGCTCAACTTTCCAACACGCCAACCTGCGGGAATATCTCCCAACTCAGAAGGTATCATTTCGCCACCGGATGATTTATAAGGTTCGCCGTTATCGTTGGGAAACTCGAAGTCAATAAACCAATGCTTAAACAGCGTTTGGGCGATTTGTTCTAGGGTTTGGTTCTGTTGGCGGAGATTCTCTATTTTGTTATCGAGAGAGGTTAGAACTGCTGCGATTTGTTTTTGTTCTTCATAATCCGGTATAGTGACAGGAAAAGGATGTATATAATTACGATTTAAGGAAGGAACAGCGCTTCCAGAATTGAGATTTTGAAAACTGATTGTTTTAAGTAAATAGTAAACAAATTTAGGATAACTATCGTGGAACTTTTTTACATAAAGAGTTGTATTATGCGCCCAAAATTTTGACTCAATAAAAAATGGATTTCCAATATTTCCACTTCGTCCAATAGTTATTCCATTTTCTTCTGTTGTATACTGATCGTGATAACCAATAATTCCGTTAGAACCAACGATAGGATATTGACCTCCATTAAATTGTGTTTGAGGTAAATCATGTCCTCTTTGAAAGGTAACTACTTCCCCTAAAGTTTTTTCTTTCCACTCACTCATAACTCTAATTCCCCTTTCTGACTTATAATCATTTAATTAACAGCAAACTCGGTTAAATGTCGCACATCTGGCGGATGAAACCCCAAAACAATATTACTTTTCGCAATACCCGCCCGAATCAAATCATTCGCAATCCCATCTTCCAAACCATCCTCATGTATCCAAATTTTATCCCCAATAATCTCCAAATGAACAATACAACCATGTACCCGTTTACCCTTTAAAAATCCCACCGTCAATAACAAATAATTCTTGTGGTCTTCCCCGATAATCAACTTTCGTTCTAAATCACCATGAGCGTAGGGTAACTGAGCATATTCTCCCAAGATTTCAGTAATCACTTGATAATAATTTAAAGTATCCATTGACAAATAACCTCCTGCTTCTCATCAAAAACCATTAATTTTAGACGCTTGTTCCTCAATAAAACCTCTCCAATCGGTTGTTTAAAAATATCTTCAAAAATATCTTCAGTAATCGCTAAGTATAACAAACGTTCAGGCTCTAAATCCTGTATTATATCATAATAAAGAATATACTGCCCCAACGCCTTCTCTAAATCATTAATCCGTGAACGTCCAATAAAACTTTTGATTTCTACAGCAATTTTCTGTTCTCCTTTCTCAGCAGACAATAACTTATCCGCACCCAAATCAACAAATAAATCTGTTTTGCCAACACTCAAAACATAAGGGTCATGGGTAATTCTCCACCCCTCTTTAATTAAAGCATTTTTCACCGTATCGTGATACAAATCTTTCGCAGGCATTTCTCACCCCCCAACCTCAAAACCCACCTTCACCAACTGTCTTTTAATCTCCCCATCCAACACAATACCCTCCCCTGAGTTGAAATTAAATTAATTAACAGCAAATTCAGTTAAAAGACGCACATCTGGCGGATGAAACCCCAAAACAATATTACCTTTCGCAATACCCGCCCCAACCAAATCATTCGCAATTCCATCTTCTATCCCATCCCGATGTATCCAAACCTTATCCCCAATAATCTCAACATGAACCAAACACCCATGTACCTGTACATCATCCTCCCAACCCTGCGTAATCAACAAAAAATTATTCCTATCCTCGCTAACAATCAAACGACAGTGTAAATCCCCAAAAGCGTAGGGAATCTCCGTATATTCAGAAAGTTTCTCTTGAATAACCCTCCGCCACTCAACTAAATTATCCACCGTACTACCTCCTGCTTTTGACTTTCAAACACCAACAAATTCACCCCAGACTTTTTGACCACCAACTCCCCAATCGGTTCGGAAAAAATAGTCCGATAAGTGGTTTTTCGGATTGCCAAATACAACAAAACGTCCGGTTGTACCTCCTCCAATATAGCCCGATAAATTAAATACTGTCCCAAAGCCTGTTCTAAATCTGCAATACTCGAAGGATTGGTAAACCCCTTAATTTCAACCGCAATTTTTTGTTCTGCTTTTTCGGCTGCAATCAGCTTAGTTAATCCCAAATCAACAAAAAGTTTCCTCCCACCCCCACTTTAACCGCAAGGGGTCATTTGTAATCCTCCACCCATCTTTAATTAAAGCATTTTTAACCGTATCGTGATAGAAATCTTTCGCCGGCATTCCTCACCCCCCAACCTCAAAACCCACCTTCGCCAACTGTCTTTTAATCTCCTCATCCAACGCCTGACCCTCCCGCATTTGTTCCCCCAACTCCTGCGTCAACTTTGCCATTTTATCCTCAAACGGAATCCCGTCATCCTCCTCATCCGGTATCCCCACATAACGCCCCGGAGTCAACACAAAATTATGCTTTTCAATCTCCGCCAACGTCGCCGACTTACAAAACCCTTTAATATCTTGATAACTCCCCTTATCCTGCTTCCAGCGATGATAAGTATCCGCAACTTTAAGAATATCATCATCGGCAAAAGAACGATTGCGTCGATTAATCATATACCCCAACTCCGACGCATCAATAAACAGCACCTCCCCCTTTCTGTAGCGGTTTTTATTCCCGTTTTTATGGCGACTCAAAATCCACAAACAGGCGGGAATTCCCGTATTAAAAAACAACTGGGTTGGCAACATCACAATACAATCAACCAAATCCGCCCTAACGATATTTTGTCTAATTTCCCCCTCCCCTCCGGTGTTAGAAGAAAGCGACCCGTTCGACAACACAAACCCCGCAGAACCCGTCGGGTTAAGGTGATAAATAAAATGCTGCACCCAGGCAAAATTAGCATTTCCAACCGGAGGTTTGCCGTACACCCAGCGCCCATCATTTTCTAACAACTGTCCGCCCCAGTCGCTATCATTAAACGGGGGATTTGCCAATATAAAATCTGCCTTCAAATCCGGGTGCGCGTCGTTGAGAAAAGACCCCTCGTTGTTCCATTTTATCTGCGACGTATCAATCCCCCGAATCGCCAAATTCATCTTACAAAGTCGCCAGGTTGTCTCGTTGCTTTCCTGACCGTAAATCGAAATATTATCAACCTGTCCCTGATGGTGTTCAACAAACTTTTTACTCCAAACAAACATCCCCCCCGAACCGCAGCAGGGGTCATAAACTCTCCCCCGGTAAGGTTCCACCATTTCAACTAACAACTTAACAATACTTTCCGGGGTGTAAAACTGTCCGCCTTTCTTCCCTTCCGCTAAAGCAAATTCGCCCAAAAAATATTCATAAACCCGCCCTAAAACATCCCCTTGACTGAGTTTTTTGGCGTCCTGTTCTAAATCCAAATGTAGCTGTTCGGCGGCGGCTTTCGTATCCCCCACCAGCTTCGCACTTCCAATTAAATCAATTAATCCCCCCAAAGAACTTTTATCTAACTTTTGTTGAGCAAAAACTTTCGGTAAAATCCCCTTTAGCTGCGGGTTTTCCCTCTCGATAACCTCCATCGCACTATCAACCAATTTCCCGATATCCGGCTGTTTTGCCTGTCCCTGGAGATAACTCCACCGGGCATTTTGGGGAACAAAAAAGACATTTTCCGCCAAATATTCATCCTTATCTTCTGGGTTTGCCCCCTGATATTCTCCCTCACCTTCGATTAATTTTTGATGCAAAGATTCAAAAGCATCGGAGATATATTTGAGAAAGATTAACCCCAAAACAATATGCTTGTACTCGGCAGCGTCCATATTTTTTCGCAGCTTGTCCGCCGATTTCCAAAGCTTTTGTTCCAGGGTTTCATTGCTTGCGGTTTTTGTCTTTGCCATCGATTTTGAATCGGTTATTTGTTCCTAAAGTGAAAGAGAATTGAGAGATTATCTAAAAACAGATAGGACAAGGAAGTAACGGATTAAGTTATCTGAATAATTCAGAGGTCTATGCGACTCGCAGACAGGTTAATCCGTTAAATCGCTCTCTTATCCGTTTTCTATTTTAAGGGAATTTGCGGGTTCACTCCCAGACGCCGCAGGTGTGCTTCTAGCATCTCCATCCGTTGTTCTAATAATTCCATCCGCGTGATGACCGAAACCTGTTCGACGCCCAGGTATTGAGAGATGGCCGCCACAACCGCCTGGGTTTTGCTGATGCCGTTTTCGAGGGCGTAGTCGTTTAGTTGGTCGTGCAGGGGTTCAGGTAAGCGAATGGTAATAGATTTACTGGACATGGAATGGGGCAATAGCTTCTGTTTTACAGTGTACCCCATTTTGTCTTACTCAATCTATTCTGCGGACTAAACCGTTGTTCAGAGGTCACAATTTATTAGCCTTCAACAGAAAAGATACCTTTGCTAACAATTTAGTTAACCGAACAAGTACCCGGTTGCGTTGTTATGATAATGTTCTTGTAGTTAGCTTTCGTCAACAGGTCTTCAACAATCATTTGAGCGTTTCGATTGGCTTTTTCCAAAATTTTTCCTGAGCAAGCTTCTTCCTTAATAATTCTTAAAGCTTCTTTCTGAGCTTCATCTTGCAACTCGGATTCAACAGATGGGCCTAACCATTTTCTGTACTTGACAACAACCTGGGAATCATTAATGTTTAAGAAGGCATTAGTCAAGTGAGGAGGCGGCAACAAAACTTCTATCTGACCCGTTTTAGAATCGGGATTTTTTACTTTCAAATCTTGGATGTTAATACCAGCTTGAACTTCACCGATGGCTTCATAAACTACGTGAGTATTTCCAAGGGGCAATCGACTGATTTTCTTATCTTGACTGGTATGAACAGTTGCTTTTGTAGACATACTAACGGTGGTAAGTTCCTGCCTGTCTTGAAGACCACCAACAACCAAATTCCTAACTTCGACTGTTCTTGATGAACCCGGAAATAACCAATCCCCCACCGCACTCATTTTAAGACCGAGCCAATCTTGAAAAATAATCAAAGTAAATACAACAAACAAAGCAACTACAATTCCCATCAATAATTGAGGATTTACTTTTCCAAACAAAGCACTAATTTTTTTCTTTACGCTGGTTGTTGATGAAGTTAATACTATTCTTATATCCTTCGTTTGTCCTTTGTTTTGAATGGTTTTGTTTGAGTTGTTTACCCAATATTTTTTAGACAACTCGAAGAGTTGAATCAGAATAGCTGTGATTGCGATTAATTGATTAAACGCAAATAATAGATAAACGAAAAGTTCGGCATCTTCCTTCTTGTTTTCTACGGGTGGACTAATTAATGTCATCAATATTATGGTCAAAATCATGATCAAACTAGCAACAAACCAATTTCTTAGAGATTTTACTGTTTTTGTAGTGGGCTTAAACATCGAAAAGCATTCAATCCCTACAGTCAGAAAAGACCAATACAAGTAAGAAAAATTCATGTACGAATAAGAAAAATTCATAACAAATATCCTCGGGGAATGTTGTTGCAATCAATGCCAATGTAATTTTTATGAGTTTTTATAAATTACACCAGCCTTAAATACCATATTACATCTATTAAAGACTAAAAAGCCACAGTAAAAACACGGATATTTGACAATTAAAAAAGCATCAAAAAATAGCTTGTTCTCCGTAGAATTACTGAACCGATAGCCCAATCCACGAGAGGCTATGAATTACACACAACTGTTGAATAAATAATCGTCAATACAAATCAAAAAACATTGGAATATTTAACATAAATAATCGGCGTTCGTCCACAACCCAAAACCCCTCAACTTGCAATCGCCTTTTCCCTCTCAACACGGATTAATTATCCGCTTCAAAAAGACCACTAATACAAAAACCCCGGCATTACCGGGGCTATAATCTTATTGAGAAGTTTTAAATTTATTGATTCGCTTCAGATTTTCTGTTATAACTCTTAGCCTTCTTTTCAAAAGCGAAAATACTTTCCGATAACCCAACAAAGTGAGTAGACCGCAAACCGCACCTTTTCAGTGATTTTAGGCAGTGATCATTTTATGATTTTCCGTCCACTTGAAGAGTTAGACCAAAACCCCTAAAGTTAATCCATTCCTTCCGGGCGAAATGTAGTTAAGAAACCAAGCCATGAGTCTACTTTTTCTCCTGTAATTGCAAGTACGGGAATATCAACAACAGCTTTAGCTCGATAATATAAAATCTCTGTAGGTTCAGGGTTGCTCAGAAATCCATATTCTGAAGCCATTCTATTAGCCAGTGAACAAGAGATTTCAAAAGCACCTATAGACCTTTGTTTATTGGCTGCATAATAACGCCAGGTAATTTTTTGTAACCGCCCGGATTCAGCCTGGTTTCGACATTCATAATGGGTGATTTCAAACATTTTAGCAACATGAACGTCGTAGCGGGTTAATCGCCCCCCATACGCAGAAACATTTTTCGGGTTAGAGTCAGGCACAACAAATTCACCTATATTTGCTGTCGGAAAAGTTATGTAACTGATAGGAACAGCGGTAGACTGAGCTTTTATAGGTGTCTTAGAAATTAAAGATAAGCCACAAACTAATAAGATTGAGAGAATTATATTTGAAGATTTCATTGCAGTATTTCCTTCTTTATGATGGGTTTAAGAGTCTTTGATGTGCGAGTATTAGAAACACCTGGCGTAGCGCAATACGGCTAACACAACATTTTTTGTCATCCTGCTAACCTTTCAATTTCAAAGCATCCAGCCGACCCTGTATTTGGTTCAATCATTCTGTTAGTGTCATGGAATGTTGGAATTTCGATAATGGTGGCAACTGGCACGGCTTTATTTCAATCTCTATATTTAAGATTAACTGATAAAAACTTAGATAGCTACGAGGAAAACACGGGACTTTGAGAAGTTAAAAAGCATCAAAAAATGGCTTGTTCTCCGTAGAATTACTGAACCGATAGCCCAATCCCCAAGAGGCTATGAATTACACGCAACTGTTGAATAAATAATCCTCAATACAAATCAAAAAAAATTGGGATATTTAACATAAATAATCGGCGTTCGTCCACAACCTCAAACCCCTCAATCTGCGATCGCCTTTTCTCCCCCACACTTGGGACAGACTGGCTATACTTGGGGTTTTGTGAGCAAGACCTTATTCTTCAACTTGATCGGTACTCTTTGTAGTTTGGACGTTCCACAATTCCATCCAAGTAGTCGTCCTCATCCATTTCCTGATACTTAATTTTGCCAGTAGTAGGGTACTGTCAGTAGTAGAAAAAAACTAGCACAGATGCTTGATTCGTTACTAGCCTTGGCTTGCACCACATATATTGTCAACGACCCTGGGGACACCTATGTGAACATGAGAACATCTCCCAATGGTCAGGTCGTCAAGCCTGTACCCAACGGGTTAAGCGTTAAGGTACTAGGAGAATACCGGAACTGGTACAGGGTGAGGCAGCGTTCTGACTTGGGGTGGATGTACAAGCCGCTGCTCAGACCAAACACTAAGGCTTACATCTTAGACCCCGGCAGTTATACTGTAGACCTAAAAAAACTGCCTAATCAATCAAGCGACACGGTTAAGCAAGTTCTAAATGGGTCAGCAGTAGAGCTAGTTGACAGGTCTGGCGACTGGCTTCAGGTTAAGCTGGAGGATGGCTCAGAGGGCTATATCCCGAACCAGTATATCCAACAGGCTAGTTGCTACCATTAGACCGCACGGCTACGCGGTCAAGCGATCGCGTATCTGTAGGACTTGCAATTATCAATGAGTCGTGGGCCGTGCTTGGTGATCCTCAAACAAGGCGATTGGTTACGCCAAGCCACGCTACCGCGTCAATCGTAATCTCCCACACCGAAGCAATCGCACTGCGTTTCTTGCTTCCTCAGGAGGGCTTGATATTTTTGTAAATCTGAATTTTCGCCAATTCAAAAATACGAAATTTTAAAATTTCAAATTTTTACCTGACCGACAATCCAAGCGGGTGAAATCGGAGGTTTCGAGCAAAACGCCCAAAACACCTCCGGAAGCTTCACTCAAATTTCGCCAATTCAAAAATACAGAAATCTGAAAATCTGAAAATTTGAAAATCTAAAAATCTGAAAATTTACCTTTTCGCCTTGCCGACAATAGACAAAGGCGACAATTCGGCTTATCGTACAGGCATGAGTTTGGCAAGCGTGCGGTGCTGGTAACGGTGACGGGATTCAAGGGGGGCGTGGGCAAAACGACGACGGCGGTGCATTTGGCCTGCTATTTCTCCCAAAAAGGCGATACTTTGCTGGTGGACGGCGACCCGAACCGCAGCGCGACGGGGTGGAGCAAGCGGGGGGAACTGCCTTTTAAGGTCGTGGACTTGATGCAGGCGGCGATGTACTCCCCCAAGTTTGAACACATCGTTATCGATACGGCCGCCCGACCCGAGGGCGACGAACTGGAAGCTTTGGCCGACGGGTGCGATTTGTTGGTGTTGCCGACGACTCCCGACGCTTTAGCCCTCGACGCTTTGCTACAAACGGTCGATCTCCTTCAATCTTTAGGAAGCGATCGCTACCGCATCCTGCTGACAATGGTTCACCCCAAACCCGTTAAGATGGCTCAACTCGCCCGAGAAGCTTTGACCGAATCCCAGTTGCAACTGTTTCAAAGCGAAATCGGCCGCCGGATCTGTTTTGAAAAAGCCTCCCTGGAGGGCGTTCCCGTCTACGAGGTCAAAGACAAATCCGCAAAAAGGGCGTGGGGTGAATATCAAGCGGTGGGGGAGGAGATACTACCGTGAATTCCAAGAAAGATTCTGCCGGAATGTTTAAAAAGTTGGTACAGTCTCGAAACTCCGAAGCTCCCCCCGATAGCGAAGCGGAGCCGAAAGCCATACCCGCTCCCCAACGAGAACCGGAGGAGTCCCCGGCGCAACCCGAAAACGAACCCGCACCCCAAAGCGCCCCCGCACCACCGGAACTGAAGAAGCGGGGCAGACCCGCAACCGGAAAGCGTTCCGACCCCGATTGGATCGGGAGAACCTACTACATCCGAAAAACAACAGATCTCAACGTGTCGGAGGAACTGCTGGAACTCAAACGCACTGGGATCAATATCGATAAATCCGACTTGGTGGATGGGCTGCTTGACGCCTGGGTGAAATGGCGAAAAGGTGAAAATGCGGAAAGCCAGCTTGGTGAAATTTCGCCAAGACGACAAGGTGAAAATGTGGAAAGTTAAATTGGTGAAATTTCGCCAATGCGAAAAGGTGAAAATGCGGAAAGCCAGCTTGGTGAAATCTCGCCAATGCGAAAAGGTGAAAATACGGAAAGTTAAATTGGTGAAATTTCGCCAATGCGAAAAGGTGAAAATTTACTCGGTAAGCGAGCCTTCGGCACGAAACGGTGGTCAATCGCGGAGGTGAAAAGAATTGCGACTCGCAACCCATCTTCCCGGCAATTGGGCTAAAATGTAATACAAGAAAAGTATTATTTGAGCAGAACAAAAGTGTTCATTCATATCAAATAATTTCTTCTAGAAATGGCATTTAACCAAATGAATAACCCCCATCAAAACATAACAGAAATATGTGGAAAACCCGGAGACACAATCTGGAATTTACCCTTCGCAGCCAAAGGCAAAGCGTCCATGCAGTTACGAGAGAATTTTCGCGTGCATTCAAGTCCAAATGGATTACAACCTGGAATCGAGCGAAACCTTTCTACCACTTTCTAAGATTAATGGCGTAACAATTAATAAAGACGAGCCAAGTTGTTTATACATTTACGCAAGTTTTTTTGGGGGAATTATAAGCCTCTTATTTTTTATGATTTCGGAAAGTGCTTATAGTATTTTTCTCTTGATTTTTTTCTTAATTTATATTGTTTTTTGCTGTTTTCTGAGACAAACATGGCTGACCGTTTTCTCCGAACACAAAAACTATTTTATCTTTTTTAAGAAATCAGAAATCATTCAATACAGGCAGTTTGCCCAAACCCTGTTGGCGAAAATTGAATAAATAATTTATTAAACTCTTATTTTAGATAAATTACTAAACTTTATTTGGTCGATTTGGAAAAGGCTAAAATTACCAGTTAAGCGTCCAGCCCCCACATTTTACCGTCCACCCCCAATACCTAATATGCGTACCCATCCAATCAGGATCTTGAAAGAATTGATTGAGTTTCCGTGCATCTATTCTTAAGATTTTGAGATCTTCATCGCTTACATTGTTGTATTCGGCCAGCACGTACTGCCCGGAATATTTATCTGTAGAACTTTCGATGAAAACTAACTTCGCGGAGTCTCCCGTGCCGGATATCTCCACTATCACCTTATCCCGAACAAATTCCGATTTTTTCTTAAAGACTTCAAACTCTCCCCGAGCTTGAAAATCAACATAACTCTTCAATTTCCACCCCGGCGCACCATTCAAACGACAATATAACGTTTGATCGTCAGAAGAAGCACGGTTCAAAAGTCCTTTTAGTAAATATTTGTGCGGGCCGCATATTAACCGATAATTTCTTGGGGAAGTCACCTCAAATTTGGGAGTTTTTGTCGCCCAAAAAATTGAGGCGATGACAATCAAAATCACTAAACTTAAATATTTTCTATAGGGCTTAAATCCCATATTGAATTGCAGTCTCGATGGGTTTGACTAAATTTAGACAGTTTAGCCTCTATTCGCTCTTACATTACATCATGTACTGGCTATAGAAGGTTCGTACAACGAGGGGCAACAATTAACGCCTTGGCGAAAAGATGAATTGTTGCAGGTAACTTCCCCCTTGAACTTACAGATACAACCCGCTCGAATCGTTGGGCTTGGCATGGAGGTACTTGGAAGTCGTCGCCACATTCGTATGTCCCAACGTCTGCTGAACCAGAGAAATCGGCGCCCCCGCATCCAAACTGTGGGAGGCGTGGCAGTGCCTCAGCCAATGGCTGGACACCCGACTCGATACCCCCACCCGCAATCCCGCCTGCTTGACGATATAAGTCACGTGGCTGCGGTTGATATGCCCCCTGGTCTTGCGGCTGGCAAAAATCGGATGGTCATCCGGGGCATATCCCCGATTGCCAACCAACTCCCGATAAAGAGTTTCCGGCAACAAAACGTGCCGGGTTTTATCCCGCTTCCCAAATACCGTTAAAATTCCCGACTGACCCGACGGCACCAAATCGTGCCACTTCAAAGCACACAACTCCGAAACCCGCAATCCGCAGTAATAAAAGGTTTTTAAAATCAATTGGTTGCGCCTGTCGGGTTCGCAATAGATCATCGCCATCACCTGTTCCTTCGACAAAATGCGCTGGGCGATCGCGTCTTTCCCTTTGGGCAAACGGACGGCCGCCCCCACGTTCGCCCGGGTCAAACCGCTGCGACTGCAAAAGCTGAACAAACTTTTCAGCGCTGCCAAATAGGTTGCCCGAGTCGGTGGTTTCAGTCCGATTGCCACCAGATGGTCGGCGTAGGCTTGAACATCCCCCAGCGTCACCCACTGAATCGGTTTTTCCACCTCCTGCAAAAACTGATACACCACCCGCCGATACATTTCCTGGGTATTGGCGCTCTTGTCGTGCAGCCACATGGCAATCACCTCGTCGTTACTGTGGCCGTGTCCGATGGGGATTTCGCCGAGGTCGGCGTAAAGCTAGGGTTCGTGCAACGAGGGGCAACCTTGTAAAGTTTTGTAAATTCCCTTCGTTTTTTGGCCCAAATCCATAAGTAATACAAATCCTAACTTTGCCGAGAAAAATACAAAGTCGGCA
>JAYKHV010000143.1:0-47739 GCA_035285085.1 Lyngbya sp. | reverse complement strand
CGCTCACTAGGGTCTAGAATTTAGGGTTACGGGTTTAGCTGCCTATCTAGTCACATGCCTAGTCATACACCCAGCCAGTATCCATGTCGAGTCTAAGTAATGAGTCCCAGACCGTATTCGGTGGAAGTGGACTGTAATCGATCATGTATGTATGTATGTATGTCATCAAAATTCATGATGCATGAGTCTATCTGCTGAGACTGCTAACCGAATGACGAACTATTTAAGTTTGATTATCACTTCTTAACACTGTTATTAGCCATAGGCGCCACCGGGCCAGCGCCCGCAGGCCGCGGCATGGAGGGCGCCATCTGCAGGCGCTTGTCCACCGGCCTGCCGCCTGCCTCGGCGTCGTACTCCTTTACGATCCGCTTTGCGTAGCCGGGTATGTGCTGCTCCGCCCGCTGCCGGCCCCAGTGGCGGCTGACGTACAGGTAGTTGCGTATGGTGTGGTAGTCGATGCTGTATTTGCCAAACTCCAGCCCCTTGGGGCCCAGGAGGGTCAATAACCAGGCCAGAATGTTGCCCACCCATCGAGGGGCGCCCCCGCTGGGCCCCCGCCCCAGCTTGGCTTCGTCATCGGCTACAACAGTCTGTGCCCGTGTTGTTGATGTGGATGATGAGGCGGCATCATGAGCAGGACCAGCATTATCGCAAATTCGCAACAGAAGCAAACAATCGAGTCAGTGGATGTATTGGGGAGGTCAATGCAGCAGTAGCAAGAACAGCAGGGTAATCCGTCACAACAGCCACCAACAACGCCACAGCAAGACTAGGACCGACAAGATAAAGGGGCGGCCACAACTGAAGACTGTTCATTAGCAGCCGCCAACCACCATTGCAGCCGTCACATGCGTACCTGCATAACCAACGGCCGCCTGTCCCCAGTGCTGACGGTTGGCATCACCTCCAGTCGTGACGCCACTGCGTCTAGCATCTCTTGCCCTCGTGCATTACGAACCGTCACGTGCTGCGGGTGCCGGGTCATGTCCGTGTTGTAGTAGGGTACCCCCTGCAGCGGTGGACACACCACATGCATGTATGAATGAACAAGCAACATGTGTAGCCAACCACCAACCACCAGATCCGCCACTGGGGTGTAGGACTCAGCTATAACCCTAGAACCTATCACCCTAGCCCCAACCCACTTTGTGACCCACAAGGCCTGGGCAGGATGCAAGGTTAGGTCACGGCTGAATCTTAACAAAAAAGATACCCTAAACTATATGGGAGACCAGGAACCCTAGCCCCTGGCACGCACCATGTATCCCACCACCAGGTCCGCCAGGCCGTTGGTGTAGTCGAAGCAGGAGTAGCAGGAGGGCGCGATGACGTCGGTGAGGTGCCGGGCGGGCAGGCAGAAGTAGGGCACGTACTCGAAGGAGCCGTCCATGTGCTTCACGTGCACCCTGCGGCAGAACACCCACAGCAGCATGCACAGCAGTATCAGCAGCCTCTTCGTCGTCATCGTCATCATCATCATACTCGCCATGATCATCATCATCATTGTCATTGTCATCATCATCGTCAACGTCATCATACACGCAGTCCTGCCTGTAGTCCTTCTCATCATCACCACCACCATCATCATCACCATCATCATCACCATCATCATCGTCATCATCGACAGGAGGTTCTGGATCGTCCAAGTCATCGGGTAGGGGCGGAATTACAGGGATAACTAACGGTGAAACTTGGAACTCAAAACTGCTTTCGACTTCCGCTTCACCATCACTGGCGACTACTGTAACATTAAACGTTCCGGCATTCAGAGGAGTTCCGAGAATAAGCCCCGTATTTTCATCTAGGGTTAACCCACGCGGTAAATTAGAACTACTAAAGGTGAGGGGATCGTCATCTTCGTCGCTGAAGTTATCTGCAACATTGAGAGTAAAACCAATATTAACTTCTCCGGTTTGGTTGGGAATTTCTTCAGCAACAACGGGGGGAATATTTTGTTGTTCGATAACGGTCAAGCTGGCGGTTTGGAAGTTTTCACTAAAGGCGGTGGTTTGACCGGTTTGGGTGACATTTGCAAAAGTTGCATTTTCTCCAAAAGTTCCATCCCAAGCGTAGAATGTAATTGCCCGTTCAATGGTGCCTGTAAACTCTATACTGGTGGCAATAAAACGAATTTGGGTAGTAGAACTTAAGAGTAAAGCATTTTCTTGGGAAACGCCAGTAATAACAATCCAAGTTTCACCGTTATCGATGGAATATTGCCAAGTTCCGTTTGTTGTATCAACGCCTGCGATCGCAATGCCGATATTATTATCATCGCTATCGCTGCTAATTTCCCCAACAAACTGGCTAATAGAAATACCCTCAAGATTATCAGGATTGGAGAGGTTTTCCAATTCTCCTAAACTCAAGTCGGGGGTTTCTTCTAAAACCGGGGCGCTATTTTGACCGGCTAGAGAATAAATTGTTGTGGTTCCGCTAACTTCGTTACTAACAATTAATTGCGGGTTTTCTCCGGGTACAAAAGTAATCCCTTCTGGGGCGAGATCGCCAACTGCGGCTAATTGTTCGGCTGTCGGATCGGGATCTCCGTCTTCGTTTTCGTCAAATTCTACCGAGAAATTCCGGGGATTAATGTATTGGAGAAACTGGGGTTGGTTGGGGTTGGTAATATCATAAGACATAATACCGCCCATCCGTTCTAAACTGATGAAAGCGTATGTTTTTCCGTTTATTTCGCCAATAGCAACCCCTTCGGGTTCCGATCCTTTATCGTTACTGCGATCGTCAAAGACGTTTTGATCGTTGTTGGTATTGAAAAAGTCGGGGAATTGTTGGGCGAGAATTTGTTCAAATTGAACGCCGCTATCAAACACCAATTCTAAACCATTTTCTGTCGGTTCCCAAATCGAAAAAGATCGCCCGCCAAAAGCATAAAGTTCGTCATAGTCGCCATCGCCGTCCGTATCTCCGAGGCTGGTTGTTACTTCCAAACGCCCCAAATTTTCGGGAAGTTGTAACTCTGCGGCGTTGGGGAAAGCGGTTGGATCGAGAGTCAGATCGTCGATATTTTCTTCTTCGCTAAATGCGTCATAGTCGCGACTATCGCCTTCATTTGCAGTGACAATATAGGTGACTCCATTTGCTTCATAGGTAGCTATCCCATCCGGTTGATAAAGTCCGAATAGTTTAGGATAGGTGGCGATATTAATGGTGTCGTCTCGGTCGCTTGCATCTAAAGGAATTTGGCTGTGATCTTTGAAGCCAAGCGGTAAAATATCTGTGATCGTACTGCTGGCAATATCCAGAACAGCGATCGCATTATTTTCTTGTAAACTAACGTAAGCCGTTGTCGAGTCTGGGGAAACCGTGATAAACTCCGGTTCGACGTCTTGGGCGACGGTTGCATTCGGCCCAAAAATCTTGACTCCGGCTTGTTTTAACTCCTCTATTTGGTTGTTAAAAGCGGTAAAAGTTGCGGTTGTAACTTGCCGAGTTTCAACGTCAATAATGCTAATTGAACCTTCGGGATCATTTGTATAATCCTGACTGGGTTCGCCTTCGTTGGCGACTAAAATTGTGCTACCATCGGGGGTAAAGGTGAGCATATCCGGTAACGCCCCAACTATAATGGGATCGCCCTGAATATTCCCCTCAGTATCGAGGAAGATAATTTGACCGTTATCTTGTCCAACATTGGCTTCAACGGCGACAGCAACTAACCCTTCAAATATCGCCACACTGTTAACAACGGCGCCAAATTGTGAGAGGTCAACTCGTTGAAACAGCGTCGGGTTTTGGGGATCAGAAAAGTCGATAATATCGAGACTAACTTCAGCATTATTGGTGACAAACGCCCGTTGAGTCGTACTATCAAAGGTGTTAATTTGACTGGCGGAATCGTTAAAAATTCCCGTTTCAAAGCGCCCTTGAACTTCTAAAACTTCTGCGAGGGGTTGAGGTTGAGGTGTAGTATCGGCTTCAACTTGTTGGATGCGTTGATCCTGTTCAATTGGAGTATCTTCTTGGGTGAATGCCGGTGTATTTTCGTCATCATCAGCCGGGAATGTTTCGGCTAAATATTCGGCTAAAGCATCTTGTTCTGTTCCGTCATCGGCAAAGGTTTCTAAGTTCGTTTCTGGGGCGGGTTGTTCGATTAAATTAACCCGATTTTCCCCAAACAACGGGAAGGGATAACTATCGCCACCGTTGGCTAAAAATCCCAACGTTACTAAACGAATTTCGCGGCTAGCATCCCCGACAAGTTGACCATTTTCAACAACGGTATCGACAACATTTCCCTCATTATCGACAATTTCTAAACTAATAATTCGTTCCCCTTCTGTAGCAACAGCCGTCGCCCTTTGGTTTTCATCCCGTTCAAATTCTATCGCTGGTTGAGTCGGGTCGTAAGTAAACCTTAAACCGCCCACTTGGGGAAACTGTCCGGGCGTCGAACCGGGGGCGACTGCTGCAACACCATGTTCTAGAATTTGTTTGAGTTCTTCTGCGGTTACAGTTAATAGCGATAAATCATTATTAAACCGCAGGGCGTTTTCGATATCAAGCTGAGAAATTTCCCCTTCTTCTTTAACACCGGGAACGGCTTGGGGAGGAAGTTTCACCAACTCATCACTCACACCACCGGGCGGAACAAATGCCCCCCCAATATTATCACGAATTCCGCCGCTATTTTTAATCGAAACGACAACATTTTCGTCGTATTCTTGGGCAATATCTAAGTTAGCATCCGCACTTAAATTCCCCAAATTTGTTTCTTGAGTGCGAACATCTCCGCGAGTTCCGTTCAGGAAAACATCTGTTAAACCAAAAACATTCCCCTCTTTAGCTTGAATAATTTCTTGTATTGCTGAACTCACTTCAACCACAGTCGGATCGGCAAATTCTGCGGGGTTAACATCTTCGCCATAAACCCGATCAACTCCCGCTTCATCGGTGGCATAGGCACCGCTTTTTTCCCCAATTCCGGTAATAACTCCATTGGCATCAAAATCGGCAATTAACCGCCCGACATACTGATAACTTCCATCGGTATTAATCACATAAACGGGTTCGTCGCTGGCCGAGGTTTTCTCAAGCGGATAAAGACCTGCTGCGGTGTCACCTTCTCGCAAGGGATCGTCTTCGTTGGCGAGTATTGTATTAGAACCTCCCGCCATGATAATATCAACATCGGTGAGCAATTCTGCCAGTTGTTCTTCAACAGAAATTTGCTGCATATGAGAGAGTAAAATGATTTTATCAACCCCCTGATTCACCAGTTGATCGATACTCGGTTGAATGGTTGCAGCCAGGGCGTTAATATCATCGGGATTGGGCGGCGTAACGGTAATATTGCCAATATTAGAAAGTGCAGGTAAGCGAGGCGTAGTTGCACCTACAACCCCAATTGATTCGCCGTTTACTTCAATGACAATACTATCAGTAATTGTATTCGGTTGGGGGGCTTGTGCGGGGTCTACGACTAATTCGGCTAAATTCTCTTGGCCTGTAAAATCGAGGTTGGTGGAAAGATAGGGAAATGCGGTTCCCGGATAACCGCCCTCGGGTATTCCTGGCCCGGTAATTTCGGCGTCGGGGCGGATGAGGGTATTTAAGGCGTCGGGGCCGAGGTCGAATTCGTGGTTGCCGATGGCTGCGGCTTGGAAACCGAGGGCGTTGTTAATTAAAATATCGGCTATTCCCGGTTCGCCGTAAATCTCCCGACTGGTGTTGAGAAATGGCCCGGGAATGAAGACGTCACCGGAAGTTAGTTTGAGGGTATTTTCAAATTCGGGATCGGCTTCTAAACGGTTGAGGACGGCCGAAAAGTTGACCGCATCGGTAATTGCCGGAATTCCACCTTCTTGGTCTGCGGCGTGGAGAATTTCCAGGGTAAAGGGAGTACCCGGATCGGTTTCTTCCTCAAAGGCGAGGTCTGCGTAAACCAGACGGTGATCGGAGGCGTCCACCAATTCCGCCCCTGGTGTACCGGGTGCCGGCCAAAAAACTTCCGCTTCCTGAATTTCGAGGTTATCCGAGGGGAGTACATAGTCTACCCGCAGGTTTCCGGGGGCTTCATCGTTGAAGTCTGCGGTATCAAAACGGGGGCTTCCTACCTGTCCAACGTTGGCGCCGGCTTGGTTTGTCGCTGCAAATTCTCCTCCGTTGCTATCTGGGGTAATATTTACATCAGTTGCGGAAGCAACAATATTGGGATTTTCTATCAGTTGTAAAATGGCATCGTTGGTACTATCGCCATCAAAGGGATCGGCATTTTGATCGCCCATAATTACAAATGCCGCGTCTGCTGGTAGTCCGCCTGTTGTGCTTTCATCATCATAAATATAATCCCCTTGACCGGGCGTTACATAGTCCGCCCAAAACCTAATTTCATCGTGGTTTCGGCGCCCGTTTCGGTCTTCTTCTCCGTCAAAAGTTGGGGGTGTGGGGTGAGAAGCGAGGACGTGAATGATTTCTCCATCTACTTCTAATGGGATATCCCAATGACTTTTTGATGATAGCGGTAAAGCGTCTAATTCTTCTGCGGAATACCAGTCGTTGGGTACGTCGGGTGTTGTTGGATCGTCGGGTAATAACGCCTCTGGCATATCTTTCCAGAGAAAGTTTTGAAATGTCCGAATATTTTCTGTATCAATGGGATATTTTGATAACAATACCATCCCAAATTGACCGGGAAAATTCCCAAATCCTAACGCATCATTCCCATAACCGTCTACGCCCGGAGTGGTGACAACTTCGCCGTTATTATCGAGGTCAAATCCCGAAGCAACTCCCGTATTAGAAGGGGCGACGTAAACAAAAGGATATTCAACGGGTGTCTGACCATTTTGGCTAACTTCTAGATAGTTATCCCGGAATAAATTAATAGCTTCATTGGGTTGATCGGCGTTATAATCAAACTCATTAATCAGCAAGACATCGGGATTAACTTGTTGAATAATCTCGGCGATATCTTGGGCTTGTGGATCATCAGATGTAGTCAGGTCGGTAATTAGTTCTCCTGCTGTACTTCGATTAAGAGAAGCGTTAAATGTAGCAAATCTCATGGTAATTGAGTCCCCTCACGAACCAAGTTAATTGAACTTTAATTTAAACTCTTGAACTGAACCTAAAAAATTCATTCCATTGTTTTGGCAATTGCTGACTAATAGTCTAAAATTCTCGATCCATTGACCCAGAATTTCATTGTTCAGAGAAAAATCATCAAGTCAGAATTAACATTACTCAAACGCTATAAATTTGCTGAGGTATTTAACAATGGAAAGTTAAGCAGCCTGGAGGATATCAATATTATCGGGTTTGGGAGATGTTTTTACTGGAGAACACCCAATCTAGCACAACAGCTATTCAAACAAATACACCTCTTCTGCCGTTGACAATAGTGATATCGATTAGATATGATACTACAATATTGGCAAAAATGAAATAAAAATAGAGTGGCGATACATCCAAAAGACGTACTCAGTTTTACCTGTATACTGCTGTCAAGATATTCTCATACATACTCTAAATTAAAACGGTTTTCTAGTCCTTGAACAGCTTGGGAAAGGCTTCATACACTCTAATATTGATGCGATGCTATAAGAGAGATTTACTGAACTGACTTCAAAATAATACAATGGCGACGAGGACGGAGGATGATTCCCCGTCGTTCTAATTTTTGCATCATCCGAGTTACACTCACTCGTGTTATTCCAATCACATCAGCGATTTCTAAGTGAGTTAAACGCACATCAATCAACAGTCCTAACTCGGTGGGATTTCCAAACTTTTTCGCTAACCAATAGAGAAAATTTAACAACCGTAAATCGGTGCTTTGAGTCTGAACAATACTGTGAAGTTCTTGGGCTTGTTGAACATGAGAAAAAATAGAATCTAACTCCTGTGACCACTGTTGAGGAGGAATCAAATTCACTCTTACAGGTGTCAAACATTCGACTTGAAAGGGGTCGAGTCGTGATAGGGGTTGACCAATCACATCTCCTACACCCCAATATCCTAAACTAATTTGGTTTCCTTCTTCATTCCAAGTGACTGTGCGGACAATTCCTGACTCGATTTTCCAGAGGGCTTCAGGCCAAAGTGGGATTAAATCTCGTCTGCAAAAATCACGGGATTTTGCGTTAGAAGGAAGTATAGCAAGCGTCGAGATCGTCACGATAGGACCCTTGTGAATGCTTACACCTTACCCTACACCTTTTAGGTTAAATAAAGGTTCAGCTTGGGTTAAATTTTTCTAGGAGATCCAGAAATCAATGCGGTGACAATTGTTAAACTTAAAATATTCTGTGGAAAGACAATCAAAAATTCAGTTATCGTAAGACTAATACCGGACATTTAGCAAATCGAATCACTCGTTCGGTGACTGAACCCAACATAAACCGACTAATTCCTCGCCGACCATGAGTCGGGATGACAATTAAATCGGCATTTTTTTCTTGGGAAAAGTCAACAATTTTTTCCGCGATATGTCCGATTTCTACATGAATTTGTATTCCCTGGTATTCGGGTTGATTTAATTCTTCTTCTAACTTTTTATGAACATTATTCTTGCGGCTTTCATTATCTAGAGTATTCCAAATCATCGCCGGATCGGTTGCGGGAAGCGCTTCTAACACATGAATGACATGAACCTGTTCGGGGGATTTTACATAGTCTAACGCGGCGGCGATCGCTTGCAGGGAGAGTTCCCCAAAATCAACGGGAACAACAACGCAGTTTTTCTCAATTGCACTCATCGCTCATCTCCTAAACTGATCTTCTTTCTGCCCATAATTTTATTATCTCATTAATCAGCTATTTCTGCTCACAACGCTGCTAAAACTTTACTTCACCGTTCGGTTAACTGCGGGTGATCTGCGGTTCATATTGTTGCATTTTTCCCGATTTTAGGCGATTCATATAGTCTTTTAAATCGGCTGCAACTTCTCCGGACATGAGGTAACATCCAATTAAATTGGGAAAAGCCATCGCTAATAACATCATATCGGTAAAATCAAGGGCTGCACCCACCGTAATACTCGCCCCCACCGTCACACCCAAAATATAAATAATTTTGGGAATTAAGAGAGTTCGACTTCCAAATAAATACGTCCAAGAAATCATCCCTTGATAAGCCGTGCCAATCATTGTAGAATAGGCAAATAAAAAAACAGCAACCGCGAGTAAATAAGGAAACCAATTAAACACCTGACCAAAAGCAGCAGCCGTCATCTGAACTCCGGCAATATCTCCCCCAACGGTTTGATAAATTTCATTTTGATATTCTCCGGTAATCACAATTACTAAAGCGGTCATATTACAAATAACAATCGTATCAATAAACGGTTCTAGTAAAGCCACAATCCCCTCACGAATGGGTTCGTTGGTTTTAGCCGCCGCGTGAGGAATTGAAGCGGTTCCTAAGCCAGCTTCATTAGAATAAGCAGACCGTCTTAAACCGATTGAAAATGTAGCCCCAAAACCTCCGGCAACCATTGCTGAGGGTGCAAAAGCTTCGGTGATAATCTTAGCAAAAGCGGTGGGAATTTGAGTAAAATTTACAACTAAAATCCACAGACAAGCGACGATATAAATCACCGCCATTGCGGGGACAATACTACCCGCAACTGCCCCAATTCGTCTCATTCCTCCGAGAATCACAATTGCCACTAAAATTGCGACAATAATTCCATAAACTCCCGGTGATAAATTGGGGATAACGTTGACAACTGCGGCATAGGATTGATTGGTTTGAAAAATACTCGCCCCGACCAGGGTTGAGAGTCCACAAAAGAAGGCAAATAATGTCGCCATTCCCCGTCCAAATTTGCTAAAACCTCGCCGAGATAAACCTTTTGAGAGGTAATACATCGGCCCGCCTGCAACGGTTCCATCGGGGTGAATATTGCGGTATTTTAAGCCTAAAGTGACTTCTGTAAATTTACTCGTCATCCCCAATAAACCGCCCAATGTCATCCAGAAAACCGCTCCGGGGCCACCGAGTTGAATGGCAATGGCAACTCCTGCAACATTTCCAATGCCAACGGTACCGGAAACGGCAGTTGCTAGGGCTTGAAAGTGAGTGACTTCGCCGGGTTCGTTGGGGTTATCGTATTGACCTCGTACCACATCAATGGCGTGTCTAAACCCTCGAATGTTGATGAATTTCATTCTAAACGTCAGGAAAATTGCCCCGATAATTAACCAGAGAACAATTAACGGAAAACCTGCAATATTGTAAAAAATAATGGCATCGAGAATATTGACTATTTTTTGAAATATTCCATCAATAACGGTAAAGATTCCGCCTATTTGTTCGGTTGGGGCGGCTAGGGCTGTTGTTAGTATCGCCAAGCAAATCATGGAGATTATTCCTAATAATTTAAGTTTGATTGAAGCCGAAAATATTAAATCCTATATTTATATTATTACAGATTTTAAGCAATGATATTTTATTGTATAAATTAATCTCCTTAAAAGCTGATTAAATCTCAAATCCTTTTCCGGTAAAAGTTTCAGCATTTTTAGGCATTGAAAAAGTGCAAGCTTTTAGGTCAATAGGGTTCAAAAATTTAGTATTTTGGGGAGACAAAGACAGAAAAATTGAGGAACAATTCTTACTCCTACCTTCTCTAAATACCCCATTACTCCTGTCTCCTGTCTCCTGTCTCCTGTATTTCTAAACCTAAAAGTAGGATAGGCAATGCCCATCCTACTGTTTTCAAGCAAGATACTTAACTTTTTTCGGCAAGGGTTTTTAATGCCGGAGCGATGGTAAAATTGCCATAGGCGAGTTCACTGACGGCACTCCATTTATAAATACTTTCTCGGAAGTTTTTCCACTGTTCATAAACGCTTTTAAAGGTGGCATCTTTAGCCGCATTTTCATCATACAATTCAAAAGCTTGTTGTTGGGCGGCTGTCATAATTTCTGGGCTAAAAGCCTTGAGTTGGGTTCCGCCTTGGATCATCCGTTGTAAGGCAACCGGATTTTCACTATCATAGGTCGCCAAACATTCCATATTGGCTTGTATTGCCGCTGCTTTGACGACTTCTTGATATTCTTTCGGCAGTTTATTCCAAGCCGCTAAATTAATCTGCAAATCAAAACTTGAACCCGGTTCCCACCAACCCGGATAATAATAGAATTGTGCGGCTTTGTTTAATCCCAATTTTTCATCATCAAACGGCCCTACCCATTCTGCGGCATCAATTGCACCCCGTTCTAAAGCTAGAAAAATTTCTCCACCGGGTAACACCTGCACATTCACCCCCAGACGCGATAACACTTCTCCGCCCAAACCGGGAATTCGCATTTTTAAACCCTGTAAATCATTGACCGTATTCACTTCTCGTTTGAACCAACCGCCCATTTGTACGCCGGAATTTCCCGAAGGAAAAGCGATGGTATTAAAATCAGAATAAAGCCTGTTCATTAAATCTAATCCGCCGCCTTGATAAAGCCAAGCATTTTGTTGTTGAGCGTTTAATCCAAAAGGAACAGCCGTTCCAAATGCCAAAGCGGGATTTTTTCCGATATAATAATAACTGGCAGAGTGACCGCATTCAACTGTTCCCTGTTGTACCGCATCTAAAACTTGCAATCCCGGTACAATTTCACCCGCCGCAAACACTTGAATGGTAAACCGTCCTTCTGTCATTTCGCTCACCCTCTGAGCGACTCTCTGGGCGGAACCGTAGAGGGTTTTCAGGGAAGTCGGCCAACTGGTTGCCATTTTCCAGCGGACGTTGGGTAAGGCGCCGGCCGTCGTGCTGGTGGTGTTGGTGGGACTACAAGCGGCTAGGGCGGCCGTCGTGGCGGTGGCGGTGGCGGCATAGCTGAGAAGAATGCGTCGTTTCATGGGTGAAAATTCGGGGTAAAGTGAAGATATTATTGAGATAAAATTTATCATCTTCAATTTTAACAAAGTCGCGATCGCTGCGGGTTAAGAAATATAAATATTTTCTTAATCCTTCTTCGGGAATTGCTCGGCTAAGACAAAGCTATTATAAGCATATTCACCAACAGAACTCCAAGTAAAAATAGCATCTCTAAATTTTTTCCAAGGTTGATAAATTTGCTGAAAAGATTGACTCTTGGCTTGATTTTCCGCAAAGAGTTCTACAGAAATTTTTTCGGCAGCTTCGAGAATCTCTTGACTAAAAGAACGCAACTCCGTTCCATTTTTAATTAATAAATTCAATGCTTTTGGATTGCGGGCTTCGTATTTTGCCAAACATTCAAAATTCGCTTCTAAGGCTGCGGTTTGGAGAATGTGTTGATAAACTTTTGGAAGTTGTTTCCAAGCCTCTAAATTCACCAATAAATGTAAGGTCGGCCCCGCTTCCCACCAACCGGGATAATAGTAATATTTCGCCGCATTATTTAACCCCAACCGTTCATCATCATAAGGCCCTGCAAATTCTGCTGCATCAATGGCACCCCGTTCTAAAGCGAGGAAAATTTCGCCTCCGGGTAACACTTGAACGTTCACGCCCAAACGGGATAAAATCTCTCCACCCAACCCCGGAATTCGCATTTTTAAGCCTTTTAAATCCGCGACGGTATTAATTTCTCGCTTGAACCATCCGCCCATTTGCACTCCGGTATTTCCTGCTGGAAATGCGATGGTATTAAACTCAGCATAAATTTGATTGAGGGCTTCGTTTCCACCGCCTTGATACAGCCAAGCATTTTGTTGTTGAGCGTTTAATCCAAAAGGAACAGCCGTTCCAAATGCCAAAGCGGGATTTTTTCCAATATAATAATAACTGGCAGAGTGACCGCATTCAACTGTTCCCTGTTGTACCGCATCTAAAACTTGCAATCCCGGTACAATTTCACCCGCCGCAAACACTTGAATGCTAAAGCGTCCGTCTGTCATCTGGCTGACTCGTCGCGCCACCGTTTGAGCGGCACCATAGAGGGTATCGAGGGAAGTCGGCCAACTGGTGGTCATTTTCCAGCGGATTCTCGGTTGGGATTGCGCTCGCACGATGCCCGGTGTAGGATGAGTAAGAGCCGTTAATGCCGCAGTTGTCGCGGAACCTGTGGTTATAGAATTGAGTAGGCGTCGGCGTTTCATGTTGAATGGAAAATTTGAGCAAAATCCCGCAGATTTGAATAGAAGTTACTCATCTACGCTACACTTGAGGACGATCTTTCATCCTATCAAGATGAATTGAACTTGAATATTAAGATATTTAACGAGAGGGCGATCGCATCTAAAATAGATTCTAAAAATAGATTCTGGGCGAAATGACTGGGTTTGACTCTGATGACTAATGATGAGGTAGACGTTTAACCTCAATGTTTTTAAAATGAATTAGCATTCAAGGGTAAGGATGATGAAAAACGTTAAAACGCTGATTGTAGCCTTAAGCATTATTATCTTGGGTTCGTTGGGTTTAGTTTGGCGCACCAAATCTGTGCAGAATAAAGCAATCGCCCAAGCAACCGCCCAGGTGGAAAATATCGGAGATCTTAATCAAATTTCTGAGACAGAAAAACTCAAAAATGCTCAACAGCAAATCGAATCGGCTTTACTGACTTTGGATAATATACCCACTTTACCTGTGGTTGCTCCCCCACCGCAAGCGGTGACTGAAAACCTCGATCAATTCTCCGCCAAACTCGATGAAATTGAACGGAAATTGCAACAAAAAGCCGAAGGACAACAGGGTATAGAAGCGGCTAAAAAATTGGCTTGGGAAGCGGCAAAGTTAGTCCAAAATCCGCCCCATTCCGCAGAAGTTTGGCAACAAGCCCATCAAAAATGGCAACAGGCGATGACTTTACTGATTAATATTCCCGAAGACAGCCCGGAGTTTGCCAACGCTCAAGCTAAACTCAAAGATTATCAGAAAAATTATGAAGTTGTCAATCAATATTATGAGAAGGCTAAACAGGCGGTTAAACTGAATAATCGGGCGATGAAATTAATACAATCGGAGAATTATCAAGAAGCGATTTCAACCCTTAATCAAGCGGTTAATCTCAATCCGGGACAAATTGAAGCTTATTTGAACCGGGGTGTGGCTTATTCAGAATTAAACAGTCATGCTTCCGCGATCGCCAATTATGATAAAGCCATTGAATTGGCACCCAATAATGCAGATGCTTACTATTATCGGGCTGATGAATATTTGCAAGCGGGAAATGCACCCAAAGCGTTGGCAGATTACAATAAAGCGATTCAACTCAATCCCAATTATTCCCAAGCTTATTTAGATCGGGGATTTATTTATTATCAACAGGGAGAGAGTATAAAAGCGATTGAGGATTTACAAAAAGCGGCGGATTTGTTAGGACGTCAAGGCGATATTCAAACCCAAAACACGGCGTTAGAGGTGATTCAAGATATCCGCAATTCACTTTAAATTATTGAGGGGAGAATAAGGCTTTTGAAAGCAGACAATTTGTTGATAACAAAGCCGACATAAATAAAAACACCATGTCGCAATTCCCATTAACTTGCTGCCATCTTCGATCAGGAAATAGAGATTACTGCCATCTCCGATATAATCAACTTCAAGGGGTAAGCGATCTATCATCAACGAAGTTCCAAACCATAAAAAAGCAAACCCGAGAAGTAGAAAATCAGTCTGCTTGAAAATAATGTTTCGATAGTTAAATACATGAAAAATCACCCAACCTAAAGTCAGAATCATCACTCCTTTTTCCGGGAAGCCTAAGTTGGTGGGAATCACTTCTTCATGCAGCATCAAAAAGTCATCAAGCATCATCCAAGCTGAAATTAATCCAAACCCACCCAGACAATTTTTGATTCCTTTTGTTTGTCCTGTTGTGGGTTGAATGAGACAAAAGGTAAACAGACAAACCACCGCACTACAACACCAAGTCAAAACCCCCAGGTTGGAAATTAATCCCGTGTAAATAGGAACTTCTGGATGAACGAAAATATCTCGCATTAACACATGAACCGGAACTGCATTTTGCCAACTCGAAACGAGTAAAATAATAAAGAAGGGAAGATAAAATATAACTAAACTGACAAGCGTTTTATTGGGGAAAATTTTTCTAAAATTAGACACGGGAAAATAGACTTTCATTTTCAAAACAAGAAAGTGAACAAATGAAGGGATTGACAACTTGAAGACAACCCTTAAGTTGTAGGGACTTGCCCGAGGGCTAGGAATTACCTTAGTTTAACTTATTGTTAACCTAAATTCAAAAAATATCCTCCCTAAGATAGAAATTTTCACCAACTACAGCCCGGTTTAGCCGCTTCTTGGCAAGATAACACCGTTAACCAGCAGGTTGTCATCTGTTAACCTTCGGTTGAGGGAATTAAGATCGGAAATAATGCCGATATATCGTGATTTCCTGGGGCTATCCTCAGTTATATAGACGCTAAAGCCCGGATTTCGCAGGTTAAGGAAAATTTAAGCTTGGTTAACTTGCAGTCATCCCACTGATAGATTTTTCATAATTTTCTAATTTAAAATCAAGACTATCGCCCCTTCGCCTTTAAATAGAAATTCGTTTCGAGGGTAAAGGAATTGATTTTTTACCGCTTTTATAGACCGTTTCTATCCACAGAACTCTGGCTTCTTCTAAGGTTTATCCCAGACTAATATTAAGAGGATATAAATTACTTGAAGAAGGAGTCAGGAGGACCGAGTCAGGAGTCAGGAGGGAAAATTGCATGGGGATTCTAACCCCAAACAATTTTGAACACCGCGGGTGACGGTGGGGTATTAAACCCATAAGGGAAATGATAAATGTCAAATCATTATGGCGATCGCCTTTCTCACTAAGAAAATAGCGATCGCTTTTCTAGCAAAATTAAAAACCGGGTTTTTTGAGGATTTTTATTAACCTGAAAACAACCGGGTTTCTAATGTTTGGGAAGATGAGAAAGCGATCGCCTTTTCTAAATATCAAAGAACATCAAAGAGAAATCTTTATTCAGAAACAGAGATAGCTAACGATATAGCTTAACAAGTCCTTTCCTCACAGCATCCTGAAACACTGATGCAACATCTAATCGTCCACTGTTTGCAGGAGATTGTGGGTTGGATGGGTTAGACATATTGATATATGCTCGACCATTATGAACTTCTACATGAGTATGATCTCCGTAGCTACTCCCTGTATTACCTTCTCGACCAATTAAAGAACCAGATGAGATAGTTTTTCCCTTCATAGATTCATTAATAGAACCCTCTTGCAAGTGCCAATAGATGAAGGTTTTGTTCAAATCCTTATTATAAATTGCAACTGTCCCATTATATCCCCAGTATTTAGAAGAAACCTCCCTACCATTTTTAGCCTCAATAACCTCCCCACCAACAATTGCATATAATTGATTATCTCGATCAACTCCATTTGGATCACTATCATCAGAATCAAATGCTGAAGTATCGCGACCTGCTGAGGGACTCCAATGCACTTTGCGGCTAAAATCATTGGCAATATTATCCTGATAAAGTGCACCTAAGTAATCAGAATCTCTGTAAATGTAGCTCGGGTTTGGTTGAGGATTCCCAGGATTGCTGGGTGGTGGCGGTGTGGGAGTTACAGTGTTTCCCCATAAGGAGGTAAAAACATCACTCGCCCCAAAGCCAATAATATCAGCCTTGCGATCTCCGTTGATATCACCCAATAGACGCGGGTAATTATTGTTATCACTCCAACCCCCTACATTTTTAGTAAAGGCATTAGTTGAACTTGGTTTATAGCGCGTAGCAGTCCCGAAAGTACCATTACTATTACCTAAAGAAACAAACACATCACTAGCACCAAAACCTACAATGTCAGCCCGACCATCTCCATTGACATCACGCACTATGCGCGGATAGTTATTGTTATCTGTCCAACTGCCTCGATTCTTGGTAAATCCTGGAGAAGAGCGAACTGGAGCGCGGAAAGTGCCATTACCATTGCTTAAAGAAACAAACACATCACTAGCACCAAAACCTATAATATCAGCCCGACCATCTCCATTGACATCACCCAATAAACGGGGGTAATTATTGTTGTCACTCCAACCCCCTACATTTTTAGTAAAGGCATTAGTTGAACTTGGTTTTGAGCGAACCGGAGTCCTGAAAGTGCCATTACTGTTAGCGAGGGAAACAAACACATCACTAGCACCAAAACCTACAATGTCAGTCCGACCATCTCCATTGACATCACCTGTTAAACGGGGGTAATTATTGTTGTCACTCCAACCACCTCGATTCTTGGTAAATCCTGGAGAGGAGCGAACCACATTATTGTAGGACTGCTCTATTACAGTTTCTTCCCCATTTAATATGACAATTGCAGTATCATCAACAGCTTGCAATGCCTCAAGTTCTGATTCCTCGAACTCATTGCCTTGAACAACACCCGAAAAAATTGCCCCTTCATCCCCTGGAGTATCAGTGACATTAACTAAGGTATCTATATAATGTCCGTACTCCTCTAATAAAACAGTAGATATATTCTCTACATTGTCGTAATTTTGGGCTAAAAACTCCTCAGAGATGTAGATTGTATTACTGGCAGCAGCAAAAGCGCCATTCGCTCCATTAATATCGGCAGTAGAAATGACCTCAATGGGTGGAGTTTCAACAAGACCCGCACTCCATTGTTCCGCTAAAGACTGGGCGACTTCAGTATTAAAATGATCGCCAAATGCTACACCCATCTGAGTGAGGAAATCAGGGCTATTTGCAAAGTCTTGTAATTGCTCAACGCTCTGAGTTAAAGCATCAGTCAGGATTGCCGCTTGATGATCGGGTGAATTCACATGATTTTCGGCATGACTTCCAATTAACAAATCTGCTGAAAAGCTATCCGAAGAAGTCGTTTTAGCTAGACTTTCTGTAGAATTAACTGACAGATTGTGAGGTAGAATAATATGATCGTAGCCCCCTGACACTAAAGTTGAAATCTTGACTGGATCAGTACCGCCTGAAACGGGTAGTTGATTGCCAGCGATTTGCTGTAAAATGTCCTGACTCACTAAGTCCGAATTGATTCCGGCTCCAGCTATCGTTTCACCGTCTTTATCCAAAAAAAACATAAGAGTTCCCGCTTCTTGGTTGATTGTTGATATCCGCCCATCAAGGCAAAAATAATGTGCCTTTACTTATCAATATCTAATCAAAATAAAAATTTGTAAATACCGCAAATTACGGATTATGTCAAATCAAAATGAACATCTAATTTCAGTAAGAATACCGAGTTCAACGATAACCTAGTTCACCTTTGATTGATCTACAAATAAAAAATAAATTTGATGTACTTTTATCAAGTTTATTGAATTGTAGATGAGATTAAATCAAAAAACTCGTGAGCGGATTTCTTTATATCCAAAAGCTTCTCAAACATAGCTAATCTGTTCAAATCTAGCTTTTGGGGGACGAGATAGAAGGAATTTGATTAACTGACTCAGTTTACTCATTGAGTTTCAATAATACCTGATCTAATAGACTCTAAAAAACGAGAGGGCTGGAAAGTTCTTAAAAATTACTTTTTATTGCTATTTTCTAAAACCTTAAAAATAATTGACCCTTTCGACGTACAATAGAATAAAGAATCTATTCACCAACGAGGGAGAGAGAAAACACCAGTCAACACACTCTTTCCCTTGTTGCTCATGTTGAATCATTGTTGGAGAAACATTAACCGTGGTTGCACAAGCTCCTGACACATACGAAACCAAAACACAAGAAATCGCCAAACAACTCCTCGCCGCAACGCAAGAGAAAAAACGCTCGTTTCTCGGGCAGTTGCAAGACCAAATGCGTTGGGATGATAAACTGTTAGATTGGACGATGGCGAACCCCGGACTGCGCGTGCAGTTATTCCATTTTATCGACTGTTTACCCGCCCTGCGAAGCAAACCCGAAATCGCCGCCCATTTGCAAGAATATCTTACCACATCAGAAGTCGAACTTCCTGACGCCTTAAAAAAACTTCTCAACTTTGCAAACCCCGACTCGGTACCGGGAAAATTAGCCGCAACAACCGTCGCCCCTGCGGTGGAAACTCTCGCCCACAAATACATTGCGGGTGACTCCATTCCTCACGTTATTAACACCTTAGAAAAACTGCGGAAAGATCAACTCGGATTCACCGTTGACCTACTCGGAGAAGCGGTTATTACCGAAGCCGAAGCCCAGGCTTATCTCAACAGTTATTTAGAGTTGATGGAAAAACTCGGAGAAGCGGCGAAAAAATGGTCAACCATTCCTCAAATTGATCAAGCAGACGGACAACCCATTCCTAAAGTTCAAGTGTCCGTAAAATTAACCGCTTTTTATTCCCAATTTGACCCTTTAGACGCCAAAGGAAGCGAAGCAAAAGTTAGTGAACGTATCCGAATTTTACTCCGTCGGGCGGCAGAATTGGGCGCTGCGGTTCACTTCGACATGGAACAATACACCTATAAAAATCTCACCTTCAGCATTTTAAAAAATCTGTTGATGGAAGAAGAATTTCGCAGTCGGACGGATATTGGGATGACCGTTCAAGCCTATTTACGAGATTCCAAAAAAGATTTAGAAGGCATCATTGAATGGGCAAAATTGCGTGGAAATCCCGTCAGCGTGCGACTGGTGAAAGGGGCGTATTGGGACCAAGAAACCATCAAAGCCATGCAGAACGACTGGCCCCAACCCGTTTATAATGATAAAGCCGCCACTGACGCTAACTATGAAGAATTGACGCAATTGATGTTAGAAAATCATCAATACATCTATTCGGCAATTGGTAGCCATAACGTTCGTTCTCAAGCTAAAGCCATCGCGATCGCCGAAACGTTAAACGTTCCCCGTCGCGCCTTTGAAATGCAGGTATTATATGGAATGGGCGACCAACTGGCGAAAGCGTTGGCAAAACAAGGATATCGGGTGCGGATGTATTGTCCCTACGGCGATTTATTACCGGGAATGTCTTATTTAATTCGCCGTTTGTTGGAGAATACTGCTAATAGTTCATTCCTGCGTCAAAGTTCAGAAAATCGACCGATTGAAGAACTGTTAGCACCGCCCAAACCCAACGCCGAAAGCAATATTAAAGACACTTGGAAACCCGTCTTTCCGAACGCCGCAGATAGCGATTATGCCGACGCCGTTCAACGGGATAAAGCATTTCGAGCGTTGGAAACTGTTCGTCAACAATTGGGTCAAACTTACCTCCCTTTAATTAACGGAAAACGGGAACAAACCGAAACCATTGTTGATTCTGTTAACCCGTCTAATCCCTCAGAAATTGTCGGAAAAATTGGGTTAATTAGTATCAACCAAGCCGACCAAGCATTAGAAGCCGCCAAAGCCGCATTTCCGGCTTGGAAACGGACGCCCGTTCGTCAGCGTGCGGGGGTATTACGCAAAGCCGCAGAACTGATGGAACAGCGCCGCCACGAGTTGTGTGCTTGGATGGTTTATGAAGTTGGAAAAGCGTTGCATCAGTGCGATGCGGAAGTCTCCGAAGCGATTGATTTTTGTCGCTATTATGCCGATGAAATGGAACGCTTGGATCAGGGATATAAATATGATACCGCCGGAGAAACGGATCGTTATCATTATCAACCCCGAGGGATTTCTGTTGTCATTTCCCCCTGGAATTTTCCCCTCGCTATTCCTGTTGGGATGACGGTTGCATCCTTAGTTACGGGAAATTGTACGCTGTTAAAACCTGCGGAAGTCTCATCAGTAATTGCGGCGAAAATTGCCGAAGTTTTAGTTGATGCGGGCGTACCAAACGGGGTATTTCAATACATTCCCTGCAAGGGTTCAACGGTGGGTTCTCATCTGGTGAAACATCCCGATGTTCACATGATTACCTTCACGGGTTCTCAAGAGGTTGGTTCTCGCATTTACGCCGAAGCTGCGGTGTTGCAACCCGGACAAAAACACCTCAAGCGTGTTATTGCAGAAATGGGCGGAAAAAATGCAATTATTGTTGATGAAAGTGCGGACTTAGATCAGGCGGTTGCGGGTGTCGTTTATTCGGCGTTTGGCTATAGCGGTCAGAAGTGTTCGGCTTGTTCTCGGGTGGTGGTTTTAGAACCCGTTTATGAGGCGTTTGTTAACCGTTTAACCGAAGCTGTGCGATCGCTAAATGTGGGGGATGCTGTTCATCCTAGCACGTTTGTTGGTCCGGTAATTGATGCGAATGCTCAAAAACGGATTTTAGAATACATTGAAATTGGCAAACAAGAAGCGGAACTCGCCATTCAAGTTCCCGCGCCGGAAAGCGGATATTTTGTTCCGCCGACGGTATTTGTGAACGTTTCTCCGACGGCAAAAATTGCCCAAGAGGAGATTTTTGGGCCGGTCTTAGCGGTGATTAAAGCGCCGAATTTTGAGGAAGCGATTAAGATTGCTAACGGGACAAACTTTGCATTAACGGGCGGTTTGTATTCTCGTACTCCCTCTCATATTGCGACAGCAAAAGCCGATTTTGAAGTGGGGAATTTGTACATTAACCGGGGAATTACGGGCGCAATTGTTTCCCGCCAACCGTTCGGAGGGTTTAAACTTTCCGGCGTCGGTTCCAAAGCGGGTGGGCCGGATTATTTGTTACAATTCCTCGAACCTCGAACGATAACTGAAAATATTCAACGTCAAGGGTTCGCGCCGATAGAAGGGTTCAGTAACGAGTAGAATATTAGTTAGGGGCATGACAATTTTGTTGTTATGTCCCTAAACTTGTAGGGTGGGTGACAACGGATAACTTAATTGTTGAAATCAAAAACTTTTTGATGTCACCTACCCTACTGTTAGGCTGTTAGGCGATGGCTAATATTAAAGAGTTAATCAAGTCAGAACATTATTCACTTTTCTGTTTTATTACGCCCTAATTGTTGATTTTCTAAATTCATATAGATTGACAAGTCATTAGCAATTGCCTGTTCATCAGCATCGGTTGTATAACCACCCCGTAAGCTGGCGTAATATTTTCGACCTGCTTCTAATGCAGCTTTTCTCAACTGTATATCTGTAGGATTGTTGCTAAGAGTTTCCTTGGCGTATTCATATTCTTGAAGCCTATCGATCTGAGAATCGACGACCAAATAGGAAATCAGCAAAATAATTGATAATAGAATCAAAAAAGAAATCCAGAATGCCATACCAATTCTAGATTGTTCAGTAAACTCAATATAAGCTTTTCGTACCAGGAAAACTGCTAATAATGACAAAAGACCTAAAGTTATAAGTATTTTTTGATTTACAGTTAAATTAAAACTATTCTTCTTTTGCTTCTTTGACACAGAAGATATCTTTTTGTTATTTTTTCCTTTTGGTTGAGGCATTCTGCTGAATCTCCATTAAATTCAATGTTTATTGTTGAGCAAAGTTGATCTGCGTTTCTGGGATTAAGATAACTACTTACTCTATTACATTAGAGCATAGATTATACCTTATTGTCTTCCTGTTATTCGTTATCTCAGCGAGAGGCGATCGCTGAAATGTGAAAAACTTGTGTTAAATTAACATGAATTGTAGGGTGGGTGACAACCGATAAATTAACTGTTGAGATTTCCAATTTTTTGATGTCACCCACCCTACTGTTGAAATCAACAATTTTTTGATGTTATCCACCCTACTGTTAGGCGATCGCTGAAATGTGAAAAACTGGTGTAAAATAGACGTTAGATTAAGATACAATAAATGTGATGGGTTTTGGGAGCGATCGCCAATGAAAATAGAAATTCAGCTTGATGAAGAAATGGCTAGAAAATTAGCCTACATTCAACAACAAACCGAGCAAGATGTATTAGAGGTGATTCAGTCTTCCATTGAAATACACTATCAGCAATTGCAACAACAAGCCGATCCTTTAGCAAAGTTAAAGCAAAGTCCGTTTGTTGGCGGTTTTCAAGCCGAACCCGACTTAGCAGAAAAATCTGAAGCTATTCTTACGCTCAATGGAGTAACCGCAATATCTAACGCCAAACCTGAACTTGCATGACATCAAAATGATAATCATACGTCCAAACAGGCAAGTTTAAGCGAACAGCAACAACAGTAGTAACAGCATCAAATAAAGTAATTCTTTGATCGGGATAACGAGTCACTTTATCTTGGGCGACCAGATAATCATTAACGGTAGGATTAATTAATTCTGCACCCGTAACTAAACTCTCAAGAAAACTCAAAGCTAATTGAGTATCAAGACGTTGTAATACCAAGCTATATGCTTCTAAAACGGTAGGATAAAGAATAATAACCTCTAGACTTTCTTGAGCGAGTCTTTGTAGCTCTGCTTGGGACTGAATATGATACTGATCGCTTGGATCAAATGCTGCATAAAGAGGGCCTGTATCAGCAATAACTGCTCTCAAGATTCCTCCTCTGACGGCTGACGGGTAACAACTTGATCGTGGTTAATCGATGTATCCGTGTAACCACTTCCTCGGGGAGCAGGTTGAATTCTTAGCGTTTTTTTCAACTGTGGAAAATATCCCCGTTGAGCGAGAAATTCTTCTAACGCTGCTTGGATAACGGCATCAGGAGTTGATTGACTAGCCTGTTCGTTTGTATATAATTCAAGTGCTTGTAGCAGCGAATCCGGTAAAATTGTGTTGACCTGTCTCATAGAAGAAGTGTGATTGGCAAGAAGAAACAAAGCTTTCGTTAACAACAATATTATCACATTCCGTTAAGAGTTATCATAATTTATATCATTAATGTATAATAACTCGAACGGTTTTAGAATTGATCGCGTCAGTTATTCTTTGACCTTGACTGACAACTCAAAACCCAAAGCATTCAACAGTTCAACAAAAGTAAAGATTTCACTTCCGCCACTTTCTGCTAAAGCTTGATCGAGCTTTTCATAATTTTGCTTTGCTGACTCCGAGAGATTGTTCATTTTCATTCTTGCTTCCATCACATTTTTCAGAACTTTTCTGAGAAGATACGGTTCATCACAAGCCTCTTCTAAAGCAACTTCTATATAACCTGCGGCTTCTTCAGAATCTTTCAGAGATTCAATTAGATAATCGTGGTAGCTATCACTGGTTGGAACTTGTATTTCTTGCATTGTAGTCTCTCCAATACTTCTTAGCAGTTTGAATATCTGTTACTTGGGTCTTTTTATCTCCGCCACAGAGCAGAAGGATAATTGTTAACCCGACTTGTCCAAAGTAGATGCGATATCCGGGGCTATAGTTTAGCCTGAGTTCAAATACTCCTTCACCAACAGAGCGATAATCACCGAGATTACCTTCTTCAACTCGGTCAAGCCTCAACTTTATTTTAAGTCTAGCTTTCCTATCTTACAATGAATCTATCCATTCACTAAACGGAATTTTACCATCAACTTTAATGTAACGTTGAATTTCCCTCGGTTGTGCTTCCATAAATTCTATCGAAGTTGCTTCCAGTTTCAATATTACTGGAGTTTGAGGCGATCGCTTAAACGTGAAATAACCGTGTTAAACTAAGGTTGGAGTTGGTGAAGTTTTAAATATGCAAAAAGTCTACAAAGTTAAGGCTAACGACTTAGATGATCGTTTTTTGACCGAGTTGAAAGCCACATTTCGAGATCAAGAAATTGAAATTGTTGTTTCGGAAGTAGATGAAAATTCATACTTATTAAAGTCTCCAGCTAATCGAGAAAAATTGCTCAAAGCCGTAGATAATATTAAGAAAAGAGAGAATCTAGTTGAATTTAATACCGAGCATCTGAAATGAGAAGAAGAATCGTCTTTGAAGCATCAGCCTTTGAAGATTTTAACGCATCGGCTACTCAGGATAAAAAACTGTATGGAAAAATTATTAAGTTAATTCAGGATATTGATCGCTCTCCGTTTGAAGGTTTAGGTAAACCAGAACCTTTAAAATATGAACTCAGTGGATTTTGGTCAAGAAGCCTCAACAATGAGCATCGCTTAGTTTATCAAGTAACAGATGATGAAATTATCATCGCTTCATGCAAATATCATTATGAGTAAAGTTGTAGGGTGGGTGACAACCGATAAATTAACTGTTGAGATTTCCAACTTTTTGATGTCACCCACCCTACCGTTAGGCGATCGCTTAAACGTGAAATAACCGTGTTAAACTAAGGTTGGAGTTGGTGAAGTTTTAAATATGCAAAAAGTCTACAAAGTTAAGGCTAATGACTTAGATAGTCATTTCTTGGAAGAGTTGAAAGCCACATTTCGAGATCGAGAAATTGAAATCGTTGTTTCGGAAGTTGATGAACTTGACTTGCAAAATTCTGAAGAAATTGATGAACAAGAATGGCTAAAAGCCGCAGCAAGCAATCCTGTTTTTGATTTTCTAAAAGATCCTGAAGAAGATATTTATACTTTATCCGATGGCAAACCCTTCAACAACTAAAGGGAAAATTGTTTTAGTTCCTTTCCCTTTCGATGATTTATCCTCAACCAAGGTGCGTCCGGCTGTCTGTCTAACAAATCCTGTGGGACAGTACGATCATATTATTCTTGCTTTTATCACCAGCAAAGTTCCAACTCAATTAATGGAAACTGATGTTGTACTCGACACAAATCATCCTGACTTTACTTCATCAGGATTACGCAAAGCATCAACGATTAGGTTGGATCACCTGATAACAGTTCGCAAATCAATAATTAGGCGTGAATTAGGAACATTATCATCCGGTACGCAAGATGAAATTTTTCAGAAGCTTTGCAAGTTACTGAGTGAATAATCGAAGGCGATCGCCCTTCTGTTAGATTTTTTAACCCCAACCTCGAAACAAAATATTTCTTTTGATTGATCCGGAGCGATGAACGATTTTGATAACCTTTGAGGTAAGATGAATTTCAAAAGTAAATTAGTTATGTTGAATTTGTTTAATAATTTTCGGATACCCCTAACTATTAGTTTACTCTTGGGTGGATGGTTCTGGGGCGGTTCTTCGGCGTTAGCACAGATGAATACTTTTGAAGAACGAGTCTGTCAGCAGTATCAACAAGTTCGGGGTACGGGTCAAGAGATCGAGTGTTCTCAGGGTTTTAACCAAGGTTTTGATATGGGGTTGGATGACGGACAGGAATATCGTCAATCTGAGGTTACTCCACAAATTACCCGGGAAGAAATTGCAGCGTTGATTCCCAACGATACCACGCAAGCTTATCAAAATGGCTTCGTCGCCGGTTATCAACTGGGGTTTCAAGAAGGTTATCAATTCTAAGTTGGTGGCGTAAAAACGATGATAATATTTTCAGTTAAACTTGACAACATTGATTTCGTCCTTGAGCTTTGGCTTGATATAACCCTTGATCAGCTCGTTTAAAAAGCTGGTCAATTATCGAGTCCTCTGGGTGATAAGTTGTCACCCCAATACTAACGGTTAATTTTAACATTCCTTCTTCGGTGGGAACGCTCAGGTTGGCAATTTGTAAACGAATTCTCTCGGCAGCTTTCAAAGCAGAATCGGCGGTAATTTCGGGTAAAATAATCGCAAATTCTTCGCCTCCATACCGACCAACAAAATCGACTTTCCGAATACTGTCAAGGATAGTTTCAACGACAGCACAAAGCGCTTGATCTCCGACGGGATGACCATAGGTATCATTAACTCTTTTGAAATGATCCACATCGAGCAAGAGAACAGAAAAAGGCGTACCGTAACGCTTGGCTCGTTCCATTTCTTGATGAGCTTTTTCCATCAGAATGCGACGGTTGAAAATACCTGTGAGCGGATCAAGTCGAGCCAATTTTTCAACTTCTTGGAGAGCCTGTTGGAGTTCCGTTTGAGTCTGTCGGAGTTCATCAAGGGTATATTTAAGTAATAGATGAGTTCTCACCCGAGCTAAAAGTTCTGGTTTTCTAAAGGGTTTAGTCACATAATCAACTGCTCCAAATTCAAAAGCTTGAATGAGATGATCTTCTTCGTGGCTGGCGGTGATAAAAATAATGGGAATATTTTGAGTATCTGGTTCTGATTTTAAGGCTTGACAAACTTGTAACCCATCCATCTCAGGCATCATTAAATCGAGTAGAATGAGGTCGGGCTTGGCGAGTTTAACTCGTTCGATAACTTGAACTCCGCTACGAGCAAAGGTAAGACTATAACCAACAGGCTCTAGTATCTCTTTCATCACCTTTAGGTTAGCAGGAATATCATCAACGACAAGAATTAGAAAGTATTCGGGATTAATCAAAAGTTCGCCTGTCATACTGACCCCAACTCCTCCTGTTTAATAGATTCTATAACGGCTGTGAATTGTTCTACGGTTTGAGGCAAGAGATCCCAATCAAACTGATCAAGTTGTTGACTCAATGTGTGAACATATTCGGCTAATTTCTGAGATTGATGTTCTTCAGCCCAAGCTTGCAAACGTTCAATAAATTGTTCGAGATCGCGTGTTTTCATGGTCAATTGCAGTTGTTGCCAAGAGGTTTCTGCTTCCTGATTGAGTTTACTCAACAGTTCCGATAAACGAATGGATTTCTCAGGAAAAGATGCTGATGAGAGAGATTGAACAGGGGCAAGGGAGTCCGAACTTTTTCCTTCGTTTTGAAGTTGAACTTGTTCTTGAGAGGATAGCCGGAGAAGCGGTTTCAATGCACCAACTAACTGACTGCGACTAATGGGTTTGCGGATAAATCCTTCACAGATGTGCTTTAATTCTTCTTCATCTAACCGTTGTGAAGATGCGGTGAGAATCACAATCGGAATCTTTCGAGTTTGATCACATTTTTTCAGATAATGAGTGGCTTCTAAACCATCCATGTGAGGCATTCGTAAATCCATTAAAATCAGATCCGGTTGATAGATTTCTGCAAGCCTAATTGCTTGTTGACCATCATTGGCAAATAATAATTTATGGGGCGTTTGGAAGAAATAGCCAGCAATCAAATCTCGATTAGAGGCGATATCATCAACGATTAAAATCGTTACCGGAGCAAACTGATTGAGATTGTCATCTACAGGGATAATTAATGAGGGTTCTGAAGATGTTGATGTGATGTTTAAATTGGGGAAACGAAAGCAAAATGTGCTACCCTGTCCGGGTTTGCTCTGTAATTCTATGGTGCCATTGAGGAGATGAACCAAACGCTCGGTAATGGCTAATCCTAAACCCGTTCCTCCATATTTTCGGGTACTTTGACCATCACTTTGAGTAAAGGCTTTAAAGATTTTTTTCTGGGCTTGGGGTGTCATCCCAATTCCTGTATCTTCTACTCGGATTTCTAGGTTGATTTGATGGGCGGTAGATGAGTGACAACTCACCGTAATCTTAATAGATCCGGAATCGGTAAACTTAATCGCATTCCCAACAACATTAAACAAAATTTGACGAATACGAACCTCATCAAGTTCCACCCCATCGGGTAGATTGGGATCGATTTCTGTATACAGTTGCAATTCTTTTTCTAACACTTTTTGTTGAAAGATTTGCTGAATTTCAAAGACAATACTGCGTAAATTGGTCGGTTCATAGTGAAGTTCCAGTTTCCCGGCTTCGATTTTGGATAGATCTAGAATATCATTAATCAGAGCCAACAGCGTGCGACCACTGGCAACAATTGTATCAACATAGGTTTTAACTTGCGGATCGCTAACACTCGACTGAAGCAAGTCCGCAAAGCCGAGAATTGCATTCATCGGAGTCCGAATTTCATGGCTCATATTGGCGAGAAATTCACTCTTAGCAGCGTTGGCTTTTTCCGCTTCTTGTTTGGCTTTTTCTAGAGCTAAATTTTTATGAGTTAATTCCTCCGCCCGATCAACTTCCTGTTTCAACGAATGAGCTTGTGCTAGAGCAATCCCTACCTGAGCCGCAATATCTTCTAACAGTTTAATTTCATCAACAGTCCATTCTCGATAGCGATCGCATTGATGAATTCCAATAATTCCATTGGGTTTTCCCTGATAAGAAGTCCGGATTGATAATATTGATTTAATTTGAAGCTGATAGCAAAGATGAATCACGGGTTTAAAAAGGGGTTCATCTTCGATATGATCAATCACACTCGCTCGATCTTGTTGCAACACAAATTCAGCATGAGGATTACCCCGAACTGGAATTTCAATCCCTCTGATCGACGGATAAGAACCGTTAAGATATTCAGCCACTAAAGGCATTTGGGGTTCGGGTTCGGCACTGTAGCTATGAATTAAGCAACGACTCGCTTGAAAGGCTTCTCCCACTTGCAGAACTGTTGTTTCAAAAATATGCTGAGTGTTGAGACTTTGACGAATTTCCTCGGTGATTTTACGCAATAAAAGAGCCTGTTGATATTGACGTTCTAGGGCAATTTCTGCTTGCTTGCGAGCGCTAATATCAGTGCTAATCACAACGGCAGCTTGAATCTGTTCATTTTCATAAAGCGGAGCAATTCGTACTTCTTCGTATTGAGTAATCCCATCTGAATAATTCTGTTTTTGAGTTTCGAGGATTACCTGTTCACCCGATAAAAATACTTGTTCAATGGCTTGACGATAAGTGTGTTGATTTTCGAGGGGCAAATCCTCATCAATCGAAGTTCCGATTACCTGTGAAAAAGAAAAGTCAGGGTTTAAATGATTGAGAAATCGAATCTGACCTTGGCGATCTACCACCGTAATAGAACTGGGGATATTTTCCAGAATAGAGCGTAATTTTTCTTCGGATGCTTTGAGTTTTTCCTGGGCTTTTTGACGTTCAGAAACATCTCGCAAAATCACCGTTAAAACGATTCCATTTTGAGTATTCAGTTGAGAAATGGATGCTTCTGCGAGAAATAGACTTCCATCCCGACGACGAGCTAAAATTGCTTGAGTGCGATCGCCCATTTTCCGAGCGGTGGTGTCGGATTGAGAGAAGTTTTGAATATGTTGGCGGTGGCGGATTTTCAGAGATTCTGGTAAGAGAATATCCAGGGGTTCTCCGATCACTTCTGAACGAGTATAACCAAACATTTTCGACGCTCCTTGGTTAAACAAAATAATCTGTTGTGACTGATTAATTGAAATAATCGCATCTTCGGCAATATCTAAAATTCGGGCGAGTTGAGCTTGACTTTCACGCAAAGCCGTTTGTATTTGTAGATTCTCAACCCACTCCTGTTGCAATTGCTCATTCGCTTCCTCAAGTTCCTGTGTTTGTCGGGTGACTTGGGCTTGAAGTTGACCATTCATCCGTTGTACTTTTGCTAATAAAACTGCTTGCTGAATGGCGATCGCCACCTGTACAGAAAGGGATTCTAAAAAAGAGACTTCTTGGGGTTGCCAACAGCGAGATTCAGTGCAATGATGAGCGATCAAAAGTCCCCAAAGTTGCTCGTCAACATGAATAGGAACAACTAAATTTGAGCGGACTTTAAACTGTTCAAGAAACCGCAGATGACAATCACTAAAATTAGCCGTGTAGATATCATTAATCACCTTACTTTGTCGCTTTTGATAATGCTCAAACCACGCCTGTTGAAAACATTCATCTCGCACAACCCGATCTAAAATAGAAAAGCCAGACTGACTCACTGATTCCACAACAACTTGACCAGTCCAATCGGAGTTAAACTGATAAATAACCACGCGATCGCTATTGAGTAGTTGACGGACTTCTTGAACAGTTGTATTGAGAATTGTGTTTAAATTCAGTGAAGCTCGTATTCGTAAAGCCATCTCAGCCAAAAGTTTCTCTCGTTGAGCTTGGGTGGCTAATTGTGTCGCTTGAGTATTAACCTGTTCTTCTAAATTTTGATTGAGATTTTGCAGCAACAGCATCTTTTCAGTTTGTAGCGTTTCGACTTGCTGTTGCAATAGGGAAATCATTTCATGCATTTGAGTTGAATCGATCACCTTTAATACACTGGTTTGGGTCAAAATCCCGACTAATTTTTCTTGGGAGTTGACAACGAATAACCGCCGAACTTTGTGCTGTTGCATTTGTTGGTAAGCTGACCACAGTGATGCTTCAAGATGGATAGAAAGCAGCGACGAACTCATCACTTCAGCCGCTCGTTGTTGAGAAAAGTCAATTTGTAAAGCTTGAAATTGAATGATATCCCGTTCGGTGACAATTCCAATGGGGAAAATGCCGCCGGTTTCCTGTTCTTCTGCAATGACAATACAACTGACCGGCTTCGATATCATCCGTTGAGTTAGTTCTAATACAGTAGCATTAGGTGTTGCATAAATCACCGGTTTACTCATCACTTCATAAACTTGACGACATTTCAACAATCCCGCAGGTTCAATTGTGGCTTGAAGCGTGGTTGGGGTGATAATTCCAATGGGATGATGTTCGGCGTTAACAACAGGAAGATGGCGAATTTGATGTTGACGCATCAGTTGAGCCAGATATATAATATCTTTAATTTCAGATTCCTGACAAACGATTAATTGTTGAGTCATCACATCAGCAACCATCCTCTGTTCTATGGCTGTTCCTTGAGCAATTAAGCGGACGATATCTCGCTCAGTAACTAATCCGATTAATTGCTGTTTTTCTAACACCAGAATACAACTGGCTCGGAAGGGGGTTGGCGCTGCGTCGCCCGAGTCAGATAGGTGACTACGGCTCATCTGTTCTATGGCTTGTTTTAGGGGAGTTTCTGGAGAAACAGTAATAAAATTTTGCTCGATACAAGCTGATGAAAAAGTAGGCTGACGATGTTCGAGAGATGACATCAGAATAATGACTAGGTTGATGGTGAGCGATGAGCGGGCTGACTCGAAATCAGACTGAAAAAATATTTATATATTGTAGAATATAAAAGATAATTTCCACTCGTTTTTTAAGTTAAATTACATCTATCCCGATTCCCGCTAAGAGTTATAAAATCTTGTGAAGATTTTTCAGTTTTTTTAAAGCTGTATAAACTTTATGTTCTAACGTTAAAATGGGTTTGGCAATGAATCAAAATTAACTGAAATTAACCCTTTAAACTCTCTTGGGAGGTGACATCTTGTTCGGCTTGTTCCTGCATAATATATTTTTGAATTCTCACGGCTTTTTCGTGAGCAATCTCACCAGTTAAATCATTGCGACGAGAATCAAGTTCTAATAAAGCCGTCTTGCGACCATAAAGAATGAGCAAGTCCAAAGGACGAATATAGGTAGACCCATTCGGCGCTCCCACATAGGTTTTATCTTGTCGCTGAATTCCCAAAACCATAATACCTTCTGATTTTAACCGCAGTTGATGAAGTTGTTTATTGGCGAGCCAATCTGAAGAATTAACCTGCAATTCCATAACACGATATTCCCCTTTGAGATGTAGTAAATTTGCATAATCTCGCACATCTAAATTCGTCCAACTTCGCAACGCCCATCTCACCAATCGATTGAGATACCGATTAAATCCTCGATGTCGAATCAGTAAAGAAAGCAAAGCCAATCCTAAGAATAAGATCAGTAATCTGAACATCCATTGTTCGGAGCGAGCCGTAGTTACAAAAGTCAGAACAACAGAAGAAATAACCGTAATAATTCCTGCATTTCCTAAGAACATTAACCACATGATAATTCGTCGTCGGACTGGATGATTTACCACTTGTTCAGACTCTTTAGTTGTGAAACCCGAACCGGTAAACGCTGAACGAGCTTGAAATCGAGCTGACTGACGAGATAAGCCCGTGAGGGTGAGTGCTTCGGAAGCAATTCGAGTCACCAATAAAGATAATGTCACCGCAACAAACAATGAAATAATTGCTGGCAATTCTTTTCTTCCTTTAGTTCTTCAAGATCGAAGTATAAAGTAAAATCCCAGAGAGAGCAAACTCAAAAATGATGAAAGCTTGAAATATTAAAGGGATATCTATCCCGTTAACTTGATGTTTAGATAGAGGAGCCAAGTCAAACCTCAAAGCAGAATCTATCATCGGGGAGAGGTTAACCTAGAGCCGTTTCGCTTAATCTATAAAATTAAAACTAGAGGTTAAAAATGAACGATAAAAATCAAAATTTCCTTAATCATCTACAATCGGAAAAACTAACTAAATTGGAAATAGCTACATTAATGGTGGCTCAGGGAATGTTAGCAAATCCTGCGGCTGACAAACGGGTTGATAAACAAAAATTTGCCGAGGATGCTACGGCTTTAGCGCTGTTATTTTTACAATCAGCCCAAGCTGTATCTCAAAAACTAGAGAATAATAAAGAATAAAAAATTGGGAGTCAGCGATGAAGCTTGACTCCAATAATTCAATAAAAACAATAGATAATTAACCTAGCTTTACTCATCAAAAATGATAGGTTCATTAGTTTTTCCATATAACTTTGTGAATGGAACAGCCGTCAAACCATGAATTAAAATCGATGCACAGACAATCAAACTACTCACCACCCAAATCGATTCTATTCCGACTCGTTGCACCGATAAGTTGGCATAGAAAACGGCTGCAACTCCAATCGGCCCAAACCAACCCATAAATAAAGCATCCGTCCATTTTATTATGCTGGAAATCTTATTTTTTAAAGCAAGAACTGCTGGAAGTCGGCGTAGCAATAAAATAGCACCGACTAAGAATAAACCCGACCAACCCAATTCAAGCCATTGTTGCCAGGGAAGATTTAAACCTAAAATTACAAAAATATAGAGGGTAAAAAATCGGTCAATAGCCTCTTGAACTTGTTCTTCTTGTGCGCGATCGCGACCGTTTACAACGATACTAAACATCACTCCAGAAACAAAAACGGCTAAAATTCCATCGCTACCCAAGAGTTTTACTGCCGCCAATACAAAGATAGAAAGTGCTACAGTGTAGGCTAAAAATGAATGTTTTTCTAGCATCTTTTTGGCTTCTGACCACAGTAAGAGTTTCCCGGCAAGATATCCCAATACTCCACCTAAAATTACCGCCACTCCCACTTCCCAAATTAGCGTTGTAGTCAGCCAGTGAAAGATTGCTTCTCCGGGGGGTTTTGTGAGAAGTAAAATCGGTAAAACAACAAAAGCATATCCTAAACCATCGTTAGCGGCTGACTCGGCAGAAAGGGTGTAACGAATGCGAGCAGGTAAATTTTGTTCTGCTATTGTTCCGGTTACAACTGAGGTTGCAATCACTGGATCTGTGGGGGTAATAATGGCACCAATTAGCATAGAAACCCAAAACGGTAAGCCTAAAATTAGATAAACGAGCAAGCCACTAACTAACCACATTAAAGGCATAACTAGCCCTAATAAAATTGCTTGAGGCTGCCAATGTTTGAATATATAACCTTTGGGTAATCGTAAAGCAACTCCCATGACTTGAATCGCAATCGCCAGACGAGCGCTTTGTTCTAAAATGGTTTCGGGTTTCCCCCAACGTTCTAAGTGTACTAAATCTAATCCCCAAGAACTGATTAGAATTCCCACGAGTAAAGCAATAATGGGATCGGAAATAAAAAAACGTCCTTTAATCAGGCTAGAAAATAATCCGAGTAGAATAACTAGCCCTCCGAGTGTTAGAAGTGCAATATTGATTTCAAGCATAATCTAAGTTGTGTTCATTCAACCAATATTTCAATAAATTTAAGACCCTAAATTTCCTCTTTTTTCTGCTACTTTTAGGCTAAAAATACAAGCGGTTAACCATACTAATCCGGCTGCATATCCTGCTAGAATATCAGTCGGCCAGTGAACACCTAAATACAAGCGGCTGAGTCCGATGAGGAAAATTAAAAGACTCGTTAGGGTAATAATAATTTTTGAGGAAGCTTGAAATTGAGTGATTAAGTAGTAACTAACGATACCATAGACGACTAATGAAATCATCGCATGACCGCTTGGAAAACTTTTGAAATTGACATCCACAATTTGTTGCCAAAGTTGAGGACGAGAGCGAGAAAATAGCACTTTTAGCCAGTAATTTAAACCCATTGCTCCTCCCGAAGCAATTGCGAGTATTCCTAACTTAGCCTTTTGTTTGTAGTGGATTAAAATCAAACTGACAACCAGAGTGAATAAAATTAAAAAGTTTGGATTTCCTAAGAAGGTAACACCGATAAATATTTGGTTCAAGAGAGGGGTATGCCAGGATTGAAAATGCTGAAGAATTGCTGTATCTAACGCTTTAGTCTCTTGTTCAAGCACTTCCTCCGCAATTTCAAAGAAAACCCAGAGTGATAGAGCAGATAAAATTAATCCACTACTAACCAGTGAGAAAAGAAGAGTTAAAATCCGAGAAGTAATTTTTTTTGTCTTTTGTTTCATCAACTGATCATTGATTTTTGCTCGACGGTTAAAGATTTTTATAAGTTGAATCTGGAAGTCGATAATCTACAATCAAAACATCTATATCACTTTTCTCATTACTTTTGTCTTCTTGAGTTTGAACGCGATCTAGAGGTTCACCTGTCTTGGATTGAATTCTTAATTTGGGTAATCCTTCTAATTTTTCGGGTTGTTCTGAGGAAAACTTATCAGGAACTAATACTTTGAGTTGGCGAGAAATACACTCAACCTCAACAGGAGTTTTTCCGATCACTTCTCCATCTACAGCCACCTTCTGCGGCGGATCGGTAGTGATTTTAAGCTCTTTGGTTCGGAAGTAGCCAATATCGTTTCGTTGTGCTTCATCTTCCGATAATGCAGACAGAAATAAATGATAAGATGCTCCCACGGCTTTCCAGCGATTTTTTGGGGCAAAAATCGTTACATCTAAGAGTCCATCATCCATAATAATTCCGGCAGGCCCTTGAGCTAAAATAGAAGAAGCAGGGGCAATATTAGCAACAGTAATAGCGGTTGCCTCAAATTCAATAATTCGATCTTTTGTTTCGAGTTTAGCGTGAAATGTTTTAAATCCTTTCCACTGTTTGAAAGCCGCAACATAGTAAGCTAATATTCCTAAGCGATTTTTGGCTTTGCGATTGGCATCTTCAACCATTCCCGCTTCTAAACCCACACCCGCTAACAGCATCATGGGTTTTCCGTCACATCTTCCCATATCAACTACTCGCTGTTTTTCAGCTAAAATGATTTTGCAAGCTCCTTCTATTCCTCGGGGAATATTGAGAGCATTTGCAAAGGCATTAGCCGTTCCTCGGGGAATAATTCCTAATGGAATTTCGCTGTCAACTAAAACCCCAGCGACTTGAGAAACCGTACCATCTCCTCCCGAAGCAATCAAACATTCTACCTTTCGTTCGAGGGCTTCACGGGCTAATTGTTCAGCGGATATGTCTTCAGTGGTCAACTGAATATCTAAATGAATATGAGGTTGCAAATGACGTTTAATTTCGGAGATATCTTGCTCGGGATCGCTTTGACCTGCGACCGGATTAAAAATTAAACACGCTGAATCAATCATCAAAAATTTACTCCCCTATGTTCAGGCGATTAACTGATAGGATATTAAATCTAAATTTTTCCAGTTTTTAGTTTGTATTTAATCATAACAAAAAAATCAATGATTGATTAAATATTATCTAATTTATACCGTAAGAATTAATAATCTATCTGGGGAGATAGAAAAAAATTAAATGAATTCAGCCAATGGGTAGAGGAAATTATGAAGATTACTTAGATAAGATATAAGGTGCAATTCAATTTAGAAATTTTGGAGTCAATTCTATGGGTTGGTTAAGCAGACTTTTTGGTAGAGACGAAGAAGAGAAAGCCAAAAAATCAAAAACAGCAAAAACATCCGTCGCTCAAGCTCCGGCATCGACAGGCGGCGGATCAATTCCCTCTGAACGAGTGGGTTTGAATGGAGAATACGATCAAAGTGGCTTGGCAAAGCGAGTCGCTTATGCATTTGATCAAGATTCTCAAATTGACGATATTGAGACGCTTTGGGTTGCACAAACAGGTAGCACGGTGGTTCTCAAAGGAAAAGTTCCCAGTCAAGATATTTTAAATAAAATTGTTTCTGTTGCCAAAAAAGTGGATGGTGCAACTAGCGTCGATACTTCTCAAGTGACCATGAGTTAAGCCAACAAGAATAGAAAACCAAAAAAGCACTGTTAGAGTAAAGTATTTTTACTCTATAGTGCTATTGTCTATTGAAAAGTATAGAGAATGGATTCACAAATTTTTTAGAGTTGAATCGACATTCATCTCGGGTTTGCAGTCGTTAGATTGTAAACTTAAAGATTGTAACAGTAAATTTTGAGTGATTATCACAATGAAAGAACCTAAATATACTTCATCTGCTCAATCTCAAAATCAAACTTCCTCTAACTCAGATCTCGGCAGTTGCATTTATGAAACCACATCAGATTTGAGAAAGGTGATAGATACAGCGATAGAAGCCGCAAATCAAGTCGCTCAAGCGGGTGCCGATCAGGCTCAACAGCTCCTTGAACTGGTTTTTAAAGGAACTGGAAATACAATGGCGGCGATCGCAGATAATCCCCTCGTTAAATCGATTACCAAACTATTAGGGGCGGACTGGCTTAAAGTAATGTTGGGTCAAGTAAATATTGAAGAAGCCCAACGCAATGTGGAAAAATTGCGCCAAAAATATCCCAATGAAACGTCCGCTGAAATTGCTCACCGCATCATGGTAGAAAAGTCAATTCAAGGTGCAGGAATTGGATTGGCGACCAATTTTATTCCCCCTTTAGCTGCGGTACTTTTTGCGATCGATTTAGCAACAACAACTCGACTGCAAGCGGAAATGATTTATGAAATAGCAGCCGCCTATGGTTTAGATCTAAATGACCCGGAACGTCGGGGAGAAGTCTTAGGAATTTTTGGCTTATCTTTGGGCGGTTCAAGTGCTTTAAAAGTGGGATTTGGTGTGATCGAAGTCATTCCCGGTATTGGTGCATTTGTCGGGGCTTCTTCTAACGCCGTTATGCTGTATGGACTCGGTTATGCTGCTTGTCGGTTTTATGAAGCTAAACTTAAATCCGATGGCGCCGAGTTAACTCCGGCTGAGTTTTATCAAGAACAGGAAAACTATTTTCAAAAAGCATCAGAACAAGAAGCAGTTATGGATCAAATTATGGTTCATGCGGTGTTGGCAAGTTCTCCGGAAAAATCTTGGTCGGAAGTCGTTTCCGAACTGTTACAGCAGGGAAATTTCAACTCTAAAACTGCTGATACTATCGAAAATCACTTAAAAAATCCTCAGTCTTTAGAGAGTTTATTAGAGCAACTCGATCCCGATTTTGCTCCTTCTACCTTGATGCAATGCTATCGAATTGCTCAAAGTGATGGTGTGATTACAGCCCGAGAACGGGAACTTTTAAAAGCAATTGCTGATAAATTTGACTTAAGCCTGAATGAAATTGAGGAAAACTATCAAACTCAATTGACCGAAGCCTCACAGCCCTAACCGTATCTCTGAAGATAGGGTCAATGAATCTATCCTGCGGTAGAAGTAGGATAGATAACCATTCGATACACTGAAAATAGCAAAACTTTTTGCAGAAAATATTAGAGGAGATTTTTAATTATGAGTAATGAAAATAAAGTAGAAGCTACCATGAAGAATATTGAGGGTAAAGCCCAGGAAGCTATAGGAAACATCACAGGCGATCCTCAAGATCAAGCAGAAGGTAAACAAAAGCAAGCTGAAGCCGCAGCCCAACACACAATAGAAAATGTGAAAGAAGCCGCAAAGCAAAGAATTGAGAATCGTTAAGAAGAGAATGAATTAAGAAGTTAGTATTGCTCTGGTTGGTGGTTTCACCCCTGGTTTTCTGGGCTTTCACTTGCAATGTGAATTCTACTCAGAAAATCGGGGTGATTTGTTTAATTTTCATACCAGATGCAAATTATGAGTTCATATAAAGGAGTAAATAATGGCAACCCAATCTTCCCCAAATTCTTCCGATCAAAATCTTCCTCAATATCAAAGAAAAGTTGTTCCAGATACACCCGTAGCCGAGACGATGGATGCGGTTCCTGACGGTCACGATGCAGAAAGTCTCGCCGATAGCGCCGGGATTAATGTACCAGATACAGAAGCTCTAGAAGTCAAATCCCAAGTCGATCAACGAGATGAACGGCGATGGGAACTCGATCCGGATTCAGCCGAAGATCATCATTAATGAGCTTATTTTTAAACTTGGTAAAGTCTGAGTATTGTCGGGGCGCCATCCCTGCGCCCTGAATAACTATATTTTGTGCAATTAAACTCTAAAGATTGGCCATTAATTGACTGTCAGAATTTTCAAATTATTACTAAATATATATTACATTTATAGAGATATTTTGGTATAATTATAGTTTAGTTTTTTACGTGTTTTTAGTATTCTAGTAATCACTACCTACTGGGGTTCCAGAGATGTTCAAACTTATATCAAAAGGAAGATGAATCTCTACTAAAGCTGCGTAATTATAGAAAACAGTTTTACAAATCCTTTGTAAGAGAGAGAAAACGATGCCTATCACATTAACCGATGCCAAACGAGCTACACTTGCTCAAAAATTAGCAAGTATGCGAGCCATTCAAAATTTAATAGTTAATAACGAGCGTCAATTTATTCAAGAATGTAGCGATAACGATATTCGTAGTCGCTTGCAGGATATGATTGAAGACGATGAGAAAAACCTGGGCATCATTGAAACAGCAATTACTCAGTACGGAAATCCGGCTGAACCTAAAGAAACAGTTCAAAAACTGGTGAACCAGGTACAAGAAATGATGCAAGGTTCTGAGTTGAGTTTCTATGAAAAAGTGGCTCAACACGAACTGCTCAAGCATGGTCAAGTTCTGTCTGGTTTAATCGTTCATAAAGCAGCACAAGTTGTTGGTGCAGACGTTCAAGAAGCTCTGGCACCTTTAAATGCTGTTAACTTTGAAAATCGCGCTCATCAAGAGCAATTAAAAGGAGTTCTAGAATATTTGGGTACTCGCGAACTCACGGGTCAAGAACCGGAAGAAGGCTTCTGGGCGCAAATTCAAGACGCATTAGCCGCCATGACGGGTGTATTAGGAAGTGCGACAACTCAAGCTTCCGATGCTTCCGATATGGATATTTTGACTTTAATTTTCATGGATCACCAAAAGGCAAAAACCTTGATGCGTGAAATTGAAAAGACCCAAGATGTTAATAAAATTCAGGAGTATTTCGGACAACTTTATAAAGATTTAATTGCTCACGCTAAAGCGGAAGAAGAAGTTGTTTATCCCCGTGTTCGTTCCTTCTACGGTGATGGTGATACTCAAGAACTTTACGACGAACAAGCAGAACTTGAAAAAGTTCTCAATGAAATGAAGAACGGCGAACCCGGCAGCGAAGCTTTCAAACAAATGCTAAAGCGCGTTAAAGATATGGTTGGCGATCATACTCGTCAAGAAGAAGGTACCATGTTTGCAGCAATGCGGAAAAACATGAACGATAGTCAACGCGAACAAATGGCAACTGAATTTAAAGAAGCCAAGAAACGCTTACAAAATCAAATGCAATAATCTCATCTCAAATTCTGAAGCATAGAGTATGTTTTTCAGACTGTTAAAATCAGTTGACAGTTCAGGAAAAAACAGTAAATCTCAAGGTTAATTGTTGTCGTATTGATGAATTAGCTGGAAAATTAATGCCCGATCATGTGCTAATTTTCCAGCTTTTTATATCTCCCCAGTTCTTCATTTGACGCGACACAGTAATCTGAATTAACCCTCTAAAATTTTAGGAGTTGAAAATGACTATTACACCCGATAAGATTCCCGCACAGCATCAAGATAGAAAACCCGGATTAGAGTCAGAAATGACTCCCAAACCCCAATACGACGACCCCAATTATAAAGGCAGTGGTAAACTGCAAGATAAAGTTGCTTTAATTACAGGTGGCGATAGCGGTATTGGTCGTTCGGTGGCGGTTTATTATGCCAAAGAAGGCGCCGATGTTGCCATTGTTTATTTAGATGAAACTGAGGACGCTCAAGTAACTAAAAAAGCCGTTGAAAATCAGGGTCGCCGTTGTTTATTAATTGAAGGCGATATCCGCAACGAAAACTTCTGTCAGGAAGCCGTTAAAAGAACCGTTGACGAGTTCGGAAAGTTAGATATTCTCGTTAACAATGCGGCCGAACAATATTATGAAGCCAGCATTGAGGAAATTGATTCGGCGCGACTCGGTAGCACGTTTGCGACCAATATTTTCTCAATGTTTTACTTTACAAAAGCGGCTATGCCTCATTTAAAAGAGGGTAGCGCCATCATCAACACCACTTCAATTAATGCTTACAAGGGTAACGCTTCTTTGTTAAGCTATTCTACCACAAAAGGCGCGATTTTAGCCTTTACTCGCTCAATTTCTCAGCCTTTAATTGAGAAAGGAATTCGCGTTAATGGCGTTGCTCCCGGCCCCATTTGGACGCCGTTTATTCCTGACGCTTTTGGTGGCGATGATGTGAGTAATTTTGGGAAGCAAGTCCCGATGAAACGTCCGGGTCAGCCGAAAGAAGTGGCTCCCTGTTTTGTGTTTTTAGCCTCAGAAGATTCCTCATATATGGCGGGACAAGTTCTCCATCCGAATGGCGGTGTTGTCGTCGGTGGTTAAGTTAATTCATTTAAGGAGATTCGGGATTTTTTCCCGAATCTTTTAGTTAGTTATAAAAAAATTAATTTAACTGCGAAGGTGAAGTGATTGAAGCTCCTGCTGTTAGCGATTTGAAAAAATACTAATCCTCTAAAACTACAAAATAGGAAATTGCTAAATATAAGTAATCTCCACGAAAATTAAGGGTTCAATACAAGGGTTGAAAAATGCGTCAGTTATGGGTTCAAGTACCAAACGGTCAGGGAAAACAAGTTCTTAATATTGCTCAAGCTCATCAAGGGGTTAACTTGGCTCGGTTCGCCGTGATTGATGACCAAGAATCCCAAGAATTAGTGTTAATTCATGTTTCTAATAAACAAGTTGAAAGTCTGCTCAAGCAGCTAGATACTATTCGGAATTTACACGTTACTTTGGTTCCTCACGGTATCATCGCCCTCCATCCTCCCGCTTCCGAAGCACCCGAACAAGTTAAAGAAGTACAAGAACGCAGCCCCATTGAAATTTTCCTCGCCGGCTTACAAAGTGTAGGCTCCTGGCGAGGATTTTTGGGTTATGCGGGACTCGCGGGAGTTGTGGTTTGGATTGGATTATTTACCAATACAAATTATCTGTTGGTTGCAGCGATGTTAATTGCTCCTTTTGCGGGGCCGGCAATGAATGTAGCGATCGCCAGTTCCCGAGGAGATTTAACATTATTATGGCGGAGTTTATTGCGTTATTTTGTAGCAATTTTTGTGACGATTATTGTATCAGCAGCGTTGAGTTTAATTCTCCGCCAAGAAATCCCCACTAGCTTGATGCTAACCAACAGTCAAATTTCTTCTGTAGCGGTGCTACTTCCCCTCACAGCAGGGGCGGCAGGAGCGATTAATTTAATGCAGTCAGAACGCAGCAGTTTGGTATCGGGAGCGGCTACAGGAATGCTCGTGGCTGCTTCTCTCGCGCCGCCTGCGGGGACGGCAGGAATGGCACTGTCTCTCGGAAGAATGGATATTTTTATTGGCAGTATTTTTTTAGTTCTATTGCAACTGGTTGGGATTAATTTATCGGCTGCAATTTTGTTTCGTTTTTATGGGGGTTTATCCGCGAAAGGAGCGCGTTACAATCGGGGAAAAAAATGGGTATTTCCGATGACTTTAGGAGTGACGGCTTTAGCATTAGTTATACTGCTCAATTGGCAATTTATAAATTCACCCGCTTTTGAACGTTCCAGTCGCGCTCAACGGGCTACGGCAGATATTCAACAAGTCGTTAAAGATAGTCCTTTAGTGAAGCTTGTAGAAGCGAATATTCGCTTTACACGCTCCGATATTCCCGGACAAGATACATTACTTTGTATTCTCTATGTACAACGAGAGCAAGATGTAACCATTTCTAAAGATCAAATTAGTCAACGTCTCACCCGTGAAATTCAAAATTATGTGAATGAAGCCGGATATAATGTTACCCCTTTAGTTGAGGTTACTGTTCTCGATCCTCCCAGTTTATTATAAAGACTTTTTGATAGAATCTAGCCAAAAGAGACGTGCCGCAACACGTCTCTAAACTGGAGTTTAATTCTTACTCCTTAGTCTTTGTGAACTTTAATAATTAGTTCACCTCAACCAGTTGAATATCAAAAATTAGGTTCTCATCTCCGAAAGAAGAATTCACAATAGACAGGACTATATTTGATTCGGAAATCTCCATCACTACAGCAGGAATTGAAGCGTGAACATTCTGCATCCGAACATAAACCTCTTGACCGACTTCAATTGATATATCGCTTGGTAAACTTTGGCGATCGACAACTAAAGTTGATTCGCGATCGGGATATTCATAAGCTTGCTTGGCGGGAATTGTTACTGTCTTTGATTCTCCCGGACTCATCCCCACAACAGCCTGTTCTAAATTAGAAATAACCTCTCCTTCTCCGATACAAAACTCTAAAGGTTCATTATTCGCCGAAGAACTAAAGACTTCACCATTTTCCCGTTTACCAACGTAGTTGACTTTTACTTTACTACCCATTTCAGCCTGTGACATTTCTTTTTCCTCCAATTGTTTTAAATGGCTTTAATTTGATTAACCTTCTTGAAAATTAGCCCGATTTTTTGGATGTTATAAACAAAATCATTAATCGAGAAACGGGGCCAACGTTCCTCCTATCAATCACTTACTAACAGCCCGTAAATTTAATTGTTTAAATTGCTTAATATCCATTCGGAAAACTTTTGTAGTTTTCCACTCCTCAATTACCCGTTCTTTTATTGTCAAACATCTAGACAACACCTGCATCAATCTTGGGTTAGATCTTGGTCTACCTCATTAGTGATATCATTAAAAGTCGGTAGTGAAAGGCTAGAGTCGCTCAAACCATTATTTTTGTTTATACCTTTCTAGCGACTACTACTGATTGACAACCATCACAACTGATTAATAAACTTAAATGTTACCGTTTGATAACTGGTTGAGTGTAATTCTGTTAATTGGGTTTTCCATCACCGTTGTAATCCTGATTGTTTTGTATTTTCAAGGTGTATTTCGCCGACGAATTCACTACAAAATCTTTAACTTTCCTTCTGCAAATGCTCCTAATTTTCCCCTGACAATTGCGAGTTTATCCGATTCTTTTATCACCCACGCTGAGGCGACAAAATTTTGGGTAAAAGCCGATGAAATCCAACCCGCTCGTTTAAATGCAATTCGGAGCGCCCGACATCGAATTCTGTTTGAAACCTATATTATGACTCCCGGCGAACGGGCGGACGCTTTTGCAACCGCACTGATTGAAAAAGCAAAATCTGGGGTAACAGTACAGGTCATTGTTGATAGTTATGGCGCGAAATCTGTACCCGAACGTTACTGGAAAAATTTAGAACTCAGTGGGGTAGAAGTGCGCTTTTTTAATCCCTTGAGTTGGCGATCGCCTTACGATTATTTAAAACGCAGTCACCGCAAATTACTCTTAATTGATGATGAAATTGCTTTAATTGGTGGTGCCGGAATTTCTGACTATTGGGATGGTATTCCCGAACAAGGAGATCGGGCGCCTTGGTTTGATTTTGAAGCCCAATTTGAAGGGCCAGTTGTTCAACGTCTCAACGGTCTTTTTATTCAACATTGGCTCGACTGCGGAAAAACCGTCGATCTCGGTAAAAATCCTTTAATTCCAAAATTTGAAAACTCTCTACCAACAGTATTAGTAACATCCGGTGAAGATCCTTCTTATCGAGATTCTTCTATTCGCGCTCTTTACCAAACGTTAGTGATGGCGGCTCAATCTCGAATTTGGATTGCTAGCCCTTATTTTTTGCCTTTTTCTAATATACAAAAACTACTCATTGATGCAAAACATCGAGGTGTAGATGTGCGAATTTTAACGATGGGATCGAAAACAGATAAGCCATTTGTCCACTATTCCGCTCGGGAACTTTATAAGAATTTACTCCGTCATGGAATCGAGATTTATGAATATCAACCCAGTATGATGCACGGAAAAACCCTGTTAGTTGATGACAGTTGGGTCAGCATGGGAAGTGCAAATTTTGATCCGCGTAGTTTTTGGAGTAATGATGAGTTAAATGTCTCCACAGCACAGCCGTTTTTATGTCAAAACATTGAAAACTTTCTGTTAAATGGTTTTGTTCAAAGTCAGCGGATAAATTATGAAGATTGGAAACGCCGACCCCTGATGCAAAAAATTCGGGGGAAAGTTATGTTATTATTTTATTTGCTGTTATAAGATTGGTTCAAACTCTCATCATCTTGCTACCCTTTTAAATTATGTTGAAAGGCTTGAAACAAACGCGAATCATTCCTCAGTTTCTCACTTTTATTGTTAGCCTGTGTTTCGTTCTGTTCATCATCAAACCCGCCTTAACAATTACTCCCCCCGTGCAGGAAATTCGCGGAGTTTGGCTGACGAATATTGATAGCGAGGTTTTATTTTCCAGACGGGGCGTTACAGACGCTATAAATCGCTTAAAAACCCTCAATTTTAACACCATCTACCCAACCGTTTGGCAGGGCGGTTATACACTTTATCCGAGTGCAGTTGCTCAACGCTATTTCGGACAATCTCTCGACCCCACACCGGGCTTACAAAAACGAGATGTTTTACAAGAATTAGTCAGACAAGGACATCAAAAAGGATTAACCGTTATTCCTTGGTTTGAGTTTGGCTTTATGGCACCGGCTCACTCAGATTTAGCCAAAAAACATCCCGACTGGTTAACCCGTCGTTTGGATGGAACATACATTAAAAAAGAGGGAAATGACGAGCGAGTTTGGTTGAATCCTTTTCATCCCGAAGTGCAACAATTTATCCTCGATTTAATTGCGGAAATTGTCACCAATTACAATATTGATGGGATTCAATTTGACGATCATTTTGGTTTACCCTCCGAATTCGGTTATGATGAATATACCGTGAGTCTTTATCAAGCCGAACATCAGGGAAAATTACCCTCTGAGGATTTCTATGAAACCTATTGGGTGAGGTGGCGAGCGGATAAAATTAACCAATTTGTAAAACGGGTATTTGAAACGGTTAAAGCTATCGATCAAGATTGTATTATTTCCCTTTCTCCCAACCCGCTTCATTTTGCTTTACCCGCTTATTTACAAGACTGGTTTACTTGGGAAAGAAAAGGTTGGATCGAAGAAATTGTTTTGCAGGTTTATCGACCCGATTTAGAACGTTTTACCACCGAGTTAGAACGCACAGAAGTTGAACTCGCTAAAAATCATATTCCCTTTGCTGTGGGAATTTTAAGCGGCTTAAAAAACCGTCCAACGCCGATGAATATGATTGAAAAACAAGTAAAAGCAACCCGCAAACATCAATTAGCAGGAGTCTCTTTTTTCTTCTATGAAAGTCTCTGGAATTGGGCGGAAGAATCCCCGAGAGAACGTCAAAATAAACTGCAAAGACTCTTTCCTATTCCCGCCTTACGTCCTTCGGTTTACGGAGTAAATTAAACAGCGGGATTAAATACAAATAAAACGCATAGGGAAGACAGTTTAAATCACTCATCAATAGCGTTACCGGAACTAATCCCGCAATGTTCCAGGGAATCAAAGGAGAGATCATTACAACGGTATCTTCCAGATTAACAGCTAATTGCTCATTCTTCAATTCTAAGGTTTGATATCTTTTTTGTACGAGTTGTTGGGTGAGTAAAATCGCAATCGTTTGTGTACAACCGTAGGCGGCTGAAACAGTTCCGATCAACATTGTCGCTAAAAATAAATGCTGTTGGGATTTGGCGCTGTGTAAAAACTGTTCGATAAAGTTTAAAATACGAGTCTCGGCTAATATTCCGGCTAAAGCGGTTGATACAATCACAATTAAGACAACTTTTCCCATTGCAATCATTCCCCCTCCAATTAAAATAGATTGTAGCGGCGAGGGTTCGCTGAGATAAAATCCCCTGAAAAGAAAATCTAATAATTCAATCAAACTGTATTGTTGATAAAATAAAGCAATTAAACTCGCAATTCCAATACTGACAATCATTGAAAGTTTGACTTCGACTTGAAAAATTGCTAAAATAAAGATGGTGAAAGCGGGTAATAATAAAAGCGGTTGGGGATTGAAGGTTTTAACAATTTCAGAGAGTAGAATCCTATCCGTGATTTGAATTGGATACAATCTGGATAAAATTAAATAGATGATCACCGTTAAAATTAAGGGAATAAATCCCGTTTTCAGCATATTTTTAATATTGGTATACAGTCGGGTTTGGGTCACACTCGCGATTAAATTTGCACTCGATGACATCGGAGAACAGCGATCGCCAAAATAAGCGCCAGAAAGAATCGCACCCGCCACTAAATTTGAATTTTCCCCACTATTACCCGCCATAATCATTAAAGCAATACCAATGGTTCCAACGGTGCCAAAGGAAGTCCCAATTAACAGAGAAACCAAGCTTGTTAATAGGAACGCCAATAGGATAAAATAGTTGGGGTTAATGATTTGAATGCCATAATACACCAAACTGGGTACTGTTCCGGCGCTCATCCAAGAAGAAGTTACGGCGCCAATTAAGAGTAAAATAATAAATACCGGAAAAGACTTTTTAGCGCCTGCGATCGCCATTTGAATTAAGTCTTTTAATAAAAAGCCTCGCCTCACCAAAACCGCGAACCACAGCAACAGCGAAGCGAGTAAAGGATAAAAAATAAAGTACCCTTTGAGGGTACTAAAAACTAATAAAAGAAAGGAAACAATTAGGGTAATGAGTAAATCCATGCAGTTGATTATAGAGGTTAAAGGACTGCATACTGAGCCGCATAAAATTATCAAATAAAAATTGATCGGGTTTTGGGCGTTCAGGGGGCGGGTTTATCATTTCTCTTATGGGTTTAATACCCCACCGTCTACACGGTGATCAAAATTGTTTGGGGGCGCGAATCCCCATGCAATTTTCCCTCCTGACTCCTGACTCGGTCCTCCTGACTCCTTCTTCA
>JAYKHV010000142.1:0-36973 GCA_035285085.1 Lyngbya sp. | reverse complement strand
GTCACGGGTGTTGCTCTGCGAAAGCGCAAGCAATCCTAACTTAATTTAATATCAAGTGGGTTGATAGGAGTGTATGTTCCTGTCAACCCCAGAAACCGGATGCGCGTAAAATACTGGGTTTTGTATTGGCCGCCATCGAGGACATATTAACTAGGTCGGCGGAATTAAACGAACAATGCTAAACGCTGTAAGTCTCTTGTTGTATGGGATGCGCGGTTTTCGGGTTGAACGTTTATTGATGACCACCTACTTATATTGAGTTTTTTTCAATACAGGTTGGACAAGAAATAATTTTATCAAAGCTTTACAAAAATAGCTGAAAACTTTAAATTACTATCTTGTTTTCGGAATACCGAGCGGACTAAGCTAACAATACCCAATCCATTAATACTGATCTATTAATTGGGGAAGATCGACGATGCATCGGCTAGGATAAACGCCTAGCTAGAAATATTTTATGGGAATATTAAGTGCATCTGCGCGGATGGGTGGACCCGTAAAAAATCAGAAAAATTAGCGCTTCGGAGAGCTTTATAAATTTGGGTGTTATGACAGTTTCAGCTCTCTTCTAGAAATCCATTGCTAATCTACAATTCATCAATTTAGCCTTTCATCGAAAAACTGTCAGAACTGTTCATCTATCGGAGGTTCTTACAATCAGCCATGCTTAAAAAACTTCAACATCGGTTGAATCTAGTTTTAGGTTCAATCCCGTTTTTAGCGGCGACATTAACCGTCACTTCTTCACCAAGTGAAGCCGCAACTTTTGCTTCTTCATCTGCTCAAGTTTCTATCAATAACTTTAGTCAGGCTCCGGCAAGAGTTGCCACCTTAACAGATGGTAAGATTTCTATTTTCAGTACCGATGGTTCTGCTAATGCGATCGCAGAATTTGATGCTTTCTTCTCCCTGACTAATCCCTTTGCCTTTAACTCATCTTTTGCTGAGGCAGAGGGAGATGGAATAGAATATCGCGCTAAGGCATATAGCGAAGCTGCCGTGATTGGTTATGATTTTTTCATACCAGCAGGTTCAACATTTTCCTTTGATTTTGTATCATCCTTGGAACTGGAAACCTCCATTGAGAGACCTCCGGGTGAAAACGCAATTGCTGAGGTTGATATTTCGTTCTGGGTCTATGAGGAAGCCACTGATAATCTCCTGGATTCCTTTATTGTTTCTGGGCGATTAGAAGCGGTTGATTCTGATGACTTCTTGGTAGTCGATGCCAGTCATAACTTTAACTTTTCATTAGATGATTCCGAACAAAAATTTGGCGGAAATCAAGAGTTCATTACGGGGGAATATGTGGGTAATTTCTCTCGGTACTTCAGTGAAGATACCTCTTTAAGGTTAATGGAAGTGAAAACCAATTATGTTCTGGTGAAAGCTCCCGAACCTTCGAGTTTTGTGGCTTTATTTGTTTTCGGTGGTGTAATGGGTGTTGCTTTAAGAAAACGCAAACAATCCTAAGGAAAAGTTCTTGCACGGACAAAATCTAAAATCTCAAACCTAAAGGGGATAATCACATCCCCTTTTTTCAGGCTTTTAAGTATTTTTCTAAGAATTTGTACAGCGATCGCATTCACCTTTGAGAATCACTTCATAATTTTCGACTCGTATTCCCTCGGGAAGCCGATCTAATTGTAAGCGACTAAAGGTTTCCCAATCAATATCTTGAATTTTTCCACAAGTTTGACAGCAAAAATGGTGATGGGGTTCGACTTTCGCATCATAACGAGTTACCCCTTCTTCTAACAAAACTTCTCGGACTAACCCCACTTCTCGCAACACCGACAACGCACTATATACCGTTGCTTTCGACGAAATGGGCAAATCCCGGTTAACATCAACCAAAATTTCTTCAACAGTCGGATGATCGAAACGAGAGAGTAGGTTCGCATAGACTGCAAACCGTTGGGGGGTAATCCTCAGTCCCCTGGCTCGCATTCGGTCTTCAATTTCTTTTGTTGCATTGCTGACCATGATCCTATTTTTGTGGCTAATCTTTCCTACATTATATCACATCTCAGAACAGATGGGGAAATATCTGAGTATTAGTTTTTTGCTTGACATTTTCTTAAATCAGAATTATTCTGAGATAGTAACGGATCAATCAAATCATTCAACCTTTTAACCAACGAGGAGAACACTATGGATCTGTCAAACTCCAACACGGCGAAAAACCTAGAAGCGGCATTTGCAGGGGAATCTATGGCGAACCGCAAATACCTATTTTTTGCCGAAGTCGCCCGCAAATTGGGAATGGCGGATGTGGCGAAACTGTTTCGGGAAACCGCCAACCAAGAAACCGAACACGCCTTTGCTCACTTCCGTCTGATTCACCCGGAATTGGTCGTAGAAGACGCTGACCGCTTGAGCGAAGCCGAGAAAAAAGCGATCATCTCCCGGTGTTTGGAGTTGGCGATCGAGGGCGAAACCTACGAATACACGACAATGTATCCCGAATTTACCGCCCAAGCTCGCCAAGATCGCGATGACAACGCCGTTGCGGAGTTTGAAGAGCAAATCGCCGAATCCAAAGAACACGCCGGTATTTTCCGCAAAGCCGCTCAAAACTTTGGTTTCCTCACCTCTATCGAAAACCACCACGCCAACCAATACACCGAAGCGTTAAAGGCGCTCGATGGGGTAGAACCTTTGGCCAAAAGCGCAACGAGCGGAAAATGGATTTGTAAGCAATGTTCGATGATATATGATCCGGTTGCAGGCGATCCGGATTCTGGAATTGCTCCCGGAACCGCATTTGAAGACATTCCCGAAGATTGGTCTTGTCCGATTTGTGGGGCGACTAAAAAATCTTTTGTTCCCTACTCTGAAGCGATCGCTGCATAATAGCTGCATAATAACAGTGGCGAAGAATTTGTTCGGGGAAATAAGCCGGTTTGTGTAGAAAAATACTGAGTTTATTTCCCCCGCCAACATTTTTCTCTGCCCTTGAAAACTTAACTCATAATAGGAGAAAATCTCTATGCTAGAAAATCGTGAAGGTCAACGAGTTCCCGATGTTACATTCAGAACCCGCAAGAATAATGAATGGGTTGATATTTCTTCGAGTGAATTATTTTCGGGTAAAACGGTAATTGTATTTGCCCTTCCCGGTGCGTTTACCCCGACTTGTTCTTCGACTCACCTTCCCGGTTACAATGAGTTGGCTCCCGTGTTCAAACAAAGTGGAGTTGATGATATTATCTGTCTTTCCGTCAATGATGCTTTTGTAATGAATGAATGGGCGAAAAATCAAAAGGCGGAAAATGTCACCCTGATTCCCGATGGAAATGGGGAATTTAGTGAAAAAATTGGAATGTTAGTCGATAAAGCCGATTTGGGTTTTGGAAAGCGTTCTTGGCGTTATTCTATGCTCGTTAAAGATGGTGTAATCGATAAAATGTTTATCGAACCGGAGGTTCCCGGCGATCCGTTTGAAGTGTCGGATGCCGAAACAATGCTCAATTATATTAATCCCAGTGCGACGAAACCCAAAGCGATTACTATGTTTAGTAAAGTGGGTTGTCCTTACTGTGCAAAAGCCAAATCGATGCTTAAAGATCGCGGTTGGGATTTTGAAGAAATTGTCTTGGGTGATGATATTTCGACTCGTTCGATCAAAGCGGCTACAGGTGCCACTTCTACTCCGCAAGTGTTTATTGATGGGAAATTAATTGGCGGTTCCGATAAGTTAGAAGAGTATCTCAATTCTAATTAATCTGTTTTGAATTCCCAGGAGTCTGGGGAATGTCGCTTAAAAGAGGGACTGTTATTATCGGTTGAGAGGGAATAGACTATAAATATAGTTCTTAGGGTGTTGAACTCTCAGAATTCATCAGACAGACAAATCATTGATCTGTTTGTTTGATTCTCTTTTCTCAACCTTGGTAGTCAGATCAGTCACGTTTTCATAGCTCTCTTTATGGTAGAGGAGAAATTCATTGAGTTGGGTTTCTCCATTTTTTTTTGAACGGGTTGATACTTTTTAGGGTAAAATTACATCAGACTAATTTCTATTTTCCTCAAACTCAATGAAACGAGGAATTTTTCTGACTGTGATTTTGCTGTTGGTCTTGGTCGTCTCTAACCCCGCTCCCACCCTGTGTTTGACGGCGACTTCCGAGCAACAACAGCCTCAACCGGTGAAAACTTACGTTAGGACTATTTTACCCGAAATTCCCGAGCAAGTTATTAAACTTAATCCCCCTGCGACTCAATTGGTGGTTAATATTAGAACAGGAGATGTTGTCGTTCCCTGTGGAAACAAACAGCAGGTTTATACTTGTATGTCGGGGAAACCTGTGACCATGACTTCTCAACCCGAAACGCCTATCCGTCAACTGTGGATACAAAATCCACTCAACCAAATGATACAATTAACTATTAACGTTTACGAACAGTTAGAAATTTATACCTAGACTGAACCTTCAGTCAATTTTAATTGTTGCGGTCAATTCAATGGCTTTATAAATTAAGTTATCCTCTTATCTCCGTTGCTATGTTCTTCGCTCAGAGTTCGGCTTATTCCTTAGATTTTTTACCCGAGTCTTGGCTTTCAATTTTGAGTATGAGAGTCGCTTTTCTACTCGGGTTAGTTAACCTAGTCGGATTATTTACCTTTTTAATTCCCCGATTTGTTGGAACGCTAACGGATCGTTTTGCTTCCGCAGAACTTCAACAAATTTATCAAGAAGTTGTGGTTCCGTTTCAAAATCAATTGGGGTTGGTTTTCCTCATTGCTAGCGTTGATGCGGCGATTTTAATTGCTCCCCTCCCCGAATGGTTGAAGTTGCTTGAAATTCCTTTGGGTGTTATCGTTACAATCGCCATTGGTTGGCAACTCAATCGATTATTTAAACAATTTTATCAGGTTTATTGGTTAGATAAAGCGGTTAAAAAGCGACGCAAGCTCAATAGCGAAGTTTTAATTGTTATTCAAGCGGTTGCGAATATTCTGATTGTGATCGTCGTTGTGTTTATCTTTGCTCAAACTCATCGAATTAATATTATTGGTTTACTCGCCAGTTTGGGAATTGGCGGGTTAGCCGTAGCATTTGCGGCTCAAAAAACCTTAGAACAATTACTCGGGGGAATTGTTTTATATTTAGACAGACCTTTTGTCATTGATGATTACATTCATTTACCCGAAGGAACCTTTGGGAGAGTTGAATCGATTGGTTGGCGTTCGACTAAAATTAGAACCTCAGGAAAAGGAAGTTTGGTGATTATTCCCAATAATATTTTAACACAAGTTAGCATTGAAAACCTCACCAACGCTAAAAAGATTATCTCGCTGATTCACTTAATGTTTTATCGTTCTCTCTCCGAAGAAGAAAAAGCTTTTATTCGTCAAATAGTCTTGGATAGCACCCAAGATATTTTTGGAATCGATCATCGCATCACCCAAGTCAATTTTAAAGAAATTATCAGCGATAACGATGAAGATGCTATTCTGGTTCAAGCCCAAGTTACTTTCTTTATTTTGGGTTCGGGCGATGTTTCGATGGAGTTTCGCACTCATCTGTTAGAAATTGCCGAACAAAATATTACCCAAAGATTACAAGATTATGGCATAGAATTTGATATAGAAGAAAAAAGAATAAACGTTACTTCTCCCGTGAATATCTAACATGGATCTGCCAACTATTATTCAAGAAATTTTTCCCTGGAATGAGGAACTGCAAAGATTTCTCATCGGTTTAGGAATTCGGCTTCTGGCTTTTCTATTTTTTGCAATTTTATCCCTAATTATTGGTCGATATACCCTTGGAGTTATTATCTTTATTAATCAAAAAGTCTCGCCGAAGTTTGGGAATCAAATTAATCAAAATTTTATCATTCCCTTAAAAGGTGGAATTAGAATTACCGGAACTTTAATTTTAATCGGTTTTTGCTTAAACCTGCTGCGACCCTACCAAGAACTCTATGAATTCTTGAGGTTTTGTCTCTATTTAAGCATTACCATTAGTGCATCTTGGTTAATTTCTCGCCTATTCCGCCAATTTTTGCGTCTGTACGGAATTGTAATCATTCAAAAAGTGGGCTTAAAACCCGACGAATTTGTAATTATTTTAGAGACGCTATTTAATGTGATTATTGGTTTATTTGCTATTATCTTTTTTGCCAATGTTCACGATATTAATTTGGTCGGTTTGGTGGCGGGTTTGGGAATTGGAGGAATTGCCATCGCCTTCGCCGCCCAAAGAGTTTTAGAACAATTAATCGGAACTATTGTTATCTATTTAGATCGTCCTTACATTCCCGGTGAATATGTCCGAGTTAGTTTTAATCCCCATCAAGAAGACATTTACGGACGCATCGAAGCGATTGGTTTACGTTCAACAAAAATCCGAGTCGCCGCCCGTAACACCCTGTTAATTGTTCCGAATTCTATCATGGCAACCAAAGATATAGAAAATATTACCCGAGGGAAAAAAGTCATGGTCTTACTCTATCTTGACTTTACCCGCCAACTCGGCGAACAAGAAACCGCCCTCATTGATAAAATCGTTAAAGAAAGTACGGACACCCTCTATGGAATCGATCCGGGAAGTACCAAAATAACATTACTTAAACCCAAAAACAAACCCGGTTCTCGGGCGAGAGTTACCTTTTTTATCTTGGGTTCGAGTGAAGATTCAACCCAACTTAGAAAACGTTTGCTAGAACTCGCCAACAAAAAGATCTCGCAGAAATTAATGAGTTATGGGATAGAATTTGAGATGAAAGAACCCACCATTTATGTAGATTCACCGATTCCCATTTAACTAAATTATCCTCTAAAGTTAGTAACAGAGGAAAAGTAATCCACCTTTAATATCAGCTTTTCTCAGGTTGCATCAAAAACTCAATCTCTGACAAATTTCCCTAATTCGCCCAAATCCATTAAAGTTTTCATCAAAGAATTAAAACCAAAAAGACAGCGATCGCACCTCTATCAACCTTGCATTTATAGCAGTGTGCGATCGCGGGGGAACTTTGATCTGACTTCTGACTTCCGACTTCCGACTTCTGACTTCTATCTTGGGGGGCGAAACAGCGATAACTTTCAATTTATACTTTCTCAAAATTCAAGGGAGATTTTGACTTCTGACTTCCGACTTCCGACTTCTGACTTCTATCTTGGGGGGCGAAACAGCGACAAATTGAGAAACAATGAGTAGAATAGATTCGGATCACAAACTGTATACCATTCTTTCTAACAACGGGCGAAAACGTTCAACCCATGAAGGCCAACGAGGTACTGAAACGCTACGCAGAAGGGAGACGGGACTTCCGAGGGGAAAACCTTCGGGGTCTGTCGTTTCGAGGACAAGACCTGTCTGGGGCTGATTTTAGCGAAGCGGACATCCGAGGAACCAACTTCCGAGACGCCACACTCCGAGGAACAAAGTTCACCAATGCCAAAGCGGGACTCCAAAAACGTTGGGTGGCGGTTCTGTTGGGGGTTTGTTTGGTTCTGGTGGTGTTGTCAGGATTTTTGTCTGGGTGGGGGGGAGATCTTATCGCAGGTTTATTTCTCTCCAGTTCAATTGGAGGAAGCAGGATTTATATTGGAGGAGGCTGGATTTCTATTATTTCTCTGCTGGGGTTCTGTATTTTCATCATTCGCCAGGGAATTAACGTAAATTTCGCCAATGCCTTCGCCAACCCCTTCGCCAACGCCTTTGCCTTCGCCATCGCTTACGCCATCGCCATCGCCCACGCCATCCCCATCGCCATCCCCATCGCCATCGCCAACGCTATCGCCATCGCCTACGCCAACGCTATCGCCAACACCACCGCCATCGCCATCCCCATCGCCATCGCCATCCCCATCGCCATCGCCATCGCCATCCCCGTCGCCATCGCCATCCCCATCGCCTACGCCTCCAGCAAAATCCCAGACTCATCTGGACTACTGCTTGCGGGTATCATAGGGAGTAGCATCGCACTTGTACTCGGATTACTCAGTGGTTATATCGGTTGGCGGGCGATTAAAGGAGATCAGAAATATGTTTTCATTGGAGGGAATGCAGTTGCTATTGCGGCTATAGCTGGAACCTGTTTTCGGGATGCGGACTTAACTGATGCAGACTTTACCGAAGCCTTACTCAAGAATACAGATCTGAGAAGTGAAAGGCTAATTCGGACTTGTTGGCGAAATGCCAAAAAATTGAATTTAGCCAGAGTCGGCGATACAATTTTATCTCCACCTGCGGTCAGAGAACTGTTAACAACAGGAAAGGGACGCAAGTCTTTTGAGAAAGCCAATCTTCGGGGTGCAAACTTAACCGATGCCGATTTAAGTTATGCGAATTTGAGACAAGCAGATTTGAGTCATGCGGTGTTACGGGGAGCGAATTTGGAGGGTGCAATTTTAACCGAAACCAACTGTGTGGGGGCAGATTTCACCGCAGCAAATTTCACCGCAGCCTGTTTGGAAGCTTGGAATATTGACTCGACTACAATTCTAGAACAAATCAACTGTGATTATGTGTTTTTGTTGGAAGAAGAGAACAATATAGGAAGCCGAGAACGTCGTCCCCACAACCCAGAAGCGGTATTTCAACCGGGAGATTTTGAGAAACTCTACCGCCAAATTATGAACACGGTGGAGATTTTACTGCGAAATGGGATGAACCCCGATGCGTTTAAACTGGCGTTTAATCAGTTAATGGAAGAACACCCGGAAATTGATTATAATTCGATTCAGTCTATCGAAAAGAAAGGGGAAGATGTTTTAGTTAAAATTGCCGTTCCCGAAAATACGGATAAAGCACAAGTTGAACGCCAGTTTTTAGAGGTCTACGAAGCCCGTTTAGAAGCCGCAAAACAAACCGCCCTGTTAGAAGCGGAAGTTCGCCACAATCAAAATTTAGTTGCTATTATTGATAAAGCTTTAATTGAGCGATCGCCAAGTTCTACAACTGTTAATTTTAGTAATGATGTAAAATCAGAGAGTAAAGCCATGAGCGACAATCAAGACATTAAAACCGGAGATGTTAAGGGCAATTTTGCCGGAAATGTGGGCGGGAATTTTGATGCCAGTGGTGCTATTTTCAATATCGATAATATTAACAGCACTGTCAGCAACAGCATTAACGAGTTACCCGCTTCTCCCGACCCCGAACAACCGGGAATTAAGGAGTTATTAGAACAACTACAAACCGCTATTTCCGAGAGTCCCGAACTCGACGACGCCGACAAAGCCCAGGCGTTAGAACAGGTCAAAGCCCTCGCCGAAGCGGGTCAAAACCCCGAAGATGGCACAAAGCAGCAGCAAGCTAAAGGGGCGTTAAGATTTCTTAAGGGCTTGATGGCCGAGTTGCCAAACGTTGCGACGCTGGTTCAACTCTCCCAACAATTATTTCCGATAATTAGTAAGTTTTTCGGGCTATGAAGTTTTTAGGTGCTTGATGGAGCATATTATATCACAAACTGTATGTGTTTGTCATCACAGGGTTGGGTTGATCACTTTCACAACCGGATTGCAAAATAAGTCACGGTAAATTGTGACTGTTTAGGTCATTATCACAGTATGACCACACAAATGAGCTTTGTCATCTTTAAACACAGCAGGACCATGAAAAATAGCGAAAAGCCCTTAAAATCCAATCCGTTCACCACCTATCGCGATCCTGAAACGGGACGGTGGGTTGTGGTTAAAGACCAACAAACCTCTCCCCCCTCATCGGAGGAGAATGCAGCTTGAAAACTCCATCACACACAAAAGATCTTTTCCGAGAGCAGTTTGATCAAGACTGCTCTACTTTAATAGTAGGATCGACTGACTGCATTTATGCAATTTCTCCAAGCTCTTGTCCTCAATGAGATTGTAGATTTTTGACCCTTTCACTCCTCAACACTATAGCGCCAACCCCTGATTTTGTGCAGTTTTTATCCGACTCTCTATTCATCTAGCTGATTTTCTTGAGGTCTAATTGATTTAGCTTCTAAAAAACGTCACTCCTATTCTAAAATGAACAAGTCTGATAGAAATTTGAGGAGTGAACCGATGAAAACAACTCGAAAACCGAGCGAATTTTTAACCGGAATTTTAATTCTCGGCGTTTTTTTAATTTCAGGATGCTCTAACTCTAACTCAACCGTTGTCGAACAAACCGCCCCAACAGTTCCCCCCGAACCGCCCCAACAGAAGCCCTACACTCGCGAAGCCAAATTAGTTGCCGTTGGGGATATTATGATGCACGGAACTCAAATTAAATCTGGATATAATTCTAGCACAAAAACCTATAATTATGATAGCTTTTTTACCGAAGTTAAAGAGATAATTTCACAGGGAGATTGGGCAATTGGAAATTTAGAAACCACGTTAGCGGGACCGGAAACAGGCTATACAGGTTATCCTTTATTTAATGCACCCGATACCCTGGCAGATGCGATTAAAAACGCCGGATTTAACGTTTTAACCACCGCCAACAATCATTCTTTAGATCGGCGAGAAGCGGGAGTTTTAAAAACCCTAGAAAACGTTAAAAAGCGAGGCTTAGAACCCGTCGGAACCGCCGCATCTGCCGAAGAAGCCGAAGAAATTTTAGTTCTCGAAAAAAACGAAATTTCAATGGCAATTTTAGCTTATACCTACGGAACTAATGGCATCCCCATTCCCGAAGGAAAAGATTATTTAGTCAATTTAATTAACGAAGCAGAAATCATTCAAGATATCCAAGCCGCAGAAAATTTAGGGGTTGATGTTGTTACCGTTGCGTTGCACTTTGGTTCGGAATATCAACGCCAACCCAACGAACAGCAAAAAAAATTAGTGAAAAATTTAGTAGATGCGGGGGCGGATATTATTTTAGGAAGTCATCCTCACGTCGTTCAACCCTACGAAATTTTTGAACGAACCGATGAGTCGGGGAACAATAAAAAAGCCGTTGCTATTTATTCAATGGGGAATTTTGTCTCGAACCAACGGGGAAATTATAAAGATTTGGGTGTGATTTTTAAAGTCAACATCAAGAAATCTTTCCCCGAAGAAACCATAGAATTTACCGAAATTAAAGCCATCCCCACTTGGGTACATCGTTACTGGGCGAGTAATAAATACAATTTTCGGATTTTACCCTTAGAAAAAACTGTTACCGCCAAAAATGATCCTCTCCTTCCTTCCAGTGAATACTCGGTTTTATCCCGATATTTAGAGGAAATGAACCGTCACATTCACTCGTTAAACCCCTCAAATACAGCCGTTAAAAATTGAACTACAAAAACCCGGTTTCTTGGAGAAACCGGGTTTTTAAAAACTTCTGCGAAACCGGGTTTTTTAGGGATTAAAAACCTAATTTGATCGCTTACGTTTTAGCATCCAACCGCCCAACGCACTGGTCGCTAAAAGACCTAAAATTGTACCGGGTTCGGGAACTCTTTCAACACTATAAATCGTTGTGGTTCCGCTGACTTCATTGGTGGCGATCAACAGCGTTTGTCCGTTGGGACTATTTTTGGCATCAATAAATAGTAATCCTTCCGGACCTAAATCACCAACTGCGGCTAATTGTGCAGGAGTAGGAGCGGGTTCTCCCTCTTCATTTTCATCAAATTTTACAGAGAAATGCCGATTATTATCGTAACTGACAAAGAAAGGTTTCTCGGGATCGGTAATATCATAAGTCATAATTCCGCCAATCCGTTCTAAACCGATAAAGGCATAGGTACGATCCCCGAATTGACCAATGGTTACGCCTTCCGGTTCCGGTCCTTTGTTGTCGCTGCGGTTATCAAAGTTGTTTTCGGAGTTATCGGCGTTGAAATATTTGGGGAACAATTTAGCGGTGATTTGTTCAAATTGATCGCCGCTATCAAAGATAATATTCCCGTTTTCATCTAAGATGGAAAAACTGCGTCCACCAAAGACATAAAGTTCATCAAAATCGCCATCACCATCCGTGTCACCCGTTGCATTTGTTACCGTTAAACGACCCAGTTTATCTCGATCTTGAATATCAGCCGGAAATGCATCCGGATCGAGGGTTAAATCTTCGGCCCGAACTTCTTCGTTATACCCATCAAATTCTCGACCCGAACCTTCATTGGCGATCACAAGATAGGTTTTGCCATTAGCCGTATAACTTGCAAGTTCATCGGGTTGATACATCCCAAAAATCGGCCAATTTTTGATATTAATCCCGTCATCGCGATCGCTAACATCCAAACCGTTACCCGGTAAACTGTGATCTTTGTATCCCAGTCCAACAATTTCGGTAAATTCCCGAGTTTCCAAGTCAAGCAAACCGATGGCATTATTTTCTTGGAAAGTGACCCAGGCTTTTTTACCATCTTCCGAGACGGTGATATACTCAGGTTCGAGGTCTTGAGCAACGGTCGCATTCGGCCCAAAAATCCGAATGCCTTCGCCGGTCAGTGGAACCCCATTCAAGCCGATTTTCGTTTCTGTCGGCGCCAAACCAGCAAACAGATTTTCTAAATCAATTAGGCTGACTGAACCTTCCGGATCGATCGTATACTCATCGTTGGGTTCCCCTTCATTGGCGACCAGCAGCTTTGTTCCATCCGGTGTAAAGGTGAACATATCCGGTAACGGACCAGCGATAACGGAGGAATTATCTAAGCTGCCGTTAAACAAGCTACCATCGGCGTTAAAAAATAACAGACTCCCGTTGTCTTGGGGATTAACGTTTTCGACGCTAACCGCAAACAAACTCTGGGTGTCATAGCTAAATGAACGCACATGAAGGACATTCCCAAACAGATCCGGATTGAGATCGGGAATGATCACCTCACCAATTTTAAAAGGGTTCGTGGGGTTGGACAGGTTGAGAATATCAAGGGACTGATTGCTACGATTTGTTACAAATAAATTATTTGTAAAGGGATCGAAAGCCGAGATAAAGGCAGCTTCATCATCAAAAATTCCGGTAGAAAAGCTGCCAATCGGTTCGAGTTTAAGAGTAGCAGCCGTTGCCGAAGTTGCTAGAAAACCGAGTAAGAATGTGGACTGGATTGCTGAGATAACAAATTGTTTCATAGTGTGGTAGCAGATGCGGCTTCCCCGATCGCAATTGTTCATTTCAAAACCTCCAAGTTTAAGTCGAGTTTGCAGAAAAATTTAATCAGAATGAGTTAAAACCTTGAGAGAATACAACAGTAGCCAATTCCGGCTCCACTGTTGAATAAGACTGATTTTACTTCTAACGCTTCAAAGGTTTTCACCACTTTTACCCCATAACACCCTATAGACAAGATGCAATCATCTGTTTTTCGAGAACAGACTCCCCAAAAATATAACATTATATATCTATCACTAACTGTATAGGTATGGCCAACGATGGAATTACAATTGATCTACACCAGTAAGTATACAGAATTCTTGCATTTTTGTAGGTCAAATGACAAGCAGTTTTCGTAGTATTTACTGAAGTTTTACTGAATCTTTAAAAAAGATCTCCAAAAATCCTCTAATCAAAACCGCTATGTGAAGGAAATTTTATCACCCAATAGCCTGTTGAGAGATGGGGGGTTTGCTAAAATCACCACATAGACAAGCTATGATTTATTGTGTTGGTTAGTTGAAGATAGGTTCACTGGACTTCATCATCATTTTAGGATTGTCTCTAGGTACTACGCTCCTAGTCGGTGAAATTTCTCTGCATCTACTGCTGTGATCTCGAACTGAGTATCGTTTTACGCAAATGTCATACTTGAAGTGAAGACTCTTGTTGACTCACCACTACATCAATAAACCCAATGCTACGCACCTTCTTTGGAAAAACTTTACTCCTGGGGATAGCAACTCTTTTACTGAGTTGTACGACTCAAACAACCGCCTCTAACCCCGAAACAAATAACCCTCCCGAAAACTCTGAGTTGACGGGAACCATTGTGGTTGGAGATGTTACCAGTCAGCCTGCTAAAAAAATCAAGCGTTTTCAACCTTTAGCTGATTATTTAGCTGCTAATCTTGGAGAATTTGGCATCGGTATTGGGGAGGTTAAAGTTGCCCCGGATGTAGAAGCAATGGCCAGCCTACTCAAATCCGGCCAGGTTGATATCTACTTCGACAGTCCTTTTCCGGCAATGCTCGTCAGTGAACTCTCTGGCGCTCAACCAGTTCTCCGCCGTTGGAAAGGAGGTGATGCCGCTTATTATACTGTCATCTTTGCCATGACCGATAGTGGATTTACGAGCCTAGATGATTTAACAGGTTATAAAATCGCATTTGACGACCCCACCTCCACTTCTGGCTATGTGTTACCAATGGTTCACATGATGGAAGCGGGTTTAAACATGAAGAAAAAAGAGTCACCCGATGAAAGCGTACAACCCGATGAAGTCGGTTATGTCTTTAGTCAAGATGATCAAAATAACATTCAATGGGTGATCAGTCGTCGAGTTGATGCGGCCGCTATTGATCATCGCAGTTTCTTAAATATTCCCGCTGAAAGTCGCGAAGCCATGACCGTTTTAGCGGAAACTGAAGAGGTTGCTCGTCACGTCGTATTAGTTAGAGCTGGACTCGATCCGAAACAAGTTGAACAGATCAAACAAATCTTACTTAATATGGATCAGTCTCCTGAAGGACGGGAGGTGATGGAGAAATTTGAAGAGACAACAAAATTTGACAATTTCCCCACTGAGGGAGACATAGACAGAATGCGAGAATTGTATGAGAAGGTCAAAAACAGGTGAGTTGGATGCGCCTTTTTGGGATCAGACGGGTGTCGTTAGCAACCAAGTTAACATTGGCCATGACAAGCTTGGTCATCGTTGCTGTGGTCAGCGTTACCTGGCTGTCCCTCCGTCGCGAACAACAAACCTTTCGCAAAGAACTTCAACAACAAGCTAAGATTTTATTGGATGCGCTGGCGGTGACAACAGCGGACTCCCTGTATATGCTCGATGCTGACTTCATGGAAGAAATTATGGAGCAACTCGGAGCCGATCAAGTTCTCTCCGCCGGACGCATTTACGAAAAGCAAGGTCGTATTGTCGCCGACGCCTACAGTGATAGTGTCTTGGTGCATCGGGTTGAACCCGATCCCTTTGGCAAAATATTAGTCCAAAGCGATCACACGATTTTCCGCTGGGAAGAAGATCAGTTACTCGCCGGAAAAGCCGTTAAAGTCGGGCGTCAACGCTTGGGCGCCGTTAGCGTTGGCTTATCGACAGCCCCCTTAGAAGCGAAAATGGTAGCCGTTCGTAACCAAGGGTTGATGGTTGCTCTCACCGCTGCTACCGCTGGAACCGCTCTGGCTTTGATTTTAAGTCGTTCCATTACTGAACCTCTCCAGCAAATGACCGCCGCCACCCAACGTCTGGCGAAGGGAGATTTGACCCAAAAAATTAGTATTCAAACTCAAGATGAATTGAAGATTCTGGCCGATTCTTTTAATAGTATGACCGATCAGTTGCGAGAACTGATTGAAAGCAAGGAAAAATTGATTCAAAGTTTAGAACATCGGGCTGAAGCTCTCCGTCAAAGTGAGGCCAAAAATCGGGCTTTACTGAATGCGATTCCTGATTTAATGTTTCGCTTTAGTCGAGAAGGGATTTTTCTCGATTTTAAAGCTTCTCGAAATGGATATTTGCTTCATTCTTTGAGTAAACATCTCAATAAAACCGTCTACGATTTGTTACCCGAACACGTTGCCAAACAATATACTGAATACGTTCAAGAAGCTTTGAAAACTAATGAAATCCAGATTTTTGAATATGAGTGGTTTATCGAGGGAAAACGATGTCATTTTGAAGCCCGAATTGTGGTCAGTGGCAATAATGAAGTTTTGGCAATTGTTCGGGATATTACGGAGAATAAGTTGGCTCAAATTGAGTTGCAACAAGCCAAAGAAGCTGCCGAAGCCGCTAACCAAGCTAAAAGTGAATTTTTAGCCAGTATGAGCCATGAGTTACGGACTCCTCTCAATGCGATTATTGGCTATAGCGATTTGCTGCGAGAAGATGCTGAAGATTTGGGTTATACTGATTTTGTTCCCGACTTAGATCAGATTAAATCTTCCGGTTTACATTTGCTCTCTCTGATTCAAGATATTTTAGATATTTCTAAATTAGAATCGGGAGAAATGAATCTTTATTTGGAACAGTTTGATATTGCCACTTTGATCAATGAAGTTCAGGCAATTGTACAGCCTTTGATGACTAAAAATAATAATAGTTTTAATGTGGAATGCGTTCATTCTATCGGTTCTATGTATGCCGACCGCACAAAAGTTAAGCAGGTTTTATTAAATCTGTTGAGTAATGCCGCCAAATTTACTCAAGAGGGTACGGTCACTTTAAGAGTAACTCGGACTTCGGTTTCTCTTCAAAATGGTCGGGGTCACTCCGAACATCACAAACCTATCGATTATTCTCACCACTCCGAACAAATCTCATCAAATGAACGGGTTATTTTTGCAGTTACAGATACCGGAATTGGGATGACTCCAGAACAAGTTAAAAAGGTATTTCAGCCTTTTGTACAAGCAGATAACTCCACAACTCGTAAATATGGCGGGACGGGTTTGGGCTTATCAATCAGTCAGCGTTTCTGTGAGATGATGATGGGTAAAATCACCGTTAAAAGTCAACCCAATGTCGGTTCTACCTTTACAATTAAACTCCCTGCATTTGTTCCTGAACCCCTTCCAAAAGAACAACAAAAAAAGCTCGCTTCTAATTAGGAAATAGGCAATTATCAGTCACCAGTCACCCTTCGGGTGACTGGTGACTGTAAACTCAATTCCCCAGGCGTGCATTTGTTCAATTAAAGGGTGTAAACTCTTTCCTTTTTCGGTGAGGGAATATTCAACTTTTGGGGGAATTTCTGCATAAACTTTTCGATGTACCAAACCATCGGCTTCCATTTCTCGCAAGTGTTGGGTTAACATCTTTTGAGTAATTCCTGTTAGACTTCGGTGAAGTTCATTGAACCGCTTCACCCCTGAAAACAACTCTCGCCAAATCAACAATTTCCAACGTCCACTAATCATTGCTAAAGTCGTCTCAGCCGGACAATGTTCTTTCTTGGGTTGTTCTTGAGGAGCTTGCATAGTTACTTTTTGGATACCGTCTTACATCAAAGTGCCTACTTCCCAGTTTACCCCAATTTGAACTACTCTAAAAATTAAATACAATTATCCCCAGAAATCCCAGGAGTTATTAACCATGATTACCCTTCGTAAATCCCTAGAAAGAGGACAAGCAAACTTCGGCTGGTTAAACAGTTATCATAGCTTTTCTTTTGCCAACTATTATGACCCCAAACACATGGGGTTTCGCGCCTTACGAGTGATCAACGAAGATCGAGTCAGCCCAGGTGCGGGGTTTGGGACTCACGGACATCGAGATATGGAAATTATTACTTATGTCCTAGAAGGCAGCCTCAAACATCAAGATAGCACCGGAACCGGTACAATTATTAAACCCGGAGAAATTCAACGGATGAGCGCCGGAACCGGAATTCTTCACAGCGAGTTTAACGCCTCCAAAACCGAACCCGTTCACTTTCTGCAAATTTGGATACTTCCCAACCAAACCGGGTTAACCCCCAGTTACGAACAAGTTTCTTTTAACCTATTAGAAACTCCCGGTCAATTTCAACTCATTGGGTCAGCAAACCCCGAAAACGGAGCGCTAAAAATCCATCAAGATGTTAACCTGTTTGCAGCGATTGTACCGACCGGCGATCGCATTTCCTATTCCCTCGCCCCCCACCGTCATGCTTGGGTGCAAGTGGTTCGGGGTGAACTGCTTTTCGATCAGATCGCCTTAACCACAGGGGATGGAGTCGCCATCAGCGATGGAAAACAAATTACCCTAGAAGCCACCACAGAGGCGGAAATCTTACTCTTCGATCTGGCGTAAATCAACTTCTAACAGAAAGACTACCACCGATGAGCCAATCAATGATATCCTGAACAATAGCGAATCAAAAACGATGACCCGTCAGCAGTTAGGGGCGGTTTTGACAAAATGTTGACTGATGAAATAAGTTCCGGAGCGATCGGGTCGCGTGGGCTTGCCCCGATCGCCGCACAACTACCCACACCCACAGAGAGAGATAGCCAACTCAGCAGTCAAAAGTCACGAATACCCTACCCATCCCCATCCTCATCACCGCTTTGTTCAAGTTTCGCCTTAGAATCTAAAGATATTGTAAAGTTATCAGCAACCCCCTATCTGTTTTCTCTCTACTCAAGTTAAATCACTATGGCTATTGGCTATCTCGCTCTGGTTCTTCATGCTCATCTGCCCTTTGTCCGACATCCAGAGAGCGATTATGTCTTAGAGGAAGAATGGCTATTTGAAGCGATCTCAGAAACCTATGTTCCCCTGATCAAGATGTTTGAAGGCTTAAAACGGGATGGGGTTGATTTTAAAATGACCATGAGTTTGACACCGCCTTTAGTGTCAATGTTACGCGATCCCCTCCTGCAAGACCGCTTTGACAAACATCTAACCCAACTTCAGGAACTCATTGAAAAAGAAGCCGAACGCAACAAACATCACGGTCATCTTCGCTACTTAGCCGAACACTACATTCAAGAATTCATCGAAGTTCGAGAAGTCTGGGAACGCTACCAGGGAGACTTAGTTGCCGCCTTTAAGCAATTTCAAGATACCAATAACCTAGAGATTATCACCTGCGGGGCTACTCATGGTTATTTACCCTTAATGAAAATGTACCCCCAGGCGGTTTGGGCGCAAATCAAAGTAGCCTGCGAACATTATGAAGAAAATTTTGGCTGTCCCCCTCGGGGAATTTGGCTACCGGAATGCGCCTATTTTGATGGTTTAGACCGACAAATTGCCGATGCGGGTTTACGCTATTTTCTCACGGATTGTCACGGCATTCTTTACGCCCGTCCTCGTCCCCGGTTTGGCACCTACACCCCCATTTTTACCGAATCTGGCGTTGCTGTGTTTGCGCGAGATCATGAATCTTCTCAACAGGTCTGGTCTTCGGAAGTCGGTTATCCCGGTGCGCCTGAATATCGAGAATTTTACAAAGATTTGGGTTGGGAAGCTGAGTATGAGTATATTAAACCCTATATCATGCCCAACGGTCAGCGGAAAAATACGGGGATTAAATATCACAAAATTACAGGTCGGGGTGTCGGACTCTCTGAGAAGGAATTATACGATCCCTATTGGGCGCGAGAAAAAACCTCCGAACACGCCGGAAATTTCATGCTCAACCGAGAGTATCAAGTTGAGCATCTCTATAGTATTATGCAGCGTCCTCCGGTGATTGTCTCGCCCTACGACGCCGAACTGTTTGGACATTGGTGGTATGAAGGTCCCTGGTTCTTAGACTCTTTATTCCGCAAAACTTGGTTCGATCAAAAAACCTATGGGATGATTCACTTGGCCGATTATCTCAAAAAATACCCCACCAACCAAGTCTGCAAACCCGCCCAGTCCAGTTGGGGTTACAAAGGCTTCCATGAATACTGGCTTAATCATACCAATAGTTGGATTTATCCCCACCTTCACAAAGCCGCCGAACGCATGATTACGATGGCTTGTCGAGAACCCACCGATGAACTCGAACGTCGCGCCCTCAACCAAGCCGCACGGGAGTTATTATTGGCTCAATCTTCTGACTGGGCGTTTATTATGAGTACCGGAACAATGGTTCCCTATGCGGTTCGTCGGACTCAATCTCATCTGATGCGCTTTAATAAGCTGTTTGAGGATGTTCTTCAAGGGAAAATCGACTCCGGTTGGTTGCAAAAAGTCGAAGCCATCGACAATATTTTCCCCAATATTGATTATCACGTCTATCGACCCCTACTCTAACTGAGCCGATCGTCTCTAGTTCTTGAATACAGTCCTCTCTCCCTCTCCTCACCCTAGAGCTTTTTTACAGTGATGCAGAGGGAGAGGATGTCTTGTGTGCCGTCTTAATGTTAAGTTTTGTAAAGATTTGTGATTGGAGCTTATTTTGTAAAATAGACTACAGAATTTTCGTGTATGATAAAAGAGTGAGTCAAAGAAACAGACTCATCCGATAGCACCAAACCCCGAAAGAGGAGTAGAAACATGGGTACCGAAGATCAAGCACGGGCGTTAATGATGCGCCATCACCACCTGATCAAAAACCGACAGCAGTCGATGTTGAATCGGGCTGCCGCCGAAGTCGGTATAGAAGCCGGAAACTACTGGAATCACATTCAAGGAAAACCCCACCCCACCTTTAGCCAAAACTACGATCGCAGCAATGCGTCCATGAGCTAAAGGTGAGCTAGAGTTCCTCTGAGAATCGATCGCAATTGTTTAAGAAAAAATCAAGATTCATTAAAAATTTAGGAGAGCCATCAAAATGTGTACTCAAGATCAAGCCCGTTCTTTAATGATGCGCCATCACATGATGGTTAAAAATCGTCAACAAGCAATGCTCAATCGTGTCGCTGATGAAGTGGGTGTTGAAGTCGGTGATTATCACAGCACGATTCAAGGTAAGCCCAATGAAAGCTTCCGCACCAGCTACGATCGCAGCCACGCTTCCATGAGCTAGTTTGACGTGTAATCAAGGATTGTTTTGTGTAAAAATCACACCTCTTCTTCAGTCAGAAGTCACCAGTCACCAGTCACCAGTTTTTTCAGTTTTCAGTTTTCAGTAACTCCTGAACTTCTGACTTCTGACTTGGTGACTTCTGACTTGGTGACTTCTGACTTGGTATAATAAGGGGCTTGAAATGCTAAGAGCCTCTGTTAAAACAGACAGGGGGAAGGGGAAACCATGTCAGATTGGACTGAGATTTCAGGGGGAATCACCGCACCGAGAGGATATAAAGCCTGGGGAATGGCAGCGGGATTAAAACCATCGGGCGCACCGGATTTGGCATTAATCTTGTCAGAGGTGGATGCGATCGCCGCAGGAGTCTTTACCACCTCCCAAGTTAGGGCGGCTTGTGTCGATTATTGTCGTCAGCAACTCCAAGCTAAAGCCAGCGCTAAAGCGATTTTATGTAACGCCGGACAAGCCAACGCCGCAACCGGAGAACAGGGTAACATTGATGCGATCGAAACCGCTCAAGCACTGGCTGAAGCCTTGAATATTGCGCCCGAATCGGTCTTACTCGCATCCACCGGGGTAATTGGTCAACGGATTAAAATGGACGCTCTTAAAGCCGCAATTCCCCAGTTAGTCGCCTCCGCTTCCGAGTCGGGAGGAGAAGCCGCCGCCCGTGCGATTATTACCACCGATTTAGTCCCCAAATCGATCGCCCTAGAAACCCTGTTTGGCGATCGCCCGGTTCGCATTGGGGGCATTTCTAAAGGTTCGGGGATGATTCATCCCAATATGGCGACCATGTTGGCGTTTGTCACTTGTGATGCGGTCGTTTCCCCTCCCCTGTGGCAAGAAATGTTGAGTCGGGCCGCCGATCGCAGTTTTAATCAGATTACCGTTGATGGCGATACCAGCACCAATGATACTTTGATTGCCTTGGCAAACGGTCAATCTCGCACTCCCGCCATTACCGGAAAAGGCCCGGAAGCCGATCGCCTCGAAGCCATGCTAACAGCCGTTTGTGAACATCTGGCTAAAGCTGTTGCTCGCGACGGTGAAGGCGCAACTTGTTTGATTGAAGTGCAAGTTAGCGGTGCCGCCGATGAAGCAGACGCTCGTCAAGTGGCGAAGACGATAGTCGGATCATCTCTGGTAAAATCGGCTATTTTTGGCCGCGATCCCAATTGGGGACGAATAGCCGCCGCCGCCGGACGTGCGGGGGTTAATTTCAAGCAAGAAGATCTGCGAATACAATTGGGAGATTTTCTGTTAATGGAAAAGGGTCAACCTCTACCCTTTGATCGGGCCGCCGCCAGTCAGTATTTAAAGCAAGCCGCCGCCGGAGAATACCTCAAGAGTGATACCGTTTTAATTCAAGTTAGCTTAGGTAACGGTTCTGGAGTCGGCAAAGCTTGGGGATGCGACTTGAGTTATGATTATGTGAAAATCAACGCCGAGTATACGACCTGAAGTCTATTCTGAGCGTTGTGAAGATTGCACCCTGATGAGTTTGATGACCATCGATCCGCTCGGCAAGTAACGAAAATATACGGCACGGCAGTAGATGTGACTGGCTGCGAGGTGAAATTAGATTAGCTGTTCAATCTCTTCTGTTTGGTGTACAGAAATGGTCTGTGCTAAGTAGGGAGTATTCTTGCGAGCGGATTGACGCTTGGCATGGTTAGCGACTACACCTAAACAGGGGAGATGAAACTTATCGAGTTGAGCCAATACGTTCTTGGTGACGGATTGATGGGTTTTGGCAACTCCCACAACCATAATCAAACCATCCAGATGTCCGGCTAGAAAAGTCCCATCGGTGTAATCTTTTAACTGAGGGGTATCGTAAATTACGAAGTCAAAGGTCTTCTGAAGTTCATCGACGATATGCCGCATCTGAGCCGAACCCAACAGTTTAATCGCTGCGGCTGTGGGAGTTCCAGCGGTTAGGGCAAACAGGTTATCAGCCATCGCCGACTGTTGAATGAGAATACTCGGCGCTATGCGGCTATCGGTTAAAAGATTGCTCAGTCCTTTTTGGTTGGGTAAACCTAAACTTTGATGCAGTTGGGGATGACGTAAGTTCGCATCAACAATCAGCACTTTTTGACCCATACTGGCGATGGTTTGAGCCAGGTGTAAAGCTATGGTTGATTTCCCATCTCCAGACTCCGCCGAACAGACGGCTAAAGAACGTAAGGCAGAATCTCCATAGAGAAAACGGATATTGGCATATAGCGCATCAAAAGCGTCCATAAATTGAGACAACTTTTGTTGAGAACTACCAAATAAACTCAGAGCAGGTTGTCGTCTCTGACGGGGAATAATTCCAATAATAGGTTGTTTGATTGCATCTTTAAGATCGTCTATGCTGTAGAAAATATTGTGGAGTTTTTCGATTAAAATCGCCAGGGCTAATCCAACGGCTAAACCCCCAGCTACACCCATCAGATTTTTCTTGCTACCATCACTTTCACCTTCTTCGACTTGAGGTCGAGAAATGACTTCCCAAGGGACGTTATCTTGAGCCGAGTCTAGGAGTAGTTTTTCTCGCTGTTCTAACAGTCGCTTCAAGTTTCCATTGGCTAATTCAACCTGTTGTTGTAATTCTCCATATCGACGAGAAACACTCGGAAAAACTTGAGCTTGTTGCTCAAACTGGGATTGGGATTCCTCAAGTCCAGCTAAACGAACTTCGAGCATTTCAATTTCATTACTGACTTCTACAAGCTGTCCAATAAGTTGCTGACGAATTGAACTTTGAAACCCTAAAACCGAAGAATTCGCAGAAACTGTTGGGGAATTTTCGCCTAAAACCCGCTGGGTTTCTTGATCGAGCAACTGCTGAATATTGGCTCGCTGTTGCAGGAGTAATTGCATCTCCGGTGTATTGGTATTATACACCGCAGACTGTTTAGCAATTTCGTTTTCAATTTCTGTTAAACTGGCTAATAATTGAGTTCGATTTGGAGCTTCACTCAAAGCCGAAGCTGCGATCGCTTCATCCGGCGTTAAATTGAGTTTGGCTTGCAAATTACTATACTGCGTTCTTAATTCCTGAAGCTGTCTTTGGGTTTCGTTGCGTAAAGCCTGAAGCTGTCGGATTTGTTCGTAGAGTTCTTCACCCCGAGCTTGAGGATTAAACAGTTGATAATCCTCTTGGAGGTTTTGTAATTGAGTTTGATAGCTATCGACTCTTCTTTCTAAATCCGGGAGCTGGGTATCAATATATTTAATCCCTTCGCGAATCCCGCTGCTGCGTTCTTCTTTACTATATTTTAAGTAGCGTTCGGCTGTTTCTTCTAAAACAAACTGCACCAAATCGGGGTCTAAGCCTTGATAGGTAACTTGCAGAATTTTGGTTTGATCTAATCTCTTATTTTCTCCAACTAAACGCTCAACAACCAAGTCCTTTTGAATTTTTTTCAGCGTAAACTCCGGGTATTGACTTTGAACTTCGCTGACAATCTCATCTAAAATTTCCGGACTTTGCAAAATCTCTAACTGAGTGGGATAATCTAAGTTAAATAAATTATCATTAGGGTTTCCCTGTGTTCGTGTTAAAGTTAAGGGATCGGTCAACTTATCCGTTGAGCTAACGGGTTCAACGAGCATCTGAAAATGACCCATATAACTCGGAGGTGGATCTTCAATGAATCGATTCGCTGCAAATATGGCCATTCCAGTCACCCCAGCAATCAAAAGGATTTTTCGCTGAACTGTCCTTAACAGTGGAGCTAAATTTAACCCCCCCTGAGATGAAGGCGTTAATTCCTCTGTCTCATCGGTAAATGGGGAAGTCTTTAGATCATCTGAGTCGATCGCTACAGTATCACGCTGCATAATTACCTAGAACTTTAAATAGCCTTACTCTATGTTATCAGTTGATATTTCAATGACAGCACTTTTGATGCAGGTTCGATGCTTGAGATTCTCAAAACTCTTGATAATTTTGCAGGGATTGTCTATTACAATTCCCTGTCTCTCCCGATACAAACTTTGTCATTAAACCTGATGATGATTAATTCCCAAATATTCGGAGCAATGCACTCAGAGAGATAATATCGCTAATCGGTCTAAAAAATTCTTCGGTGGTATCTGCAAAACGAGTTAAACCTGTTCGGCTGACCACTACAATATCATTATTCCGTAAGACCGGATTATTTTGATCGTTTATTCCTTGTGCTAAATCAATAGTAATATTCTCCCGAGTGACTGTACCATCAGGATTTAAGCGAATTAATTCCACCTCTTGTTTGCGAGCGCGAACACTATCAAATCCCCCTGCCGCCAGTATAGCCTGATTCAGAGGGGTATTGGGAGGAACTTGCAAAATACCGGGTTCGACCACCTCACCGACAACATTAACATTAATCGTTTGCGGAGCAAAACTGGCTGTCGCCAAAGCTTCCACCTCCGCCGGATTAATCTCAGAAGCAGTGGGAATCACAATGGTATCTCCTTCTTGGAGGAAAGGATCTTGATTAATATCACCCGACTGCAAGAGTTCCCACAAATTAATTTCCGTTGTTTGTAAGCCTGTTCTGGTAATGCGGCGGACTTGTACATTGCGAATATCGGCTGAGTTGGTAATTCCGCCTGCAATTTGAATCGCTCGCGTAACAGTGGGCGGATCGGAGTTATCATTTTCAGCACTAACGGTGTAAACGCCCGGACGAAACACTTCCCCCACCACAACCACTTGTAACGGCTCATTTTCCGGTGAAACTAAACCCGATGAGACAATTTGACGAATTTGACCCGATTCAATACTAACTGCCGTTGGGATATAAATACTGTCCCCATCGAGTAAAATCGGATCTTGGCTTAAATTCCCCTCTTGGAGTAACTGTTCTAGGTTCAACGTCACCACCGAACCATTGGGTGTTAGCCGTCGCAACTGAACCCGGCTTAAATCCGCCGCTTGGGTCAACCCCCCCGCTAACTGAATCGCTTGTGTGACCCGGGGAAGTTGTCCATCTCCCCCTCCGGCTTGACCTGCGACTCCCGCCATCCGATAAGACCCCGGACGGTTGACTTCCCCGGAAATCGCAATCTGTACCGGACGTAATTCAATCAAACTCAGGGTAATCACAGGCTGTTTCAATAACGCACTGTATCGCTGAGAGATTCTCGCTTGGGCTTGGGGTAAAGTTAGCCCTTTGACCTCAACGGTACCAATTCCCGGTAAGTTCACGGTTCCATCGGTTAAAACCAAATACTCCCCGCTATACTTTTCCACCCCAAACACATCCAGGCGCAAGCGATCGCCCGTACCGAGATTATAAGTGCTATCGAGTTGGGGTAACTCTGTCGAATTGGGGGTCTGATTGGCTGGGGAAGTCCGAGGTTGATTTTGAGCGAAAACGGGTAACTGGAGATTCAGACTGATCAGGGTCAGTAGCGTCAGGTTGGTCAGAGATATCCCAATCGATTGAATTAGCATTGTTCTTTGTTTCAAGAAGAAATGATTTGAACCCTACACCCTGGTTGTCATTACTGAATCAGGCTTTAACCTGTTGATGCACAATACCAAAAGTTGCTGGGCGGTTCTCCCCATTGGAATTGAAATTGGCTCCGCTCTGACCTCTTACACAGACAATCAGGCAGCCTTTTGTTTCAATTTATTTCTATCGAACCAGTATAGTGCTTCTTTGTTATGATCGTCAGCCCTCAGTCGTTAGATCTCAACCCTGTTTGTGGATTTAATCACCCGATCGGGGACAATTCCATCTGTATCTATCCTCTATTCTACCTCGCCCATTTCACCATCAAATCAAGCCTCTCACTCCTAAGAATAAGATTTTGTAAAATCTTTTCGAGTTAATTAAAGTTTTTGTAAAGCTCTACTGTTAATGACTTGTCTCGGGAAACTTGAGTGACTTCCGTTTTTGATCAAATCAAGACCAGTTCCCCCTGAACACCGGAACAAAATCTTATACAGTCCCTCTTTCCGGCCGCTAAAATTGTTCGTTTTTCTGAGAAAACTCTTATCTTGTCATACCCGATTTGACCTGATAAAATTTATAAAAGATCTGGATCTAGAGGTAAGTATGAGCGGGTTCTTAACTGTTATTCTCCTGGGAATAACTCTGGGATTATCAATTCCAATTTTGGTGTTTTTTCTCGAATGTATTTTGGCGGTCTTTCCCCTATTTTATCAACAGTTAACTGCCAATTATATAAAACCGCGAGTCACGATTTTAATTCCGGCTCACAATGAAGAATCTGGAATTTGCAAGACGATTGAACCCTTGTTATCTCAGTTAAAAACAGACGATAAAATTGTAGTTATTGCCGATAATTGCACCGATAAAACTGCCGAAATCGCCCGTCAAACAGGAGTCACAGTTTTAGAACGTCACAACCCCGATCAACGCGGAAAAGGCTACGCTTTAGACTATGGTTTGCAGTTCTTAAAAGCCGATCCGCCAGAAGTTTTAGTGATGGTTGATGCCGACTGTCGAGTTGAACCGGGAACAATAGAACAAATTACCCAAAAAGCGATGGCGACGCTCAGACCGGTACAAGCTTTATACTTAATGGAAATTCCCCCACAACCCACCCCCAAAGATTCGATCTCAGCATTAGCCTTTTTAGTCAAAAATCAAGTCCGCCCTCAAGGACTCGAACGCCTCAATTTCCCCTGTGCTTTAACCGGAACCGGAATGGCTTTTCCCTGGTCTATCCTGGGTCAAGTCAGCCTTGCCAGTGGTAATATTGTTGAAGATATGCAATTGGGAGTGGATTTGGCGATCGCGGGTCATCCGCCGTTATACTGCCCCGAAGGCCTAGTTACAGGTATTCTTCCGCAACAAGAACAAGCCGCCACCAAACAAAGAACCCGTTGGGAACACGGACACCTGCAAACCATCCTGACTCAAGTTCCGCGACTGTTGAAAGCTTCCCTTCAGCAAAGACGCCTCGACCTCTTGGTGATGGCTTTAGACCTGTTTGTACCGCCTTTATCCCTACTGGTGATGCTGTGGTTGGGTACAACAATTATCGCTACAATAGCAGGAGTTGTGGGTTTATCTTGGCAACCTGCTATTTTGAGTGCGATTGAAGGCGGACTGATGTTGATTGCCATATTAGCAGCTTGGTCAAAATATGGTCGGGAGCGAATTTCGGGTTGGACATTGCTCAGTGTACCCCTTTACATTCTGTGGAAAATTCCCCTCTATTTCGGTTTTCTCGTCAAACGAGAGAAACAATGGGTAAGAACTGAACGAGATCAAGTTAAAGCTCCTGAAGCCTAGCTAACCCTACTCAGTAATTAAAACATGAAAATTGCCTATTTTGTTAACCAATATCCCAAAATTAGTCATAGCTTTATCCGCCGAGAAATTTTGGCTGTGGAAGCGACTGGGATCGAAGTTCTACGGTTTTCTGTCCGCTCTTTAGAAGACCAATTAGTAGACGAAGCCGATAAACAAGAATGCGCCAAAACTCGATTTATCCTCAAAGTTGGAGCTATAGGCTTGTTTTTGCATCTACTCTGGGCGATGCTCACTCGTCCCTTGCGTTTCTTTTCAACTATGGGATTGGCTGTTAAGATGGGCTTCGGCTGGTCGTCTGAACGGGGTATCCTTTATCATCTTGCCTATCTGGCAGAAGCCTGTGTGCTGTTGCGATGGGTTTTGGAGTCAAAAGTTGAACACATCCACGCTCACTTTGGGACGAACCCCACAGCTATCGTGATGTTCTGTCAAGCAATGGGGGGGCCTACTTACAGTTTTACCGTTCATGGTCCTGAAGAATTTGATAAACCTCAAGGAATTAATTTAACCGAAAAAATCAATCGAGCCAGTTTTGTTGTCGCCATTAGTTCCTTTGGAAAAAGTCAACTCTATCGCTGGTGTGACTACAAACAATGGTGTAAAATTCATGTGGTTCATTGTGGAGTCGATCACCTGTTTCTTGAACAGCCTCACGTTCCAATTCCTAACGAACCCCGCTTTGTTTGTGTGGGACGCTTGAGCGAACAAAAAGGTCATTTACTTCTGATTGAAGCCGCCAGCCAACTTGCTGCTGAGGGTGTTCAGTTTAAATTAATCTTTGTCGGAGATGGAGGATTACGTCCGCAAATTGAAAGGATGATGAGCCAACTTCATCTAGAAGATTATATCGAAATTACCGGTTGGGCAACAAACACACAAGTTCGTGAACAAATTTTAGCCGCTCAAGCTTTAGTTTTACCCAGTTTTGCAGAAGGCTTACCTGTGGTATTAATGGAAGCGCTTGCTTCGGGACGTCCGGCTGTGACAACCTATATTGCTGGAATTCCTGAATTAGTTGAACCAAACAAAAGCGGTTGGTTAGTTCCCGCAGGTTCAATTGAAGGACTTACAGAAGCCATGAAAGCCGTCTTACAAACCCCCTGCGAACAACTCGAACAGATGGGTCAATACGGAGCCGAACAAGTCGCCAAACGGCATAATATTACCACAGAAGCAACCAAATTAGCCCAATTATTTCGTCAAGTTCGCCAACCGTAAAAGGTTGATTCTTCTTCCACACCTTGAAGGTGAAATTGTTGATCGGGTTTCCAATCTCCGAAATCAAAATCTCGCGAAATAATTAAAGTTCCCGGTTGCAGTTGGTTCAACTGAGGTTTGAGTTTGAGGTTGAGGTGAGGTAACAGATAAATATAGATAACTGTTGCTTCCCCAATCTCACTTTCAAACAAGTTTTCTAACCGAAATTCGACGCGATCATCTACTCCCGCAATTTTAGCATTTTCTTTCGCTTCTCGAATTCGTTGAGGATCGATATCGATTCCTACCCCTCTAACACCATAACGTTGAACGGCAGCGATCGCAATTCGTCCATCTCCACAGCCAAGGTCATAAAATACATCCTCCTCGTTTAAGTTCAGTCTGTCAAGCATCCCTGTTACTAATTCAGGCGGTGTGGGAAGATAACCAATATCAAGTTTAAGAGAATCCATTATCATCTATAATTTGTTGTATATTCAAGTTACTATTTTGACAGTGACCCGTGTTTTCAGTTATTCACTGTTCTCAACTCCTGTAACTGTTCACTGTTCACTGATTACTGTTCACTGTTTTTAGCCTATGCTTCCTTTCATCCGCAACGATCTGGCTCAATTTCAAGCTTATGTTCCCCATCTCAGTGGAGAATCTCAAACTCCAGTCTCATCCGATCTCATTTTAGATCGTTTGGATACCAATGAATGCCCTTACGATCTTCCTAACGAGTTAAAACAAAAGCTGGCTTGGACTTATCAGCATGAAATTGAAACCAATCGTTACCCAGACGGTTTTCATGCTACCTTAAAACAGGCGATCGTTCAATACGTTAACCGAGGAATTCCCGATGCAGAATTTTCTGTTAATTCGGCTAATCTTTCGGTGGGAAATGGATCGGATGAATTGATTCGAGCCTTGTTAATTGCCACCTGTTTGAACGGAGAAGGTTCTATTTTAGTCGCGAATCCCACGTTTTCTATGTATGCGATTTTGGCGGAAACTTTGGGAATTAAACCCGTTAAAATTGGTCGAAATGAGACTAATTTTGCAATGGATTTAGAGGCGGCAAAAACGGCAATCGAACAAACCCAAAACCCGCCAATTCGAGTGGTTTTTGTGGTTCATCCCAATTCCCCAACGGCGAATGCATTAACAGAAGCGGAAATTAACTGGTTAAAAAGCTTACCCCCAGAGATTTTAGTTGTTATTGATGAAGCCTATTTTGAGTTTAGTCAAACAACCCTTGTCGGCGAACTTTCTCAACATCCCAACTGGGTGATTTTACGAACATTTTCTAAGGCGTTTCGGTTGGCGGGGTTGCGGGTTGGATATGCGATCGCTCATTCCGATGTAATTGCTATTGTAGAGAAAGTTAGACTGCCTTACAATCTCCCCAGTTTCTCCCAGTTGGGGGCGGAGTTTGCGTTAAATAATCAAGATGAGTTATTAAGTGTCATTCCCGAAATTCTCGCTCAACGCCAATTGTTGATTGATGCAATTCGTCAACATCCCCAATTAAAAGTTTGGGAAAGTAACGCCAATTTTGTCTATGTTCGTCCGAAATCTTTAGACTCGGGAGATTCCGATGTTGATTCTAATAAAATATTACAACAAATCCAGCAAAAATTCAAGTCTCAAGGAACATTAATTCGTCATACGGGAGGCGGGTTACGCATCACCGTTGGCACCCCCGAAGAAAATCAACGAACCATAGAACGAATTAAGTTACTTTCGGTTTAAAGGGAAAATGATTGAAGATGCCTTACAGTCAGTTTACCATTGAACAGATTAAGGATAACTTTGAAATTAGTCTGGTTGAAACAGTCGCCAGTTTTGCCAATATTCCCGAAGTTGAGTACAGTCAATTTTTACAGGAGACTCTAGACTATAACATTCCTTTAGCGTTGGCGATCGCTTCGGAAAAAGCCCGTTCTGAAATGATTATTACCCCGATTTTAATTGAAGTTAAAAAACAACTCGATTCTAAAATTAGTCTATTTTCGGGGAAAGAATTTGAAGTGGATGCAGCTTTGGGATTAACGGGATTTTGTGACTATTTAATTAGTCTATCTCCCGAACAATTAGTTGTAGAATCTCCAATTATTGCTGTAGTAGAAGCCAAAAATGATCGGATTGAAACTGGGTTGGGACAATGTATGGCGGAAATGATCGCCGCCCAAATTTTTAATCAACGCAAAAAGAATGAAATTAAAACGATTTATGGCGTGGTAACAACGGGAAGTTTATGGAAGTTTATGAAACTGGAAGGAAAAACAATAGAAGTTGATTTGAACGAATATTTTCTCAATCCCGTCGGAAAAATTATCGCCATTTTTAAAGCTGCTATTACATCTAACTCGGTTCTAATGTGACTCAAGTTGGTTCACCAACTTACACCTTTCATTTTAACAGGAAATAATTTACGATGGGAGAGACGATCTTCGTCCAATGACTGAATTAAATATTCGCCTGTTTCTGTTTGTTCTTGAACATCTTCTTCCTCTAGCCAAGATTGCAGTAAATTGACGGCTTTAGCTTGTTTTTTTGCTACTAAGATTTGTTCGGTTAACAGTTGTAAAGCGTATGCTTCCACCGAAAGTCCCTGTTGTTCGGCTTTTTGTTTCAGGTATTGCTCCAATTCAGGTGTCAAGTTTAGAATTAAGGTCATAGTAGGGGTTATTTTGAGTCATATTAGATATTGTATCTGATTTAATCCCGTTACAGCCTATCATTTGTATTGTAGGGTGTATCAGACACAAGATTGAGTTGTGGTTTCATTAACTTAAAAATCCGATGCACCCGATTCAACGTTTTTACTCCAATCAAATGTTAGGATGGTGGCGTTGAGTAGTGTGAATCAGCGATCGCTTCGGCTTCATTAACGGCTTGATCATTGGGGAAAGCTTGAGCAACATCGGGATCTAAAAGCACTAAATTTGTCCCTTCACGATACTGTTTAATATATTTACCTTTAACTCCCCCCTGCATTTTTGCAAAGTCGTACTCTGGACGTAATTCATCTTCCATTTCGTTTTTAAATTCCTTGTTCATAAACCCTCCTTTCTTGTCTGGTAACTTATCGGGTGTCACTCATTTGTATTGTAGGGTGCATCAGATTTTTAAGTTAATGAAACGACAACCCGATCTTGTGTCTGATGCACCCTACTTTTAATCTTAGGCTAAAATAGGCTCTAATTTTTGTCTAAATTGTTGCCAATTTTCTAACGCTTCTGGATTGGATTTCGCTCCTTTTTGGAGTAAAATAACTCCATCTTCAAACCCAATAACGCCGTATTCATTTGTAGCGGTAAACTGGTTAAGAATGGGAACTATTTCTTTCAGTTGACCCCGTTCCCGTTTAAAGGCTTCCTGGTATTGCTGCATTTGCCACAAATCGAGAATAATATATTCCATTTTTACCACTTCTCCGGCATCGTTACGCAACTCAAACTGAGGAAATCTTAAGACTTCCCGACGGCTAGAAAGATGAGGAATAATATAAGTTGTTGTCGCGACACTGGCATCGGGTGGAATTTGGGCGAGTAACGGGCGAAATTGGGCGACATGAGACCATTGTTTGGTGACGGGAATATAAACCCAAGGATCAACGGAGTCGGGGATTAAAAAGTAAAGGGTGCGGTTGGGGTTGGACGTTAGGGTAAAGAATAATGATAAACCAATACAAAATAGCCAAAATCGTTTAAACTTGCGGGAAGGAAGCTGTTGTTCTGGATTTTGTTTTTGACGATTTGCCCACCAAAGTATGCTACCATAATATAAACCGGGAACAACGGTCATGGCGTAGCGAATGGTAATCGATAAAACCGATTCTCCTTTGGCTATAAATAGTTTCAGTAATGGAAATCCGGCTATCATCCAAGAAGCGGGTGCAACGGCGGGAACAAACGCCAAGGGCAACCCTTGACCGAGTAAATATTTAACTGTACCAAAAAACGGGGTAAAGATTTCAACAATTAATCGCCAGGGGTTGCTAACAATTCCCCAAATAATCTCTAAGGTTGAAGCTTCTTCTCCTTCGGCGTATTGACCAAACCGTTCCATCATAAACCGTTGGGAAATATCCTCGGAAAACAACGGCATAATTAGATTTGTGAGTAAAATCATATAGCCGAAACTGAGGATACAAACTCCAATACCCTGTTTGGGATAACGTCGGCTTAAAATCATATAAACCCCGACGCCAAACAATACCACGCCGGAATCTTCTCGTACCCCTAAAATAAAAAGAGCGAATAACCAAAATAGCCACCATTTGCGTTTTTCCATCGCCAGTAGCAAGCTAAACACAAACAGGGGAATTTGGGAAACATCATGGAAATTTGCCAGGGTCGGACCGATAACAGCGTTAGCGGCGTAGAAACTAACGGCGATCAGGGCAGATAAGGGCGGTTCTAGATGTTGTCTGGCTAAAATATATAAAACCAGACCTGCGGCGGTAACAAGGGTAACTTGTAAGAAAATTAACGTGACCGGGGAGGGAAACAAAGCGTAGATGGGTAGCCACAGCAGTAACGCCGGAGTGAAGTGTTGACCCAAGCGATGGTAAGAGACATCGGGATACTGACCCTGATGAACGACATTGGTGGATAACGCCGAAGACAGAGAACTTTGAAAAAACCGTCCGTGTGCGTTATTCCAGAAGACTTGGTTGAAAATGCCGTGATCGTAAGAAGCGTAGAAGCTGAAATAGCGATGTAGCAACAGTACCAAGCAAATGACAAAAAATGCGATCGCTGTCTTAACCACAACTGGGAGTGATAAATTTTTTTGCCAATTTGCCAACATGAGTCGTTCCCCTTGATGTCTCAATCCCCTACTATCCCACAATTTGCGTCTATAAGTTAGACTCAAAGGACAAACCATTGGTTCTGTGTAATCGGTAACTGGTAGCCTGTCTTACTGAATCGTGAGTTGCAAATCGCAGATAACTAACTGTTGAGTGTATTGTCCCGACTTTTCCTGGTGACTCCTAAAAAAATGGAATCTAAAGGAGATCTTAAATTAAACTATTATGTAACTACTTTTGCCAATGCTTAACTCTTGTTATCCGAGAGACAGCCTAAACGGTAGATACTCCCTGCTTCAAACAGATTTCATGCAGGTATTTCCAGAAAAATCGACGAATCCGGAAGCGTGTCTACAGCTTCTCCTGTTTGCCGATCAGCGTCCTAGCTCTAAGGAACAGATCGGCGAAATTCGCCAGTTTCTCGAAAAGTTAGACTGTGAGGATGCTTATGAACTGCAAGTTATCGATGTCGGACAACAGCCTTATCTGGCGGAATATTTTAAACTGGTGGCAACCCCTGCCTTAGTTAAAATCTTTCCCGAACCTCGCCATATCTTGGCGGGTAGCGATCTGGTGATGCAACTGGAACATTGGTGGCCCCGGTGGCAACGGGCTTTAGAGGAATGTTGTTGTTTGGATCAAAAATCCCATCCGGAAGCCTCTCAAAACCCCAATAGTGCTAACACGGTGACATCGGTGGCTTATGTGGCAGAACTGATCAAACTCAGCGATGAAGTTTTTCGTCTCAAGCAGGAAAAAGAGCAACTGCAACAACAACTGAGTTTTAAAGATCGGATTATTGAAATCCTCGCTCACGATCTGCGTAGTCCATTAACAGCCGCATCTCTGGCCTTGGAAACGCTACTAGCATCGACTCTCAATGTTCAAAAGCAAAAAGAGTCTCCTCAGGTGGCTCAGGCTTTTAGAGAACGTTTAGTTCAACAAGCCCGTAGCCAGATCCGAACCATTGATCGCATGATCACGGACATTTTGCAAACGGCAACCGGCCCGAGTGCTAAATTGTTGCTGCAACCGAATAAACTCGATATCGCTGAATTTTGTCAGGAGATTTTGAGTGAGTTTAGCACTCAGTTACAAGGGAAGTCTTTGCAACTGAAAACCGATATTCCCAATGATATTCCCCCAGTCTATGCCGATCAAGAACGCATTCGTCAGGTGATTATCAATCTCTTGGATAATGCGGTCAAATACACCCCCCGAGGTGGAACGCTGCGAGTATCAATTTTGCATCGTACCACTCAAAAAGTTCAGGTGAGTATTTGTGATAGTGGGCCGGGTATTCCCGAAGAAAATCGCGATCGCATTTTTCAAGATCGGTTTAGACTGGAGCGAGATGAGTCTCAAGATGGCTATGGGATTGGTTTATCGTTGTGTAAACGGATTATCCGCGCCCATTATGGTCAAATTTGGGTAGATTCCTCTCTCAATAAAGGCAGTTGTTTCCATTTCACATTACCGGTTTATCATTATTAAAGGAAAATGGATTAAGCGGGTGTCAAGATGTTCTCGCTTCTTTCAAAGCAGCAATAATTTTTTCATTGGCTTTGGGAAAGGGAAATTGTTCGATTTCATCTAATGTCACCCAGCGAATTTCATCGCATTCTAACGGTTGAGGATCTCCGCTTTGATGGCGACAATGATAAACATGGAGGGTAACGCGAAAATGAGTGTAGGCGTGTTCGAGGGTGATCAAATGCGATCCGACTTCGACTTCAATGGCTAACTCTTCGCGAATTTCTCGCCGAATACAATCTTCAATCGTTTCGTTGGCTTCGAGTTTACCGCCTGGAAATTCCCACAACCCTCCGAGTAATCCTTTTGCAGGTCGTTTGTCAATTAAAATTTGTCCCTGTTCGTTCCAGATGACAGCAACACCGATAATTTTATGGGGTAAGGGATGATCGGCTTCACGCATGGGAAGTTGGAGTTGTAGGTTAGATAAATAAGCCTGACAGTGAGTTTTCCAAGGACACTCGGAACAGTTTGGGGTTTTCGGTAAACAAACCGTTGCACCAAGATCCATAATGGCTTGGTTAAAGGCTCGCGGATGCTTCGGATCAATTAAAATATCCGAGAGTTGCCATAAGTATTTTAAAGCTTTCGGTGGCGGAACGGTTAAGGCCGTGAGTCGAGCCAACACTCGTTTAACATTACCATCTAAAATAGAGATCGGCAGATTAAAAGCCGCACTGAGGATTCCTCCGGCGGTTGTCCGACCAATTCCCGGTAACTGTAAAACCGCTTCGGGTTGGTTGGGGAAAACGCCGTGATAGTGTTCGACCACAATTTTGGCGGCTTTGTGCAGATTCCTCGCCCGAGCATAATATCCCAAACCTTGCCATAGTTTGAGAACTTGTTGCAGGTCAGCGATCGCCAACGCCTCAACGGTGGGAAATTGACTCAACCAACGTTGATAATAGGGTATAACGGTTTTGACTTGGGTTTGTTGCAACATAATTTCTGCAACCCAAATACAGTAAGGATCGCGACTGTTACGCCAGGGTAAGGCTCGGCCCTGACGGTCATACCAGGCCAAGAGCGATCGCCGCAACTGCTTGATTTCTACTGGGGATAAACTCATCGAAAAGGCTTGTAGTGCCAGATAATCAGCGCTCTTGATGCTTATCTGTGGCTTGTTGCACCGACTGTTCAAAAGCCATCCGCTGTTCGGCATTTCGCAGGAAATAACCGCTAATCATCGCCGAGGCTAACAACCGACCCAAATGTTCGCGGCTGGTGGTGATACTCATGCCAAAATGTTCTGAAGGCAAATTTCCCAACAAACCCACAATGTTGCGTTCCATCACTTGAAACACCTCAGATGAGCCAGGTTTCGATAATTGAGAAATGGTATCGGGACTCATCGCCTGCACATATTGCCAGAGCAAGTTATTTCCTTCGCCTCCTTCTCCTTCTTCAAAAAACCCTGAGTTTTGATTGGCTCGATTGTTCACTGGTCTACCTCCGCTCTATAAGAATTTCAATCGATGAAGCTATTTGTGAATAATCAGTTGGGAATTGTCAGCTTTTGTCTCTTTCTGCTATCGAAAACTGACATAATGCGGTACAAACCGTATTAATGTTCCGTTCGGTGCTTCTTTCCAGTTACCTGGTTTTTCATAGGGTGTCGGCACTTCCTATTCCGCAGGCTCAAACCGAATAGCC
>JAYKHV010000141.1:0-17367 GCA_035285085.1 Lyngbya sp. | reverse complement strand
TCAACCGCTATGGGATAGAGAGGTGCGTAGTTCACCCCAGGAGAATTAATCTCTCAAAGTAAAAGTGAAGGGCATTTCTGAAATCGAATGCAGTCTGTCTATATTTGACTATACTTTTACTAACTATCTGTAAATCAACTTTAGCAGTTGTTACCACTTGAACATTGGTAAGGGATTAAGGGGATGTTTGATTACCCATTTTCCAATTCTCTTTGCTAGATTTTTATGAAAACCATTATTGGGAAAAGTCATTTTAAGTTTTTCTATATTTGCTTTCTCAATTCCAAAATTAAATAGGCCGAGGGAAAAATCCACTAAATCGGCTCTACGGAAAATTTCTACAAGGGAAGACTCTGCACCTTTGTATTTGCTAACCTTGTGATGATCACGAATCATCAAGGTAATCTCCTCTGACCAAGCCTCAAGATTTTTCCTGTGCAAATACTCTATAGCTGGGGGAATTGATGGAGGAATATAATCGACAGTATCTTCAATCCAAATTCCCAGGTCGTGAAAAGCTCCTGCAATAATGATCTTTTTCCTTTCCTCTTCGTTGCAATCTTTTAAAATAAAGCAAAAATGGATCATACGATAGACATGATTTCTATAGCCTTGATATTCCAAGCCAATTAAACTTTTCCATTCCGACAATATTTCTTCTAATAGAGGTATTTGTTTTTCAATATTCATAAGATTTAGTCCATCATGTCGAAGCCAACTTCTCTAACTAATTAAATAGCGGGACTTAGACAAAAAATGAGTCAAAAATTGCTTCAAGCCCATATGGGGAAAGAGTTTGAGTTTGAATGAGCATCAATCCAGTGATACTTGTGGTTTCAGCCTTTTTGAGCAGGCCAACCTTAAACCATAGCCCGAATAGCTTTTCAGATCCTTTTGGAGCTAGAGAATGTCTAAGTCCCAATAGCTAAACTAAAAATATTTTAGCATATTTATTTTAAGTCTCAAAATTTTATGGCGGTAAGTCTATCAACTGGAGTTTAAGCTGTTAAGCATTCAGATTGGGATACCGGACATCATCCCTGAAAGTCAATATAAAATAGGAAACGGGGGACAGATCACAGTTAAAGTGTCGAACAGCTTATGTAAAAAACTAGGGTTAAACTAGCCTGTTGCCTATTCTGGATTAATTCGCATTAGAGGTTGACCGTATTCAACGGGAGCGCCATTTTCGACTAAAATTTCAACAATTTGACCGGAAACTTCCGATTCAATTTCATTCATTAACTTCATCGCTTCAATAATACAAACCACCTGTCCGACGGTAACGCGATCGCTTTTTTCAACAAAAGGGGGTTCATCGGGAGCCGGAGAACGGTAGAAGGTTCCCTTAACTTCGAGAATGGGGAGTTGGGAAAATCTAAAAAATCTGACCTAATTTTCATCTGGATAGAGAAATGTAGAAACCTTTGATTCTCTTACCCAGATGAATTATAAAAGTTATTCGGATAAATGAGTCTATACTCTATTTCTAGCTAACTATTTAGCTTGTTTCTTCTGACGAGTCAAACCCGCACCCAAAGTCCCAATAGCCAGCAAACCCAAGATAGAAGCAGGTTCGGGAACCTTAGTTGCAGTGAGGACACCACCTTGATCTAACAACTCAAATTCTTCATCACTCAATGATTCTAGAAGAACGATACCATCATCTAAAATGACACCCTCACTACCATCGATCTCAGTGTAGAAGTCTAATCCGGTTATTTCACCACCACCAAAATCAATACCTAAATCCAAGCCAAAGTCTTCATCGTTGAAGTTTGCGGATTGAAAGATAGTTTTGGTAACAGTATCAAAGTTGAAGTTAAACTCGCCCGAAGTATCAGGGTTGGGAAAATCGTAGTCAAAAGCTTCTAATAATGTTCCTTCGGGGTCGAAGAAAGAAATGATTAGATCATCGAGTTCTTCTTCGGTTACAATTGTGCCGATTAGATCATCACTGAAGCTAAACATTCCCATTGCGGTATAACCGCCATCTCCTTCCCAAAATAATTTGTAGGAAGCCGCTTCTGCTTTGGGAGCTTCAATGGCGATCGCAGCAGACAATACAACGGCTGTAGCTACGGTAGATGTAGCCTTGGTCAAGATATTTTTGAGGTTCATTGCTATACTCAAAAGTTGGGTAGATCTGAACACTCAGATGACTCGGCAAACCGTTTCTGAGTGTTATGAGAGCATTTTAGTTAGGATTACTTTGATGTAGCAACACACTCAACTGTATTTTTACGGAATCTTTAAACTAAGGATTCTCCAACTTTATACAAAGGGGGTTGATGTAAAAACTCTTCCCCTATTCTGGATTAATTCGCATTAGAGCTTGACCGTATTCAACGGGAGCGCCATTTTCAACTAAAATTTCAACAATTTGACCGGAAAATTCCGATTCAATTTCATTCATTAACTTCATCGCTTCAATAATACAAACCACCTGTCCGACGGTAACGCGATCGCTTTTTTCAACAAAAGGGGGTTCATCGGGAGCCGGAGAACGGTAGAAGGTCCCCACCATTGGAGAAGTGACTTCCACCCATTTAGAATCCGATGAAAGAGAAGTTGAGTTAACCGAGGATGTCGGACTACTTGAGGGTGTAGCTTTTTCAGACAGATGACTTGCTGATGTGGAAACAACAGGAGACGATGCCAACTCTGAACTGCGAACCCCACCAGTTAGCATAGAATCCATTGGTGACAATGAGCGATGATCGCCCAGAGAAACTTCTTTGCGAACCGTCAGTTCAAAATCGTCACTCTTGAGAGTTAGCTCAGAGATATTCGTTTTATCAATGTCAGCCAACAGTTCACGGAGCTGGTTGAGATCGAGTTGCACAGTTGGTATGTCTCCCTTCGATTAAAGTTGGATATTGGATATTGGATATTGAATGGAGCGTATTTCGGATGACAGGTTTACTCCCGGCCCAAATATGTATCGCTACGAGTATCGATTTTGATCCGCTCTCCAATAGAAATGAACAGCGGGACCATGACGGTGGCTCCCGTTTCGACGGTAGCAGGTTTTGTACCTCCAGTTGCCGTATCCCCTTTAACGCCGGGATCGGTGTCCGTCACTTCCAAAACAACAGAGTTGGGCAGTTCCACTTCTAAAACTTGGTCATTCCAGCGAACAACGCTCACCTCCATTCCTTCTTTGAGATATTTAACCCCATCCCCAATTTGATCGGGGTTGAGAGGAGCTTGTTCAAAAGTCTCCATATCCATGAAGACAAACTGCTCACCTTCTTTGTAGGTATACTGCATGACACTTTTTTCTAAGTTAGCTTGGGGGACGGTCTCCCCCGCTCGGAATGTGCGCTCAAGTTTGTTACCTGTTTGTACATTTTTGAGTGTCGTGCGAACAAATGCAGAACCTTTTCCGGGTTTGACGTGGAGGAAGTCCACCACTCGCCAAACTTGCCCGTCTAATTCTATTGTGACACCTGTGCGAAAATCGTTACTGGAAATCATGGAGTTTCTTTGGGTGCAGAAACAATCGGCTTTTTATTTTACCGCTCAACGGGTACTCATCTGAAGTGTTGTGCTTGAGTTCTTAAGATTCGGTCAGGAAATTAGCGTTCAAGGGTCACAGTTAACCCGTAATATGAGAAAGTGAATCAATCGGAGACTTATGCTGCATTGGCCTGATTCTATGATGGAGACTTGCAAACGTTGGCTGAAAACGGGAGTTGTCCTACTACTGTTGTGTTCCCTCTCAATCGGTTTGAGTGGAGCTTGGTGGGATTTTGGCGGGAGTAGCCAACCCAAGCGTGAGAGTATTTTACCCGCAGGAAATGCGATTACGGATGGTAAAGCGTTATTGCGTTATGCTCTACCGATTGATAATCAACCGGTGCGGAAGATGCAACGCAGTTTAGAAGAAATTGCCACCCACATTCGCGCTAGGCGTTGGAGTCCCATTAGTAGCGAGATTGCGAGCGCCGGACGAGTTCTGACGACAGAAGAATCTGAACTGTTGGCGAGTATCCCCGCAGACAAACAACCGGAAGCCGAAGCCATTATTGCTGAACTCCAGGGAGAAATGGAGACGTTACGGGGCGCCTTGGAAGTTAAAGATGGCGAAACGTTATTGGAAACCCGGGCCAGACTCCTGGCGAAAGTGGGTGAACTTGAGGAGTTAATGGTCACGGAATATCCCTTTGAAGTTCCGGCTGAATATGCAAATTTACCTCAGCTTAAAGGACGAGCAACCGTTGAAATTAAAACCAGTCGCGGTGACATTATCCTAGTTGCTGATGGCTACAGCGCCCCGGTGACGGCGGGTAATTTTGTGGATTTGGTCGAACGGGGATTTTATGATGGGTTAGAGTTTATTAGTGCCGAAGACTCTTATTATCTACAAGTGGGCGATCCTCCGGGAGAAGAGGAAGGATTTATAGATCCAAAAACGGGTAAAGAGCGGGATATTCCCTTAGAGATTTTAGTTCGAGGTGAAACGGAACCGATTTATGGTTTTACATTAGAAGAAATTGGTCGTTATCGAGATCAACCTGTTTTACCCTTTTCCGCTTATGGTACTGTGGCGTTAGCCCGTCCCGAACCTTTACCGAATGGCGGTTCTTCTCAAATCTTCTTTTTCTTGTTTGAACCCGAATTAACTCCGGCTGGATTAAACTTATTAGATGGTCGCTTTGCGGCGTTTGGATATGTGACGCAGGGCAAAGAAGTTTTAGAAAGTATTCAGCAAGGAGATGTGATTGAGTCGGCTAAAGTCATTAAAGGGGCAGAAAATTTGGTGAAACCCAAAGCAACGGCTTAAAATTAAAAGTTAAAATCACACAAAACGAATTGAACGGTTAATGGCTAATCCCAATTTTTGGGAATTAGCCGTTAGCAATTTTACCCAGTTATCCCGAAAGTTAATAGTGGTTTACAATTCTAGCTAGAAGTTCATTGGATTAAGAAATTATGGCTTTCATCGAATTATTTTGTGTCGCCGGATTAGGAGTTTTGGTGGGTTTATTAATTGTTCAAGTTGGGGGAAACCAAGAACAAAAGCGCAGGCTGGATAACGCCTTCTATCAGTTATTAGAAGCGCAAGATAGTCGCATTTCATTGATTCAACTCGCCGCCACCGCTCAAGTGAATGCAGAAGTCGCCCAAGACTATTTAGAACGACAAGCGCGAGTATTTTCGGCTTTACCCGATATTGATGACGAAGGCAATACCTTTTATCAATTTCCCCGGTTAAACTTACCCAAAAAACTCAAGCAACAAGAATGGTAAAAGGGTCTAATTCTTATTAGAGATTAACCTCAACCTCTGATGTAGATTTTAGTTTAGTTCTTTTTCCTGTCCTGTTAAGTTTACTATTGTTTTGAGTAACTCTGCATTTTGTAAAATTACCCCGACTTGATTATTGAAAATTTGCATATGTTTTTGATCGCTTTCAGTAAAGCTGGTATGAAAAATATCGGGTACAGGCTCATCATTCTTTAAATAAATATCGGTTTCATCTCCAAATTTTTTCTTATTAATTAATTGCGTCACTCCAATTAAATCACCATCAGGATTAAACACAGGCATACACAATAAACTACAGGTTCGATAGCCAGTTTTTTCATCCGTTTTTTTCGCCGTTTCTGAATCAGGATAGCCATACAGATCAAAAGGAAGATTCAACGGTACTCCCATTTTAGCAACTGTTCCGGCATAACCATGTCCGACTTGAATTCGGATTTCTTTAACCGAACCATCTTCAAAGGGAATTTTTGTCCAGAGTTCATTGGTTTCTGAATCTAATAACCAGAGTGTACTGCGGTCTGCATTCATTAGATTTTTCGCTGCATCCATGACCCGTTTAATAATTTCATCAATCTTTTCTAGGCTACTGCCTTGAATTGAACGGGTGGCGGCCATTAATGCTGCGGCAACTCGCCGCCCTTGAGCAGTTTTATGGAAAGAACAGAAGCTTTCTAAAATCATCCGAATTAAAGCCGCATTTGCCGTAAATTGTTGTTCGTCTTCTGCCGTAAAACCCTGACGATCAATCTTATCAAAAAGACTGTCTGTTTTTTTATGGTCTGGCTTTAACTTATTAATCGCCTGTACAACAGCAACCAAGCCTCCACATTCATTTAAAAGAGGCAATGCTAGCATAGAATAGGTGCGATATCCATTCTTTTTATCCTGTTCTTTGGCGGTTGCTGAACGAGGGTCATCATAAAAATCATAGGGAATATTAATCGCTTGCTTCGTCGCTGCCACTTCACCGACAATTCCTTTATTAGCCGGAACTCGAATCTCTAAGGAGCCATTTTCATCACTTTCGGCAACAATCGACCAAAATTCATTTTGCTCTTCATCTAACAGAAAAATTGTGGTTCGGTCAGCATTTAAAGACTTACCTGTTTTCAGCGTAATTGACCGTAAAGTTGCATCTAAAATTTCATCAAATCCCTGACCATCCATGACTTCATTCAGCATGGCGAGCGTCTTACTGACAACACTTTGGGGGCTATTTTCTGCCTGATCCTTCATTTGTTTAAATTGTCGGGCATTTTCCAAAGCCACTCCCACCTGAGAATTAAAAATTTTCATATATTTTTGACTACTCGCATCAAAACTCGCTTCAAAACATTCTGGAGCTTCCGGCCAATTGTTTGGATTATAGTCCGGATAGTGACCGGGTTTGCGACGATTGATTAGCTGAGTTACACCCAACAATTCTCCCTCAGGATTGTGAACGGGCATACAGAGTAAACTACAGGTACGATATCCGGTTTTTTGATCGGTTTCTTTGGCGGTTTCTGAGTCAGGATGATTATAAAGATCAAAGGGAATATTTAAAGGTTCTCCCGTTTGGGCAACCTGTCCGGCAAAGCCCTGACCCACTTTAATTCGGATTTCTTTGACTGAACCATCTCCAAAGGGAATTTTTGTCCAGAGTTCATCGTTTTTTGTATCTAATAACCAGAGTGTACTGCGGTCTGCATTCATCAGTTTTTTCGCCGCATCCATAACACGCTGAATAATTTCTTCTGTATCTAGGCTACTATAGGAAACTGAGCGAGTGGCTTCCGAAAGTGCTTCGGAGACTTTAAATTTTTGGGCGAGTTTATAACTATCACAACAGCGTTCTAAGAGACGTTGCAGAGCAGGAATACACTTGAAAAACTGGTGATCTTTCTCTAATGTAGTAAATCCCCGAGAGTCAATTTGATCGGCGAATGGTAAAGCCGGATTATTGGGCTGTTTTAATTTATTACTGAACTGTACAAATGCACAGATCTTTTTCACTTCTTTTGATAAAGGTGTGGTCAGTTCATTATAATTTTTGTAGTTTGTCCAGTGATTTTGCTCTTGGGCAATAACGGAACACCAATCTTCAGAAAACTCGAAATCAGAATAGAGCGGTTGTCTAAAAATCGTAACTCGGCCTATGGTTTTATTTTTGCCAAAACTATTATCCCAAATTTGTATTTTTGTCCTTTGACCCCCTGTTGTTTTAGCACTGATAATCCAAATTTCGTTCTTCTCGCAATCTACTAAATAAATTGCAACTCGATCAACACTCATTATGGCAATCAGTGTCAGGACAATTGGACTAAGAATTTCATTGAGAATATCATCAAACCCTTTTTCACTCATGGTTTGCAGCAAATGGAGTATATTATTCTCTTGCTTGGAAATAACTTGAGCGAGATCTTCTTCTTTAAGGAGTTTTTCAACCCATTCTTGGTTAAAAACGGCTTGATAAATGGAATTATAAACTTGTAGATGATTATTTCTTTTAACGATCAATCCAGAAAGTCTCAAATCCATTTTTTCGGAGCTATTATCTGCTATGATCGTTTCTTTTTGTAAAATATTTTGATAGACTTTAAGGCGGGAAATACTGTTTCCATCCGGTCTTAATAGGCGATCGCGAATCGTTTTTAGGTGAGGCGGTTCGTCTAAAGTTTCCCAGTTATTAATCAGTTTTGTTTGGACTAAATCTCCAATCCAGTTCTCAATCTGGTGAGACTCAAGCTCTATCTTTTGTAAATTTTTATGAAATTTATTATGAATATAATTACAAAGTTTTTGAGTGAGAAAGGGTTGTCCTCCTGTCCACTCTAGAATAGACTCTATCACTAATTCAGGATGGCTGATTTTCTCGACTAATCCTTGAATTAAAGGCTGGACTTCGTTGTCTTGAAATCCATGTAATTCAATTGCCTTTCCCACATCAAAGGGAGTACAGGTTTTGTCTTGAATTAAATCTGAAGGGGTGGCAACTCCCAACAATGCAAAAGCAATGGAGTGAGAACCTTCACAGTTGCGGATGAAAGCAAAAAAATCATCAACACAAAAATTTAAACTCAAAATACTGTCAATTTCATCAATGAAAATTATTATTTGTTGATTAATATATTCAAGTAAAATGTCTTCTATGAACTCGTTTAAACGATTTAAATGAGTAAGATATTTGCGTTCTTCTAACCAAGGTAGCAGACGAATGGAAAGCTTAAAACTCCTGACAAGCTGTCGTATAATTCCGGCATACCATTGATCCGGCGTAATATCTTGAGAACCAATTTTAGTGAGATCGATCGCAGCACAAGCAAAGCCTTCCGTTTGCAAACGATGCATTGTGCGTACCCTGAGACTGGTTTTTCCCATCTGTCGGGCATTGAGAACATAACAAAATTCTCCAGCTTTTAACGCTTCATAAAGTTCTCGATCAGCCTGACGAACAACATAGCTTGGAGCATCCAAAGGTAGATGTCCTCCAACTTTGTAGGAATAAGTAGGATTGATGGGTTGGCTGAGTGTAGATGACATATTAAATCAGATGGTAGAGGTTAAACTTCAAGGTTAGAAAATCGGGTTGACAGCGTTTGGTTTTCATAGAAAATCAAATTTCTCTAAGGTTAAACGATGGACAAAATACTGGCGATATAAATCAAATCGAGGGGTGACACGATCACCTTCTAAATTAACTAATCCCATACTATGTAATTTGAATGCAAGAACCGATTTTAATTCAACCGATTCGTTAACTTTCACAACTTGACTAAAAGCGTGTAGAAGTTCCGGATGTTGTTGTAAATTCCATAAATGTCGGCGTAAATGATCGCCGTAAATTCCCGCTTCGGTTGAGGCGGTTTCAGCTAGGTTTTCTAGGGTTAAATGTTCTCGGACAATATGATACATTGCAACTCTCACTAAGTAAGGATGACCCCCAACGATTTTCATTAATTTTCGGATCTGTTCTGCTTGCCAATTCAGTCCATGTCGATGGGCTAAATCTGCCACTTGTTCGGGGGTAAATTCAGTGAGTTCGATCGGTAATCCCACGTTAAATGGAGATTGATTAATATCCAAAGGAATATAAACCTCGGTAGAATGAACAATCACCAACCGGAGTTTTTCCCAGAGGTTACTCTCTCCGCTTCCATAACCCGCTTCTTCGTACCAAGCTCTCAATAAACTAAAAAAGTCGTCGGCGACATGAGGATGTTGAAAAACCCGATCAACTTCATCTAAACCGAGGACAAGTGGTGTTTCCATTTCGGGTAAGATACAATCTTCAAAAAACGCAGTACAGTTATCTTTACTCCCAAACATATCCGCCCAATAATCATCGACTTTATAGGGCAAATGTAACTTGCGAGCAATCCGAATACAAAACCAGCGTAACAATTGATCTAAGTTGGTAAAAACGCTTTGATCGGCGTGTTGAAAACTCAAAGGAACGGTATTAAAACCCTGCTCTTTTGTTTGATAGAGTATGCGAGCCATCAAAGATGTTTTGCCCATTTGTCGGGGAGCTTTTATCCGAATTAATGCACCGGGAGAGGTAATTTCTTTGTAGCATTGTTCTTCAAACGGATCTCGTTTAATATAAAAAGCTGAGGCTAAACGGACTTGACCTTGAGGAAGTTCGGGTTCGGCAACCGGAAGAGGACAAAAATCTAAGGTTTGGTTGGAAGCCCGATCAATTTCTCGCTCCCATTCTTCAATTTCGACCGTTTTCCATTCTTCCCAACTGGGAATCGAATTTTTGTGGTTTGCCCAGTCAATATTTTGAGATAAAAATCTCTTGATTTCTTCAAGAATTATAATGGTATCCGTAGGCGATTTCCATTCCCGCTGACAGGTTCCGAGTAAATAGCTTCGCAAGTCGTGGTTAAAGGGTAAACAAGCCGGACAATTCACCCGAACAGGTAAAATAATCGGTTTGTGACTGCGGCGAAGATCTCGCAGTTCTTTGGTTTGTTTCAGTTGTTCTAAAACGATTTCACTCGCGGTTGCCTGGGGAGACAACAACAGTAAAAAATAATCACAAACTTGAAGTTGACGATCAATTTCCGATAACCAATCGGTTGTTTTTTTAACTGAATTCGGTTGATTAACGCCAACGGGAATTACAAAAACTTGATGTCCCTCTGCTGCAATTGCCGTCTCAAGTTGCGCCGCTAAAGTTGCATCGGGTTCTTGATTTTGATAACTAATTAAAACCGTTTTATAAGCGTTGTTTTTAAAATGTCTCTCCAGCGCTCCTTTGAAATTTTTTTTGCTAACTTTTTCTTCTAAAACCGTAGAAATTTTCTGCCAAAGTTGATAACCCACTGATTTTTCAATGTACTCCGGATTGTAGGGATGAATCTCCTTATAGGTTTTATCTTGCCACGATCCCATAAAAACTTCTCGTTCTAAATCATTCAGGGGTTTGCCAAACTTGGCAAAAATCAGATCGTCTATGTAGTCGAGTCCGGCTTGAGCGTCCATGATTCTTCAAATTCTGTTGAAGGTAATTCAAGTGTAAATCATACCTATTTCTCACGGAGAAACGATAAACATCAATTTTTGTTACTTATTTTAGATAAATTTTCCAGAGGAGTTGTGATGGAAGTCACAGTTGTAAAAAATTATGAGGTTTTATGGGGTTTTATGAGGTTCAAAAAAAATCTAAGTCAAAAGACACCTTCCGAGATTTTACTGAGGAAAATTATTTTCCAAAAGTTCTGAGTTTTTCTGGTTTTCAGAATCACTAGACTTTCATAAACTGTTAATCGAACACAGAAATCTTATCTGATTAACTCTGATCCTCAATCAATCCTTGAGCCGAATTGACCCGGAGAATTACTCATGTCTAATCCCTGCACCCAACCCCTGATCGACACCTGCATCAACCTGCTTCAAAGCGGTTATATTGACCTTTACGGTCGTTTGAACCGAGAGCGTAAGTATCTGATTCCGATGAGCGTGATCGCTCGTTTTGTTTTATCCAAGATCGCCCAAACTGATGCACCCTATCACGATCTCGAACACACGGTCTTAGTGACTTTAACAGGACTAGAAATCCTTCGTGGTAAACATTTGAGCGAAGGTACTGTTTCCCGCCAAAATTGGTTAAACACAATCGTTTCCCTATTATGTCACGATATTGGTTACTGTAAGGGAATTTGCCGCTTTGATCGCCGGGAACAAGGATGCTATGCGACAGGCATTGATCAAAAGATGATTTATTTATCTCCAGAAACAACTGATGCGAGTCTGGCTCCTTATCATATTGATCGCGGTAAATTGTTTGTTCCAGAAGCTTTGAGCAAGATTCTATCCCTCGATATTAGTACCATTCAAGATAATATTGAACTGACCCGTTTTCCTGTTCCTTCTGGTAAAAAATATCAAGACACCCACAGTTATGCAGGTTTAGTTCGAGGTGCTGATTTAATTGGTCAGTTAGCCGATCCGAATTATCTTTCCAAGATGACCAAGCTGTTTGATGAATTTGAAGAAATCGGTACTCATCAGTTATTAGGTTATCGCACTCCCCAAGATTTACGAAGGGCATACCCTGATTTTTTCTATACTGTGGTCTTCTCTTATATTCAAGATGCCCTTAAATATTTGGAACATACCCGTCGCGGACAAGAAATTATTATCACCCTTTTTCAAAATGTAGCGATTGTTGAACAGGAGCAAGCGATCGCACAGCCCTCTGAATTGAGAATTGAGAATTTAGAAAAGATTTGTTCATGTTGATCAATTTGCGGTTCAATGGAGAATGAAACCATCGTCAAAAGCTATGGCATCTTCTTCTAAAACCGCTGGATTATTAACCGGATTTATCCTGGGCTTACTGATCACCCTTGCCTTTTTCGGGTTGGGGTATCTCTTAAATTTAAGCATTGTTTTTGGAGTGATTGCGAGTATCTGTGGTTACTGTTTGGGGAGTTGGTGGCAAATCGATCAACTGCCCAGTACCCCAGAAAAATCACCCCTGGAACCTCTGCAAAGAAGTGTGACACAGATTTTAGTCAAAACCAAACTGATTCAGCCTGATACTTCTAAAACCTCTTCTCGCCGTCCGACTCGCGCCTTCTCGCTTTTGGAGTGGATATTGAGACAACACAAAACCCCCGGGCCGAGAAGATAATTCTTCTCGGCTTCTGTGGGGTTGATCTCTCGACGATTGTGGCGTTTGTCTGGCTAAAGAAAAACGCCCATCAATATATGGGCGGTCTAATCAGGGTGCATCTACTATATAAGTAGTATAAGCCATGATGGGTGTCACCCCGCAAGTAAGTTTACAAAACTTAACAATTTGTGACAGATAGACTGGATTAAGCAAACATTCCATGACCCGAAGAAAGATGAGGTGGTGACTGAAATGACTCCAACGCTCTGGGGACGCTGGCAAACCCGTATATTCTTACTAGCAACCGTGGGTGTATTCGTCACCCTTCCCTTTTGGATGGGGTTCATTGGCAAACCAAGCTGGATCTACTTTGCACTCTTGGGATATATCGCCCTGTTTGGCTTAGTTTGGGATACCCTGTATATTTACCTGCAAAAATTCCGTTGGGATCGAGATTGGCCAGGACTGTTTCAACTGCTGGCGGGAATCTGGGAAGGGTTATTTGTGGGGGGATTAGCCCAAACCATCGGTTTACCGGGTATTTCTCCCCAAGTTTTTCATCTGGGATTATTTATCTGTCATTACACTGGGGTTTGGTTAGCCACTTATCTGGCTTCTCAAACCCTAACGCGAATTTTATTTCCTCACTGGCGGTTTCGCGGCGGACGTTGGTTTTAAAATAAGAACAATACGAATTAGTGACGGATAACAATTGTGGCTTTGAAGATTGGTTTGCTGGGACTGGGAACCGTTGGGACAGGAACCGCAGAAATTCTTCTCGATACCAACGGACGACATCCCTTATTACAAGGGTTAAGCCTACATCGGGTTGGGGTGCGATCGCTGTCTAAATCTCGTCAAGTTGAACTTCCCTCAGCCATACTGACGACTGACTTAGAGGGAATTGTTACCGATCCGGAAGTGGACATTGTTGTAGAATTGATTGGCGGCCTCGAACCCGCGCGATCGCTGATTCTCAAAGCTATTTCTCAGGGAAAACACGTCGTTACAGCCAATAAAGCCGTTATCTCTCGCTACGCCGATGAAATCTTTACCGCCGCTAACGAAAAGGGCGTTTATGTGATGTTAGAAGCGGCGGTTGGGGGCGGTATTCCCGTCATTCAACCCTTGAAACAGTCTCTCGGCGCCAATCGCATTCATCGCATTATGGGGATTGTTAACGGCACCACTAACTATATCCTTACCCGAATGCAGCAGGAAGGGGCGGATTTTGCCGAAGTCTTGGCCCAAGCGCAACAGTTGGGATACGCCGAAGCCGATCCGACGGCGGATGTTGATGGGTTAGATGCGGCCGATAAAATCGCAATTTTGGCATCTTTGGCTTTTGGTGGACGCATCAAACTTAGTGAAGTTTATTGTGAAGGAATTCGTCATATCAACGCCACCGATATTTCCTATGCGGAACGTTTGGGATTTGTGATTAAATTACTCGCGATCGCCAGTCGGGACGCCAAAGCGACTCCGGAAAATGATTTACTTTCGATTCGAGTTCATCCGACTTTACTGCCAAAAGCCCATCCTTTGGCGAGTATTAATGATGTTTACAATGCCATTTTAATTGAAGGTGAACCCATCGGACAGGTGATGTTTTTTGGTCGGGGTGCGGGTGCCGGTCCGACTGCCAGTGCGGTGGTTTCTGATATTTTGAATATTGCGGCGGTTCTTAATACTCAAGTCTCCGCTGAGGTTCATCCGTTGATGAGTTGTAGCCATCAACATTATTGCAATCTGGCACCGATGGAAGATTTAACCACCCGCTTTTATGCCCGTTTTGTGACTCAAGATGAACCGGGTGTAATTGGCAAGTTGGGGACTTGTTTTGGTAATTCTCAGGTGAGTATCGAATCGATTGTACAGATTGATACGCACGGAGAATTAGCGGAAATTGTGGTTGTCACCCATGATGTTCGAGAGGGAAATTTTAGACAGGCACTTGATGAAATAAAAAGCTTTAATGTTGTTAATCGGATTCCTACTATTTTGCGCGTGTTGTAAGTTTTAGGGATAAAAGAGGTTTTTTATCAATGGATAATGGATAATGGATAATTGATCATTAATTAATCAGGTTGCTTGACAAAAAAAATCTGCCATTCTAGGATTTGTTACATCCCTCTAATATTTTATAGACCTGGGAGTCATAACATGAGTTTAGAAGATAGAATCAAAGCGACTGCTAAGAATATTGAAGGTAAAGTCCAAGAAGCAGTGGGCGAGATCACCGGAGATCCCCAACAAAAAATGGAAGGCCAAAAAAAGCAAGCTGAAGCCGAAGTTCAGCAAGCTGTTGAGAACTTAAAAGACAAAGCGAAAAAACTGATTGATTAGTCTTCAAAACTATCTGAACATTAATTCAATTATTCATAATTTGGAGCGTAGAAATATGCTCTTTTTTTCTTGTAAAGTTTTTCTTTAAAGATGGATAGAAGAAACACGACTCATGGTAAATTAATTATAGGAAGTGATTTTCTGTCAAGCTGTCAATCTTGCCCGAGAATCCCTTGTCTCAATCAAGTAGAGATTTATTACTATTACTAACTTAAATGTTTTTCTTTGGAATAGAACATGAAGTTGCTTTCCTCAACTCAGAAGGAAGGTTTGCTGATTTCTCCTGTACAAAATTTGCAGATTTTCAGCAAATAATTGACCAACTCCCCATCTACCCGAACGACGACTTACAATTACGGGTTGGTGATGCGGGAATTCGACAGAAGCGTTGGTATATCGAAGGATTTGAAAGATTTGCAGACTCTGAGCAAGTGATTGACTGTGCGGTAAAAGGGATAGAAATTAGAACAACAATTCACAATAATATTCAAGGGGCTATTGATGAATTAACAACCAGTTTTCAATTATTACGAGAAATAGCGGGTTATTATGGGTTTACACCTGTTCTCACCAGCTTTAATCCCTACACTTCCGTTTTTCAACCCGACCCGCCCTTAAACGAATACGAAATCAAACAGTTACAGACTCATCCCGATGAAAACACGGCTACAATTTACATGGTCACTTACGGGCCAGATTTAAACTTGTCGGTTACTGGTATATCTACAGAAAAACTGATTGATATTGGTCAAAAACTGACTTATTACAGTCCTTATATAGTGCCTTTTAGCTACAGTTCTCCTTTTTATAATGGGCAGTTATGGGAGGGTTTATCCGTGAGAACATTTACGAGAACGGGTAGAAGATCTGCTACATTAGTGTTTGTTGCCCAAGAAGAACAATTAATTAAAAGTATTCCCTCACTCACCAAAGTTGCTAGAATACCGACAGAAGTCGGCAGAATTGAATTTAAAGCTTTTGATACTTGTGATGATTTTCGCATCTATGCGGGGCTGTTAGCCTTGTTAAAAGGTTTAATTTTAGATGAAACCTTACCGGAGCGTGCTACCATTCCCGATGCGAATTTACATCAAATTTCTGCGAAATTTGGTTTGGACGATGAAGAGATTTTCAACAATGCAACTCACATTTTAAACGCCGCAGAAGTCGCTTTAGGAGATGATCCGGATCGGGATTTATTACAACCGCTCAAACAGATGTTAACACAACGCCAAACCCGATCGCATGAATTGATTAAAATTTTTCAAAATCTAAGTTCAATTGAAGCAACCCTCAGACAAACTTATTTATAGTTAGTTCGTTTGCTCCGACACGACAAACCTTCAGAGATGAAGGCAGATTTTGTAGACTAATTATCATTTCTCTTATGGGTTTAATACCCCACCGTCACCCGCGGTGATCAAAATTGTTTGGGGGCGCGAATCCCCATGCAATTTTCCCTCCTGACTCGGTCCTCGGTGAGGCAGTGCGGACTTGGCGGTTTCCGTCGAGGAGAAACGGACGTTCCCGTAAGGGTGACTCCTTCTTCAAGGGTTAAATCTTGAGGCGTTCGGCGTAAACTGAGAAGGATTTTGGGTAATCTCAAACCAAAGTGTTTAAAATGTATATGTTTCTATTCAAACATCATCGGATTGTCACAACAATTTCACAAAAATATGATGATCTTTGGTGTTCAGTTAAGCGGATCTAAATTTACTCAAGCTTTACAAAAAAAGCTGAAAATTTTAAATTACTATCTTGTTTTAAAAATGCCGAGCGGACTAAACTAAAAATACCCAATCCATTAGAGCTATTTATTTGGCAAGCTCGACGAAGCATTCGCTAGGATAAACGCCTAGCTAAAAAGATTTTACTGGAGTATTAAGTGCATCTGTACGGATGGGTAGGCAAGGTGAAAATCCGAAAGATTAGCACTTCGGACAGTTTGAGCAATTCGGGTGAGGATGAGAGTTTGAGCTCTCTTCTAGAACAAAATGGCTAACCTACAATCAAAAAATTTAGCCTTTCACCGAAAAACTGTCAGGACCGTTCAGAAATAGAAATAGGACCCTATTACAACCAGTCATGTTTAAAAAATTCCAGCAGCCGTTGAATCTAGTTTTAGGTTCAATCCCCGTTTTGGCGACGTTGACCGTCACTTCTTCAGCCAGTGTAGCAGCAACTTTTGCTTCTTCATCTGCTAACGCTTTCATCAACAACTTTAGTCATGCTCCCGGAAGTGTTACCACCTTAACAGATGGAGACGTTTTTGCTTTCAGTACCGAGAATGGTTCTGTTATTGCGAACGCAGATTTTGATGCTTTCTTCGCCAAGATTGCGCCGTTTGCATTTAACTCTTCTTTTGCTCAGGCAGAGGGAAGTGGAATCGAATATGTCGGTAAGGCATATAGCGAAGCTGCTGTGATTGGTTATGATTTTTTCGTTCCAGCAGGTTCAAAATTTACTTTTGATTTTGTATCATCCTTGGAACTGGAAACCTCCATTGAGAAACCTCCGGGTGAATACGCAATTGCTGAGGGTAATATTTCCTTCTTCCTGTTTGATGAAGTCACTGATAGACTGGTTGATTCCTTTATTGTTTCTGGAGGCTTAGAAACTGCTGGTACTGACGACTTCTT
>JAYKHV010000140.1:0-42359 GCA_035285085.1 Lyngbya sp. | reverse complement strand
CGGTAACGTTAATCGCTGCGGGGGCTGAAGGGGTTCCGTTGTTATCGGTGACGGTGTAATTAATGGTTGATGTTCCACTAAACCCGGGTACGGGAACAAAGGTAACAACCCCCGTATTGTCTACGGTATAGGTTCCAACTCCTGGAACTTCGCGAGTGGTTTGTTGTCCGGGAGTGTCGGGGTCAAGGTCTACCGTTGTCGGATCAATATTATCACCGGGATCGGGATCGTTATCGTTGGTTGTAACATTGAAGCTGACTTCAGTACCCGACGGTGTTTCTACGGTGTCAGGATTGGCAACAGGAGGATTATTTGCCGGTGCATTGACTGTAACGGTAACAGTAGCTGTTGCTGTATCCTGACCATCGGTAATGGTGTAAACAAAGCTATCTAAACCACTAAATTCGGGATTCGGTGTATAGACGATGACATCATCTGTAGTGTCATTCGGTGTACCGTTATCATCGAGAACCGCAGTACCGTTTGCAGGAGTTGTAATCCCATCTGGAACAATGCTAATCGGCTGAGGGCTGTTGTCGCGGTCAGTATCATTGCTTAAAAGGGTTGCCACCGGAATAGGAACGGATACTCCTGCCTCTGTTGTGGCTGTATCATCTCCAGCTTCCGGAGGAAAATTCACATCTGCGCGTTGATAAACAACACCGCCTCCAACTAAATCTAGACCTCCTCGCTCATTCACAGGGCCTTGTGTATCGGAGGTATCAGTGGGAAAGTTAGCGAATTCAACCAGGTTTTGCGTGTTGTCAATATCCGGTGGAAATAGAGCATACCCGAAGAATTCATTATTCGCCGGATTTGTGCCTAATAAGTCTTCGTAGCTGACAAAAATACCTGCAATACTTTGCTGTGAGATTGGTGTATTGACAATGGTATTTTCACCTTCTTCTTGACGCAGAACTCTTGTGGGAAATGCAGTGTTAGATACACCCCAATCACCTGCTTGAAAAGAGAGTAAGTTTCCGAAGGCACTCGGATTGCCATTTTCATCGAGTTCGGTAATGGCGGCAATTTTGAAGGGATCGTTACCCCCCCGTTCTAGAATCAGAAAACCAATACCATCTAAGTTAGTCGGGGGAAGTGACAAACCATCTGTAGAAATGTAGTCAACCCGTTCTATGTCGTTAACATTTCCATCTCCGTTGTCTTGATTGGAGAAAATATTATCCGTACCTCGGTTAATAAATTCACTAAATAAAGCGACTTCCATCGCTTCCTGAGTCCCAGTGGCTTCAGCCTCACCGGGAACTAAATTAATCGTTGTGTTGTTGTTATTATCTTGTTCTTGATACCAGATGATTTGTCGAGCGCCCAGAGCTTGATTATTATCAACTCGTCTCAACTCAAACTCGTTCAGTTTACCTGCTGATAAAAATTCAGTACCGCCTTGATCTTGAAAGCCTGTAATTTGTAAGTTATTACCCACCCCAAAATTATAAGTGACCGTGACTCCATCTTCATTTTCAGCAGTAACGGTGCTGTCTGGAGCGTCTTGATCGTTGGTGTTGAGATTATTAATGGGAAGGGGTAAGGTAAAATTATAGTTGGCGATCGCTTCTGAAGTTAAAGCTAAAGAAACCTCAAATTCATGGGTTTTAACTTCTAAATTCCAGTCTCCTCCTAAGGCGGCGTTACCTGTTTTGTTGACTGAAGCGGCTATTTTTGCTCCGGTAATTTGATGGAGTTTTTCAATAAATTCTATCCCGGCGTCTCCCGCTGCGACCTGACAACCGTAGAGTAATAAGGTGTTTACAGACCAGCTTTGGAGTTGCTTGGCGTAGCGGTTGAGGGTATCGAGACTGAGTTGAGTATTACCCAGTTGTAAGCAACCGGGAGAACCGTGAGAAAGAATATGAATTTCCGAAATCTCCGTATTTTCTCGGAGAGCCTCTGTGATCTTTCTTACCCCATCTTCAGTAGGGTCTAGGAGAATTACTTCCACTCCCAGTACAACCCCTTTCAGTAGCTTTTCGGCATCTTCTACTTGGGTATCAATAACAACCAGAACGTCTGTTTTTAAGATGCCTATGGAAACCGAAGAATCATTTTTTTGAGAATTTTCAAAGGATTCCGGGTTTTTCCGAACTGAGTGAGAAAGACTAGAGTAGAAGGTTTGGGTAGAGCTAAGAGTAGAAGGCATAATTTCAGTAAGTTTGATAAAACTATATTCAAGACTGACTTTCCTCTCGAAAGGTTTCGGAGGATTAACTTTAGGTATGGATGATTTGAGCCTTTGCTGAGGTGGGCTGCTTTGTGGAATTGCCCTGTTTTCAAAGATTTTAGCTGGTTTTGCTAAATCTCAGAACGCTTAAAATTTTTCAGTTTATCGGCTCCGAAGAACCCGTAATAACAACTAGATTTTTGGGAAAATCGACAAATATTCAATCTAAATTTTTAGCCTTTTTTCAAGACTAACTCAGAAACAAATTAAACTTTTTCTGTTGGCTTTCCCTAGAAAAACTCTCCCTTTCCCCTTGATTATGAGTCATCTATTTCCCGGAGAAATCTTTTCAGTTTTCCTAGAGGTTCTGTTCAAAACTTGTCGGCTCTTGTTTACCGAAATCCTTCCGATAAACTTCTACAGTTTTGCTTGAGGTGAAGCCCGAAAACTCCTGCAATTCTGTAACTTGAGCTTATTCATCTGTAGAATTCCCCCATAACTATGACCTGGCTTTGTATCCGATTCACCGAGGATCTCAGTGAAATCACTTACAGGTATAACTGGTGTTTGTCATTCTCCGTGTTTTCTCCTATGGCAGTTCATTAACCGTCCTATTATCTCTTGACAAAATACCTATTTTATGTAAGATAAAATCTTCAGGTTTGTTATATTTTTAATTATAGAGAGGCATATAATAGACTTGATAAAGCGATCGTAGTCTTTGTAGTTTTAAATAGATCAATTTTTTTTGTATGAGGAATGAGGGGTTAGGGTTCAATCGCTAAGTAACGTTTGATTTGTTTGTTTGCGGTTCCCTGTTCCCGACCCTTGTACCGTGGGCATCCCATTATTTTTTTAATTTAATCTTAAGATTAGATGGCAACAGCGATCGCCAAAGGGGTTGCTCAAAGAACCGAATTGCGATCGCTGCTACAACAATAGCAGGTTAGCCGACGAAAGCGGTAAAGCTATCTGATGTCAAAGCACTCACCTGTACATCATTGAGAATAGCCAACTGTTGACCGTCGAGACTGACAACAGTTGAAGTTCCGCTTTGAGACAGGGTTAACTGGTCAAAGGTTAAACCGCCACCCAAAGCAATGAAATCAGTACCCAGTTGGAAATCTTGGATGGTGTCGGTACCACTACCCGAGAACAGAATAAAGCGATCGGTACCACTTCCGCCAGAAATCAAGTCATTGCCTTCATCGCCGAATAACCAATCATCGCCCAGTTCACCAGCCAAGGTATCTTCACCCAAGCCACCATAGAGGGTATCACTCTCTTCGCCGCCACAGAGACGATCGGAATCTTGATTTCCAAACAGAATATCATTACCCGTACCGCCACAGAGCGTATCCCGTGCGGGAACCTCACTGATCATTTCGTTGTCGTTGATATCACCATAAATGGTATCGTTGCCCTCATTGCCACAGAGTTGGTCATTGCCCAAATCTCCGTACATCTCATCATTTCCAGCTTCTCCGTAGACGAGATCATCCTCTTTCCCGCCCCGAACGGTATCATTACCAACCCCACCGCTGAGGGTATCATTACTGCGACCGCCATTCATCAGGTCATCGCCAGCGCCGCCCCACATGAAATCAACCATACCGGCCAAACCCCGTTGACCTTCAACCTCGTTTTCATCAGCGGTGTCACCGATCATCGTATCATTGCCTATATCGCCGTAGAGGGTATCCGTTCCCAAATCACCCCAGACCATATCATCATTTTTCCCGCCATAGGTGAAATCATCTTGCTTACCGCTATAGATCATGTCCGACCCGGGACCACCTTGGAGTAAATCACTGCTTTGATGACCGTAGACAGAATCATTGTTTTCGGAGTTGGCGGTCGCTGCTAAATCTCCAACGCCGTTACTGCTGATAATGGTGTCATTACCCTCAGATCCGAGGAGATAATCGTTACCATCATCGCCAAAGTAGAGGTCATTATCAACACCCCCATAAACGGTATCACTGCCGTTAAAGGCTGCGACCATATCATCTCCGTTAAAGGTGAGTACAACATCACTGGTGGGGGTTCCCGGTAAGGTATCACTCTGGTTTGTACCGCGAATAATATTATTGGACTCCGACGCCTGCTGAGGAGTCAAACCGAGACGTTCGGGTAGAGGAACAGCAACGGCACCAAAATCAGGTAAGGGAGGACAGTCACAACCGCCATCATCGATGGGTTCACCCCGAGGAATAGAATCGTCATCTTCTACATTAAGTCGAACCAGCGCTTCATTAGAAACAACCCCGTCATTATCGGTCGCCGTATAAGTGAAACTGACATCACCGGTAAAATCGGGTTCGGGTTCAAAGGTAAGCTGTCCGGCTTGAGAAGGAGTAAGCTGTTCAACTTGTTCGGGACTGGCTTCTTCACCGTTAATGAACAGTGTGCCGTTGGGAGGTAAATTGGTGATGGTGTAGAAGTCAATGCTACCATCGGGGTCTGTCGCCGTTAAGGTCGGGATAACAGAAGGAGTCCCATCATTAATAATGGTTTCTGTCTCATTATCGGCTTGTGGGGGTAGGTTCTCCGAGGGTTCTGTCGGAGGTTCAGGCTGAGTTGGCGGTTCAGGCTGAGTTGGGGGTTCAGGTTGAGTTGGGGGAACATTAGGAACGGAAAGGGAGACAACCGGAACCGTAACGTTCGCGGCATTAGAAGTTGCGCCATCATCGTCTGTTACCCGATAATTAAAAGACGCATTTCCGACAAACCCCACACTCGGACGGAAAGTGAGATTATCGAGTTGATCGGGGGTTAAGCGTTGCACCTGTGAGGGTTCAGTTACCGGAGTGCCATCCAACAACAGCAGACCTTGTGAGGCATCGGGTAATGTAAAGCTGATGGTTTGTACAGTGCCGTCGGGGTCAGCAAAGTTCGCCGTAGATAACGGTAGACCAATGGGGTCGCTAACGTTGACAATAGAGGAACTCTGAACATCCTCGGCGGTGGGGGGTTGGTTAGCGTCGGGGCTGACTGTCACTAAGATATTAGCAGGTGCAGAAACGGCTTCTAAATCATCGGCGACGGTATAGGGAACGGTTGCAGTACCGCTAAAGTCAGCAACGGGTTCAAAGGTGGCTTCAGCTTGATCGTTGACAGTTAATGTTCCTTCCGGTAAAACAACCTGTTGGTCTATTTCGGGTGTTGTCGGTTGTAAGTCAATCGTGCTGAGGTCAAGGTTTCCATCCGGATCGCTAACATTATCCGCCAGATTGAATGTTACCGCAGTTTCAAAGGGAGTATTAACGTTTTCGTCGGTTGCTGTCGGCGCAACGTTTGCAGGCGGATTAACGGTAACATTAATTGCTGTCGGTTGGGAAGGTTGACCTTCTTCATCTTGTACGGTGTAGTTGATGGTGGAGGTTCCGGTAAACCCCGGTTGAGGAGCAAAGGTAACAACGCCGTTGTCGTCTACGGTGTAGGTACCCTCTCCTGGAATTTCCCGAGTGGTTTCTTGTTCGGGAGTATCGGGGTTGAGGTCTACTGTGGTTGGGTCAATATTACCAACCGGATCATTATCGTTTTCGAGTACATCAAGGCTAACAGGTTCGCCTGCTGTTGTCACCCCTTCGTCTGGAACCGCAGTTGGCGGAACGTTTGTAGAGGGTTCAACGGTGAGGCTAACGGTCGCCGTATCGATGTTTTCACCATCACTAACGGTATAGGTAAACTGGTCTTCTCCAGAGAAACCCGCAGGCGGTGTATAGATCAACTGACCATTATCAATCACCACAGTACCGCCATTATCAGTATCTTGTTGGATATCGGCGATGGTTAACGGATCACCTTCGGGGTCGGTATCATTTTCCAAAACGTTGAGGGTAACAGGGGTTTCAAAGGCAGTTGTAGCGCTGTCATTGACTGCATCCGGAGGCAGGTTTGCAGGGGGTTCAACGGTGACGGTAACGGTAGCTGTATCTGTGTTTTCACCATCACTAACGGTGTAGGTAAACTGGTCTTCTCCTGAAAAATCCTCAGGCGGTGTATAGATCAACTGACCATTATCAATGACCACAGTACCGCCATTAGCCGTCTCTTCTTGGATCTCGGTAATGGTTAACGGATCGCCCTGAGGGTCGGTATCATTTTCCAAAACGTTCAGGGTAACAGGGGTTTCAAAGGCAGTTGTAGCACTGTTGTCATCAACGGCATCAGGCGCGACATTTGCCGGGGGATTAACGGTAACATTAATTGCTGTCGGTTGTGAAGGTTGACCTTCCTCATCTTGTACGGTGTAGTTGATGGTGGAGTCTCCGGTAAAGCCGGGTTGAGGAGTAAAGGTGACAACCCCTGTATCATCGACGGTGTAGGTCCCAACGCCCGGAACTTCGCGAGTGGTTTCTCGTTCGGGTGTGTCGGGGTTGAGGTCTACCGTTGTCGGGTCAATATTACCAACCGGATCATTATCGTTTTCGAGTACATTCAGGCTAACAGGTTCGCCTGCTGTTGTTACCCCTTCGTCTGGAACCGCATTCGGCGGAACGTTTGCAGGGGGATTAACGGTAACATTAATTGCGGTCGGTTCGGAAACTGCACCTTCGTCATCGGTGACGGTGTAGTTGATGGTTGAGGGTCCGGTAAACTCAGGTACGGGTTCAAAGGTAACAACCCCTGTATCATCGACGGTGTAGGTACCAACGTCCGGAACTTCCCGAGTGGTTTCTTGTTCGGGACTGTCGGGGTTGAGGTCTACTGTGGTTGGGTCAATGTTACCGTCTGAGTCCGTATCATTTTCGAGAACATTAACGCTAACCGGTTCGCCTGCTGCGGTTTCTGCGGTATCCGGTTGGGCAACAGGTGCGGTATTTTCGGCGGTTATATCGAACCCAAAGTTAATTCCGTTAATAGGTTGCTCGCCATTAACCGTAACCGGAAGGTTATTTTCTGTTCCTAAAATGCCGCCTGCGGGAACATCTTCGTCACTGGCATTGACTTCAACAATGTATTCGCCGGGAACAACATCATCAAATTGGTAGCTACCATCAGGATTGGTTTCAACGGTAGCATACACATCATCAATATCGGCTGGAGTATCAATTAATAAGCCAACTTCAATTCCTCCCAAACCGGGTTCATCCGGGCTGAGACTGTCGTCGCCGTTGGTATCTCTAAAGACGTTTCCGCTAACGGTTGTCGTCGGTACGCTAGCATCAACAATTGTACCAATTCCTTCGCGATCGATGATGAAGCCTCGACTGGGGTTAGAAAGAGTCACCCGAAACTGTTCGTCTGGTTCTGTGATGTTATCAACTAAGGTGTCTATGGGAACCGTAACTTCAGTTTCTCCGGCGGGAATGGTAAAGGAGTTTGTGACTGGCGGCGTGTAATCCTCTCCCGCCGTCGCCGTCGCCGTACCCTCTAAATCGCTGTCGCTGGTGGCATATTCTACAGTGAGATCTGTATCGAGCGCCGCAGGGATGTTAACGGTAAATTGAGCTTGTTCGCCTTCGATCACGGTGACATCGTTAATGTTGATGAAAGTCCGACCATAAACGACTCCACCTGCAATGAGGTCTAATCCTCCGCCTCCGTTTTGGTTGGGTAGTTCAGGTGTATTTGTCGGAAAACTCTCGAAGTCTACCAAGTCATCAGTCTGGTCAACATCTGGTGCAAACAAGGCATATCCATTAAATTGCTCACCCGCTTCAATACCGAGATCGCTAAAACTAATGTAAATCCCACCGACATTTTGACCATCAATATTGATTCTGCGCTGAAGGCGTTCTTCATCCGGCTCGTCAGCCCGCAAAACAGATGTATCGAGGGTGATGGACTCATCGACACCCCAGAGATCCGCTCCAATTTCAATTAAATTGCCAAATTCAGTCGGAAGACCCGTCTGTGCGTCCAGTCCTAAAATGGGTGCGATTTTAAACGCATCGTTACCTCCCCGCTCTAGGATGAGAAAACCCACTTCATCTAAATTTTCCCCTGGAGCTTGTAAACCATCTGTGGAGATATAGTCAACTCGCTCAATGTTGTTGATGTTTTGATCGTCTAGGGTGGTGGTATTGGCAAAAATATTATCAGTACCAATATTGATCACATCATCAAACAAGGCGACTTCCATCAGACTATCATCGGGATTATCCGCCAACATCTGGGGAAAAGGGGGTCGCAGGTTGAGTTCGCTATCGGTTTGACTCTCTCGCTCAAACCAAAGCAGTTGACGTCTACCTTGAACATTCTCATTGTCAGTTCGCCTTAACTCAAAGTCGTTGAGGATTTGGCCTGCTAGAAATTCTTCTTGCCCTGAGTTAAAACTTCTAACGACGAGAAGATTGTTATCTCCTTGTTGAAAGTTATATTGTATTTCTGTTCCTTCGGGAACGCCTGTTCTAATATCGGGAGCGACATAATTAACACTGCCGTTATCATTGTCTGGTGAGACTCTCTCAACTGTTAGATTCTCAATCGCTAAAGGAAAAGCAAAGCGATAACTTTCTATTGTTTCTGAAGTCAGAGCTAATGAGACTTCAAATTCATCGGTTTTGACTTCTAATTTCCAGTCTCCGCCCAAACCCGAATAACCGGTTTTGTTGGCGGAAGCGGCTATTTCTGCTCCCGTTAATTGATGCAGTTTTTCAATAAATTCAACGCCTGCATCGACCGCTGCAACGTTACAACCATACAGCATTAACCTCGTTGCAGACCAAGTTTGCAGTTCGCCCCCGTAGAGTTGGAGGGTGTCGAGGTTTAGTTGAGTATTACCCAGTTGTAAACAGCCCGGTGAACCGTGAGAAATCAGATGAATTTCTGAGAGTTTTGTATATTCTCTCAGCGCCTCAGTGATTTGTCTCACCCCGTCTCGGCTGGAGTCGAGGAGAATTACTTCTGTTCCGGATACAACGCCTTTGATTAGCTTTTCAGCGTCTTTGACTTGGGCATCAATAACAACAAGAACCTTGGTTTTAATTTGAGAAAATTCCGGTTTTTTCAAAAGTTTACGCGAAATTGTAGAGCAGGAAGTTTGGGTATTGTTGGAAGTAGAAAACATGATTTCACTTATTTTTCAAAAAACGACATTCCAGACTAATTATCCTCGTTGAAAAAATTGCGGAGGATTCACTAAAAGTATGGATAAGTTGGTGATTTGGCTTTGAGTTTCTAGGCTTTGAAGAATATATAAACTCAAGTAGAGTCAGACAAAGTTTAAAAATATAGTCTAACTGAACTTGGTTGATTGAGAAGAGATCGTGCAAATTTATTTGGAGTTTGGTGGGATTGCCTCGGGCGAAAATTTTCTTCCCTTTTAAATTTTGATTTGGACGATTTCAAGGAATCAAACTTCTAGATTTGACTTGAGGAATCAGCTTAATTCTTACCGTCCTCTTTTGGCAATTGAATACTTCAGCTTTATTTCTACAGTTCGGCTTTGGGTTAGCCGAAAAACTCTGCAATTTGGCAACTCCACCTATCAATCTGCACAATTCCCCCATAACGCCAACTAGGCTAGGTGTTAAGTTCACTGATTTTTTCAGTGAGATCACTTACAGGTATAACTGCTGTTTGTCCTTTTCCGTGTTTTCTCTTATGGCAGTTCATTAACTGTCATATTATCGGTTGACAAAAAACACTTTTTATGATTAGAAAAAACTCTATTTTGTTATATGTCTAAGTGTAGAGAATTCGACTCTGTACTGTGTAAAATGATTATAGCTTTTCTGCTTCTAGATAGATGACTATTCTCTATATTTTTTTCAAACTTTGCTGACTCTTCTTCTATTTGATCTAAAAATCCAACTTTTGACAACTAACTCTACCATTCTCCTGACCTAAAGAGTTAGGGTACGGCGTACCGTACCCCCTCAAGATCTCATAGAGATAATTCAATCGGTTGATTTAACAGCCTTCGGTCTTCGGTCTTCGGTCCTCGGTCCTCGGTCCTCGGTGTCTCCTGACTCCTGACTCGGTGTCTCCTGTCTCCTGACTCGGTGACTCCTGACTCCTGACCTACTACACTTTCAACAACTGAACCGGAGGAAGTCGCTTAAAGGTCAACCGTTCATTCTCAACATCGACAAAAATTGTATCGCCATCGTTGAATTCTCCCCGCAAAATCCCTTTGGCGATCTGGGTTTCCAACTCTCGCTGGATCGCCCGTTTCAACGGACGCGCACCATAAACCGGATCAAACCCCACTTCTGCCAAAAAGTCAACGGCCGCATCGGATAATTTTAATGACATTTTACGATCGGCCAAGCGATCGCGCAAATGTTCAACCTGTAGCTGAACAATTTGTCGCAGTTGTTGACGTTGCAGGGGATGAAAGATAATAATCTCATCAATCCGGTTGAGGAACTCCGGTCGGAAACTGGTCCGCATGGCATCCATCACCCGACTTCGCATTTCATCGTAGCGAGAATCATCTCCGGCAATATCGAGAATATACTGAGATCCGATATTACTGGTCATAATGATCACACTATTTTTAAAATCAACGGTGTGACCTTGGGCATCCGTAACCCGACCATCATCAAGAATTTGCAACATCACATTAAACACATCGGGATGGGCTTTCTCAATTTCGTCAAACAAAATCACCGCATAGGGACGACGACGAATGGCTTCTGTTAGCTGACCGCCCTCATCATACCCCACATATCCCGGAGGCGCCCCAATTAACCGGGAAACGGCGTGTTTTTCCATGTATTCGGACATATCTATCCGAACCATCGCCTCTTCGGTATCAAACAGATAAGCCGCCAACGCCTTGGCGAGTTCGGTTTTTCCGACACCCGTCGGCCCGAGGAAAATAAAGCTGGCCACCGGACGTTTTGGGTCGGCCAACCCGGCCCGCGATCGCTGAATGGCCTCGGCAACGGCTGTTACCGCTTCTTCCTGTCCGACCACTCGCTGATGCAATTCATTTTCGAGGTTGAGAAGTTTTTCTTTCTCGGACTCCACCAATTTACTAATAGGAATTCCCGTCCACTTAGAAATAATTTCAGCAATATCGGCTTCGGTCACTTCTTCTCGCAGTAGAGTTTTGCCACTGGTTTGAGTTGCTTCCAGTTCGCTTTCTACGGCTTGTAACTGCTTTTGTAACCCGGATAATTTGCCATATTTCAACTCGGCCGCCCGGTTGAGATCATAATTGCGTTCTGCTTGTTGAATTTCAATATTCACCCGATCAATTTCTTCTTTGATCGACTGAATATGAGTAATGACATTTTTTTCCGCATCCCATTGGGCGTTGAGGGCGTGTTGTTCTTCTTTTAAATCGGCGAGATCTTTTTCCAGCTTTTCTAACCGTTCCAGTGAAGCCGGATCGCTTTCTTTTCGCAGCGATAACCGTTCCATTTCCAGTTGGAGAATTTTGCGGTCAATTTCATCAAGTTCTTCCGGTTTGGAGGTAATCTCCATTTTGAGTTTGGCTGCGGCTTCATCGACTAAATCAATGGCTTTATCGGGTAAAAAGCGATCGCTAATATAACGAGTAGAAAGGGTTGCCGCAGCCACTAAGGCACTGTCAGAAATTTTCACCCCATGATGCACTTCATAGCGTTCTTTTAACCCCCGCAAAATAGAGATGGTATCGGCAACATTGGGCTGATCGACATAGACCTGTTGAAACCGTCGTTCTAACGCGGCATCTTTTTCGATATATTTGCGATATTCATCTAAAGTTGTTGCCCCAATACACCGCAATTCTCCCCGGGCTAACATAGGTTTTAATAAGTTCCCAGCATCCATCGCTCCTTGGGTTGCACCCGCCCCAACAACGGTGTGAATTTCATCAATAAATAGGATGATTTTCCCTTCGGATTCGGTAACTTCTTTGAGAACTGCTTTGAGACGTTCTTCAAATTCTCCTCTAAATTTTGCCCCGGCAATTAACGCCCCCATATCGAGTGCAATTAGTTGACGATCTTTAAGAGATTGGGGAACATCTCCGGCAACAATTCGTTGGGCGAGTCCTTCGGCGATCGCGGTTTTTCCAACTCCGGGTTCTCCAATTAATACGGGATTATTTTTAGTTCTACGGCTTAAAATTTGGATGGTGCGACGAATTTCATCATCGCGTCCAATCACCGGATCGAGTTTTCCTTTCCGGGCGGCTTCGGTGAGATCTCGGCCGTATTTTTCGAGGGATTGATATTTGCCTTCTGGGTTTTGGTCGGTCACTTTTTGATTTCCTCGGACTTGAGTAATGGTTTGTTTGAGTTTAGCTTCATCTAGTTTAAATTCTTGATACAGAGACTTGCCAAAGCGATCGTCTTTGGTGTAGGCTAAGAGCAAATGTTCGATGGAAATATATTCATCGGTGTACTCTTTGCGGTAGGCTTCGGCGTTATCGAGTAAGAGGTCTAAACTGCGACCTAAATAAATATTTGTGCTGCTCCCTGTGACTTGGGGTTGACGGTTAATAAAAGCATCAACTCGCTCTCGAAATTGAGGAACTGAGACGCCTGCTTTACTCAATAAGCTGCTGGCGAGTCCTTCTTGTTCGAGTAAGGATTTCATCAAATGTTCGCTTTCAAGCTGTTGTTGTTGGGCTTGTTTAACGAGATCTGGAGTGCGGGCTAAAGCTTCCCAAGATTTTTCGGTAAATTTACTCGGATCGGTTGGTTGCATTGATGTTATTCTCCTTTTTTTGAATGTATAAACTCAATTGTTAATGACTAAAAAAGTCTATTTGAGATCATTTATAGCGGTGAAGTTTAGCGAGAAAATCATTAATGTTGTTTCCGAAGGTCTGACTTCCAGTTTAGAGTATAGAGATAGAAAAGGAATTGCCAAGAAATTGACTCACTTGAGGACTCTTAAACTTTAGCTTACCTTGAATCACCATTCTGTACAATCTCCCTCCCCTCCGGGGTACGGATCACCGCAGTCCTCTGTTAAGCGTCTCCGACTTATTTTCAGGTTATGCTTTCACATGAACGGGTAGCCAAACGGTAAAGGTTGAACCTTTTCCTTCCTCACTTTCAACGGTAATTCCACCGCCAAGAATTTCACACAAGCGTTGACTTATAGCCAATCCTAATCCCGTTCCGCCAAAGCGTTTAGTAGTGGAAGCATCAGCTTGAGTAAAGGCTTGAAAAATCACTTTTTGTTGTTCTTCACTCATTCCAATTCCGGTATCTTTCACCTGAAAAATCAGATATTGTTGCATTTGACTTCCCCCAAAACGACTTTTGCTAGAAGAGGAGGTTCTGCGAGTGGAGGGTTTAGTTTTGACTCGCTTAACGCAAATGGTAATTTCCCCATCGTGAGTAAATTTACAAGCATTACTCAGCAAGTTTAGAAGAATTTGTCGGACTTTGGGGAGATCGGCATACATCCGACCAATCTCATTTTTAACTTCTATTTTAATAGTATTTCCATTTTTCTCAGCCAAAGGTTTTGCGGTTGTGACCACATCTTTAAGCAACTGTTCTTCAACGACAAAATCTTCTAGATAAAGCGTCACATGACCCGCTTCAATTTTAGAAATATCGAGAATATCACTAATCATATCTCGAAGATGTTTTCCGGCCGTTTGAATTTTTTCTAAATCGGGGATAAAATCATCATAGCCGAGATCCTCTGCTTCATCATGGAGCATTTCACTATAACCAATAATTGCATTCAAAGGGGTGCGAAGTTCGTGACTCATGTTCGCCAGAAAAACACTCTTAGAACGGTTGGCAGATTCGGCTAAAAATTTGGCTTTTTCCAGTTCTTCGGTGTATTCTGCAACTCTTTGAATGAGCTGATTTAAAGCGTTGGTGAGTTCTCCAATTTCATCTTCTGTGGTGACAGGAATTTGAATGGCAAAGTCCGATTCTTCACCCACTTGATTGGCTACCTTAATCATAGATTCTATGGGATGAGCAATCAGCCAACTAATATAAACCGCTAAAACCAACCCGAGAAAAGCCGAGATCAGCAGACTAAAAAAGAGAATTTGATTGCCGAGAAGTTCCGCTTTTTCACTGGCTTTTAATCCCAAAGTGACCCGATTTTCTAAACTGACCGCGAGGCCGATTGATTCTGTTGATAAATTATATAAGTTTTGAGCTTCGGAACTGCGACCAAACTGAATCAAAGCATTTTGTAGCCTTTGTTGAGTCTGGGGTGCGCTTCTTCCCCGTTCGATTGTCTGCAAAATTTGTTCGAGTTGTTGACTGTAAATCTGGATAGTTTCCGTATATTTTTGGGATAAATCTTGAAGTTTTAAATAGTCGTTTTGAACTTCTGTATTGTCAGTTTTAGGAACAAATTTTAGCTGCTGAAGTTGACGGTTAATTTCAAAAATACCCGAACGAATAGCCGAAATATCTCCGGAAATGGACGAGGGTTGCTTGATTAATCCGACCAATTCTTCCTGGTTGGATTTGAGTTCAAAGACCTGATGATTAATCCGAGTTAGAACTTGGGCTTTTTCTTGATCGATGGGAAACTGATCTTTGAGTTTTCCTTTGTAGTATCCTTCAACAATAAAGCTTGTGATTGCACCTAACATCGCAATTCCAATCACCAGAGTATAGCCCAAGCCGATTTTTTGTCGGATACCCAGACGATGGAATAACGACAGTTTTAGCCCCACTCCAGTCGGGCTACTAGCAGAAGGGTTGTGAGTTTTGGCGCTTACAGACATCCGTGAGGTTGCAATCAGCTTGAAAGATTTATTTCAATTTTAAGTCAGTTCAGACAAATATACCGACGATCGCAATGGTACTCAAAAACGGTACAACGACAAAGCTTTCCGCAGCAGACCGAGAAAACCCGGATGGAGAAGAACAGGATCAGGGGATGGAGTCAATCGATCGCCAAGTCTTCTCGACCGAAAACAAATTTTAGCAAACCTATGGTTTAATTGCCGGAGCGAATAGGGTAAACTATTGTTAATTCTGTCAATTCCCTTTTAATCTTATGGGACTGTTTGATCAAATTGTTGGTGCTTTGAGCGATCCGAACCGAGAGGCGAGTAATTCTCAGCTTGGTGACATTTTGAGTACCGTACAGCAGCTTAGTAATCATCAGGGCGTTTCCTCCCAGACGACGGAAGCGGCGTTATCGGTTTTAGGGGGCTATGTCCGTTCTGCGTTGCAACAGAAGCGCACGAACCAGGGAAATGAGTCTGTGCAAGCTTTTGTGAATCAGTATAGCGGCACGGGTACAAATCCCCAAGCGGTGACTTCTCTGTTTTCCCCGCAACAACAGGCGCAAGTCGCCGAGGCCATTTCTAGCCGTACCGGAATGGATAGCGCTCTGATTCAAAGTCTATTACCCAGTTTAGTTCCTTTGGTGTTGAAGCTGTTAAAAACAGGGACTTCCACTCAAAATCCTCAACAGGGTTCAAATTCGGTACTTAATAGCTTTTTAGATGCCGATCGAGATGGGGATGTCGATGTCGCTGATGCGATGCGGTTAGCCGGACAATTTTTGCAGAATCGTTAAACTCGGGAACGGATTGGCATTACATGGGGAAACTCAAATCAATTTCCCGAGGTTTTTTAGATGCAGTATGAAAATGGTTATTGAATGGTTACAGTTGAAAGTTCCTCGGGAAAAATGGGAAGCTTTTCTGGAGCGAGATGAAGAAGTTTGGACGCAGGGACTCAAAAAATATCCCGGTTTTATCGGAAAAGAAACTTGGATCGATCCGCAAAAAGAAGAAATCGTCTTGGTGATTCGTTGGGAAACTCGCCAACAGTGGAAATCTATTCCTCAAGAAGAAATTGATGCCTTAGATCGGCAGATGGGAGACTTAAAAATGCCGATTGTCAACAGTTATGAATACCAAGTGCGTAAGTTCTTACACTGAGGTAGACCTTAGCTGAATTTGGAGATCAAAGCGACAATAAAATTGACCGTTAAAAAGCCGACTCCAATCACCAAAAGCACAAAGGTTGTGATACTTAAAAGGGGTCGGATTTTCTCAAAAAAACTGGGATTTTCAGGTTTCATTCGGCGAGTGTAATTAGGGTACACAATAATTTAACTCATGTTGGAGTTGACGATCAAGACTGCCAACTCCAACGATGACGAAATTTCTATTTTAACGTTCCGTATCGATTTTAGACATAGACATCCCCGGCAAATTAAACTAGGTTAGAGACAGCATCTTTTTCGGCATCGACCCCACCGCCTATCGTCCTCTACCTACCAAGATCAAGACAATGTTTCCTGAACTCTCCCACCGCGATCAACGGCGATCGCATCCCATCTCCGATCCGGCTATGCCCCCCTCTCATTCTAATTCCTCAGGTGCAGTTGTGCAGAAACTCAAACAACGACACTGGTTAGAACTGGCAGAATACATTTCTTTAGTGAGTTCTGCTGTTGGTTCGGTCGTGGTTGCCCTCTCCGGTCAAGCGTTCTACGGTGTAGCTCCTTTAACGGTAGCACTCTCGCTCAATGTTGCCAACCGCTACCGAGTCGAACAGCAAGTGCAACGGTCTCAGCAAGAAGTTGCCCAAATGCAACAGTCCATGCACCAGCTTGAAAGCAATGCAGTCCGCGCAATTTGGCTGATCCGACAACAGCTAACCACTGAGATCGCCGCCCTGCGACAGAAACAAGAAGAACTTCCCGATCAAGACTCCCTGACAACCAGCTATCGGGCAAAGCAGGTCGCCATTTTAACTGAAAATGTTTCTTCTATACAGGATAACATTTCGACCGCCCTAGAAGAAATGCGAGAACAATTGCATCAAGAAATTGCCACCACTCAACAGGATTTGCAGGGCGTGAATGCACAAGTCCGTGAAATTCAACAAGCGATCGCCGCCCTGCAAAAAGGACAACCCATTCCCCCCTACAAACCGGACGTTGATCTCGGACAACTGCAAGCCCAACTTAATCAACTCTCTCAAGAACACCAAGACATCATCAAGCCTCACCTCAAGCGTTTAATTATTGCCATTAAGCAACTGCAAACTGTCCACAATCGACCCTTGCCCCGACCTCCCCAGCCCCGTTCCCCCGAAAAATTTTAGAAAAATTGTACTGAAAAAAGTTGAAACAAAATTAGGAGTAAAAACCCGGAACTCTCTACTGAAGTTGAAGTCAAAATTCTTCAAATAAAATGCTTTGCATCGGTTGTCAAACTGACGTATTCTTGATCTTAAATAATAAAATCATTGAGTATATGCAGTTTGCAAAACTACCCCTGCTGGGATTGAAATTATCCCTGTTAATGTTGATAGGAACTCCGGCACTAACTTTAGCTCAAATTCCTCAGCCCATTAACCCCCCCGAACCCCTTCCCACCCCGATCCCCATTCCTCAACCTTCTCCTCCCCCTCCTTTGGAGGTCGAACCGCCCGTTGTTCCTCCGACTCCAGAAGAAGAACTTCCCGGTACTCCAGATGCCATTATTATTGAACGGTTTGAGTTTATTGGAAATACCGCTTATACTGATGCAGAATTAGCGGAAATTACGGCTGAATTTGTCGGTCGCGAGATTACTTTTGCTGAACTTTTACAAGCCGAAGCTGCGGTTACTCAATTTTATACTGAGTCGGGTTTTGTTAACTCTGGGGCGATTATTCCAGCCGGTCAAAATCTGACAGATGGGGTAATCACAATTCGATTGCTTGAAGGCGGTTTAGAAGAAATTAATGTCACCGGAACCGGACGTTTAAGACCCAGTTATGTTCGCAGTCGGATCGCGGTTGCGACGAAAACCCCTTTAAATGTTAACCGTTTATTGACCGCTTTACAACTGTTACAACTCGACCCATTAATTGAAAATATTTCGGCGGAATTGGCTGCGGGTTCCCGTCCAGAATTAAGCGTTTTAACGGTAACAGTAACGCCTGCTGATCCGTTTAGTTTAGACTTAATTGCTGATAATGGTCGCATTCCCAGTGTGGGAACTTTTCGTCGGGGTTTGAGTGTCACTCATTTGAATTTGTTGGGCTTTGGCGATCGCATTAATACGGCTTATACGAATACTGATGGTAGCGATCGCTATGATATTAACTACACTTTTCCCATTAATGCCCGCAATGGTACAATTCGTTTTGATTATTATGGCACCAATTCAGAAGTGATTGAAGAACCCTTTGATCGCCTCGATATTACGGGAGATTCGGATCGCTTTGGTTTAACGATTCGTCAACCGATTTATCAAACTCCTATTCGAGATATTGCGGTTGGTTTAACCCTATCGCGAGAAAATAGCCAAACGACGATTTTAGGAGAAGAAGAACCGCTTTCTGTGGGCGCCGAAGAAGATGGAAGTACGAAAATTTCAGCGATTCGTTTGTTTCAAGAATACACTCAAAGAACTTCGCGATCGGTGTTTGCGGTGCGATCGCAATTTAGCTTAGGAGTGGGTGCGTTTGATGCGACTATTAATGATCAACCGCCCGATAGTCGATTTTTTAATTGGCGAGGTCAGGGTCAATATGTGCGATTATTAGCCCCAGATACGTTGTTAGTGGTGCGATCGGATATACAATTATCAACGAGAGCGTTGGTTCCGTTAGAACAGTTTCCGTTGGGCGGTTATCAAAGTGTTCGTGGCTATCGTCAGGATGTTTTATTAACGGATAATGGTGTATTTTTCTCGGCTGAGGTTTTGTTTCCCATCGCTCGGTTTGGGGAAGGAAATGTTTTACAAATTGTGCCGTTTTTTGATTTGGGTCGGGGTTGGAATGTTGAGGAAGAAGCCAGCCAAGAAAATGATACCATTGCCGGGGCGGGATTGGGTTTACAATTGCGTTTAGGAGATCGGTTTAATGCTCGAATTGATTATGGCATTCCGTTCAATGAAGTTGATGATCGAGACGAAAATTCTTTACAAGAAGCCGGGGTTTATTTTTCTGTGACCTACACGCCATTTTAGCCAATAGCAGAAGTCGGGGTTGACAGTCACCAGTCACCAGGGAAGGGGAAAGGGGGAAGGGGAAAGGGGGAAGGGGAAAGGGAAAGAGGCAATTCAGACTTCAGACTTCTGACTTCTGACTTCTTACTCCCAACTCCCCATTCCCTTTCCCGAAGTTCTCTAAAACTCAAACCGTTATCCTAGAGGGGTTTTAGGAAAATTTCGGAAAAAATCCTGATGAGAGTATTGACAAAAGGATAATGGTTTGGATACAGTTACAAGCGTGTGAGGAGCGAACCAGTGAGGACACCGAGACGAAACACGGCCAGTCGTCGGTGTCCTTTCTGAAAACAACAAACGACGTCTCTGCTGAATTTGTATGTCATTCCTGTGTGTGTGGTGTGAGGATTTTCGATGCGGTCGGTGCATCTGACCGCTTTAGTCTTTTCAAGTCGAGCGGGGTAAAGGTCAATCTGGGGTATTCTGGTTTAGTTGTGTGTTCCCTCTCGATCAATCTGAGAACTTGATGAGCGAATATTTTGCCAAAGTTGCCCGAAGTTTAGAGTTAATTGCAGCCCAGGAGTTGGAAAGCTTAGGTGCTTTGGCGGTGCGTCCAGATTATACTGGAGTGCATTTTGAAGGCGATCGCGAATTGCTTTATCGGGTGAATTTGTGGTCGAGGACGATTTTCCGGGTGTTGGTTCCGATTCATAAATTTTCTTGTTCCGATGCCGAACAACTCTACAAAGCGGCTCAAAGCATTTCTTGGGAACAATATATTCAACCCGATCAGACGTTTGCGGTTCACTGCACGGGTCGAAATCGTTCGCTCAATCACACTCATTTTAGCGCCTTGCAGGTCAAGAATGCAATAGTCGATCAGCAACGTCAACAGTGGGGCGAACGTTCAAGCATTGACACCGAAGATCCCGATATTGTGATTAATCTCCACATTGACCAAGAGCGGGGAATTCTGAGTTTAGATAGTTCGGGTCAGAGTTTACATCGACGGGGATACCGGCCGGCGGTGGGGAAAGCACCCCTGAAGGAAACTCTAGCCGCAGCGTTGCTAGAAATGGCGCAATGGCAGCCAAATTTGCCCTTTTTAGACCCGATGTGCGGTTCTGGAACATTACCCCTAGAAGCGGCGTTGAAGGGCTTAAACGTGGCGCCGGGGCTGTTTCGAGAAACGTTTGGGTTTATGAGATGGCAAGATTTTGATGGGGACTTGTGGGACTCGCTGTATCAAGAAGCGGAAAAGAGTCAATTATCCGAGTTAAAGGCAATTGTAGCCGGATGCGATCGCGATGGGGAAATCTTAGCTCAAGCGCGTTATAATGCTCAACAGTGTGGAGTCGAAGATCAAATTCGTCTGACCCAAACAACATTATTTCACCTCGAACCGCCGGCAGATCAAGGTATAATTATCTGCAATCCTCCCTATGGAGAACGGTTAGGTGATGTGAAAACGTTGGGAAATTTATATCAACAGCTTGGAGATATTTTCAAGCAACGTTTCAAAGGGTGGACTGCATTCATCCTAACTGGAAATAAAGCCCTAGCCAAGCAAGTCGGACTGAGAACGGCGCAACGTCTTCCCGTTTACAATGGAACGATTGCTTGCACTTTACTGAAATACGAACTTTACTAACAGACAGCCTCAAATGAACAGAATTAAAGGTTGGATGAGGTATTTTCTCATCTTCTTTTTTACCGTGCTAATTATTCCCGTTGCTTGTTCAAACAGTCAGCCAGAAATGGGCGAATGGGGCTATAAAGGTGAAATTGGGCCGGAAAATTGGGGAGAGTTAAAGGAAGACTTTGCGCTTTGTGAAACCGGACTGCAACAATCTCCAATTAATATTGACACCGAAGCTTTAACACCGAAACCCAAAATAGAATTTAGTTACGATTATACGCCGCTAAGAGTGGTTAATATAGGTCACACCGTTCAGGTCGAGTATGAATCAGGAAGTACAATTAAAGTTGATAACAAACAGTATGAATTGAAGCAATTTCACTTTCATTCGCCCAGCGAACATCAGTTAAATGGAAAATCTTATCCGATGGAAGTTCATCTGGTTCATCAAAGTTCCGATGGTGAATTAGCAGTCATTGGAATTTTGATGGAAGAAGGAACAAACAATCGGTTTATTTCCAGTATATGGCCTCATGTACCGGAAGAAACACGAGAAAATCCCGTTAGTGGAGTGGCAATTAATGCCAGCGCGTTACCTCCTCAAGAACAAGTTTATTTCAATTACACCGGTTCGTTAACCACACCGCCCTGTAGTGAAGGGGTAAACTGGATCGTATTTGAAAAACCGATTGAAGTTTCAGAGGAACAGATTGAATATTTTCGCTCGGTTTACAATGTAAATGCTAGACCGGTTCAACCTTTAAATGAACGTCAGGTGATCTAAACAGTGAACAGTGAACAGTGAACAGTGACCAGTTTTTAGGGAACACCGGATCAGGGAAAATTCATAATTCATAATTCATAATTCATCACTTCTGACCTCACGACTTCTGACCTCACGACTTCTGACTCTTGCCTGTTCCCTCAGATCGGTTGAATGCGATCGCGCTTTGGGATTAAAATTAGGAAAGGTTACTCACAAATTCACAATATTATGGCCGCTCAAGTAGAAATCTATACTTGGAGTTCCTGTCCTTTCTGTCTCCGGGCGAAATCACTCCTCAAAAAGAAAGGCGTAGACTTCACCGAGTACGTGATCGATGGGGATGAAGAAGCGCGAGACAAGATGGCCGAACGCGCAAATGGTCGCCGTTCCGTCCCGCAAATTTTTATAAACGATCAACACGTTGGCGGTTGTGACGATATCCATGCGTTAGACGCCCAAGGAAAGCTCGATCCGATGTTAGCCTAACTTTTGGGATAACAATTGTGTGAAGGTGTCAGCAATCGCGCTAGGATAAACAATGCGGCTTGATTGTTGCTCCTTCACCAATACCCCTAAAATCCGATGAAATTTGCATTCATCATAGACCCGATAGAAAAGCTGAACCCCGGCCATGATAGTAGTGTGGCGATCATGGAAGCCGCCCAAGCCTTGGGTCACGAAGTCTGGATCACCGAAACCCACCAACTGACAGTAACCCAAGGAAAAGCCTGGGCGACTTTAATTCCGGTTCGTCTGACTCCGGTGACACGAGAAGGCGATCGCTGGATCGCGGCTGAACTTTGGTTTTCGTTGGATAAACCGCAATTAATCGCTTTAGAAGAGATGGATGCGGTGTTTATGCGAACCGATCCGCCCGTGACGGTTCCTTATTTGTATGCGACTTATATTCTTGATTATATCGACCCGACAAAAACCTTGGTGATTAATTCACCTCACGGGTTGCGGGCGGCGAATGAGAAGATGTACGCTTTACAATTTACTGAAGCCATCCCGGAAACAATTGTTAGTCAAAATAAACAGGTGATTCGGGAGTTTGTCGAGAAAAAAGAAGCGGCTGTTTTGAAGCCTTTGGGCGGAAAAGCGGGTGAAGGAATTTTATTTTTGGAACCTGGCGATCGCAATTTTAACTCTTTAATTGAGATTAGCACAAAATTAGGCCGAGAACCGGTGATGGTACAAACTTTTTTACCGGCGGCGAAAGACGGCGATAAACGGATTATTTTGTTAGATGGAGAACCGATAGGAGCGGTTAATCGCATTCCGACCGGGAAAGAATTTCGCGGAAATATGGCGGTTGGCGGACGAGTTGCCCAAGCGGAAATTACGGATAGAGAACGAGAAATTTGTGTTCAATTGGCACCAAAATTAAAAGAAGATGGGTTATATTTTGTAGGAATTGATGTGATTGGCGGCTATTTAACGGAAGTCAATGTTACCAGTCCAACGGGTATTCGGGAGGTGGATTTATTGGATAATGTTAATTTAGGAAAACAGGTGATTGAATGGATTGAAAATAGAGCTAAATCTAAGCAATAATTTTTTGAATTATCCAATTTTAATCGCACTAAAAAACTGACGAATTTGAGTTGAATAATGACGAATAAAATCGGAATTGCAGTGATCGGTACGGGGTTCGGAAAAAAGGTTCATATTCCCGGACTTCAAGACCATCCGCGTACAGAAGTTGTGGCGGTTTATCATCGGGATATTGAGAAAGCCAAAGCGATGGCATCGAGTCATAATATCCCCCATGCGGCTGATAGTATTGAAGATATTGTTGGTTTACCGGATGTGACGGGTGTGGCGATTTCAACGCCGCCTTTTTTACATTATGACATGGCGAAGATTGTTTTACAAGCCAAGAAACATTTATTGTTAGAAAAACCGACAACGTTGAATGTTAAAGAAGCCAAAAAACTCTATCAACTCGCCCAACAAAACAACTGTGTAACGGCGTTGGATTTTGAGTTTAGATTTATTCCGGCTTGGCAACATTTCGCCGAACTTTTGAGTCAAAATTATGTGGGTGAAAAACGGTTAATTAAAATTGATTGGTTGGTTTCAAGTCGGGCGAATCCTGATCGCAGTTGGAATTGGTACGCCCAAAAAGAAAAAGGCGGTGGGGCGTTGGGGGCTATTGGTTCTCATGCGTTTGATTATATTGATTGGTTGTTCGGAAAAGTGAATCGAATGTGTAGTTTATTAAGCACGTCTATTCCTTTTCGTCCTGACCCCACAGAAGGCGGAAAATTAAAGCCTGTGGATGCGGATGATACTTGTAGTTTAATCTTAGAATTAGCAGACGGAACGCCCTGTCAGGTGAGTTTGAGTTCGGTAACATATCAAGGACGCGGACACTGGGTGGAAGTTTATGGAAGTGAAGGAACGCTAATTTTAGGAAGTGATAATCAACAGGATTATGTACATGGTTTTAAGCTGTGGGGAAGCAAAAACGGAGAGGCGTTAGCGGAAATTTCTATTCCTGAAAATTTGCAGTTTCCCCGTGTTTATCCCGATGGAAGAATAGCGCCGTTTGTGCGGGTTGTTAACCAATGGGTAAGCGGAATTGAACAGGGAAAATCCCTGGTTCCCTCAATGCGTGAGGGGGTTTATTCGCAGTTGTTAATGGATTTAACTCACGAGTCGAGTGAGACAGGAACTTGGGTTAATATTCCCGATTTAGAGAAGATCTTAGCGGGGGAATAAACAGTAGGATGCGTCACAAGGTTAAGTTCATTCTCGAATCAATAAACCTTGAGGAAGTGACGCATCTTAGGGATATGGTGCATCAAAGCGGTTAATCTTGTTAGAGAGGGGAAAGCCGTGTAATGATTTGATGCACCCTACTTAGTTGCTGAGATAATAACAATTCCGCCCATTTTCTTTGGCTTGATAGAGGGAGAGATCGGCTTTTTTAATTAAATTTTCAGGAGAACTAACTGTGGTTGGATAAGCTTGAGCAATGCCAAAACTAAGGGTAATTTGTGAACTCACAGATGAACTTTCATGGGGAAGATGAAGCTGGAAAATATCGGCTTGAATATTTTCTACAACTTGAATGGCTCCCAAACTATTGGTATTAGGTAAAATCATCACAAATTCTTCGCCCCCATAGCGAGCGGCTAAATCCGCCGGACGCTTAATTCCACGTTGAATTGCTTGAGCCACTTGCGCCAAACATTCATCTCCTGCGGGATGACCGTAAGTATCATTATATCGTTTAAAATAGTCAACATCACAGAGAATTAAACACAAAAGACCTTTTTCTCGGGTGAGACGTTGCCATTCTTGATTCAGATATTGATCAAAATAACGACGGTTGGGAAGTTGAGTGAGTTGATCGTGAGTGGCGAGATGTTGAAGTTCTTCATTAACTTCCTGTAATTGTTGATAAAGTTGAGATTGTTGGATGGCGATCGCGAGTTGATTGGCGACGGTTCGAGCGAGTTCAATTTCAAAAGATTGCCAATCAGAATGTTCGGAATTTCTAATCAAACTTAGACTTCCCCAAAAGGAAGATTTCCAATAAATAGGAATCAGCAACCAAGCGCCGGGATAGGTACGAGCATAAGCAGAATTCATTTCATCTTCTACCTGATTAATATCGGCAACCTGAACGATTTCAAGTTGTTTAAGTTGGGCGGCGAAGGGTTTATCTTCATCAGAAATTTCGGTTCCCAAGGCTTTAAAAAAGTTGGGATATCGACAATATTCGCCCACATATAACCAAACTTTTCGCTCGGGGAAGTATTGTAAAATATGCACCCAATCGGCATAAAGTAATCCAGCAATTTCGTTAACGGCGGTGGAAAAAATGGTGTTCAAATCTAAAGAGTTACGAATGGCTTGAATGACTTCGTTGAGTGCGTGTTCTCGTTGGGCTTGATATTGGGCATATTGATAAAGTTCACTTTGGGAAATTGCGATCGCCACTTGATCGGCGAGTTGACGGAGAAGTTCAATTTCTGCGTTTTCCCAAGGTCTGGGTTCTGAACAATGTTGAGCGACTAACAGTCCCCATAATTCCTCACTGTGAAGAATCGGAATTACAAGATTTGCTCTGACTTGAAACTCAGCCAGGAGTTGAATATAACAGTCTGGTAGTCCGCTATTATAGATATCTGTGGTGTTTTGAATTCGACCCTGAGTATAGGTATTAATGCAAGTATCGCTGGCTAAACCTTCATCAAAAAGGATTTTTCCTCGCAGAGATGACCAGGATTCATCAACGGATTCTGCAATCACAATCCCTCTTTTATCGGGTTCAAAACGATAAATTAAAACTCGATTTGTTTGCAAAAGTTGTCGAATTTCAGCAACGGTTGTTTCTAGAATATCATCTAAATTAAGGGATTGACGAATGCGTTGAGTCACGAGGGTAATCAGTTGTTCCCGTTGAGCCTGTTCTCGCAACCGTTTTTCATTTTGTTTTCTGGCGGTAATATCCTGTCCGATACCAATTTGACTGCCATCGGATAAACGAATATTTGTCCAAGATGTTTCTACAATTTCTCCTGTTGCAGTTCGAGTTTGGAAATCTTTCCATTGTCTGTTTGTCGCTTGCATATGAGCCAGAACTTGTTGATAATCATGGGGATTAGGATAGCATTTTAATAATAGATTCTGTTGTTGCCAGTCGGCAAAAGACCAACCCAAAACTTGCTCCAATTCACGATTAATAAATTGAATCCGCCCCTCGGAATTAAAAAAGGTCAACATGATCGGGATATGATTGAAGATGGCTTGTAGAAGTTCGGTTTTCTTTTGTAAGTCTAATTCCGCCCGTTTGCGAGTGCTAATATCGATAATATAACCTATAATTTCTGTTGGCTGACCCCGTTCATCTTTGAGGAGTTGAGCTTGATCGTAAATCCAATGATAGGTTTGATCGCTGTGGAGAAAACGGTATTCAATGGTTATTTCTCCTTTTTTAAAAAGGGTTTTAATACCGTCGTTAATTGTGCCTAAATCTTCGGGATGAATGCGAGAAGACCAGAAGTGATGAGGGTTATTGAGAAAGGTTTCGGCATCAAATCCCAAAACGGTTTGAACATTTTCACTAATATAGGTGACTCCATAGTTTCCTTGAGATTTACAACTATAAATAACACCCGGACTGGAAGTAAGTAAATGTTGTAAACGATTGCTGAGAGATTGTAGGGAAATTTCTGCTTGTTTGCGATCGCTAATATCAGTAACGGAACCCAGAACTTGAAGGGGCTTTCCTTTTGCATCTCTTTGAAAGACAATTTCTCGACAGTTCAACCAACGCCATTCGCCGTTTTTGTGGCGAAATCGATATTCAGTGGAGAGAATTTCATCATCTTGGAGATGATCGAAGCGATGGGGCAAACTATAACATAAATGTCGATCTTCGGGATGGAAATGCTCGATTAATAATTCGTGTTTCCAAGTACAAAATTCTTCGGGAGAGTAGCCTAAAATTTCGATACTCCGTTGGTTGAGATAAAGGCTTTTATTTTCGGTTAAATCAAAAAGATAGAGGATTTGGGGGACTGTATTGGTGAGTTTTTCTAAAAAACGTTGACTCTCGCGTAGTTTTTCCTCTGCTTGTTTGCGATCATTAATATCTTTTTCAGTGACTAAAATTATAGCATTTCCGGTAACGGGATCGCAAGTTTTTCGAGCATTAATTTTATGCCAGCATAAACCTTTATCCGTTTTAACTTGAGTTTCTACGCTGAAGATTTTTCCTTGGGTAATACAGGCTAAGGCTTCTTGTCCGACTGCTGGATTGAGAAAACGATTGATAAAAACACAGCCATTATTGTTAGTGCTAGGGCTGAGATTTCCATAACAGTTTTGAGCGGCTGGATTTTGCAACAATAATTCACCGTCTAGGGTGTAGAGAGAAAGCATAAAGCTGGTATGACGCCAAGCTTGCAGTAACCGCAAAGTCTCCGGATTAATTTGGGGATTGTGTTCGATATGACCTTCTATAAGGACTGCTAACTGTCCTTCTTCGGTTTGAATTTCGGAACAGTAACAACGAAGATTAATTGTTTCTCCCGAGGAATCAATTGTCCAGTTTTCTTGAAGAGTTTGCTCCGGTTGTAATGAGTCTAAGGCTTTTAATAGATGAGTTATTTTAGAGCGAAAAAAATGATTAAAAGTGTGATTTAAAGCCTCTAGATTCTCGGCATTACAAAGTTGTAGAGCCGCCTGATTTGCCCACTGAACTTGCCAATTCTGTTTATCATAAATCCAGATCGGAATATGTAGGTATTGAAATGCCACCCGCTGAACAGGTATAAGTTGTTTGATTTGTTTCATTCGGAAAAATCATTCTTTTCTGACTAGACTGGGGACAGGGTGAGAATATTAACGGCAGAATGAGGGTTTTACCTTTTATGTTGATTCAACCAGAAAGGGACTCAGATCAAGTTAAGGGTTTCTGCCTCTGAGGTCTAAACTGTCCGGACTATTGCTCTGAATTAATTCTATCTTATAAAACATCTTTCAAATTGTAAGCAGCATCATTTAGTCTTTGACTACCGACTTTAATTTGATTAATTCCTTGTGCCGTTTCATTGGCTCCTTTGGTGAGATTATTCATCGCTTGGTTAACTTGCTGAGTAGCTAAGGCTTGTTGTTTAGACATTAAAGCAATTTGTTGGCTGCTATCAACAATTTGTTCCATTGATTTAGAAACATCCAAAAAGACTTGGGCGGTTTGATGGGAAATTTTCACCCCAGATTCTACATTTTTAGTGCCTTCTTCGGCCACTAATACGGTAGACTGAATCAGGTGTTGAATATCATCAACTAAGATATTAATTTTTTGGCTGGATTTTTGACTGGCATCGGAAAGTTTACGAATTTCTGAAGCAACAACGGCAAATCCTTTGCCATATTCTCCGGCTCTAACGGCTTCTACGGCAGCATTTAAAGCTAACATATTGGTTTGATTGGATAAATCGCTAACCACATCAGAAACGCTACCAATTTGATGAGTTTGTTCGCTGAGGCGGAGAATTTGTTGAGCAATGATTTCTACTTTAGATTTTAAGATTTCCATTTCGTCTAAAGCTTGTTTAACGGCTTTGTTTCCCTGTTCAACTCGATTTAACGCTTGTTTGCCGTTGGAAACTGCTGCTTCTGCTTGTTGGGCAGACTGTTGAGAAGAAATATTGAGTTCATCCATTGTGACGGTTGTTTCTTGAACGGAAGCTAACTGTTGATTGGCAATTCGTTCTTGTTCGTTAATTGTGGCAACCACTTGACTCGAAAATGCACTGACTACGCCAACCACATCTAAAATAGAATTGACTAATTTTCGGAATAAAATAATACCCAGAACCAAGAAAAATCCGCCCGCTATTAGGGTGACGAAAATAGCGAGATCTATCAACTTATAAATCGGTTTTAAGATCAATTTTTTGGGGGTTTTATAAACTAAAGTAAAGGTATTTGTTTTTGATTTATGAGTCGGAAAAACAGTATTATAGCTGAGGATATAGTCAGGATAGTCGGTGATAACTCCACTGCCATCCGAAAGTATTTTTTGAACAATAGAAGATGGATAATCTTTACTTAAAATTTCATGATGACCGAGTTCAAAGCCCCATTCTTTTTGAGTAATCGGGTGACTCAAGTAATATCCTTGCGGATTCACCACAAAAAACTGTTGGTCATATTCTGATTTGAGGGTTTGATTATCTGCTAATTTGAATAAGCGCTCAATAAGAATATTCGCCACGACAATTCCTTTTTTTTCACCTGCTGAATTGTAAATGGGAGTTCCATAACGAATGACGGGTTTTAATGGTTGTTCAATTTGGTTATTTTCTCGATTTAAGTTGATGGGGGAAACATAAATTTCTCCTTTTGATAAAGCCATCGTTTCCCGAAAATAGGCAGTAGAACTTTTATTCTGTAATTCTTGGCTTGGGACAACTTTTGTTTGCCCATTGACAATATTAACTCTCACCAGTTCATTGCCATTTTCATCGATATAACGGATTTGATCGTAATAAGGTCTGTTATTGACAAAGGATGCAAAAATAACGTTTAGTCGAGAAACCCAATCTTGATAAGTTGATTGATCTTCAGGATCAATTCCTTTTGCTTCTCTAGCTCGAATAATTCCTTGAATTGGAGGGGTTTCACTTAAATATAAAATATCAGAGCGAAAATTATCTAAAAATAAAGTGATGACATTGACACCGTTTTCTCCCTCATTTTTCATAGATTGAGACACAGAATTAATTAAAGATTGACGGGATGAGTTAATATTAAAAGCACTAACGGCGAGTACCGGAAAAATAATGCCAGCCATCAGAAGATATAAAAATTTATTTTGAGATTGACCGCGCCTCTTCCAGTTTAACATCGGTTTTTATTTTTGTTTTTCAGAGTATTAGTTTTAATTCTATCACGGCTTTTATTTTGGGAATAAAACCTTAACAATATTTATATTTATTGCGGATTTTATTCGTTTTTATGGGATAACTCATCCGTTAATAAGTCTATAAAACGAGACTTAAAAAAACCGGACAATCTGACACTTCTAACTCAACACCCAACAGCGATCAACATCAATTTAATAGAATTTAAAGCCATTTCCGTAAAACTGATGACGAATTCTGTAGAGAGAGGTTAGGCTGGAGGTAGACCGACTGTTCACTCAACGGTTGACGATGACATGGCAGAACTAGCAATTGAAACTCGCGGACTGACAAAACAATTTGACCGTCATCTGGCGGTGAATGACCTAGATTTACAAGTTGGGGTGGGTGAAGTTTACGGATTAATTGGGCCGAATGGCGCCGGAAAAACGACGTTATTACGAATGTTAGCAACGGCGGAAGAACCCACAACAGGTGATATTTACATTCACGGTGAACGTTTAAGACGAGACCGCACAAATTCAACACTCAAACAATGTTTGGGCTATTTACCTGATGATTTTCCTCTCTATGATGACCTGACGGTTTGGGATTATTTAGATTATTTTGCGCGACTTTATCATTTGCGGGAACCGAAGCGATCGCGCCGTTTATATGATGTGTTAGAACTGGTACAACTCACCAATAAACGCAAAAGTCAAATTTCAACTTTATCCCGAGGAATGAAACAGCGTCTGAGTTTGGCGCGAACAATTATTCACGAACCGTTAGTGTTATTATTGGATGAACCGGTTTCCGGTTTAGATCCGATTGCCAGGATGCAGTTTCGTGATATAATTAAAAGCCTGCATGAAGCCGGAATGACGATTATAATTTCCTCTCATGTTTTGAGTGATTTGGAGGATTTTTGTACATCAATTGGCATCATGGAATTGGGGTATTTAGTCGAAAGTGCATCTTTACAAGAATTGTATCAACGTTTGAGCCATCAACATATTTTAATTGGGGTTTTGGGTGAGCTTGATACCTTAATTCATCAGTTAAAAATGCATCCTCAAGTTGAAGGTTGGGAAATCATTCCTCAGACTCAGAAAGTGCGAGTTCAGTTTTCTGGAAATCAAGAAGATTGTGCGAAACTATTGCGGAAGTTGATGGCTGCAAATATCCCTCTCACTGAATTTGCTCCCACTCAAGAAAGTCTAGAATCGATTTTCCTGAAGTTGGAACACAAGCAAGCTTCATAGCACAGTGAACATTTCCGAGTTGAATTGGGTGTATCATAACTTTCAGTTAGAGAATTAGACAATCAAATCCAAAAATTCTCTAGTCTGCCAATTTTTTAGATAGAACATAGAGGTTCTAGCTAAAACATCTTTAATTCTATCAAACGATCCAAATCAGGAACATTGACATGAATATTCGTTTGTTTAATCAAGTTGGAGAACTTAATCCCCAACTCTTTCGGGAAATTAAAGGACGCTTTAATCGGCGTAATTTAGCTTTGTCTATTGGTCTTTCTCTACTGGCTCAATTGTTCGTTTATTTTTCCTTTTTGAGTCGAGAAGCAAGCATCAATTTCATTAACCTCAGTAGCCAGTATTGTAATGCACAGGAAACCTATCGACAGTATGAACAACAATACACACAAATTCAAAATCAACTCTATTCTTCACCCACAGGTAATCTTCCCATTAACCATGAAGCACTAGAAACAAAGCTGTCGGAACTGAATAAATTAATGAATGCCAACTGTCCGCCAGATGCGATTAATTTGTCCTTGTGGTGGCGTGACTACTGGACAGAAGTATTTATGGTGTTGAGTGTGTTTGGTTTCTTCGCGCTAATTGTCATCGGAACCTATATGCTCATCAATGATTTAGCCACCGAACAGCGACGGGGAACGCTAAACTTTATTCGCCTTTCTCCTCAGACTTACAGTAGTATTTTTGTGGGGAAAATCTTGGGAGTACCCAGTTTGCTTTATCTAGCAATTGTGTTACTCATTCCCTATCATATCTGGGCTGGAACTTCAGCCGGAATTCCCCTATTTGAAATTTTGAGTTTCTATGGAATTGTGCTAGGAAGCTGTGCTTTTTTCTACAGCTTTTCTTTGCTATTTGGGTTGATGACGGCTGGAAATAGTGGATTTCCGGCTTGGTTAGGTAGTGGTTCAGTTTTAATCTTTTTGATAATTGCAAATAGCAAACCGATTTTACAAGACAGTACGGATTGGCTCAACTTATTCTGTCCCTCTTCTATTCTACCCTATTTAATTGACCCGACGCATTCATCTTATCTGAGTTTTCCGTTTAACCATGATAATATTCAAGCCTTAAAATGGTTTGAACTCCCTTTAGGAACATCAGGAACATTGATTTTATTGTTCTCCCTGTTCCATTTTGGTGTATGGACATTTTGGATTTGGCAAGGACTCAAACGCTGTTTTCATAATCCTGAGACTACAATTTTCACCAAGCAACAAAGCTATTGGATTACGGGCTGTTTTACCCTGGTGAGTTTAGGGTTTAATGTTCAACATTTTGAACTCCAAGATGAATATTATGTAACCAGCGCTTTTCTCTCGAATATTCTTCTGTTTTTAGTCTTAATTGCTGCTTTGTCTCCGCAGCGACAAACGTTGCAAGATTGGGCGCGATATCGACGAGAACGAGTGAATGGAAAAGCACATTTGATGTCGGATTTAATCCAAGGAGAACGGAGTCCTGCTGTGGTTGCAATTGGGCTTAATCTGCTGATTATTGTTCTTTTATTTGGACTCACAACGTTATGGGTTGCCTCACCGGATGAACGCCTAATTATATTGTTTGCTGTGCTGTTAAATGCCAGCTTAATTTGGATGTGTGCAAGTTTAGGTCAATTGGTACTATTGATGAAAACTTCCAAACGAGTATTGTGGGCGGCTGGAACCGTTGGGGCTGCACTCATTTTACCTTTAATAGTGTTTGCATTCTTAGGCTTTGAACCCCATCAAGAATCCTTTCCTTTTCTCTTTTCTCCCTTATCGTTTGTTACTGTTCAGTATGCAACTGTTCCTTTGATTTTGACTACAATTATCAGTCAATCACTGGTGACAATTTTACTTAATTTGCAGCTTACTCGACAACTGAAAAAAGCGGGTGAATCTACTTCTAAAGCTTTGTTAAGCGGTCATTCTGTGTAACTATGAAGGGGTGGGTTGGAAAACCTGCCCTTTTAATTTATTGGAGAAATAAACCATGACTCAAACTGTATTCAACCCTCTAAAAGAATGGAATCCTCAACTTTTGCGAGAACTAAAAGGTCGTCTCAAACCTCGCAATATTACCATCGCAGTTGCCCTTTCTCTCCTAACTCAAATTGTAATTGTTGACTCTCTATACTCTCACTGGTTTGATATTTTTCTGGTTCTTAGTTTAAGTGCCATGACTGCGGTTTTAGCCATCGGAACCTTTATGTTAATTAGCGACTTAGATGAAGAAGAACGACGAGGAACCCTAGATTTTATCCGTCTAACACCTCAGTCTGCAACTCATCTTTTTATCGGGAAAATGTTGGGTGTTCCCTGTCTGTTATACTTAGCCATTGCTTTAGCCATTCCGTTACAATTGTGGTCTGGGCTACTCAGTGGTTTTAATCTTGTAGAAATTTTAGGATTTGATATTCTCCTGATATTTCGAGGGGTTTTTGTATTGAGTTTAGCCCTATTATTTGGGTTAATCAAAGGAAACATAGTCGGATTAAAACCTTGGTTGGCGAGTGCGTTTGTGCTATTTTGTTTATTCGTTTTTCTCGTCATATTTCCTAATGCACCGACTCTCGATAACGGATGGGATGCAATCAAACTCTTTTCTCCTTCTCCGCTTTTACCTTATTTTCTGTCTGAATATCCCCAACAACATATTTTTGACAGAGATGTTCAATATTACATAGAACAACTTCAAAGTCTACGTTGGTTTTATCTCCCCATTGGTGCAAATGCTGTCAGTTTAAGCTTGTTTTATCTCGTCAATTATATCGTTGGGATTAGATTAATTTGGCAAGGAATTCAACGTCTTTTTCACAATCCGACAGCGACAATTATCAGTAAACGGCTGAGTTATCTCATCACTTTTTGTTTAACAATTCTTTGTTTGGGATTTTCGATACAAAACTTTGATCGGGTTAATTATCAACTCTTAATCAGTCAAAATCTCTTTCTCTTTTTCGGGTTAATTCCTGCACTTTTACCGCATCGCTTAACCGTCCAAGATTGGCTGCAAGACTATCCCGGAAAGTTGAACAAGAAAGCGGATTTAATCTCGGATTTAGTTTGGGGTGAAAAAAGTCCGGCGATTATCGCGATTGGAATTAATCTAATTATTGCTTCAGTTCCCATTGCTTTTGTAACGCTTTTCACTGTTAATTCTGTTGAAGAAAAAGTGACGCTGTTGTTGGGGTTGTTTTTAAATGCCAGTTTCATTTTACTCTGTGCAAGTTTAGCCCAACTGATGTTATTAATGAAAACTCGCAGACGATCATTATGGACAACGGGTGTTTTCAGTGGAGTTATTATTTTACCCCTAATCCTCATCAGTATTTTCAGCATTTCTCCTTATGAAAATCCCGTTCTTTTCCTCTTTTCCGTCCTTTATGTTCTCGTACTCAAAGAAGCAACTCTCCCTCTGTTTATTATTTTTATCGGTCAATCGATAATTGTTACAGTGTTAAATCACCAATTTGTTCGTCAGCTAAAAACCCTGAAAAAATCTCTATCTAATTGAATTAGAAACCCGGTAACTTTTAAGAAACCGGGTTTCTTGGGGTCTACCTCTTAGACTTCCAAATGATAACGACTGGTCAACTTATCCAACTGCTTGACTAACAAACTCAAAAACAGTCCCACATCCGTCACCACTCCAACAGACTCAACCGAACCGCGATCGCTGAGTTTTGTCACCACCGCCGGGTTAATATCCACACAAACCATTTTCACCCCCGCAGCCGTCATATTGCCCACGCCAATCGAATGTAACATGGTGGAAAGCATCAAAATCATTTCCGCACCTTGCAACAACTCGGTATAATGCTGTTGGGCTTTAATTAAATCCATTTCCGTGTCGGGAAGCGGGCCGTCATCGCGAATGGAACCCGCCAACGAGAAGGGAACGTGATTCTTGACGCATTCATACATCACGCCACTGTTGAACAAACCCTTTTCTACCGCATTAGCAATACTACCACAGCGACGAATGGCATTAATCACCTTCAAATGGTGTCGGTGTCCGCCTTTGACTGCGGTTCCCTGCTTCATATCGACACCCAACGAGGTACCCATCATCGCTTGTTCGATATCGTGAACCGCGATCGCATTTCCGCCCAACAACGCCTGTACATAGCCTTCGCGGATCAACCGAGACAGATGTTCGGCGCCGCCGGTGTGGATGACAACTGGTCCTGCGGTCACAATGACTTTCCCGCCGCGATCGCGAATTTGGCGCAATTCCCAAGCGACCTGTTCAACAATTAATTCTACCCGACGTTCGCTAGAAACACCAGCCGACATGAAGCTAAATTCTTGGGAAGTATTGCGTTGTTCGCGGGATTCGGTTTTACGAATTGTGCGAATTCCGACCACATCAACCACAACTTTTTCGCCAACTTCAAGGTCCCGCAACAGCTTACATTTTGCCACAATTCCATCGGGAGTTTCTTTTACCGCAATCGCCCCATCCATGCGTTGATTTTGAACCCTTACCCATTCTCCATTTACCCGAATTTCTGTTGGATAGATAGTAGTAACATAAAAATCATCGGGACTGACGCCGGCTTGATTAACAGGTTCTAACTTGGCATCTCGGAGATCTTGGTCTAAAGAAACCGCCCCAATATCAATCAACTGACTGATAATATCTTCCATCACTTGATGGGAAGGGGCAGTAATTTTAATTAAAGCGCTAGATGTACTTTGACGCTGTTCGCCTAAGTTAAATTGTTCAACTTTGAAACTTCCCCCGCCTTCAACAATTAAATCTAAGGCTTGGTTAATTAACCCCGCATCAAGTAAATGTCCTTCCATGCGAACAGTACGGCTTTCAATTTGTACGGTAGCATGGCGATCGGGAATAATCGGTTCGGTGACGCGCAAGGTTAGACATTTCGCCGCCCCACCTGCTTTTAAAAATTCGGTTAGAGGGGTTTCAATAACGTTAAAACCGGCTTCGGCGAGTCTGGCTTTGAGATTATCGCTAACTTTATTCATCACCACCGTTTCGTTAATATTAACGGCGTTACAAGCAAAGTTCACGGCGTCGGGTTCTTCAATGGCAATCCGTTTTTCTTCAGGAACCCGCATTTCAATCAGGCGGTTAGAATAGGAATCAAACGCGGGGGGATAATAAAGGAGATAGCCCCCACTTAACGGACAAAAACAGGTATCGAGGTGATAGAAACGTTCATCCATTAACCGCAGCGATAATACTTCAATATTCAACCATTCTGCCAGTAAGGGATGAGAATCGAGTTCTGAACGGAAACCATATCCCGCCCACAAATAGCGTCCTTCGCGATCAAATAACGCATCTCCAGCGCCTTCAAAAGGTAAATCTTTGGGGAGTTCGTGAACGGTAAAGCCTTGAGACTCAAACCATTCTTTGAAATAGGGTTCTTCCCCCTGACGTTCTTTGTGGAAGAAGCGACTGAGAACAACCGTTTTATCGAGGACTAAACCCGCATTGGCGGTAAATACCATATCAGGCCAACCTTTCTGGGGTTTGACCAACTCCACAATTGCATGATCTTTAAGCGTATGATAAAGCTTTTGCCACTGTTCAACGGAGCGATCGCGTGAAGATTTATGAATATTGCCCTCCATCCAAGGATTGATCACATAGTCCACGTCGTAGTGGTCTGGAGAACACATGAGGAAGCGAATCGAATCAGTCATAATAGGTAAGAACTAGGTAGACGCTAAACAGAGCTATTTACAGACATTTAAAATTAACACTTTGCCCACTTCTAACGCCTAGAGGTGGGTAATTTTTCTGTTAATAATGCCAATCTACTATTGTAGCAGCTTGGGGGGACGCCGATGTTCGTCCGATGACATTTTCTCCCCAGTCGTCGGGATCAATTTTTTAAAGCTTTTTTCTCTCTAACAAAATTAACGGGTTTGACACCCCGTCCAAAAACCCGGTAACTCCTACGAAATCGGGTTTTTATAACAAATGCACCTTACCGACTAAATTTCACAGAAATGATCGATTGTTAAAGATGATTATTTTAGCAACTTTTATTTCCGTAATTTTACTGAGAAAGGTTTGATCAATTAACATTTTAAGATCGGTGAAAACCTCATTTTTTTTATCGGCGATTCCGACTAGGATGAGAAGTAGCAAGTTTAGAACAATCAATTATCCCTTCTAATCCTGGAGAATCAATTATGGATACCCAAGAGTTATTGGCACCGACTGAGTGGGAGGAGATCAAACGTGAACTGAAACCCGACGAGATACTGTTGGCGGTTGCGACTTCCTATGAGTTGGGAAAACCCAAGCGACAAATTTGTGTTCGTCGGAACGAACGAGAATATTGGGGAGAATGGCGTCCCTACTATGGTAATGGTGGTGCTAATGGTAGTGCTAATGGTAGTGCTAATGGTGGTTATTCCGGAAATAAACGCACTCAAGAACCAATCTCTACTTTTTCAACTGCCCAAGAACTAAGAGAAGAAAAGCAGCCAGTTAATTCTACTTTTTCAACTGCCCAAGAACCAAGAGAAGAAAAGCAGCCAGTTAATTCTCAGGCTAAAGGAAAAGAAACCGGAAAATCGCTTCCTGCTCGTCCACCCGAAGCAACTGAATATCCTAAAAAAGCAGCCTCTAAAAACTCTAAAAAAATCATCTCTGCTCAAACTGAACCTCCGCTAGAAGATACAGATACTCAAGAACAAATTTCTGCTTTTGAGGAGTATATTCGCAATATTCGCACAGCCATTGCGAACAAAGCTGATGCTGATATTAAACTTTTCATCTACTTTTTTGAACAGGCGAAAGGTGTAGTCAATCAAGCAAGTGCTTTGACAGTCACAAAAATCCAGGATACAGATAAATTTATCCAGAACTGTTTCCAAAGCTTAACCATAGCATTAGATGTTTCAAGCTGGATTAATCAAGTTGTTAATGAAGTTTGGAACCGTTATTGGCGCGACCGCATTTTAGCAATTATTAAACGGGAAGATCTCTTTAATCCAGATAAGGCAAAAGAAATTGTTCAACAACTGAAAAAAGATTATCCTACAGAAACGAATCGTCAAACGGCTAACCGCTTAATTGCTGAAAAATCAGTTTTTGCAACTCTAGCAGGATTGACATCTGCGGTTCCGGTCATTGGAGGGAAAATTGAGACTAATTTGTTAAAAACATCTGAGCTTTTTACAGAAATGATTTATCAAATTGCTTATAGCTATGGGTATAATACCATTGATGATGGGGATGAACTCGCAATTATGAGCATTAGTTTCAGTGCAAAAGTTCTTGTTAGCTTCGGTTTGGATTTTCTAATGGAGCATAGTGCCAAGATTCCAACGTGGGGAATTAAAGCAGGAACTAACCTCGCGATGTTCTTGCTGGTTGGATATACAACCTGTGAATACTACGAATATAAGCTGAAGATGAAGAAAACAATTTTAGAGGATAAATTTGCATTGGAAGAACTCAAAACAAGAGTAACCGCTCAAGCCAAGGAATTGGCAGCTAAAGAAGCTGTTTTAGAAGCAGAATTTATGGAAGTAGTTGAAATCAAACAAGAAGTTGAAGCTATTAAAGGTCAGGAGCTTTGATGTAGGTTAACCAGGAATTAAAATCCCTGTCTGATATCCAAACTCCTCTCAAGAGGACTCATACAATAATCAAGAGTTGAGTCGGTTTCAACCGACTTTTATTTTTAGACGGGGAATTGATTCCCTGGCTAAAAAGTCGGGTGCATCAATTTCTGAAAGTTTTGTTGGGTTTAATCAAGTTAACGGGTTTGATGCACCCTACAGGGGTACTAAATTTCACAGTTTTTTTAAGAGTCGGGTGCATCAATTTCTGAAAGTTTTGTTGGGTTTAATCAAGTTAACGGGTTTGATGCACCCTACACACAGGGGTACATCAAAAAAACCCGGTTTTTTTAAGAGTCGGGTGCATCAATTTTTTAACAGCCTTATGGGGTATAAATCCCCAACCAATTGATTCTGTCTCCTGACTCCTGACTCCTGTCTCCTTTTTACCATTGAGGAGAGGATTCTAATAGTTTGGTTGCATTTTCTACATCTAACGGTTTAGCGAAGAAATAACCTTGACCAAAATCACAATCAAGTTCTTTTAACTGGTTTAACTGTGCTTCGGTTTCTACCCCTTCTGCGACCACAGTCATCCCCATATGATGGGCGATATTAATAATAACAGGAACTAACCCCAATTGTTCGGGAGTTCCATCCAAACGTCCGGTAAAAGATTTATCAATTTTTAACGTATCAATCGAAAAACAATCCAAATAACTCAGAGAAGAATAACCCGTTCCAAAATCATCTAAACAGATATGAATATGGCGATCGCGAAGTTGTTCTAAAACCTTTTGTGCGTTTTGTTGATTTTCCATAATCGCACTTTCTGTAATTTCAAATTTCAGATATTGAGACTCTAGAGAAGTTTTTTGTAAAATTTGGTCGATTTGCGAGATCAAATCAATTTGAGAAAATTGTCGGGCGGATAAATTCACATTTACCGTCATGTTTTCATCGGCTAAACCGTTGATTTGCCAAGTTTTTAACTGTTGACAAGCTTGTTCTAATATCCAATATCCAATCGGAACAATTAAACCCGTTTCTTCGGCCAGGGGAATAAATTCCATCGGTGAAATAAAACCTCGATGGGTATGAAACCAACGGGCTAAGGTCTCAAAGCCCGTTAAATTTCCGGTTTTTAAATCAATAATGGGCTGATAATTTAGTTTAAATTCGTTGAGGGAAATTGCTTTTCTTAAATCGGTTTCGATTTGGAACATTTCAACGGCTTTTTGATGCATGGCGGGGTCAAAAACTTGATAGCGATTTCCCTGTTTTTTCGCCCGATACATTGCCGCATCTGCATCTCGAAGAATATGCTGAGGTTCAGTGTAGCTGCTATTACTCAGAGCAATACCAATACTGGCATTAACATAAACATCATATTTTTGCAGCTTAAAAGGAGTGGATAACGTTTCAATTACTTTTTCAGCCACTTCTACTGCGGGTGTAATCTCTTGAATATTCGTGACCAGAATCGCAAATTCATCACCGCCTAACCGTGCTAAAATATTAACGTCTGGGAGAGCATTAGCTAAACGATGAGCGACAGCCGCTAAGAGCTGATCCCCAACCGAATGACCGAGAGAATCATTCACAACTTTGAAGCGATCGCAATCAATATAAAGCAATGCAAACCGATAATAAGAATCGGCTTGGGCGTTGTACAAAGCCTCTTTTAAACTATTGATAAATAAAGTGCGATTGGGTAAACCCGTTAACTCATCGTGAAACGCCATTTGAGTGAGTTTAGCATGAACCTCTTCCAACTGTTGAGTGCGTTCTTTCACTTGTTGTTCGAGTTCGGCGTTGAGGAGGGAAATTTTTTGGTTGACAGCTTGTAAGGCGAGATGATGCTGTACCCGCGCTAAGACTTCTTGAGATTGAAACGGTTTGCTAATATAATCTACAGCACCAACTGTAAAGGCTTTCACCTTATCAAAAACATCATCTAGCGCACTCAAGAAAATAATCGGAACATCAGCGGTTTCTGGGTTGGCTTTCAAGCGAGAACAGACTTCATAACCATCGAGATCGGGCATCATAATATCTAACATAATCAACTGAGGTCTTTTCGCCTGAACCGCTTGTAAAGCCATAGTCCCGTTAATTGCTTGACGCACCTCATATCCTTTGCGAGTGAGTAATCTCGACAGCAAACGCAAATTGGCGGGTTGATCGTCAACAATGAGAATATCAGAATTTTCGATGGGAGGAGTTTGTTGATCCATCTGCGGGAAAAATAAAAGTTATTCGTTGAAAACCTAGAATTAAAAATACAAATTAAACTTTATGCTGGGTTGCTGTTGTATCAACGAGCATACCAAATCGATTCTACCTCTTGGGCGATCGCATAAGCTTCGGTTTGTCGCGGTTCGGGAGATTGACTCTTCAGTAAAACCGTGACATGACCTAATTTTCGTCCCGGACGGGATTCGGTTTTACCATACCAATGAACAAAGGCGCCAGGAATTTCAGCCAGTTGTTGTTGTTTTTCGAGATACAAAACCGGGGAGGTTCCGGGTTCGGCTTTAGCCTGTTCATAACCCAATAAATTGACCATAATAGCGCCGGGACAGTGCATCTGAGGATCTCCCAAGGGGAAACCACAGACCGCTCGTAAGTGTTGCTCAAACTGAGAGGTTTGGCAAGCATCCAGGGTAAAATGACCAGAGTTGTGAGTGCGGGGAGCAATTTCATTGAGATAAATTTGACCCGAAGGCGTCAAAAATAACTCGATCCCAAATACACCAACAGCTTGTAAACTATTGAGTAGGGTGTGAGCGATCGCGTTCAGTTGACTCGTTAAAGCGGGAGGAATGTTAGCCGGAGCAATCACCCAACGACAGACTTGATCAATTTGATAGGTTTCGACAACCGGATAAACCGCCACCTCCCCCGTAACAGAACGCGCCGCAATCACGGCTAACTCCGTTTGAAAGGGAATAAACTCCTGAAGCAACAGAGACCGATGGCCTAATTTTTCCCAAGTTGAGCGTAAACTTGCGTCATCTTTGAGAATAAATGTTCCCTGTCCATCGTAACCATGACGGCGAGTTTTCAAGACCACCGGAAACCCCCAAGCCTTCTCGATGGTATGCAGAACTTGATCTTCATCCTCGCCTCTGGTGAGTGCTTTAAACTGAGGAATAGGCAATCCTAATTCTTGCAGAAAACAGAGCTGATCGTATTTATCGAGTAACAGGCTTAACGCTTCTAAACGGGGACGAAAACACACACCTTGTTGACTGAGAGGAAATAGCCTTTCGAGATCAACAAACTCATTTTCAAAGGTAATCACATCACAGTGATTTGCCAACTCTGCTGTCGCTTGAGCATCTTCAATTTCTGCGAAGATTGTCTCTGTCGCTAGAGAAACCGCCGGATCGTTAGCGTGTGGGGTTTGCACCGCCACCGAAACCCCCAAAGATGGGGCGGAACCCGCCATCATTGAGGCGAGTTGTCCGCCGCCAATCACACCCACTCGCTGGAGAATTTGAAGTTGTTGTGCCATGACTGGCTTCTCCGAAGACTGAAACTATCCCTTATTTTATCGGTAAACGGTGAACTGACCGGGTGAACTTAATAAATTTTGCTCAAAATTACAAACAATTAAGTCTTCACAAACAAATGCCGGGTTTGGGTCAGGGGTGAGGACAATTGAAGTAGATCTGTTCTAAAAACAGATAGGTCTCAAACACTTAAACCCTTATCCTGCAATACTTTCAACTAATGATCTTGTTAAGATTATTAGTTGATTTACTCACTTTTTACTCAATTGAGCTAAGTCTAACTG
>JAYKHV010000139.1:0-10629 GCA_035285085.1 Lyngbya sp. | reverse complement strand
CGCCATTTCTCAAGTCTTAGAAGCAATGAATTCCATTAATCAAGGGGCAAACGAAACCGCCAACGGTTTAAATCAAACCAAAATGGGACTGCAAAAACTTAATCAAGTGGCGTTGGAGTTGCAATCGTCTATCTAAATTAAACACTTTAATTTAATTAAAAAGGGGGCGAAATGTTCGCAGTTCAAAAGTTAAGATATGGAATAGTTTTCGGATATTTAATCCCACTTTTACTGCTAATTATAGCAGCTATTTTGGTAACGTTCAACGTTAAAGTCGTGCAGAAACAACAGCAAAAACTGAATCTTTCTAATGAAATTTATGAAGATATTGAACATCTGGCGCTGGAAACCCAACTGATGTCAAGTGCGGTAAAAAGCTATTTACTCGATTCTCAACCGATTTATATCAGCAATTATCGAACAGCACAACAAAGCTACCAAAAACTCGTGCAAGACCTAGAAGAATTAATCGTTGATGCTCGTCAGCAGGAAAGTTTAGAGATGTTGAAAGAAGCGGTTTCGAGAAAGCAGGAATTAGATCTGGGTTTAATCGAATTAGTCAATCAAGACAATTCTTTAGATGCCATTCAAGCTTGGAAACAATCACAATATTTAGAATTGTCAGAGCAAATTTCAACGATTATCGACCGTCTGAATAATCGGGAAAACGAAATTGTTGACAGTAGAATTTTTTCCCAATATCAAGCTTTAAATAATCTCCTTTGGATGATTTGGATAGTTACAGGTGTTTCTTTATTATTAGCTTTAATTTTTGGCGGATGGATTATCACTCAAACCATTCAGAAATTAGAAAAAGAAGCGAATGTAATTGCCACCGCTACAACCGAAATAGCGACCACCGTCGCCCAACAAGAACAAGTCGCCATCCAACAAGCCGCTTCTATCAACCAAACCACAACCAGTATTGATGAATTAGGAGTTTCCGCCCGTCAGTCTGCCGAACAAGCCGCCGCCGCTGCCGAGAGTGCCACTCAGGTGTTGACATTGGCAGGGGGAAATCATCAAATAAACTCTCAACAATGGCAGGAAAAAACAAACCTAAAAGTTAAAATGAGCCAAATTCAAGAACAAATTATTCGTTTGAGTGAAAATCTAAGCCAGATCTATAATATAACTAATCTCGTTAGTGATTTAGCCAACCAAACTAATATTTTGGCTCTCAATGCTTCTGTCGAAGCGGTGCGTGCGGGTGAACATGGGAAAGGGTTTGGAGTGGTGGCGAGTGAAATTCGTAAACTTGCCGATCAAAGTCGCGCATCTGCTCAAAAAATTGGGGTGTTGATTTCGCAAATTCAAAATGCAACCAATGCAACAATATTAGTAACCGAAGAAGGAGCAAAAGCGGTTGCAGAAATTGGTACTGCTATTAATGAGGTAACGGTAAATGTTCAACAAATTTCTCTGAATATCAAACAACAAGCCATCGCCATTGAGCAAATTGTAGAAGCAATGAACAGTCTTAATATTGCCATTCAAGAAACCACGAATGGGATTTCACAAACGAAAGTGAGTACACAACTTCTGAATCAAACCGCGACTCACTTAAAAGAAATAGTTTAAAACATAAAAAACATCCGTGCCAGAGGATAAAGTTAAAATGATGATCGAAGATGATGAATTGCGAGAAGTCTTTAAAACCGCCAGTGAAGAACATTTACAAAATCTCGATGACGGTTTTTTGTACTTAGAAAAAAATCCGCAAGACCTGAAGAAACTTGAAGAACTCCTGCGAGAAGCTCACAGTCTCAAAGGAGATGCGGGAATGTTAGGGGTCAAAGATGTTGCAACCCTCGCCCATCAAATTGAAAATTTATTAGGCGCAATTAATCAAGGGCGAGTTAGCTTTTCATCGGACGTGAGCGACCGCCTTTTTCAAGCCTTAGATGCCCTGCGAAAGCTGGTTCAAGAAGCGGTTACAGGTGAACCTTCTGGCGTTAAAACCTTTCAGATTATGGCGAGTTTAATCGCTGCTGAAGCTCAACCTTCGTCCGCAACTCCACCTGTTAACGAGATTGATTTTTCCGAAGAAATAAATTCGGTAGTTCCCGAAGTTATCGAAGTCGAAACAGTTGAATATCCGCCGGAAAAACCGACTCAATCCTCCTTAGAACAAGCTGTTAATCACCCGGTTTATTCCCCGATGATTTCGGGAACTTCACACCCAAAAAATGACGATAAAGTTACCTTTGATGATAGCGCTCATCGCATTGAAACAATCCGCGTTTCTACCCGAAAACTGGATGTATTAATGACCCAAACGGGAGAACTTACCGTTACCAAAATTCGCATTGCTCATCGCTTGACCGAAGTAGAAGCCCTAACAACATTATGGGAAGAATGGAGCCGAGATGCTTTTGTTAATCGGTTTGTTCTCAATGACTTAGAAACCCAATCTAAAACGACCCATAAAGCCATTGAACAACTGCAAAATTATTCTCATCGTGCCAGTCAAAATCTGGAAAAATTAGGTTTTTTGCTGAATCAGTTGCGAACTTCTCTCTATGAAGATACGGCACGTTTAGAACTTATTTCCAATGAACTCGAAGACAATATTCGTACCTTAAGACTGTTACCGCTCTCAACCATTTTTAACCGTTTTTCTCGCATGGTTCGGGATTTGGCTCGACAACAAAACAAACAGGTTGAACTGATTATTGAAGGGGGCGAAACGAGAGCCGATAAACGGATTTTAGAAGAAATGAAAGATCCTTTAATGCATCTGTTACGCAATGCTATCGATCATGGGATTGAATCTCCAGAAGAACGACAACAATATGGGAAACCTGCTGTTGCTCAAATTCGTCTGCGTGGCTATCAAACCGCCACTCATGTGATTATTGAAGTGAGTGATGATGGTCGAGGAATTGACCCCGAACACATCAAAAAAACCGCTATCAAACGAGGTTTGTATCCCCTCGAAGAACTGGAGATTATGACTCCAAAACAAATTCAAGCTCTGATTTTTGCGCCTGGTTTTACCACCCGAACATTAGTTACTGAAATTTCGGGTCGCGGTGTGGGAATGGATGTGGTGCGAAATAATGTTGAACAACTTAAAGGTACAATTGAGTTAGAATCTGTTCCCACAAAAGGAACTACATTTCGGATGCGACTGGGAACAGCATTAGCGACAACTCATGTTTTAATTGCGAGCGTGCAAGGTATTTCTTATGGTCTTCCTGTGGAATTTGTTCGCACAACTCGCTTGGTTTCTCCCAGTGAACTGTTTACAATTGAAGGACGAGATACGATTATTTTTGAAGAGCAACCTCTCTCTGTTGCTGAATTAGCCGATTTGCTTGAACTCGAACAGACTCACAAAAACATCAATTCTTCTACGGCTTTTCCTTGTATTATTTTGAAAGTCGGAGAAGAACAATTAGGAGTATTTGTTGATGCTTTAATCGATGAACAAGATGTGGTATTGAAATCTCACAGTCAACTCTTGAAACGAGTCCGAAATGTGACCGGAGCCACGATTCTGGGAACGGGTGAAGTTTGCATGGTTTTGAACCCATCCGATTTAATTAAGTCCGCTCGTCAACATTTGAATTCTAGCCGAACTGCGGTTAAAATTGATGTCAAAAATTCCCAAGAATCAGTTATTAAAAAACCGTTAATTTTACTCGTAGAAGATTCCATTGCCACTCGCACTCAAGAAAAACGGATCTTGGAAGCAGCAGGTTATGAAGTGATTACGGCTGTAGATGGATTAGATGGGTTTAATAAACTGAAAACCCGCAACTTTGATGCGATTATTTCTGACGTACAAATGCCCAACTTAGATGGCTTGAGTTTAACCGCAAAAATTCGGGAAAATAACGATTATAATGAATTACCCATTATCTTGGTCACATCCTTAGCTTCCGATGAGGATAAACGCCGGGGAGCAGAAGCCGGAGCCAACGCCTACATTACCAAAAGTAGTTTTAATCAACAAGTGCTATTAGACACTTTGAAAAGACTGATTTAATTCAAAAAAGAAAATTTCAAACGGCGACTTTCGGTTAAAATAAAATTAATGTTCTCTCAAAAAAATCTCAGCCACCCCAACAGCCTACACGGAACAGAGATGCTGAGAATCTTGTTTAAATCTCTAACCGTTTAATCCCCTGAAAACTGAACAGTCAACCTATGCCGATAAAAGTTTTTCTGGTCGATGATTCTCCCGTTGCTCTGATTGTTCTCAAACGGATTTTAGCTTCTTCTCGTGAAGTCGAAGTCGTAGGAACAGCTCACACCGCCAAAGAAGCATTAGCCCTCATTCCGATGCTGAAACCGGATGTGATTTGTACGGACTTTCATATGCCGCAGATGAACGGATTGGAATTTACCCAAGAAATTATGGCAAACTTTCCCCGACCGATTTTAGTGATTAGTACCGCTGTTCAACGGGAAGATACTAACAATGTTTTTCAATTGTTAAATGCGGGTGCTGTTGATGTGTTTCCCAAGCCGAAAAATGGATTATTACTCGAAAATTCTCAATTGACAGAAGATTTAATTCGCAAGATTAAAATCTTATCAGGAGTCAAGGTCTTTACCCGCAGAAAACCTTCTTCAGCAAGCCCTCATCGAGTGAATTCTGCGGGTAAACTCACCTCAACTTTAACGTCAGCTTCGACCTCAACTTTTGCCTCAAAACTGATTCGGATGGTGGCAATTGGTGCTTCTACAGGTGGGCCGCAAGCATTACATACAATCTTCACCCAACTTCCGACTAATTTATCGGTTCCGGTGGTTTGTATTCAACATATTAGTGAAGGTTTTTTACAGGGTTTAGTGAACTGGTTGAACGTTCAATGTTCTTTATCGGTTCAAATTGCCCGAAATGGGGAAATTCCTCAGAATGGAACGGTTTATTTTGCACCAGAATGCTATCATTTAGAGGTAGATCGTCAGGGTCGATTTCTCTATACCAGTGCGCCCCCCTTAGCCGGACATCGACCTTCAATTACGGTAACATTTCAATCCTTAGCTCGATATTATGGCGATCGCAGTGTGGGAATTTTGTTAACCGGAATGGGACGGGATGGAGCCGATGGTCTGGCGGCGATCGCTCAGTCTGGGGGGATGACCATTGCTCAAGATGAAGCGAGTTCGGTGGTGTTTGGAATGCCGAAAGAAGCGATCGCTTTAAAGGCCGCCCAACAGGTTCTCAGTATTGATACCATCGCTTCGGTATTGTTACAGCACATCGCCCACGCCAGTCAAACCGCCTCCAAGCTCACAACAGAAGATCAGAGAAAATTCAGGAGTTTCCGCCGAGAACCTGAGTAATGACTTGAGAGAGGGTTTGCGGATCGAAGGGTTTGGTCAGATATTCTGTGGCTCCGGCTAAACGTCCTTGTACCTTCTCAAACGCCCCATCTCGGGCGGTGAGCATGATAATGGGTAAGGTTTGAAACTGGGGCAAATTTCGCACGGTGCGACACAGTTCTAAACCGTCAATCTCCGGCATGGTGACATCGAGCAGTAAAAGGGATACCTTTTCTTGGTATAATAGGGATAGGGCTTCTACGCCATTGTCGGTGACAAGAACCCGGTAATTTTTCCCGAGCGCTTGTTTAACCAGGCTGTGCATCACCGGACTATCATCAACTGCTAAAACAGTGGGTATGGGGTTATCAATTATGGCAGACATATTCGTCGCTTTCCTTTTTTGATCTCATGTCCGCAGGGGTTGAGAAATTCAATCTCTATTTACAGTTTAAACGACCTCACAAAAGAACTCTAATTTCTCCCGATATTGATCCGTTCATTGGGGGCCAGAAGCGATCGAGAGCATCGAAACATTGGAGCGAGAAATGTTACAGCAGGGTCGTCAGATCGCGAATCTACACAGTTTAGATCGGATTCCCGGTCTTATTAATAATAATTGTAACGAATTTTCGCAAAAAGTTCATATGAAACAGGTAAAATAAACTTGTTATTGCTCATCTGTCTATCCGTTTTTAACCCTTTGAATCCTCATTTGGAGAGCAACAGCCTTGGATGAAAGTCTTCTTAGACTTCCAGACAATCCCCTTTAGGGCTTGTTATGATTGAGATACACTCCAAGAATCGCCAGATCAAAATCAGGGAATCGACAATTGAAACGGATTCACAAATAGACTCCTTGAAATTCTCGCTCTTGAGTGCTGAAATTGGCTCGCTGAATTTTTTAGGAGAATAGGTTATAAATGGTAATCAAACTTTCAGATTATCGTACAATGGGGGAACAAGAGAACCTATCTCTACCGGAAATCATCGCATCCGAAACCGGAGTTACTTTTGACAATTTACTCCAAATTGCCGTTCATATCGCCGAAGCTCCTGTCGCCTATATTAGCTTAATTGATGCGAGCTGTCAATGGTTAAAATCACAAGTGGGTTTTCAAGCAAAAACCTATCAGTATCTTGACTTTTGCGAGAGCGTAATTTCTGTACATTACAACCATTTTTTGGGGATTTCCAAAGGGATTGAAATTGAGCAAAAATATCAGATTCCGGAAACCCGTTTACCTCGAAAAATCGGGTTCTCGACCGTCTCGGAAAGTATCAGTTCTCTGATTATAGAAGATGTCTCAACCGACAAATATTTGGCGAATCATTCCCTGGTGAAAGCCGATCCGGGAATTCATTTTTATGTCGGTCTCCCCATCCAAACCCAGGAAGGAAGCTTCGTGGGGATGCTATCAATTATGGACTATCAACCTCGCCAGTTGAGTCAAGAAAGCCTAAAAGCCTTAGAAGCGATCGCTGATCAAGTCAGCGTACAAATAGACTTGCACCGTCAATTAATCCATACCAAAGGAAAAGTTATTAAACTCGAAGATACCATCAAAAAACGCTCCTCAGTTTGGGAAATTGTCCGTCAAGAACGGGATTTTGTTTGTAATGTTCTCGATACGTTAAGTGCGTTAGTTGTGGTTCTCGATCCCCAAGGAAAAATTATTCGTTTCAACCGCATTTGTGAAGAACTCACGGGATATTCCGCCCAAGAAGTCGAAGGAAAAACCCCTCAAGAAGTCGGATTATCGATTTATAATTTTCCCGTTGAAACACATTCTTTATCCTCAAAATCATCAAAAAGTCAGGCGGATTTTCCCTCCCATTGCGAAAGCGAATGGATCGATCACGATCGCCGTCATCACTTGATCGCTTGGTCGAATACTATTATTTATAATCCCGATGGTTCCGTCGAACATATTATCGCCACCGGAACCGATATTACAATGCGTCGGGAGTCGGAAAAAATGCTGCGTTTATTAGAACGAGCGATCGCCGCGAGTCCCAATGGAATTGTCATTAGCGATGCGAAAAATAAAGATAATCCAATTATTTATTGTAACCCCACCTTTGAACGGATTACCGGATATTCCAGCAGCGATATTTTAGGGAGAAACTGTCGATTTTTACAGGGAAACGATACCGATCCCGAAGCCGTTAAGAAAATTAGAACTTGCTTACAAGAAGCAAAAGATTGTTTAGTTAGCTTAAAAAATTATCGCAAAGATGGCACTCCCTTTTGGAACGAACTGGCAATTTCTCCGGTGCGAGATGCAGAAGGTAAAGTCACCCATTATATTGGAATTCAAACCGATATTAGCGAACGCTTTCGAGCCGAAGAAGCCTTAAAAGCCAGCGAAGCACGCTATAGACTTTTAGCCGAAAATGCCACAGATTTAATTTCTCGACACAACTCAGACGGAATCTATCTTTATGCTTCTCCCGCTTGTCGAAAATTACTCCAATACGAACCGGAAGAACTGCTCGGAAATTCGGCTTATGACTTTTTTCATCCCGAAGATATTCCTTCAGTCAAAGCCTCCCATCAAACCTTACTCGCCAAGGGAGAAGTTTCCCTCGTTAGTTACCGTATTCGTCGCCAAAATGGGGAATATATTTGGTTTGAAACCACCGCTCATGCGGTTCGAGATCCTGACACGGGAGAAGTACAAGAATTAGTCGCCGTTTCTCGCGATATTACCACCCGTAAAAAAGCAGAAGTTTCTTTAGTGGAACGATCGCATTTATCCTTACTTGAAGCCGAAGTCGGTAAAGCTTTAGGACAGGGGGGAACCATTACCACCATTTTACAAGCTTGTAGCGATGCGATCGCCGATCATCTCAACGTCACGGGAGTAGCAATTTGGACGGTAAACCGCTCGACTCATCATTTAGAATTACAAGTGTCATCCGGTCGCTGTCAAGTAGAAAATTGTTCGGACCCGCAACGACGAATTAATCACAATTGTTTGTGTCTGAATTTTGCCTTAGTCGTCGAAGGTAGACAAGTGGGGATGATGGAAATTAGCAGTCGTTTTCCCCTCACCGAACAGGTTCAAAATGCTTTGTATTGGATAGCCAATGCGATCGCGGTGGGAATTGACCGAGTAGCCGCATTAGAAGAACTTCACAGTCGTCGGGAAGGGTTACTGTTCCGTTTGGCGAGTCAAATTCGTGATTCTCTCGATCTCAATACCATCTTAGCCAAAGCCGTTAGCGAAATTAGAAGTTTATTACAAGTCGATCAATGTCATTTTCTCTGGTATCTTCCCACCACCGATCCCCGATCGAGTTTTGTGGTGACTCATCAAGCCCAGTCTTCTAGCGCTTCTCCGGGTTTAGTTGATTATCCCCCCGATTGTGTCCACTGGCTCTCGGAGAAAATTGAGCAGCATCAAATCGTTTTAGTTAATGATAGCAGCCAAGATGAGGGGTTAGACGGACAGACGCGAGCCGCCTTGCAACAGACGGGAGTCGCTTCGATGTTGTTTTTACCCCTAGAAACTCGTTCCGGTCAACGGGGCGCGATCGTTTGTAACCACTATCAGAATACTCATCAATGGACCAGTAACGATGTTGAGTTGTTACAGGCGGTTGTCGATCAGTTGGCGATCGCCATCGATCAAGCCGAACTCTACGCCCAAACCCGAGCGGCGGCTTTAGCGGCTCAAACCCAAGCGGCTCAACTGTCTCATGCGTTACAAGATTTACAAGAAAAAGAAGCGAAACTGATTCAAAGCGAAAAAATGTCGAGTTTGGGTCAGATGGTGGCGGGTATTGCTCACGAGATTAATAATCCCGTTAACTTTATTTATGGCAATCTCGACTATGTTAGAGATTACACTCACGATTTATTAGATGTTCTGAGTTTATACCAAGAAAATTATCCCACGCCAACGCCAGAAATTCAAGAGAAAATTGAAGAAGTTGATTTAGAATTTATTAGCGAAGATTTACCGAAAATTATTACTTCGATGGAAATGGGAGCCGATCGCATTCGGCAAATTGTGGTCAGTTTGCGGAATTTCTCCCGTTTGGATGAGGCGGAAATGAAGCCGGTTGATATTCACGAAGGCATTGATAACACCCTGTTAATTTTGCATAGTCGCTGGAAAGCGAAAAAGGTGGGTTCGGGCGTGGAAATTCTTAAAAATTATGGCAAATTGCCGAAAGTTGAATGTTATGCGGGTCAACTCAATCAAGTATTTATGAATATTATCAGCAATGGAATTGATGCCCTCGAAAATCAACCCGATCCTCGCATCATTACCATTACAACTGAATTGTTTGAGGTGAAAAATCCCGAAGATAACAGGAATATACCCTATGTTCGCGTGAAAATCAAAGACAACGGCCCCGGTGTTTCAAGCGCCGTGAAAAATCGCTTGTTCGATCCCTTCTTCACCACCAAACCGGTCGGGAAAGGAACCGGGTTGGGATTGTCCATTAGTTATAAAATCGTCGTCGAAAAACATGGCGGATCGCTCAAGTGTTTCTCCGAACCCGGACAAGGCTGTGAGTTTTGGATCGAAATTCCCGTTGAACCGCCCCCCGGTCTGCGTCCCTTGGATTGAACTCCCCAAACCGAAAAACCCACCAAAGCCTTTTTAAATATAGCTTTGAGGGTTTGTGATGCTGCCGTCCCCCAAAAATTTTTAAATTTCCGCTTCAAAAGACTTGACAAATTTGGGGGGAGTGCTGCTATGATAATTGATGGTTACGCGATGGGGCGTCGCCAAGCGGTAAGGCAGCGGGTTTTGGTCCCGCCATTCGGAGGTTCGAATCCTTCCGCCCCAGTTAAAACTTCCCAAAAAAGATTTGATAGACAGTTGACGATACAACGCGGTACTATGAGTCCGTTGTCAACCCCAACTTAGATGACAAAGTACCTGAAGCCCAGAGAAGCCGCTGAGTATTTGGGGCTTCTGGGTGAAAAGCCTGTCTGACCTGGGGAAGCCGACAGTCCGCGTGGGATGCAGGAAGCAAACATTAATAGGGTTTGTACCGTGTTATGTCAGTTTTACAAAGCAGGTTGCAACTTAAAGCACCTCTCTGGTATAATAGAAATTCGTAATACGGCGGCATAGCCAAGTGGTAAGGCAGAGGTCTGCAAAATCTCCACCCCCGGTTCAAATCCGGGTGCCGCCTTTGGTTACAGTTTCTTACTCTAACTAGATTTCAGCTTTTAACTCAAGCTTGAGTTAATCACCTTTTACTCACTCTTTACTCAATTAAGCTCAGTCTAACTGGTAAATTGAGTAACTGACTATCACACACTTGATTGATTGACTAAACAGGCAACAAGCCTAAAATCATCAATCTGTCAAATCAAGGGTT
>JAYKHV010000138.1:0-28344 GCA_035285085.1 Lyngbya sp. | reverse complement strand
TAGAGAGGATTTTTATTAACAAAAAGGTATTTTTAATTAGAAAAAAGTCCTCTCCCCACCTCCCCATCCCCCCATCACCCCATCCCCCCCGGCAATTTTTAACTGAGAATGAAACGGCCCTGCCTTTCTAAGGGGGGTTAGGGGGGATAAAACTCAAAGAGGAGAACACATTTATGTCTGTAAAAACCCTAAAAATAGATGGAATTGACGTCGCCATTGAAGAAGGTTCAACGATATTAGACGCCGCCAAAGAAGCCGGAGTTCACATCCCCGTTCTTTGCCACTTAGACGGAATATCCGACGTTGGCGCCTGCCGGTTATGTTTGGTCGAAATCAAAGGAATTAACAAATTACTTCCCGCTTGCGTTACCGAAGTTTCAGAAGGAATGGAAGTAACAACGCAGAATTCCCAACTGCAAGAATACCGTAAAATGGTAGTAGAATTGTTATTCTCAGAAGGGAATCATTTCTGTGCAGTTTGTGTGTCAAATGGTAACTGTCAACTGCAAGATGTGGCGATAGAAGTTGGGATGGATCATACCCGTTTCCCCTACAATTTTCCTAAGCGAGAAGTTGATATTTCTCATCCCCAATTTGGCATCGATCACAACCGTTGTATTCTCTGTACTCGCTGTGTTCGAGTGTGTGATGAAATTGAAGGCGCCCACGTTTGGGATGTCGCCGGACGGGGTGCCGATGCTAAAGTTATTACCGGGTTAAATCAACCTTGGGGTCAAGTTAGCGCTTGTACTTCTTGTGGAAAATGTGTAGATGCTTGTCCGACGGGTTCAATTTTCCGCAAAGGATCTACAGCAGCAGAAATGATTCACGATCATTCTAAACTTGACTTTATTGTTACCGCACGGGAGAAAAAAGAATGGCTAAGATAAGATTTGCAACCATTTGGTTGGCGGGTTGTTCCGGCTGTCATATGTCTTTTTTAGACTTAGATGAATGGCTAATTGAATTAGCAGAAAAAGTTGATGTTGTCTTCAGTCCGGTGGGCAGCGACATCAAAGAATTTCCCGAAAATGTAGATGTTTGTTTGGTGGAAGGGGCGGTTGCCAATGAAGAAAATTTTGAATTGTTAAAAAAAGCTAGAGAAAGATCGAAACTGCTGATTTCTTTCGGAGACTGTGCAGTAACAGCGAACGTTCCCGCCATGCGAAATATGTTGGGGGGTTCCGAACCTGTTTTAAAACGTTGTTATTTAGAGTTAGGTGATGTCACGCCGCAAATTCCGAAAGACCCCGGCATCGTCCCGGAACTGCTTGATCGGGTGCGCCCCATCCATGAAGTCGTGGATGTCGATTTGTTTTTACCGGGTTGTCCGCCACCCGCCGATCGGATTAAAGCCGCGATCGCACCCTTATTAGAAGGAGAAAAACCCCAAATTGAAGGGCGAGAAATGCTCAAATTTGGATAAACAAAGGATAACTCTTTATGTCTAAAACAGTTGTCATTGACCCGGTAACAAGAATCGAGGGTCACGCTAAAATTTCGGTCTATTTAGATGATGCGGGCGAAGTAGAAAATGCTCGATTTCACGTTGTAGAATTTCGCGGCTTTGAGAAATTCTGCGAAGGTCGCCCGATGTTTGAAATGGCGGGAATTACCGCCAGAATTTGCGGAATTTGTCCGGTGAGTCATTTATTGGCTTCTGCAAAAACGGGCGATAAAATATTAGCCGTTCAAGTTCCGCCTGGGGGTGAAAAACTGCGGCGAATGATGAATTTAGCCCAGTTAACTCAATCCCACGCGCTCTCGTTTTTCCACCTCAGCAGTCCCGATTTTCTGATCGGTTGGGATAGCGATCCCGCCAAACGAAATATATTCGGATTAATTGCTTCCGATCCCGATTTAGCACGGGGAGGAATTCGCCTGCGTCAGTTTGGTCAAACGGTGATTGAAATATTAGGCGCGAAGAAAATTCATGCGGCTTGGGCGGTGCCGGGAGGGGTGCGATCGCCCTTATCCGAAGAAGGTCGAACTTGGATAAAAGAACGCCTTCCCGAGTCAAAAGATACCGCAAAAAACGCCCTTTCTCTGTTTAAAAATTTGCTAGATTCTCAGTTTACCGATGAGGTCGATGCTTTTGGAAAATTCCCCTCATTATTTATGAGTTTGGTTGCAGAAAATGGCGACTGGGAACACTACGGAGGTCATCTGAGGTTTGTTGATAGCGATGGCAATATTGTAGCGGATAATTTGAGTGAAAATAATTACCAAGACTTCTTGGGAGAAGCGGTTGAAAATTGGTCTTATCTCAAGTTTCCCTACTACAAACCGTTAGGATATCCTGATGGAATGTACCGGGTTGGACCGTTAGCCCGGTTGAACGTTTGCGATCGCATTGGCACCCCAGAAGCCGATCAAGAATTACAAGAATTTCGCGATCGTGCGGGCGGACGGGTGGCGACTTCTTCCTTCTTTTATCACTACGCGAGACTAATAGAAATTCTCGCTTGTTTGGAAGAAATTGAGCGTTTAGTTGACGATCCCGATGTCGTTTCTTCGCGGGTTCGCGCCAATGCTGGTATTAACAATTTAGAAGGAATTGGTGTTAGCGAAGCCCCACGCGGAACGTTATTTCATCACTACAACGTCGATGAAAATGGGTTAATTCAAAAGGTGAATTTGATTATTGCCACCGGACAAAATAACCTCGCCATGAATAAAACGGTCACTCAAATTGCCCAACATTATATTCATGGAAACGAAATTCCAGAAGGGCTATTAAACCGGGTAGAAGCGGGTATTCGCGCCTACGATCCCTGTTTAAGTTGTTCGACTCATGCAGTGGGTCAAATGCCCTTACAGGTGCAATTAATTCGCCCCGATGGTAGCATTGCCAACGAGGTTTTCCGCAATTAATTCTAACTGCAATGTAAAGAAATCGTAGAGACGTAGTATACTACGTCTTTACGCCCAATTTCATATTAGTTCATCTTCTAACTTGCCTTCCCGAACATATAAAAATAGAGGTAACGCAAAAGAAAACGCGATCAAAAACCCAATTAAAATATAAACAAACCCCAACTTCATACTCAACCGTTTTGATTCAAAATACATCCAAATTGAACCAACAACAGTCGCAATAAACAGGTCTAAACTAATCGATTGCGTCGCTAAATTTCCCGCAGGAGCGGCGACAAACTCCCCTAAACTTCCATTGGCAAAAAATTGAAGATTGTAATACCAGGGACCAACCAAGCCTGCGATCGCTAAAATTAAATAGATTATTTTTTTGAGATTCATAGTTTTTATGTGTTTTCTTTAATATACAATGAATCCAGGTAGAGTTTCGACCGAACAACCTTTATGCCCGCCAAAGACCTCTATCACGATACTGTCCGCACCGCTTTGATTAAAGACGGTTGGACAATTACTGATGATCCTTTCAAACTAAAAGTTGGAGGACGTTCAATTTACGTTGATTTGGGAGCAAAAAAGCTCTTTGCTGCGGAGAAAGAAGGGCGAAAAATTGCTGTAGAAATTAAAAGTTTTCTTGAACCATCACCCGTCAGTGAATTAGAAAAAGCACTTGGTCAATACGAGCTTTACTCCCTAATTATGGAGGATGAAGTCCAGAACGAGTCCTTTATCTAGCAGTTAGTAACATCATTTTTGAAGGTTTTCTTTCTGAAGAGATAGGTCAACGGGTTATTCGTAAAAAGAAACTCAGACTGATTATTTTTGACGCTGACACGGAGGAGATTATTGAATGGATAGCTTAACATTTTATCAAGATACAGTTGAGAAAATTCTCAAAGCTCATGCGGCTATACCTTACAGTCACGGCGATATAAAACAATACGTTATCGTCGCTCAAGATCGCACACATTTTCTACTTTTAAACGAAGGTTGGGATAAGAAAAAGCGGGTTCACGGTTGCGTTGTCCATGTACAGATTATCGGTGATAAAATCTGGATTCATTACGATGGAATTGAAGACGGAATTACAGATGAACTTGTCGCGGCTGGAGTTCCCAAAAATCACATTGTTCTCGCTTTTCATCCTCCCGAAGTTCGACAATATACGGGGTATGCGTCGGCGTAGTTTCTGTTATTGACCTCTCCCCCAGCCCCTTTCTTGGGAGGCGAGGGGAGTTAAAACAGTAGTAGGATGCGTCAAATTTTAACCATCTTTCTTGAGGAATTACAAGATTGACTGTTTGACGCGCCTTAAGGATTTATGATGTCAACTTTATTGTGTTGTACTATAAGTTACTTTCCAAGTATTTCGGTCTAAACATTCGGCGGTCCAATTGCCATTTTTATAGGGTTTTCCCGCTCGACAAGCGTTATAAAGGGTTGATTTGGATATATCCAAAAGAATAGCAGTTTGTTCGGTTGTACGGATGATTTCGATAGGTTTAGTTTGCATTTTTTTGGGGGTTCGTTTTTTACTAAGGGACTCAAGGGGAACGGGGGGTTCGTTGGGGAAAAGGCTGAGTTGGTAACTTTCCATTTTTGTTCTCTATAAAAGCAACTAAGACTAAAGTAGCGGGTTTAAAATTTTTTTTCGATACCTGATTGGGGAAGATAATTAAGTTCCCCAAACTTCCCCAAACTGGATAGCCTGATATCTTTAACGGTACGCTATGCTAGTGATACGTCACCAAAATGAGTAAGCAAATGAATCAAAGCCGGAAACCCCGTAGCATTGCCGCTCACCAAGAAGGTCTAAAAAAGTTAAGAGATGCAAAGGCAACTTTTTACGAAGATGGTAGCCGTTTAACTTATGAAGGTATTGTTGAGAAAGTACAGATTGATAGAAAGACAATTAGTAAATTTTTTAATGGGGGTCGAGTTGATACGGATTATGCGTTGAAAATTACAAAATTTTTTGGTTTAGAAGTAGTCGATATTGTGGGTCTTGAAGAGTGGAACCGAGCAACTTCTAAGCTTCAATATTCAAACCAAGCTACCAAAAAAGTAAATTCGCCTAACTTGACGACTCAGGTAACTCTCAGACAGCATAACAATAGTCCTATTTGTGGAGCGGTTGAATTTGTTGGTCGTTCAGAACAGCTTGCTGAACTGCATCAACTTTTACAAGAAAAAAACCAAATTGTTGAAATTGCTGGTATGCCTGGAATTGGTAAAACTGAGTTAGCAATTCAGTATTCTCAATCTCATGCGGAAACTTATGAAGGGGGTATTTGCTGGCTGTATCCAAAACGTGGAGCAGTGGAAGTTCAAATTGTCGAATTTGCAATTACCCATTTTGATAATTTTATTATACCTGATGGACTAACACCAGGTGGTCAAGTAGATTTTTGTTGGAATCATTGGCCGGCAGGTCTGGTTTTAGTTGTTATTGATGATGTTATTGATTATAGAAAAGTTAAATCCTATTTACCCCGTGACTCTCGTTTCAAAATATTGATTACCGCAAGAGAAAATCTATCTAAGCCTCTTGAACGCCTGAATTTAAAACTGTTGAAGCCAAGAGCGGCAATGAATCTATTAAAATCTCTCATTGGACGAGAAAGGTTAAAACAGGAGCCTTTAATTGCAAGAAAGCTGTGCAAATGGTTGGAGTATTTACCTCTAGGTTTGGAATTGGTAGGACACTATTTGGCGCAAGATGAGTATTTATCTTTAGCGGAAATGTTACAACGATTAGAGCGCAAACGCTTGAGACATCCGGCATTAAAAAATCCCGAACCAACCATGAACCCTCAACTCGGAGTAGCTGATGCTTTAGAATTGAGTTGGGAACGTTTAGATGAAAACACTCAAAAACTAGGTTGCTTTCTAAGTTTGTTTGCTCTTGCTCCTATTCCCTGGAAACTTAATGAATTAAATACGGCGATAGCTCAAGCCAATAAAAATGTTATTAAAGAACTTTTAGAAGAACAAGGGGTAGAATCTTCAGAGTCTCTAAGCATAGCTGAGGAATTGTTACAAGTCCTGGAAGACTCTGTAGAAGCTTCAGAAGAAGCAAAAAACAAACTCGTTCGATTTAACTTGTTACAATCTAACGGTGAAAAAATGTACCGTTTTCATCAACTCATCAGAGAGTTCTTTCGAGGAAAGCTGGAAGGATTACCAGAAGCCGATATTTTAAAACAAACATTCCGAATATCTATAGTAGAAACAACAAAAAATTTAAACCCCTCATTATTTAAGTACAGAGAAGTAGAAGAAGTTTCTTGCATGATTCCTCACATTGAAGAATGTCTTCAAGAAATGATAGATCATATAAAATATTCCGATCTTCAACCTTCTCTTGTTTTCTTGACCAAATTCTACGAACATAAAGGATTATATCAATTTGCAGAAAATTGGTGCAGAAAATTATTAAATTTATTACCAAAACAAAATTATGATCCTTTAATAAATATCGTTATTCAAAAAAAATTGGCTTCTCTTTTAATATACCAAGGGCGATATTCAGAAGCTTATAATATCTACAAATATATTTTGTCTGGTTTAAATAATAATTCTATTGATAGAGATTTTATGTTGATTATAGTCAGAAATGAATTGGCAGTTTTGTTTATATGTCAGGGTAACATTGATAAAGCGGAGGAAAGTTTAAATGAATGTATAAAACTACTACTAAAAGAGTTTCAAAATAATACCGATGATATTCTCTGTGACGATTGGCAAAGTTATTTAGTAAAGTTGGTAGACTTTTTTGAAAAAACGTATTTTTTAAATTCAGCAAAAGAAAATGATTTAGTCGATATCGATACAATTAAAAAAATTATTATTGATGTTACAGGAAGTTTGGGGCGTATTTATCTTGAAAAATGTCAATACAAAGAAGCAGAATTATTCCTTAAAAAAAGTTTGTCGTTTACTACTAATTGGCTAGGTGATGAGGATTTGCTTGTATCTGTTTCTCAAAATAACTTGGCTTATCTATACGAATTGCAAGGTCAATTCTATAAAGCAATAAGTTTATACAAAAAAAGCTTAAGAATAGCCAAGACATTTTATGGAAATCAACATCCCCAGGTTGCTTTTTTATTAGATAATATAGCTAATCTCTATAACCAATCAAGAAAGTTTGAAAAAGCTGAAACTTTTTTCTTAGAATCTAAAACACTCAGAGAAAAATTTTTAGGGACTAAACATCCAGATTACGGAGCAACCTTAAATAACTTGGGACTGCTATACATAAATATAGGTCGTTATCAAGAAGCAGAATTTTTACTGTATCAAGCTCTATCTATATGTGAAGATTTAGTAACACAAGGAGAAAAAAATTATTTATGTTGCGCGGACGCTCTTAATAACTTAGGTTTGGTAAACGTTTATACAAATCGAATAGAAGAAGCAAAAAACCTTTACTTAAAATCTATAGAGATAATAGAAAATAATTTGAGAACAGAAAATGATAAGCTGGCTTCATCTTATCACAACTTAGCTGAAGTGTATTTGCATATGGACAAACTTGATGAAGCAGAAAAGTATTATCAAAAAGCTTATGAAATTGGATTGAAAGTATTAGGGAACGATCATCATGATACTTGTCTCTATAAAGTTTCAATAGAAAATATTTCCTTTCTTCGTCAGTTCTCGCCCAAACAAAGGAAAAAAATAATGACTGAATCTACTAAATACACAAGACAACACTTATATAGTAGAAAATCTTTAGAGGAATTAAACAATTTTTTAATGGATTTATCATAAGGTAGTTATGAGTGAGTACACTAGAATCAAGAAAAATCCTAGCCATTATTTTGTTTTTCTTTCCAAAGTGCTTGTCTTTCCGCTTCCAAACCCGATAAAAGATCGGCTAAACTCATATTTTATACTCTAAGCTTTTGAGAAAACCTCAAATCAACATGATGAATTTAGACTCAAAAAATACTCAAAAAACCGTCTTAGTGTTGGGATATGGTAATCCCATTCGTAGCGATGATGGAATTGGACAAATTGTAGCAAGGGAAGTCGAAAACTGGAATATTCCCAATGTGAAATGTTTAGCACTCCATCAGTTACTTCCTGAAGTTGCAGAAAGTTTATCTCAAGTCGATCTTGCTATTTTTGTGGATGCGTCGATAACAGGAGAAACCGTTGAACTTTTACCTCTAAAACCTTTAGAAACGACTGAATTAAACTGGGGACATCATCTCAATCCTCAATCTTTATTAACTTTAGCAAAAACCCTTTATCACAAAACGCCTGAAGCTTGGTTAATATCGGTTCCGGGTGTTGATTTTGAATTGGGTGAAATTCTCTCAGAAACAGCAAAACAAGGTGTAATAATGGCGTTAGAAAAAATCAAACAGTTAATTAATTAAGATGACCCGGAGGAACGACAATTTGTTCAAGCTTAATTTTCATTGTTCTTCATCCTCATTTTCAGGTTCAGATAAGTGTAAATTTTTCGGTTTTTGACTCAGTAAATAAGACCGACCCGGATTCACTAAAAAATGCTCTCGAACCGCAGCCCGTCCGAGTAACATCCGAAATCCCATTACATCTCGATTAGTTAAAGTTAATTCAATAGGCCATCGTTGTTTTTCAAGTTCAACTGTGGTTAAAATTGCGATTCTTTTTTCGGTGTGACCTCCAGAATTACGAACTTCTCGTTCATCTAGAATTTCGGCTTCTGCGGTAATTGTTTTCGATGTATTTCGTTGGAAAGGGTGCATTTGAAAGCGAACCCAGTGCTTTTCATCTTTCCAAAAGGTTTCGACGTGAAAAGCGTGAATGGCTGAAGAACGGGCGCCTGTATCAATTTTTGCTTTGATTGCTGTTACTCCGAGTTCGGGTAATGCAACCCACTCTCGCCAACCGATGATGGATATTTGTTTTTGTTTTGACAATTTCAACTTTATTTAAACTTTATTGGGATTACTCTAGTGTTCTATTTTATCTCAAATTTATCTCAAATGGTATCAAAAGTCACGGGATTGAAAAAATTTATGCACAAAAATAGGATGGTGTTCAGTTTGAGGCAACACGTTTTTAGAAATAAGGTTTAAAATCTATCAAGGATGCCTCTACTTAGTCGATCTTCTCGTGATTTTATTACCATGAGGAGCGGTTATTGAACAAACAAACTCTAGATTAATTTTATTTAAAACAATGAAGAAAGTCTTTAAACAGTCTCGCTGGCTCGCGTTGGGTGTTTTATCTTTTGTTTTGAATTCCTTTCCGGTGCAAGCGGCTGAACGCATTTATATTGACTATGGTTCGATGGAAACTTCGGTTTCAGTTAGCACGTTAGAAAGCTATGCAAAAGAGAATAAAATTGACCCCGAACTTTCTCCCTATCTGAATCTTTTAAGCTTGGAACAACAAGAACAACTGCGTCAACTGTTGACCATGCAGTTATCGGTTAATTCCGATCAAGTTCGGCAAGTCTTTAAAGCGAAAATGGGCGAACTTTTATTTGAAACCATCGGAGAAATGATCCAAGTTAAAGCGGATAAAAATGGGGCGGCTGCTCTCCAAAATGCCGTGCTAAAAGCAGCAGAAAATCCCGAAGGTTTTACCCTTCTTAATGTTCTCCGCCACTTTCCGGGGGAAATTCAGATTAATGTCGTTAAAATTCAAGAATTACTCGACCAATTCTCCAGTTTAAAACAAGGGACTTTATCTTTTATTCAAACCTTAGAAGAACTAACCGAAACCGAAGCACAACGGGAACCCAAAACCGACTTTTCTCAATTAGAGGATATTCGTCAAACGGGTCAATATCAGCTTTCGCGAGAAACATTTATCCTCGAAGATGCAACACGCGATCGCAAATTTTCCGTTAATCTTTATTACCCAACTCAATTACAACCCGAACCCGAATCAACCCCAGTTATTGTAATTTCGCCCGGTTTGGGTGCCACTTCCGAAACCTGGTTACATTTGGTTAACCACCTCGTTTCTCACGGGTATGTTGTCGCAACAGTTCATCATCCGGGAAGCAACTTTAGCTATTTGCAAGGCTTTTTTGAAGGGCGAGAAGCCGATGTTTTTGATGTTCAAGAATTCATCAACCGCCCTCTAGATATTACCCAAGTTCTCGACGAACTCGAAAGTCGAAATTTAACTCAATTTCAAGGGAAATTAAACCTCAAAAAAGTCGGAATTGCCGGTCAATCTTTCGGCGCCTATACCGCCCTCGCTTTAGCCGGAGCCAAAATCAACTTTGAGCAGCTAAAACAAGATTGTCGATCTCCGATTGAATTATTAAATCTCTCTCGTTTATTGCAATGTCAAGCTTTGACACTTCCCCAACAAAATTATAACTTAAAAGATGACCGAATTCAAGCCATTTTTCTGGTCGATCCGGTGAGTAGTAGTGTTTTTGGTCAAGCTAGTTTAAATCAAGTCAATCTGCCCATTTTTTGGGGGGCGGGAAGTCACGATCAACTCACGCCTGTAATGCTCGAACAACTTAATTCTTTCACTTGGTTATCTTCCCAAAATAAATATTTTTCACTCATCAAAGGCGGACAACACCTAAATATAAACTTTGAAGCTTTGCAAGAATTTGAATCATTAGAAGAAGAAGCTTTACCAGAATTAGTCAGTGAAAACTTACCGATGATCGAATCCTATGTTAATGCGTTTAGTCTGGCATTTTTTCAAGTTTATATCGGCAATAAACCCAACTATAAACCCTATTTGAGTTCGTCTTATGCGGTAACAATCAGCCAAGAACCCCATACCCTAAGTTTCCTCTCCTCCTCCACTTCCCATCAACTGACAAACGTTTTAACTCAAATCATCGGTAGTCAACACCAGAGTTTAGACTAAAAAGAGAAAGTTTAATTGTTATCATCATATTAAACTCAAAGATTGATAGGACGGGTTGTTGTCAATATGAGTCGGAGTTAATATTAACCCGGCACCACCTTAAATTCGGATAAAGTTTCATCGGTCGAATGGCACTTTCTGTAAAATAGAGGAGATGCACAAAAGTCCATGAAGCAGGCACTTTTAGCTCTACTCCTCGTCCTTTCTTTATTTATCACTATGTCTCAAGCGCATTCAAAAACCGAATCCGAAAACTCTCTAAACATTATTCACTGCTATCGACAGAGCCGAGAATTGGTCTTTAACTACGCACTTTTTGCGGCGATCTTGGGATTGAATCCCTTTCCGAACCTGCTTTTAATCATAATTGTAATTACGGGGATTGTCGCCCTAAAAATGATTCGAGACGTGGGGGCGCAGTGGAACTTTCAACAAGGACAAGATTTTCTAGCAATTGTGGGAAGTTTGTTTGGTATATTGGGGGCATTTGCAACGGCTTTTATGGCTTGGGTGATGGTGATTTTAATTAGTATTTGGATTCCTTTGGTTAACCGATTTGCGATTTCTGCGGCTCTATGTACTTGGATGTGGATGACGGGACGGACCGCCAACCAATACTACCTCAACGGTTGTGAAGGCTACAAATAAGTTTAAAAAGATAGAGTATGATTAGACTCACCCGACGACAACTTTTGCTCAATATTCTACTAGCCGGAACCAGCGCAACCGCAGTGCATGAATTTCTCCGACTGAGGACTTTGGGAGAGCAACAAAGCATTCTGACAGAGCTATTTTTGCGATCGCCGGATTACATTGAGCAATCTCTGACATCCGCTCTAGATGCAGACGGAAAAATGACTGCAAAAGTTGAGGAAATTCAGCATTCCTTGAACTTAAATCTACCGACAGTCCCCTACAATCGCAGCATTTCAAAACAGTTAATTCAGTGCAGCCGAGTCAGTACCGAGCAATATATTTTTGGCAAGTACAAACCCGGGTATGATGGTTCCATTCAAATGCTTCCGAACTACACGGATCGGTTAAAATCCTATACTCAAATCACCTCAATTCTCGGCCCGGATCGTGCAGAAATTTCAGAAGATATTGAAGTGCCAAACTCAATTAATACTCTTATACCTTTTAACGATCCGCTCGAAGAAAAGCTCGATGTTGTCGAACGGATTATCAAGCGCACAGCCGGACAAGTGATCTCAATTCAGTGGAAAATTCCGGTGTATTGGGGATTTGTATTGAGTTCGGAGCGAGCCAATTTAATTGTGTTTCGGGGTACGCAACAAACAAACGAATGGATTCAAAATTTAATGGTGTCTCAGACTGAATCCACCAACGATCAATATCCCTTTCAATTTATTGGAAATATCCATGAAGGATTTGCGAATCTATATAGTAGTATTGCCGAATCTGTCATTGCCGCCGTTCGGGAATTAAACCCAAAAGTTCCCCTTTATTTTTCCGGTCATAGTTTGGGTGGTGCCCTTGCGACTCTAGCCAGTATGGACGTTGCCATTCGTCTTCCTCAGTTAAAGAATCAAATTCGACTCTATACTTATGCCAGTCCCCGCGTAGGAGATCCCATATTTGCCGAGGCTCACAGTCAGCTTATTCCCAACAGCTACCGCATTGTTAATCTGGGGGACAGCTTTACCCTGTTACCGTTAACCAACACCAAAAAATTAGTTTATGTTCACCTGGGTCAGAAATGGTCTTTTTTAACTCAAAATGAAGATTTTGGGCTAAATCATTTCGTCAGTACCTATCAGCAGGCAATTGAGCGGGAAATCGAAACAAATCAAGATCGACAGTATCCAATTTCAGCCATTGACTAGCCATGAAATAAAAAAGATCCTTGCCGGAAATGATCAAAACTCAGCCGAATTACCTTATACTGAATCCTAGTCCTCAAGTCTGATTTAATATGAACAAGCGAGTTAAACTAACCAGAGTTAGTCTCGTCAGCTTACTCTCTTTAGGTATGGTCTGGGGTGGGGGGATATTGCCCAATTTGTTAAAGCCAAAACCAGCATTGGGTGCCGAAGAGATTACCTTTTCCTATCCTCCCATCAAAGTCTATATGTCTGTCAAAAACTTAGAGACTTTTGTCAATGAAGGGAAAATTACGGGTGACTTTGGAGTTTATGCAAAACTCATCGGCAAAAGCAGATTAACAAGTTTGCGTGAAGTTTTAGGGCGACGTTTTAATGTTAACCCTGAAATTGTTTCTCGGGCAATTAATATGCCCCTTGCTGACCCTTTATTTGAACGTTTAGGACAGGTTTTGCAAGTCGAAGCAAATAGCAATGGTTCCGAAGCTTTACGCAGGGCAATTATTACCGCAGCTTCCGACCCCGGAGGGTTTACATTATTAAATGTGATTCGGAAATTTCCCGCAGAAAGTATACAAGTTGATGCTAATCTCATCTTTAAACTCGCCGAAGAATTACCCATTTTATTAGAATATCGAGAAGCCGCAACTCAAGCCATTATTAAAGAAGCGGAAACCGAAGCCGCAGCCGAAGCGAAAATAGACTTTTCTCAGTTGCCGGATTTACGAGAACCCGGCCCTTATAAACTCACAAAAAAAGAAGTGAGTTTTCAAATTCGGAATATTCGTCAAACCGAGACGGGTTTAGCCGGTTCCTATCGATTGGATGTCGATTTTTTAATCCCCGAAGGACTCACCAAACCCGTTCCTTTAATTATTTCTAGTCACGGTTTTGGTTCCTACAAAGGTCACGATAGTTTAGCCCGACATATCGCTTCTTACGGTTATATTGTTGCCACTCCCGAACACATTGGCAGCAGTTTAAACTATCGAGAAGCTTTTATTCGAGGCGAGGTTGATTTACTCCTCAGTCCGATTGAATATGTCAGCCGTCCTTTAGATATTATCTATCTGTTGGATGAAGTCGAAAAATTGGTGAAAACCGATTCTTTTTGGAAAAAACTAATTGATTTTAATCAAATCGGAGTGATTGGGAATTCCTTTGGAGGAACCACCGCTTTAGCCTTGGGAGGAGCGGAGATCAATTACAATCGACTTCAACAACAATGTACGCCCGATAACATTAGCTTAAACGTGTCTTTATTACTGCAATGTCGGGCGGTTTATCTCCCTCCAAATAACTACGATTTGCGCGACCCTCGGATTAAAGCCGTCGTCGCCGCCCATCCCCTAACGAGCGCTTTGTACGGCCCGGAAGGAATGAGAAAAGTGGAAGTTCCCACCTTAATGGTTGCGGGTGCAAATGATATTATCACCCCCGTCATTCAAGAACAAATTCACCCGTTTTTGTGGTTAAATTCCCCCGATAAATATCTCTCGTTATTAAACCCCGGAACACATTTTACCTCAACATTACGGTCGGATACCAAAGGCGTTGCGGGTGTTCCTAAATTTATTATCGGTGATAACTTTGACCTGGGAAGACCCTATTTTTTTGGCTTAAGTACGGCCTTTTTTAACGTCTACCTCAAACAGCGTCAACAAGACTCAGCCTATTTGAGTTCCTCTTACAATAAATATCTCAGTCAAGAAGGCTTAGATATCAGCTTCATTCAATCACTTACACTCTCTCAATTAGAAACAGCCTACGGACGACCCGCACCCGCCCCACTATTACCAAAAGGACCCATTGTTGAAGTTCCTCCGCCCCCCACAGGCGAAACAATTTTAGAAGAAATTAAACGCACGGGTGTATTAAAAGCCGCGATGAGACGGGATGCGGTTCCCTTTGGTTATATTGATGATAAACAAAATTGGACGGGGTATTGTTCGGAATTTTTGAATGATTTTGCCAATCATTTAACCGAAAAACTCAACACACCCGTAAAAGTTCAATTGGTCAGATTTCCATCCAATATCGATAACCGCTTTCAAATTGTAAAAAATAAAACCGTTCATCTCGAATGCGGCCCGAACTCCATTCGCAATAATATTCCCGGAATTAGCTTTTCTAAAGCCTTCTTTATTACCGGAACCCAGTTTTTAATTCCCGCAGAAAATCAAGATAAAATTCAGCCCAATACAAGCCTCGACAACATTAAAACCGGAGTCGTCAAAAACTCAACCAATGAACTCTTTATCCGTCAACAATACCCTCAAACCGACACCGTATTCTTTCGGGGAGAAAATGCCATTTCCGAAGCCGTTAAAGCCGTAACAAGCAACCGGATTGATACCTTCGCCAACGACGGAATTCTCACCCTTGGAGAACTTTTCAGACAAAAATTACCCGTCGAAAACTACACCTTAGTTCCCGAAAAACCGCTCACCTGTGATTTTTACGGGTTAGTTTTGCCCAATAACGATACCCAGTGGCAAAGAATGGTCAACAGTTTTATCGACAGCCAACAAGCCGAACAAGTTTGGGAAGGATGGTTTACCTTTGCCTTTCCCTATGTCTTATTAAATCTCGATTCTTGTGTCAATCGTTAATCTTTTATTGCCGAATTTACCATCTAACGATAAAACATGAGAATATCATCTTACGCATAACTACAATCCAATGTTTTTTGGGAAACTAATCGTTTTCATTCTCAGTAGTTTGGGTTTGGGTGCTTTCCCTCTGACTCACATTGTCGTTAGAATTTTTACAGGCATTGACCTCACGCAAGTCGGCACCGGTAACGTCAGTGTGGCCGCCGCCTTCACCCATGCCGGAAAAAAAGCCGGAATCGCCGCAGTTTTGGGCGAGATAGCCCGAGGAATTTTACCCGTGTTGCTCGCCAAAGCCTGGTTTCCAGAGATTTCTGCCTTACAATTAGTAGGATTAATCTTTTTGGTTTTGGGTCGATATTTCATCGCCCGGGGCGGAGGCGTCACCAACGCGACTTGGGGGGTTCTGGTTTACTCGGTCACGGTGGCGTTGAGTACAGGCATCACCGGCTTCCTGATTTGGCAAATTGGGCGTTTAGTCACTCCCGTTCATCCGACTTTAGCCCGACTGCGGGGGGTGCGTTGGGGTTGTCTTAGCGGCCCTTTTTGGGTAGGATTGTGGCGAATTCCCTTCTCAACTTCTCTAGCTGACTTTCTGTTTCAAATCTTGGCGGCTATCGGTTTGGCGGTCACTTTAGTTATTATTAATTTGCGTCAAGGAGATGATATTGGTTTGTCTAAACAACAGCGTTTATCCACTTTATCTGAACCGTTAGATGAAAAAATTTACGGTGAAAAAGCGGCCCGATTAAGTCAACTCAAACGGGCGGGATTTAAAGTGCCTTCCGGTTGGGTTTTACCCGCCTTTGAACCCGAAACTCAAACCTCATCAAAATTAGAGAATTTTACTCTACCCCTTCCCAGTTCTCGCCTGCCTTTAATTGTTCGGTCGTCAGCCATTGGAGAAGATAGCGATAACAGTTCGGCCGCCGGACAATATGAAACAATTGGGCCTGTAACTACCGAGGCTGAATTATTTGAAGCGATTGAAACTTGTCGTCAGTCTTATTGGAGTTCGGAGGCGATTTCTTATCGGCGTCAGCGGCGAATTCCCGATGAAGGGATTGCGGTTTTAGTTCAACCTTATATTAGTAGTAAAGCCGCCGGGGTGATGTTTAGCCGTCATCCGTTAGATGGGTCGGCAAAAGTGATTATTGAGGCTTTACCAGACGGTGCAGAAGGAGTTGTCGGCGGAAAATTTACGCCCCTTCATTTAGAAATTGACCTCAGCAACCTAGACCCGAAAAACCAAATTTTAAACCCCCTCAAAAATTCCTCTCTCATCCCCGGAAATATTATAGCAGAATTGGTGCAACTGGCTCAAGAAATTGAAACCTTTTATCACGGTTTGCCTCAAGATATCGAATGGGGTTGGGATGAGGAAAATATCTGGATTTTACAAACTCGTCCGATTACCAATCTTAGACCGATTTGGACGAGAACTATCGCCGCCGAAGTGATTCCCGGCACCATTCCCCCTTTAACTTGGTCGATTAATCGTCCTTTAACTTGTGGTGTTTGGGGCGAAATTTTTACCCTGGTTTTGGGTCAAAAAGCCGCCCAACTCAACTTTAACGAAACCGCCACTTTGTTGGGTTCTCACGCTTATTTTAATGCTACCTTACTCGGTGCAATTTTTCGGATGATGGGATTACCCGAACAGGGGTTAGAATTCTTGCTGCGAGGTCAAAAAATGGGAAAACCTCCCGTTAGTACACTATTACCTTCTTTACCGGGTTTGTGGCGTTTGGTGCGGCGAGAAATGATTTTAGTTAAATCCTTTCAGCGAGATTATCGTCAAACTTTTTTACCCGCCTTAAATCAACTCAAAGCCGAATTAAACACCCAATCTTTCCCCTTAAGTTCTCAATCTCTCGACAAACTTCTAGACCGTGCCGAACGAATTCAAGACTTGCTCAAACCCGTCACCTATTATAACATTTTGGGGCCGATTGGCTTGGCGGTTCGACGGGCTATTTTTCGAGTGTCTGATGAATGGCTACCCACTGAAAATAACCCGGAAGTGATGGCGATGTGTTCGCTGCAAAAAATAGCCGATAAATTTCGAGAACAAATCCCAATTCATCAAACCGCTTCTTTCTCCGAGTTAGAACAAAAATTCAATCAAATCTGGGATTTTCAAGCCGAATTTGATACCTGGTTAAACACCTACGGGTATTTGAGCGAAGTCGGGACTGATATTGCAGTTTCTACCTGGAAAGAACAGCCCGAACTGTTTCGGAAAACCCTGTTTTCAATGATTCAAAATCCCTCGGTTAAAGCCGCAAAATTTAATCACAAAATCCTCAACCCTTGGCAGCGTTGGCGTCTGTCTCAATGTCGAGAACGGGCGATTACAAAGGGAAGAATAGCCGAAGTTTATGGGAAACTTTTAGCCCATTTGCGATGGACGTTCTTGGCAATAGCCGAAAAAGCAGTCGCCGCCAATCTGTTAGACCAAACCAACGATATCTTCTTTTTAGAATTTGCCGAAATTCAAGATTGGATTCATCAAGAAAATATGGCTTCTATGAAAGCCAAAGTCAAAGCCAGACGAGAACAATTTGAACAAGATAAAAACATTCAAATTCCCGGTGTGGTTTACGGAAATACCCTTCCAAAAACCCTAACTTCTAGCCATCCCGATGCTGAAAATTCCTCCATTCTCACCGGAATTCCCGCGAGTGTGGGTTGTGTAGAAGGAACCATTCAAATTTGTCGTAGCATCGGAGATAGTCTCACCAACAATGAAGGAAAATATATTTTAGTTGTTCCTTATACAGATGCGGGTTGGGCGCCTTTGTTAATGAATGCTCAGGCGATTATTTCCGAAGTCGGCGGACAACTTTCTCACGGCGCCATTATCGCTCGCGAATATGGAATTCCAGCCGTTATGAATATTCACCACGCGGTTTCTCTGTTAAAAAATGGTCAGCGGGTGCGAGTCGATGGTTATCAGGGAACGGTGGAAATTTTATCGGAAAATTGAGTTAAAATATGCCAAGTTTAACTGAGTCTTCGTTCGAGTCAATTTAGACTTGAGGAGTGTCAATCCTAACCTTTACTATGAATCCCAAATCTGCTATAATTTCCCAAATTGAAGCCCAAAAATTCCCGCCTTTTATTTGCCTTCGAGCCGTTTCCGCCTTGCTAACCGTCGGAATAATTGTTAGTTTCCCCTCCACTCCCGTTGCGGTTGAACTCGCCCCCTCACCCCAACAGTTAACCCCCCTACAAGGAAAACAAAAAATTATCTTATTGGGCGATAGTATTACCCAAGCGGGGGGGAATTATGGCGGTTATGTTTGGTTGATGCAGCGTTATCTAAATACACTTTATCCTCAATCCAAAATAGAACTGATTCAAGCGGGAATATCGGGTCAAACTTCCGTTGATTTACAACAGCGATTTCAACAAGATGTCTTGGATAAAAAGCCCGATTTGGTGACAATCAACGTCGGGGTTAACGATATTATCCAAAGCTTTAAAACCGCCCCAAACGAGTCGGAAAATACCGCCAATATAGACCGCTATCGCCAAAACTTAACCGCAATGGTGAAAGCAGCAAAAGCTCGAAATATAGACGTTTTGCTCCTCTCTCCCACGATAATTAGCGAAGATTTAAACAGTCGAGAAAATATCCGTTTGCGGGAATACATCGCCGTCATGCGAGCCGTTGGCACTCAAAATCAATGTCGATTTCTTGACCTCAATCTTCCCTTTCGAGATGTAATTTTAACCTATCAACGCTATGGCGGACAATCGCAAAATATTCTGACTCGGGATGGAGTTCATCCGAATATCGCCGGACATCAAATCTTAGCTTATACCCTTTTAAAAAGTTGGGGAATTCCCGAAGAACAAATTCAAAAACTGCAAGTTATCGAGTAATTAACCAGAATTTTATAAAGAAAACCTTTAGTTTTTAGGATGATCTTAACTAAAATTATAGCCAATCGTTCAAACAGTCCTTATACTAAGAAATAAAGCCTCACTCAAAAAAGATGGAAGTTCAATTTAACATTATTCGCCAAACTCAAGACAGTAGCCCCCGCATCCAAACCTACAAGCTGGATGTCGAACCCGGAAATACCATTCTTGAATGTCTAAATCGGATAAAATGGGAACAAGACGGAACCTTAGCCTTTCGCAAAAATTGCCGCAATACCATCTGTGGAAGTTGTGGAATGCGAATTAATGGCCGTTCCGCTTTAGCCTGCAAAGAAAATATTGGCAGCGAATTGGCTCGTTTAGAAAAAATAGCCGCTTCCAGTTCCGTTCCCCCCACTTCAAACGGGCTTCCTGAAATTACAATTGCACCGATGGGAAATATGCCCGTCATTAAAGATTTAGTCGTTAATATGAAAGGGTTTTGGGATAATTTAGAAAAAGTTGAACCCTATGTTAGCACCCAAAGCCGAGCCATCCCCGAACGGGAATTTTTGCAAACTCCCGCAGAACGAGCTAAACTAAATCAAATGGGAAATTGTATTCTCTGTGGGGCTTGTTATTCCGAATGTAACGCCCTAGAAGTCAATCCCGAATTTGCCGGCCCCCACGCCCTCGCCAAAGCCCAACGGATGGTCGCCGACAACCGCGACGATCGCACAGAAGACCGGATAGAACTGTACAATAAAGGAACCGAAGGGGTTTGGGGTTGTACTCGCTGCTTCAACTGTAACACCGTCTGTCCGATGGAAGTCGCCCCGTTGGATCAGATTACCAAAATTAAACACGAAATACTAGAACGCAAAAATGCCGGGGATAGCACCCCCATTCGTCACCGGAAAGTGTTGGTTGATTTGGTTAAACAAGGCGGATGGGTCGATGAACGCAAATTTGGTATTTTAGTAATAGGAAACTATCTCCGTGATGTCAAAGCATTGCTCGGTCTGGGACCGTTAGGGTTTAGAATGATAAGTCGAGGTAAGTTTCCCTTGAGCTTTGAACCTTCTGAAGGTACAAAAACCGTGCGATCGCTAATCGAATCTGTTCAACGTCTGGAGCAACAAAAACAAAAATGAGTTCTTCTACGCCTTCATCTACAGATACAGATGAATCCAATTCCCCTCCCAACTCCACCTACTCCGAACCCGCTTTTGGTTGGACTCGCTATGCCGAGCAGATTAATGGCCGTTTTGCGATGTTGGGTTTTGTCATCCTTTTGGCGTTGGAATTCTTCACGGGCCAAGATTTATTCACCTGGCTCGGTTTACGTTAAGATTGAGGGAAATTGACAGGAATGAGGTCAATGAACACCGCTCAATTTTCCATTCCTCATTCCCGATTTTTTACTTAATTTTCAGGTTGTATTTGCCCCGTCCTTTGTCATCGTAGGAATTAACAATTACCCGATAAACGCCATCACTCGGTAACGTTACCGTAATTTGAGAATTCGAGTTACTCTGATTAATATCATCATGTTCTTCGAGCAACTTATTATCGGGGGTAAAAATCGCTAAATAAGTATCAAATTCACTACTATCGAGCGAAATTGTTACTTCCTGTCCCTCCGTTCCCTCAAAGGTGTACTCATCATACAAACTGCCATCGGAAGCTAACACCGAGTCACCTTCACCGAGTTCGCCCTGCTCATCCAAAATTAAATCAGATGACTGGGGGTTTGTCTCAGGAGACTCGGGAGCCGCCTCCGGACTGGGAGTAGGAGCGGGAGCGGGAGATTCAGCCGGAGCCGGAGTCGCTTCCGGTGTAGGAGATTCAGCCGGAGCCGGATTTTCCGTCGGCGGATTACTTTCCGGTTCAGGAGCGGGTTCCGGTTCGGGAGTTGCTTCCGGTTCAGGAGCAGGTTCCGGTGCGGGTGTTTCTTGAGCCAGGAGAGGATCAAACTCAATTGCTTTGATCTCGTCAGAACTGGGGTTTGTTGATGCACCACCCAAACGAGACTGAATCGTTGACGAAGGACCCAGAGCGTGAGCGGGAAAAACCGTTAGCAGGCTAGCAATAAGTACCCAAAATTGAATTTGATGCATAAATAACCTCAATGGGATGGAAAATAGAAAGTCAGCTCAACTCAATAGACAAGTTTAGACTTTCACTTCTATCGAAGTGCAATCTTAATCTCGATCTCAGAGATGTTTATCGAACGGTTAGCAGATAGTCACCTTGACCTGTACTATCATAGGCGTTGACGACGACTCGATAGCGACCTGTCATCGGTAAAGTTAGAGTGAGGGCGGCATTTTTCTCAGACGAATTGGCATCGTCATTTTCTCCCACAAGCTGACCATTCGGACTAAACAGAGCCACATAGGGATCGAAATCGGAACTTTCGAGTCGAATTGTAACAGCCTGACCTGCTACTCCATCAAAGCTATACTCGTCATACCGACTTCCATCGGAAGGAAGAACGGAACTGGTTTCATCTAAGGTGCCTTGTTCTTCTAAAATCAAACGACTAGAACGTTCAGTCGGAGTCACGCGATTCTGAGCAATGCGAAGTCTTAATCGATAGTCGCCCGACTCTCCGGCTTCATAGGAATTAGCTAAAAACGTATATTCGCCATCGGCCGGGAGGGTGATCATAATTTTGGCATTTTTATCTCCACCGCTATCATCATCTTGAGCGAGTTCACCCCCATCAGAATCCAGTAAAATCAAGTATGAATCTAAGTCCTGACTGGTCATTTCTATAGCAATTTGCTGACCCGCTTTTCCCTCAAAAGAATACATATCATAAAAGCTATTATCAATCGGCAAAATACTATCATTTTCATCGAGGCGACCGGTAATTTCCGGACCGTCGAGAATCAATTTTTCTGAGGGTTCGCCTGCAAAAGCCAAAGGTCTTTGAGATTGGGCAACTCGCGGCGCCCGTCCTTCTTGGACCGCTTGCAAAAACGGCGGAACTTTATCGACGGAAATCGCGAAACCAATGCCGATATTGCCCCCGCTGCGACCCCGTGTAAAAATTGCCGTATTCACCCCAATTAATTCGCCTTTACTATTAAGTAACGGTCCTCCCGAATTTCCGGGGTTAATTGCCGCATCGGTTTGAATCAGATTTCGCTGTCCGTCGATGCGACTGACAATTCCGATGGTAAATGTTCCTTGAAATTGACCAAAAGGATTCCCGATCGCAAAAGCCCGTTGACCGACTCTTACCGAACCCGGTTTGGCAATGGGAATGGTCGGTAAATTCCGAGCGTTGCGAATTTTTAGAACCGCTAAATCTAGCCCATCTTCTCCAAAGGCGATCACATCTGCCGTCATTTCTCGGCCATCGGCTAAGGTGACTTTGACATCTCCCCCTTGGGAAACGACGTGAGCATTGGTTAAAACCATGCCGTCGGGTGAGATAATTGTACCGCTACCGTTGGCTTTTTCCGTATCGATGGAAACGACAGCCGGACTTGCTTGTTCATAAACCCGAATGTTCGTTTCTTCCCCGTCGTCTTGAGCCAACAATAGTGGGTTAGATGGAGCGATCGCACGATTAAACTTCAAATCGGGTTGCTCGGCAGTTGGGGCTAAGTCTGGTAAAAGGGTTTTAGAAGAACTCGCATCAGCCCCGTTAACGTTAACTGTTGTTCCAATGGCTAAGAGTCCAGATGTTGCTAAACTCAAAAATTTCAGATTCATTTTTCGCTCCCGCTGAATTTGACCACCAATATTAACTTACAAGGTGGGTTGGAAAACGGGGCGGGTCTACCGCTTTCCGATTGGACAATCAGAAGCTCAATCAGTTTGTTAACTGAATTCCCTGCTTAAATGTTAGCTTCTGGGCGATTGAGTACATGAGTCTCAGTCGTTTAAATACATTAATTATAAATCCACTCAGATTGGCTCACCCATCAGGAAATGTCCTCTGGGAGTTTAGCGAGGAACTAATGGTAAATTCAGGGGTTGTCCGTATCGATTATAAACAAGGATATCCCACTGACCGTTTACGCTCGATTCAAAGGCGACGATTCCCCCTTCTCCGCTCATGGTCGGATTTCGCACTTCCGCTTGTAGGTTTTGAGTTAAATTCCGCAGTTGGCGAGTTTCCCGGTTGTAGAGGTAGATGTCGGACTGTTTTCCGCGAATTCCTAGAAAAGCAATGTATTGACCGTTTGCGGAAATTATCGGCGCTTCGGCGATCAGATTTAAGCTATTTAATCCGGGTAAATCGACCAAGCTTTTTTGTTGTCTATCGTACAAGTAAATATCTTGTCTTCCCCGTCGATCTGAGGCGAACACAATATAGCGATCGCTAATTTGGGGGTCAAACTCGGCGGCGGGACTATTGAGGCTCGTTTCGCTCCCCTCGACTGGATATTGAATGATGCGAGGAGAGCCAACACAGCTTGTTAGCAAAAATCCGGCTATGAATAGAATAATAATAAAGTTCAGACAACGTTTCACAGACTTGGCTTGCTCTTACAGTCAGTTTATTGAAAATTCGTCAGTTTCGCGACAAGTTTTTCTACAGAAAACTATTCTTGAGTTTGATCTTTGCTTTCAACTCGATCAACTCGATCAAGTTCCACGTGAGACCCTCTATCTAATACTTCTAAATCCCATTGACCCCGACGCCCCGTTTCAAAGATAATATAGCGACCATCTGGGCTAATTCGCGGATGGCGTATCCAACCCCGATAGCCACCAGAGACAATCTGCACCCGGTTGGTCAAGCGATCATACAGTTCAATTTCCGGACGACCCGAATCGCTCGCCATATACACCAGATAACGCCCCGTATTGCTCAGACTCGGATTTTCGGCGATCGCATCCCCGTGATTTAACCCCGGTAAGTCCACCAATTCCTGTCGTTGTAAATCGTACAGGACGATCTGACGGTGGCCGTTGCGGTTAGACACGTAAGCCAAATACTGACCATTTCCACTCAATGCGGGTTGCTGATCGTTGGCTGAACTATTGAGGGCGATCGCGATTTCTCCGGGTAAGACCAACATCCATCCCAGAATGACACTAATGACAAACTTCGCGATTCTGTGAAGCCGTTTCATTCACTCGATCTCCGAGAACTTCCACTCAATGAGTTAGAGGAGAGAAACACCAGCAAAATTAGCAGTTCCCCTCCTCCTAACTTAATTTCCAACCCAACAGCCTGCAATCTTTTCTCAGCCTTAATTCTGAGCGACTAGGGGTTTGAACTCTCAAAATCGTCGTCAGAATAATCCACAGGTCGATAGTCCACATAATCTGTCGAACTTGTGTCTGTCTCCGGGCGATCGACAATCCGGCTTCTCGAACGAATATCTTCGGGAGGACGAGTTTTTCTCGGTCTAGACGAGGGTCTAGTCGGGTTCACATCATCCCAACGGTTTTCATCGCGATCTAAGGGACTTTCTGTTCCTGATGTTGGACGACGGCCTCGACTGCGAGGGGGGGTTTCCGGTGTAGAATCGATCGAAGCTTCCCATTCATCGGAATAGGAACGAGTTCGACTTTCTGGACGCGGACGAGGACGACGGGTCGAGCGATCGCTGCTGGTGGGTCGATCTGCGGTGCTTCTGCGACTACTCGGACGACGACGCGGTGCCTCATCCTCATAGGGGTCCGGGCGACTTAAACGAGTATCCCGGCTTCCTCTAATTTGACGCGCCATCGGTTGATATTCGTCAGTGGGTTCGAGTTCGTCGAGTTCCGCATCAACTCGATAAACATCACTCACGTAGCGATCTTCGTCTACAATGGGCGATGAGCGTTCTTTTGCCTTCGCCGTTGCCAAACCTCGCAGACGAATACTTTCTACTGCGAAAAAGATTGCACTTCCGGTTAACAGAAATTGACCAAAAGCCAAAATCGGATCGAGTCGCCATCCCTGAAACAGCAAAATCCCGCCACAGAGCAAGCCGACCGCCGCAAAGAAAATATCATGATCACGGGCTAGCTTCGGACGCCATGACCGGAGGAAATACAATCCCGCACCGGACACTGCCAGGATAATTCCCAGCAGACTGCTCCAGTTCAATCCTAAATTAACCATACTTTGATTCTCCTATCCCAGTCCTATCAAGCGTGAGTTCTCTGTCTCTTCTCTACTTTAGCCAGAGTCTACAGGTTCGCTGCGTTTTTGAGCTAGCCCTTAAGGTTTTATATATCTACAGAAATATTTTGTTTATCGAGAGTTCGGGTAAGGAATTAAGTTTAACCCCACTCCTTACCCCGGTTTCCACTCTCGGGCAGATTAAGAACGGATGATCTTATCTTTCTGAGAGAGAACCAACAGGGCAACCGTTGCCGGAATTACAACGATTAAAGTACCTGCCAGTAAGCTGTAAAGGAAGTTTGCTAACGAAGGGGTCATAGTAAGTCGATCCTTAAATTTACAAAAATTGCTTTAATTTTATCATTTTAACAACAGGTTACACCGTTGAGCCATTGAGTTCGCTCCTTAGTTTTCAGTTCCCCACAACCCGCTAAAATAAGGATCAATAGTCGCAGTGTAGAACGATCAAGTTTTCAGCAGAACATGACCACCCTGACCGCAGTGAATTGGATTTTGGGTATTTTCCTGGGAATAATGACCTTTTTCTTCATTTTCCGCATTGTCCTGACTTGGTATCCGCAAGTCGATCAAACTCGCTTCCCCTTTAACGTAATTGTCTGGCCTACCGAACCGTTTCTCGCCGTCACCCGCAAAATCGTTCCCCCGTTAGGCGGAGTCGATATTACCCCCATTATCTGGGTGGGAATTTTCAGCCTGTTACGAGAAATTCTCCTCGGTCAACAGGGCCTACTGCGAATGATGATGTAGAGGTTTTATTCCGATTGACGGTTCATCCACTGTTCGACAAAATTGGTGTAAACCTCACCTTTGAGAAATTCTGGAGTTTCCAAAATCTTTTGATGAAAACCAATCGTTGTGGGAATTCCAGTAATCGCAAATTCCCGTAAAGCCCGTTTGAGGCGGGCGATCGCACTGTCGCGATTAGGCCCCCAAACAATCAACTTCCCAATCAAAGAATCATAATAGGGCGGGATTTCATAGTCGGTGTAGACATGAGAATCAATTCGCACGCTATTTCCCCCTGGAGGAAGGTAGGCGCTAATTCGTCCGGGACAGGGGCGAAAATTGTGATCCGGGTCTTCGGCATTAATCCGACATTCGATCGCATGACCTCTCAGTTGTACCTGTTCTTGAGTTAAGCGCAATTTTTCCCCCTCAGCCACCCGAATTTGCTCGGCGATTAAATCTAACCCCGTGATCATCTCGGTAACGGGGTGTTCAACCTGGATGCGGGTGTTCATCTCCATAAAGTAGAAATTCCCCGCCTTATCGAGCAGAAATTCCACCGTTCCCGCTCCAGTATAGTTAATCGACTGAGCCGCTTTGATCGCCGCGTCTCCCATTTTTTCCCGCAGTTGGGAACTCAAAGCGGGACTCGGCGCTTCTTCAAGCAGTTTTTGATGACGTCGTTGGATCGAACAGTCCCGTTCTCCCAAGTGAATCACATTTCCGTAACTATCGGCCAAAATCTGAAATTCAATGTGACGGGGAAGTTCGATGAATTTTTCTAAATAAACCCCCGGATTCCCAAAAGCCGCTTCTGCTTCTCCTTGGGCTGCTGCAAACAGTTTCGGAAGTTCCGCCGGATCGCGCACCAGACGCATTCCCCGTCCTCCTCCGCCTGCGGTTGCTTTAATGATAACCGGATAGCCGATTTTTGAGGCAATTTTCGCCGCTTCTTTTTCGCTCGTCACCAAGCCATCACTCCCCGGTATTGTGGGAACTCCGACTTTTTGCATGGTTTCCTTGGCCGTTGATTTGTCCCCCATCGAGCGGATCGCTTCCGGCGTCGGGCCAATGAAAGCAATGTCGTGATCGGCGCAAATTTCGGCAAATCGCGCATTTTCCGCCAGGAAGCCGTAGCCCGGATGTATGGCCGTGGCGTTGCGGGTGAGGGCGGCTGAGATAATGTTGGGAATATTGAGATAACTTTTACCGCTGCTCGGTTCGCCGATGCAAACGGCTTCGTCCGCCAACTGAACGTGTAGGGCGTGGCGGTCAATGGTAGAGTGGACGGCAACTGTGGCTATACCCAGTTCCTCACAGGTGCGGAGGATGCGTAGGGCAATTTCCCCCCGATTGGCAATTAGGATCTTAGAAAAGCGCATCTTCTGTGCTGCTCGATCAATAATCTGTTTATCCTAAACTGTTTTGGTCAACAGGGAAAGATATTTCATCAGGGAATAGGCAATTTACAGTCACCAGTCATCAGTGAATAGGGAAAGGGGAAAGGGGAATTCTGAACTCCTGACTTGGTGACTTCTAACTTCTGAGTTCTTTGTGTTGCTCTTCTCAAATTTTGTGCTATGATAGAAGATGCGCTGTGAAATTGTCAGTTCAACTGATGTTTCGATCAGCCCAAGCGGATGTGGCGGAATTGGTATACGCGCACGTTTGAGGGGCGTGTGGCTTTGCCTTGCGAGTTCGAGTCTCGCCATCCGCATCGCCAAAAATAGCCAAAAACAAAATAGTCAACTGAAAGCATAACTTTTCTAAACCAGAAGGGTTATGCTTTTAAATTTGGGATGAGTATTTGCAACAATATCGTTGGGCTATTTTTTCTTGGGCTATATCATATCAAATCCGGTTGTATAATCAACGAATAACAGACACCTGACCCGTACCAGCGACCGTGAACAGGTTTCGGTCGAACCGCGCTACTCCGCGCCACCGAATAGCAGATCCTTGACTATTGATCGGCAGATCATTTATCATTGGGTATGACAGTTATCAAAACTATTGCGATTTCCTTATAGTTCAATGGTAGTCGGTACTACAGAAGCAGCCCGTATTCTAAAAATCTCTACCGCTCGACTGCGAGTTCTCCTAAGCGAAGGCCGAGTCGAAGGTGCCTATAAGACCGGGAAGATGTGGCTCATTCCCCTGGTTGAGGGCGAACCCATCATTCAGCGAGGGAAAAGAGGTCCGGCTCCCCGTTGGCGTAATCTCAAAAAGCCTGCAAAAACGATTATTCACGTTAATTCTCAAAGAATTCGACAAAATCAAAAACACCAGGAACAACTTCCCGTGATTAGCGTTAAAAAGGGTAAGAGCAATACTTACGGGCATATTGTCGAAATACCCAGAGGATGTCGTGTTGTCTATCGTCCCGATAAACCTCTCCCTTGTGGTGCCAGGGTTTGGATTGAAACCTTTTATGATGTTAATGTCATCGGTCAGTCAAAATCTC
>JAYKHV010000137.1:0-20925 GCA_035285085.1 Lyngbya sp. | reverse complement strand
TCCTGAACAAGACTCGGCTGTTGCTGTGGTCGCAACAACAAAATACTCTGGTCATCTGGGTCAATAAACCAACCGAGATGACTACCGTATTCTAGACAATGGAGAATATTACCCAATACTTTATTGGGGCGTTGGTCTGGGGAAAGAATTTCTATTGTCCAATCTGGTGCTAAATCAAAGTTATCTGGCACATCACCTTCTGGGGTGAAGGGTATGCGTTCCCATTGATAAATAGCGATGTCGGGAATAATGGAACGACCACCAAAAGTGTATCTTAATTCTGGAAAAGCATAGGCAATTTTAGGGTCTTCTGCAACCTGATTGATGGTGGAACAGAGTTTTCCTTGCAAGCGGCTATGACGACCTTTTGGCATAGGCTTTTGGATAATATTTCCGTTGATATATTCACTGGCAGGTTCGGTTTCTGGAAGTTTCAGAAATTCTGCTAATGTTAGGGGTTTAGATTGTGCTTGTACCATTGCGTACTCCTACGAAAAGATGAGTTTGAAACCATGACCCATTAATTTATTATCGCGCTGTGAGGGGTTGAGATGGTGGGTTACATTTTATTGATGAACCCTACAAGATTGGCGATCACACTTCCTTTATTTAACAGCAACCTGCTGCATGATGATTGTTGACGACTCCATTAGGATAAGCTGTATGATAAAGTCTAGTACCACCCTGTCTATCAAATACCTCATAAGAAAGCATTCCAACCATACCTGGAACATGGGGAGCGGCGGGTGGTCCCGCATAATTTACATTACTGTAATCGATTGTTACTTGAATCCAAACAGAAGAACCAAGACCAGCAGAAGTCAGAATGTCACGAACATGACCTTCTATGTCAGCCATTAATGGTGCATTTGTACCATCAGATAATCCCACTAAATTCCTAACATCATTACCATCTCCACCAAGTTGCCTGCCAATTAAGTGGCCTCTTTGATGATGATAAGGATGACCGGCGCCGACTGCTACACCCAAAGCATGAGCATGACTCGGAATCAAATTCGAAGATACATTGGCTGGTGTTCCAGTTCCCAAGTCATCGTGAGTTATCGTTGCAGAAGCTGTATTTCCCACATAGTTAATTGCAACTACTCGTTGAATGATACCAGTAGGATTTGATACCTTTTTGTTTTGAATAGCCGTTTCATTTAAGGTGTTTGAATGAAACTCCAGAGCCTTATTACTCATTATATCTACCTCTTTTTCTAAGCCTGAATCATCATTCACATTAACCCTACCTTTCATCTGCATCGTCGGTTTAACCCTTCCCTGCATCTGCTGAACAACGTGCCATGCTTCATGGGGTAAATGTTTTTCTTGTCCCGGTGCAACATGAATCTCTGTCCCTTGAGTGTAAGCTAATGCCTGTAATTGGGCAGGTTTTGACGAATTATAATGAACCCTGACATTATCAAGAGAATATCCCGATAGATTTTCGATTCCTGCTTTTAGATTATCCGGTAATCCGGTTTGATTTGGGATGCTTTCTTCTTGCTTTTGTATGGGTTTTTCTGATAGATTGCTTTGTCGAGGAGGAGCTTTTAACTGGTTAACTGAAGCCATATTAACTTCCCTTTCCTGACGCTTGGGAGCGGGTAACTGTTTTCCTGTTAAATAATTCGGTGGCGATGCAGACTTTGAAGTAGAAAGACTATCCATTACATTCGCCATCATTTCCCCTGGCTGTGGCTGACGGTAGCCTGATAAATCCGTTGTTTCTGGTGATGGGGTAATATTAGGACTCGGTTGAGGAAATTTACTAGGCTCAAAAATACTCTTTCTTTGACCTAAATTTGTCCCTTGTCTTGATGAGATGTGTTGCTTACCCATGTTTGCCATAATGTTATACCTCTTTGATGTTTGGGTTGAATTTATACCGTTTGAGCTTCATTAATATAAAAAGGATAAACCAGGTTAAATCGAGAATTAGTCGCCCGCACCCTGTAGATAATACCGATTAACAATAACCCGTCTTGTTCACTTTCATCTATATTAATTTCCTCCACATCTATCCGGGGTTCGTGGTACAGAAGCGCATCAGAAATAATCCCTCTAATTCCAGTAATTGTCCCCTGACTCATTTCCTCAAAAATAAACTGACTTAATTCGCAACCAAAATCAGGCTGCATAATCCTTTCTGCTGGACGAGTTGAGAGAATAACCTCCAAACTTTCGACTATATCCTCTTCATCCGATACCATCTCCACCGTTCCCGTATCCTGGTTAAACCTTGGCGGAAAACTCCATCCTGTCCCCAAAAACGCTCGATTGGTTTCCAACTTTTACCTCCCGATTAAATGAACCAAAACCTTAAATAACATCAACCTTGGAACCTTTTATTTTGATATTTTTACCCTCAATCTCAATATCCTTACTCGATTTAATCTGAACTCCTTGGTCATTCATTGTCATCATATTCCCATTTTCATCAACCAACTCAATCCCCTTATCCTGTTCTGATAGTTTAATTATATCTCCTTTGGCGGTACGAATTTCAATAGATTTAGTTTCATCATCAAAGATAATTTTTAATCCCTCCTTCGTAACTATTCCTTTTTGATAATTTTCCTGAGTGACTGTAAAATCAGAAGGTAAAGCATTTTTTTCACTGTGTACCGCCCCCAAAATAATCGCCTGTCGAGGATCATCATTAATAAACCCCAGAATCACTTCATCACCCGGTTCAGGTCTAAATAATATTCCCCTTTTATTCCCCGACTCAACCGAAGCCAATCTCGCCCAAACTACTCCATCTGTTTCAATAGATGGGATTTTAACTTTTACTCTAAATTGTTTATCAGGGTCTTGTTCAAATTTATCAACAATCCCAATTTGTAAACCATGAATTGCTGGAACTAATCCGGCTGCGGGGGTATCAATAATATTATTGTTTTGTTGAGCAAAGAAATCAGTAGATAAGCCAAATTGTACATCTGTTTGCCAACCTTTTGTATTAACTTGATGGCGAATTGCCGTTACTAAGGTTTGACCATTGAAGCGTTTGCTTATACCTGCAACTTCCATAACATCTCCAGGTTTTATATCAGCAAATCCCGGAATTTTCAGGCGACCTTTCAACATTGAAAAACGACTTTTAAGTAATTTAGCATCTGCCCAAACTTGCATTTCTGAGTCATCAAATTGACCTGAAGTAATGAGTTGATAGTTGTCTGCACCAATGGTTTTTGCTAATTGTTCTCCTTTGAGATTTCCCTGACTCAGAGAAACACTTTTAGCTTTTAGAGGGGGTAATAACTTCTGTGTTTTGACATCCCAAGCTGTACTTTCTACCGATGTATATTGATGGCGAATATCAGCTTCCATTTCAAATTCATATATCTCATCAATGCCATATTCAAAAGTATGTTTGGGTGAACCTTTGAGATTAGGTTGTTCAACAGTTATTTTACCATCATCTGCTAAAACCCAAAGACCATTTACATCCGCACGAGATAAGATAAAATCCCAGTCAGTGCAGTAATATTGCACCATTTCTTTATGCTTGGGTTTGGTTGCACCAATAGACGTAACTTGTAACCCTCCCTTTCTAATAATGTTGTCAATAATTTCCTTATCTGTCATGTCTCGAAAAACAGCACTTCTTCTTTGGGTTGTAAGTTTAAATGCCACATCTTTCAAGTCAACAGTTAGCAGAGAACTATATCGATCCGCTTGAACACTATGTCTAACAATAATCCCCTGAAAAACTGTTGCTTCGTTTTGTACCTCCCCTTCATAGCGAAGCTTAATTTCAACTTCTTTTCCGGGTTTAAAGAAATCGGTGTTACTAATAGTAAACTCCTGCTTTGCCGCATCACCATCTAATAAAACGATTTGAGCAATGGGAATTTTATTCACTTCTTTGATAATGTCAATAGACATGACATTATATTCGGGGTTCATTCTTAACCCATCACTCAAAATTGTTGTTGTAACGACACCACTCATTAGTTTGTGACTTCTTTATTGATTGGGGGAAGTTGAATATCCGTGCCTGTTTTTAACTTTCTAAAGTTATTCAGGTTGTTGGTACGGGCCAGTTGGATATAATAGGCAGAATCGCCGTATATTTCTTGTGCCATTATAGGTAATTTATCTCCGCTTTTGACCGTTCGAGAGTGTGATAAATCTGGCGAACTTTTATTTTCTTTTTTAATGCGCTTTGAATCTTTGATATCCCCAATAAAAACGGTATCTAACTCTGCTCTTATGGGTTGTCCACTGCGATTAAACAGAGTATAGTTAACATCAACAGATTGGAGACGACAATCAAAAATTAAGTCGCCCCATTCAATTTTAAGAAACTTAGGTTCATGGATGTCGCCATCCATATAACAAGTTAACTGAAGAAATTTCTGCACTTGCTTGTAAACATCTTTCTTCCCTTGAATTTGGCTAACGAATGCAGCCGTTGCCAATCCAGACAGTCCATAATCGGCTACCCCCGTATCATCTAAAATTAACTTGAGAGACAAAGTTTGCGGTTTACTGAGAGAATATTTTGCCGTGCGTCCACTGGTATTAATTCCCTGATAAGATTGATAAACATTCTCGTATTTTAGGGAATAAGACTCTGGGTTAAACATGACTTCAAAAGTATCTTGGGCCAAACCAATCCTCACTCTATTCCCATAAACCTGAATCTTGAGTTTTTCTAATTTGAAAGGATTTTTCAGCATCGATTTACCTTATCTCTCTTGCTTACGTTCTAATATTTTTAGGACTTGTGCCACACAAGCCGCAATTATTTCCTGTTTTTCTCCAGAATCAACTTCAATCTTTGATTCTGAATTCGTCTTATTGCTATCGACAATATTGGCCCGGATAATTAATTCTTTGATTTCTACAGGCATAATTAAATCCTCACACTTTGAAATCGGGCATAGGCTAATTCCATCGTATCTATGACCACAGAATTAGCATTGGCATCTAAATCAGATGTTGACCATTTTACGGGATAAGCCCTCTGAAACAGCCAACTCGAAAGAGGAATACTGTTCTCATTCAGTAGCATAACTAACACATTGCTGGGTGCAAATTTCATCGAACTCATGGCAACATTAAACTCTACATTAAGCGGAGAACCAATCACCATTCCTCTTTCTAAAACTAGATTGTTGTAGGTGACGTGATTGGGCAAACGATGCCTGAAGACATTCTCACCCCCTTCTCGAATATCTGTTGTTTCTATTTCCGCAGAAATTCCAGACACTTTTTGAAAGCGAATATCCAAAGGGTTAGGAACAATTCCACCAATAAAGAAAACGACCAGAAAATGAAATCCAACCGGGGGATTTTCAGTTAAAGTAAGTTCTGGAATCGGAAATTTATCTGTCATAAAAATTATTGCAAGTTGCGGAAAACCTAACACCTAACACCCAACACCCTATCCGGGATACTCAATCTTGAGATCGCTTGCCATTAATTCTAAACTCTCAATAGCGACTTCGTTGCTGGTAGCATTAAATGACGGTGCATCTAATTTCTTGGGGAAAGCATCTATTGCTGTCCAAGAGACAACAGCTTCACCGGACTCGTCTAATAAATCAATCCTGACATCTCGCTTGGCTACGGTATTTAATCGAACGGTACTAATCCAGTTCAATAAGTAGCTATCTTTTCTAACAACGCCTTTTTTTAGAGTTAGATTAACGGGGGTGCTTAATCCTGGCATATGCTTTGCACCATCTTTAAAACTCATACCATCTCGATAGGTAATCGTTTCATATTCAATACTCAATCCCGATACTTCTGAGAAAGCGTGGGAATCATCTCCATCTATGGTGACTCGGTAATAAAATACCGGAATTGGATAGCTATTTTTGATATCTTCTGCTGTGGTTGCCATGATTTATTTTTCCTGAATTTGAGCGTTTTTCTTGTTGCCGATTAGGTGGGTATTACCCACCCAAACTGTGAATTTTATCCCTATACTTCTTGTAATTTGTGGGAGAATTTTAGGATAATGAACTCTGCCGGACGAACGGCTGCAATCCCAATTTCTACAATCATTCGACCTTCTAAAACGTCCTGAGTTGTCATGCTTTTACCCAGTCCGATATTGACAAAGAAAGCCTGTTCTGGAGTCGTACCCGCCAGCGCACCTTGACGCCATAATCCCTCTAAATAACTTTCAATTAGAGATTTTACTTTTAACCAGGTGATGGTATTGTTAGACTCAAAAACAACAAAAGCGGTTGCTTTCTGAATCGATTCTTCAATCAGATTAAACAGTCGGCGAACAGGAATATAACGCCATTCATTGTCGTTTCCTGCTAAAGTTCTTGCACCCCAAACTAAGGTTCCTTTTCCGGTAAAACTGCGAATGGCATTGATAGATTTTCCTGCGGTGGGATCGACGTTGAGATTTTCCTGTTCTTCGTTGCTAATTTTGACAGTAGGAGCGAGTACCGACGCCAAGCTAACATTTGCAGGCGCTTTCCAAACTCCCCTGTTTCGATCTACTCTGGCATATATTCCTGCTACAGCAGCGCTTGGGGGTAATACGACTCGCTTTTTGGTAAGTTCAGTCTTAATTTTGTTATAAAAATCGGTATTACTCGTTTTCATACGACCCAGACTAGAGTTAGAAGCAGAAGCAAAGATCAGGGGAGTTGCTTCAACTGCTGCGGTGACATTTTGGCTGCCGTTTCCAGTCGATTCAATCTGGAAAGAAGCATTCCTAGACTTGTCTCTTTCCTGCCATTTATTAACAATTTCATCTACAGATGCACCATCGCTAGGAAGTTTGATCGTTAAAGTATTATCGGTGATTTCAAAGTCAATGTTTACCCGATTTACAGGTTGACCCACAGTGATACTGACCTTGGGGTTATTTGACGCACTTCCGGTATAAGTAACTAGAATTCCGTTATTATCTGTCTTGTATTCTCCTCTTGTTGAAGTCGTCTCAACTCCCTGAATGGTTACAGAATCATCCGTGTAATAGTAGTTGAGTGAGGTTTGCAGGTAAGGATAATAAGCAGCACCATATTTTAAAAAATCTACCTCGCTGACTTGAAGGTTATTTCTAAAATCAGTAGCCGCTTGTTCGACGCTTGTTTGATTGGGTAATACGTCCAAAATCGCAAAGCGATCTTTTAATTTATTGCATTGCGCTAAAGCTTTTTGACAAAGCTCATAATAATCAGTTTGACTTAAGTTTACCGCATCGGTAAGCAAGATTAACGTCGGTTCATCTTCCTTTTCTAAGGCTGATAAACCCGCTTCAAAATCGGCCTTATTTTTCACTGTGCTGTATTGTCCTACCGAAACGATGTAACAACTGCCTCCACCGTTATCAAAATACAGGCGCAAAGCATAATACATTAAATATTTGAGTTGAGGATCGTTAATGCTGGCAATTGCATCGCCGTTCGGTGTAACTTCAAATTGAGTTGGTTGTGCTTTTCCAAACAAAGTTTCATAGTCAAGTATTGAACCAATTCGAGTGGGTAGATTTGTTAAATTTTCACCACCTCTTTGAGCTTTTTCTGTATAGCCGATAAAGGCAGGAATCGCTGTTGATACTTCGGCAACCGAGGGCGGAAATGTAGATATTTCCTCGACATAAACGTTGGGAGTTTTGTAAGTTGGCATTGTTCGATCCTTAATTTTCTAGTGTTTACAGAGACTTGAGAGCATTTATAACATAAATTCCATTGTGATTCGGTGGATTGGGTAAATGTTCAATCCAGACCGTTGAATTGCCACCGTTACTATTTTTTTGGTTTAAAAGTTGAAGGTTTTTTATCCCGGCTTCCTGGCAAGTAATTTCGGAGTCCGATTTAAAAATATATTTTTGACTTTGAGGATATTGTTGGTTAAGAGCAGAAAATCTGGGATATTTTTTTTCGGCTTCTGTATTCTTCAATCGGGTAAATTTAATTTCTGTTTCCCGGGTTGTATCTTGATCTTGAATCAAGAATTCATCTCCCTGAGTTACACTATCCGTTATCAGGTAATAGAACCAGTGTTGTTTTTTGGCTTGAAAGGTGATTTTATATTCACTTCCCAGAGTCAAAACTTTAGGCAAAGAGGAATTATTATAAATATCCACAATTCCCAAAATATCCTTTCCTTTGGGTAATTTTATATCTAATAATTTCGTTTTAGTTTTTTCTAAGTTTGATTGTCCTATTTGAGTATTTTTTTGATTACTATATTGATAGATTGAATCCTCAACGGGTTTCCAGTCAATCTCTGTAAAATCTAGAAAAGTTTTATTTTTGAGTTTTAATAGAAAAGTAAATTTTAAATTATCGGCAAGTTCAATCTGGGGTTGATTTTCTGAATCTACGGGTGCGATTACCACTATTCCGTTGACTTTATTTTTGAGAATCAGACGATAACCACTAAGTATTCTCCTGCATTCAGGTGTCGGTTCAATACTTAAGTCAGGACAGACTTGACTTCGATAGTAGTTATGAAAAATGCTCAGTTCAAAGAGTTGTTTATAAACCATAACTTGGATTCCAATCTGGTAAATTTTTGATGGCGAACTAGATATTTTCAGTCATCACCGTCCTCTCTATTACGCGAGAACCAATTTCCACTGTATCCGTGTCGGTAAAGACAACCATTCTGACTTTATAAATGACAGAAGGTATATAAGACATACCCAAAGCCGCCCACACCTCTCTTTGTTCCGTAAAAGGTAAATTAACCAATTCAAGAGTTAATTTGTCGATCTCAGGATTAAGGGTGGGGGAGTTGTGATGATCGAACAACCGATGACCTTGAAAAAATTTAATAATTAAGGATAAAAATTTTAAAGATTGGCTGTAATCTGCAAAATTAGCCGCAAAGAGGACGTATAAATTCAGGTAAATATTAGGGTTTTTTTGCGCCATCCCACCCCCATTAGGCATCCTTTCATGGGCTGCACCCGAACGAAAAGTATACTCTTCTTCAAGATTGACTAATAAGGTAGTAATGGCATCATTTTGGAAAGAAACCTCTTTCTGAGTGCGGTTCTGAAGAAATACAACCTCAAAGCCCTGCGATCCGGTTTTGACTCGAATATAGCTGTTGAGTTGATCCTTGAGAAATGAGAGAATATGCTCAATCATAGATGGTCAACTGTTACGTTTATGATGGGCAATTAACAAGCATAAAGACACGGGGAAACAGGGCGTTTGCTAAGACTAACTGCCTCAAATGAAATATCCAAGATCAGATAAAGAATAACAACAAAAGAGCGTTGAGCGCGAAAAAAGAAAGATTACTTTACATTTCTAATTATTTTGAAATAGCCAAGAGAAACCTGCCTTTTGTCCGCTGTCTATTGCTTAATTAATCAATTCAAAATGGACAACGACTAGAACCATCCTCTTATTTCTTCATCAGTTAACAATCTTTTTAATTTGAGATACTCCCGTTGGGTGGCTTGTAGGATGTGTTTCATCATCACGGGTTCATCCTCATCTGCGGCGAGAAAAGCGGCATTTAGAGCAATATTGCGTATATTTCCTCCGGCAACCTTAAGCTGTCCTAATTTTTGGTAATCTAGCGCTTGTGTCGGTGTTTGGGATGGGAAAATGCGCTGCCAAATTTGAGTACGATAGGGGGCTTCTGGGAGAGGAAAATCAACCATAAAGCGGATACGACGCAGAAAAGCCGAATCTAAAGAATTCTTGAAGTTTGTAGTTAGAATCGCCAAACCCAGATATGCTTCCATACGCTGGAGTAAGTAACTGACTTCTACATTTGCATGGCGATCATGGCTATCTTGAACTTCGGTTCGTTTGCCAAATAAAGCATCAGCTTCATCAAAAAGTAAGATGACTCCTCCAGTTTCGGCGGCTGAGAAAATGCGCTCCAAATTCTTTTCAGTTTCGCCGATATACTTACTCACTATAGCGCTAAGATCAATGCGGTAAAGATCGAGACGAAATTGATTTGCTAATACTTCGGCTGCCATCGTTTTACCCGTACCGCTTTCTCCATAAAATAGGGCGCTAATCCCCAAACCTCGACTTCCTTGATTAGCAAAACCCCATTCTTGGTAAACTTTAGCCCGGTGTCGCAGGTGAATGGCGATGTCTTTGAGTATTTGACGTTGTTGTTCGGGTAATATTAAGTCATCCCAAGTGGCGGATGTATCGATACGTTGGGCTAAACCATCAAGACGAGGGCGGGCTTGGGTGCGGCAAAAATCCCAAAGCGGAGAGATTTTCCTCAGTTCTTCTTGACTAGATGCGGGGGAGGAATGAGTCTTTTGTGGGCGGTTTAAATTTTGAATTTTGAAGTTTTGACAGGCGGCTTGAATGGTGGCGTTGCTGAGGTTAAATTGAGAGACTAACTGGGTAATTTGTTCGTCGAGTTGATTGGCTTCAGTACCCAGATGGGTAGTCCAAATATCCGCTTGTTCTTGATAGCTAAGTTGGGGGACATCAAAAGTAAGGAAATGATTGTGTTTGGTGTGTAGTCGTTCACCACTGGAAATGATCGCAGGCGTTTGTAGATTTTCTAGAAACTCGGAAACTGTGGAAATCAATTTGGGTTCGCTTAGTAAAAGTTGATCGCATTCTATCAAGAGCAGACTATTACTTAATAAAGCTTCCCTTTCCCAACGTTGTTTAATTTGATAGATTTCATGGGGAGATAGAGTAAATACAGCCGCAGACATAATATGCAATTGATACCCCAGGTGAACCGATACTGCTTTAGCAATGGTATATTTGGCGGTTAATTCCCCTCCACACAGTTGCAACGTCGGAGATGAAAATGTTAGTTCAGACAAAATTGTAATACATTGCTCTACAATTAGTTCTTGAGAAGGAGCTAAAGGAATTTGCTCAAGATGGGCAGGAAAAGGATGAACAAAACCCAATAATTGCTCGTCAAAAGCGGCTTCTCCAAGCAGATAACAAAGAATTCGTCGTTCAATTCGCAGGGGTGCTTGGGTGAGGGTTAACGCCGTTCCACATTCAATTAATCGCCAAAATTGTAAAGGATTTTGAGTGGAAAGCACAGACCAACTGACATCAGGAAAGGTGGTTAAAGCTAAAGCGAACGTGGGATAATTGAGTTGCGGATTTCCCTGAAGTTCGGCACAGAATTGAGCAATAGCGGGATCAATTTCCACAGCCGTACAAAGAAGGAGAATATCCCGTTCAAATTCGGTGAGGTCAAAGATACGACACAATGTAGCCAAGGCGGATGTTGGTGATATCGTATTGGAGGGGAGAGGCTGTGCTACTTTGTCATCCATCTTGTTTTCCAGATATTGACGAATGTAGCCAGTCGCATCAATCAGTGTAGCAAGATTTTCTTGATGCCAATGGGATCTCGGGGATGTTTTCATGGGTAGAGAAAAAGCCAGTATAATAGCTCATAAAATAAAAAATATTTACAATCACAAGCCGCTATAAATTAAGCTATAATACCATTAATATAGAGCAGTTGTTGAAACTCTGAGAATATATTGCTAATGTCCTTAACGCTGCCGAGTTCTGCGATCGCATCATTAAGACTGTGGTATTTTAATTCTAAGAGTTTGGGTAGTTTTTTCCGGTCTAATTCGCCAACTCCGCCCTGAATATATTGATTGAGTACAAAGTCTAAAAATTCTTGCTGTTTGCCTGTATATCGGGAGAAAATCAAGTTTTTATGAGCAAGAACACGTTCTCGACGGCTAATTGGTTTTTTGGCATAAGCAATGTAGGTGAGAACGTCAAAAATGTCGCTATTTTCAGCGTCAACAATGCGACTCACGGCGGCCAATTCATCTTCTCCATAACCTTTTTCCGCCAGACCACTCAAGAGACTTTGGCGAGTATCGGGGCGGCTCCAGAGGCTTCTGAGTTCGGCTTCATCTTTAAACAGTTCGGGGAGTTCTCCGTACAGTCGTTCAATAAACTCGGTGGCTGAAAGGGGTTTTCCGTCCGCCAGACTCCAGTAAGTTGTTTCAATGGTATGCTGGATCATACGCTCTTTGCCGTCTGCCAGTTTTATTTGAATTTTTGGGGAGCGAGCGCGGTTTCCTTCGGGTTCGGTGCGATCTCCTGTTCCTTCGGAGCGGGGGCGACGTTCTCCTGGGCTGATACCTTCCGGTGGGGCTTGAGGTTCGCCGTCCCATTCGGGATCGTTAAAGTGTTCGTAAGCCTCGACAAAATCGTAAATGGTGAAGTAGTCTTTCCCTTCAAAAACTCGTGTTCCCCGACCAATAATTTGTTTGAATTCAATCATGGAATTGATCGGACGCATTAACACAATATTGCGAACGTTTCGGGCATCAACGCCTGTTGAAAGTTTGTGAGAAGTGGTGAGAATTGTGGGGATAATTTTATCGTTGTCTTGAAAAGTCCGAAGGAATTGTTCGCCCAGTTTGCCATCGTTTGCCGTCACGCGAACGCAATAATTTGGATCTGGAATAGTCTTCATTTGGTTAATCAAGTCGCGCACCATCAGGGCATGATCTTGGTTGGCACAAAAAACAAGAGTTTTCTCGGATGGGTTGATGGACTCCATGAATAACCGGACTCGGTAGGCTTCGCGGGGGCGCATTTCAATAATGCGGTTAAAGTCGCTTTCGGTATAAACTTGGTTTTCGTCAATGGTTCCGGCGAGGACAAAATCTTCCTCGCTGTAAACGTACTCGTCGAGGGTGGTTTGAATTTGCTTGACTTTGAAGGGGGTGAGGTAGCCATCTTCAATTCCTTCGGCCAGGGAATAGGTGTAGACGGGTTCGCCGAAGTAACTGTAGGTGTCGGCGTTAACGTCGCGGCGGGGAGTCGCGGTTAAACCCAGTTGAACGGCGGGGGAAAAATATTCAAGGATACTGCGCCAGGTACTTTCATCTTTTGCACCGCCCCGGTGACATTCATCAATTACGATAAAGTCAAAGAAGTCTGAAGGGTAGTCGCCAAAGTTGGGGGCGGGGTTGCCTTCTTCGTCTTTACCCGCCATAAAGGTCTGAAAGATGGTAAAAAACAGACTTCCATTTTTGGGGACTCTCCCTTTTTTCTTGATGCTATCCGGGTCGATACGAACCAGGGCATCTTCGGAGAAGGGGGAGAAGGCGGTAAAGGCTTGATTGGCGAGAATATTTCGATCTGCTAAAAATAGGATGCGGGGGCGACGGGTTGGTTCAAGGCTTTTGTTCCATCGGCTTTGAAAGAGTTTCCAAGCGAGTTGAAAGGCGATGAAGGTTTTTCCCGTTCCGGTGGCGAGAGTGATCAGGATACGTTCTTGACCGTTGGCGATCGCATCCAAGACGTTGGTAATGGCGTTGTGTTGATAGTATCGGGCTTCCCAGGTGCCGCTTTTGTCTTCAAAGGGGACGGAGGTAAAGCGATCTCGCCATTGGTTGTCTTCGCTGTAGGTGGTGTTCCAAAGTTCTTCGGGACTGGGGTAGCGTTCTATATCCCGTTCCGCCCCGGTGTACATATCGATCTCGTAAATGCGATCGCCGTTTGTAGAATAGGCAAACCGAACTTGTAACCGTTCTGCGTAGTCCTTAGCCTGCTGAACCCCCTCGGTATAACTCAAACCGCGCTTTTTGGCTTCGATAACGGCGAGTTTCCGGCTGCGATAGGTCAGTACATAGTCTGCATACTTAGATGCTGTCCGTTGTCCTCCCCCAATCAGACGGCCGGGGGCAATCATTTCCATGCGGATGCGGCTGGCTTCAACGACTCCCCAACCTGCTTCGCGAAGGGCGGGGTCAATCAGTTCGGCTTTAGTTTCGGCTTCGTTCATGGCGTTGATTTAGGGTCAGGGATAACTTGAATTAATCCAGTCTCAAATGCAGGATCGTAGGTAATCACAGGTATTTTTTCGAGTTCGGCTTGCGCCATGATCATGCGATCAAAGGGATCTCGATGAGCAATGGGTAAATTACCTGCTCTAAGGGCGTGGGCTGAAGTAATTGCAAGTTCGAGAAATTTTGCCTGATTTAATATCTGTGAATATTGTTCTACGATCTGTTTAGCTTCAGGTAGTTTGCCGATACGATATTTTGTAGCAATTTCCCAAGCTGAAGCACTACTAATAAAAATCTGATGATTGGGGTTACGAATGATATCTCGGCAATGGCTATCAAGTTTGGGGTCATCAAACAGCCACCACAATAATATATGAGTATCCAAAAGGTATTTTATTCCCATTGTTGCAGTTCTTCTTCGGGTAAGGGGTCAAAAAAACTATCGCTGAGTTTTCCGCTCAGGAGTCCAGGCGTGCGTGGCTGATTGACTTCTTGACTTAAACCGAGGCGGAAATAATGAATTAGGTCATAAATTTCTGCAAGTTTGTCTTCGGGGATGTTTTGGAGTTCTTGGATAATTTTATCAATGAGCATAGGTCTTCTCTTAATTTAAGGTTTCAGGATAGTTTCAAGAGTAATCATGCAGCATCCTCCTTAACGGTAGGGTTGGTGAGTTCTCCAGTAAAGGCTTTGTGTAGAATAGACTGTTTGAGTTCTTGCAAGGCTTCGAGTTTGCGTTGGTAGATGGCTTCAAGGCGTTGAGTTTCAAATCTTAAAGAATATAGTTTCTTTGTGATTTCTTGTTGGGTTTTAATAGAAGGAATTGAAATAGGATATCCTTTGAGTTTTGTTCCGTTAATATTAGCTTGATTAACGCTACGTGTCATCACGAATTTACTGTACTCTCTAGCAGAATTACTATTTAAGTAAAAATTAAGAAAGTCGGCATCCAACAATTCTTTTTTGTAATTAATCCTTATTAAATATCCCGCAAAAATAGCTGGATACTCTCCTTTGTATATTGCGGTTTTTCCCACGTGTTCTTCGCTATTAGTTCTATTAAATAAAACATCATCATATTTCAGATAATATTTATCTATTTCGTTTTGATCTGAGGTGTAAACTAAATCAGTCCAGTCAATTACTCCATTTTTTACATTTCCCATTCTCAATACAGGAATTTTGCCTTGTGCTTGTGACTTTGAAGACGTGCCATATTCAACGTTATGACAAACATCTCCTAACTTCTTCTCAACCCAGTCATCACCTTTCTGAGTAAAAATTGCGTTGAGGTAACTTTCAAAAAGTTCACGGGCGTTGGCGAGGTTTTTCTCGGTGTTGGCGATCGCACGATCTATTCCCTCAAATGTTTTATCCAATATCTCTACAATTCGCTGTTGTTCGGAGAGGGGAGGATACGCAAACTTGATATTTTTAATTTGCGTTTGATTTATTGAGGCAAAAACAGCACCTTCAGTACCTTTGATCTCATCCTGTTTTGAGAGTAAACCATAGAAAAGGAAGTTACGATCAATTTTTTGTCCGGCTCTTATTGCAGCCAGTCCACGCCCAATGCAAATTTTCTCTATAGCAAAGTTAATGGGTCCTACTGGCGCACGTACAGACATTAATATATCGCCAGGTTCTGCTTCCTTCGTTATCTTGGTAGTCCATTTCTGAGGTGTGCTAATAAATTTATCGCCAAATTCCTTTTTGCCTTGGTAAAACGGAAGACCTACACCATCAGTGTTGTAGTATTTGCTTTGAGGCGACTGACCAGCAATTACTTTACATAGGTCGCCAATAGTAGCATTTATCCAATTTTTCATTCTACCATCTCCCCAATACTGGCTAAAATCTCTGCACTTTCTTCATCCAAAGCGGCAATCTCTGCCATAATTTCAGAGGGTTCTCGCAACGGATATTCCTCCGGTGCATTGGGATTTTTCACTGATAGATCGAACGTATCTCGATTGATATTTGCCACATCCACCAGCCACGATTTCTCAGACTCAGCAAACGTCGCCTGCAATTCAACAAATTCGTTTAGGTCATCATCATTGAGAGCGTTGGTTTTGCCTAAATTGCGACCCGGATTGAGTTGATAATACCAAACTTTCTCCGTTGCCATCGGCACCATACTCAACTGTCCATTTGCCCTTTGACTTAGCCCCGAACCCAACTGCGGATCGCATTTTTCAAAGAATAACACCACCGTTTTGACTCCCGCCCCGATGAACGTTCCACTGGGACAGTCAAGGATGGTGAAAAGATTGCAGGTTGTTAACAACTCCTCTCGCAACGACTTAGACGCATTATCCGCATTGGAGAGAAAGGTATTTTTAATAACGATTGCCGCTCTCCCTCCCGTTTTCAACATCTTGATAAAATGCTGTAAAAACAGAAAGGCTGTTTCTCCGGTTTGAATGGGGAAGTTTTGCTTGATTTCCTTGCGTTCCTTCCCACCAAAGGGAGGGTTTGCCATAATAATATCAAAACGGTCTTTCTCTTGGATATCTTGGATATTTTCTGCCAGAGTATTGGTGTGAATAATGTTCGGTGCATCAATGCCATGCAGAATCATATTCATAATCCCGATGACATAAGCTAGGCTCTTTTTTTCCTTCCCGTAAAACGTCCGCTTCTGTAGCGTTTCTAGCTGCTTTGTTGTCAGTTTTCCTTGATGTCGTAGATAATCATAAACCTCACAGAGAAACCCCGCAGAACCGCAAGCGCCATCATAAACTGTTTCTCCGATTTTCGGTTTAATTACCCGAATCATCGCCCGAATGAGGGGACGGGGAGTGTAATATTCTCCACCGTTGCGTCCCGCATTCCCCATGTTCCTAATCTTGGCTTCGTAGAGGTGGGATAACTCGTGTTTCTCTCTCTGGGAACGAAACCGCAGTTCATCTATTTCATCGAGGGCATCCCGCAAGCTGTAGCCACTCTGGAACTTACTCTTGATTTCCCCAAAAATCTCACCGATTTTATATTCGATGGTGTCTGGGCTGTCCGCAGTTTGCTTAAAGCCTTGCAGATAGGGAAATAACTTGCCATTAACAAAGTTAATCAAATCGTCCCCCGTCAGAGCTAGATCTTCGTCTAACTTGCCATCGGGTCGCTTGGGAGCCGCCCAGACTGACCACCGATACTCCTCTTTAAGAATAAAAGTATAGTCCTCCCCCATCAATTCGGCTTCTTGCGATCGCTCGTGTTCCAAGTCGTCGAGATATTTCAGGAACAGTAGCCATGAGGTTTGCTCGATATAATCAAGTTCTGTCGTGCATCCGGCCTCTTTCCAGAGAACATCATCAATATTTTTGAAAGTTTGCTCAAACATCGTTTGTCCTTATCAGTCAGATCTCAGGATACAAGGTGAGGCCCCCTCACGTCAGCAAAATACTGTTTTCCTTTTGGGTTGTCTCAGACTTGTGCATCTATTATTGGGGTTAAAGAGATCTAACAAAGGATTTCCAACGATCTACTTTGTCTCCGGTAATATCTAAGATGGGTATCGGTACAGTATTTCTAGCCTTGTAGTATAAAATCTCTGTGGATTCAGTTTGTCCTAAGCCGTAGGCGTTGGCAATTTGATAAGCTTGTTGGCAACTAATGGTGAGAGTTCCGACTTCTCGCTGGCCATTACTAATAGAATATTCCCAGGAAATTCCACGAGATTTGAAGTATTCTTGACTACACTCGTGGCGGGTAATCTCAAACATTTTGGCAATATGAACATCATAGCGGGTCAGTTTTCCACCGTAAGCAGATGTTGAATAGGGATCGGAATCGGGAACGTGAAATACAGCTATACGATTATTATCTTGATGACTTACAAGGGCAATCATACGAATGGGGACAGCCGTTGAAGATTGTCCAATAGCAGGTTTTAAGGGTAAAGCTATTCCTAAACTCAAAGCAATTATTGTCCCACAGGATAGCCAAAACTCTTTCTTGATCATAAGAATTCTCCAAGTTACGAGAGATCGGGTTCATCCAAACCAATTTTCAGAGGTGGCAACTGGTATGGCTTTTTTGTAATTCCTATGTTCAACAATAAGCCAAAAAACCTTTGATAGCTACGAGGAAACTACGGAAATTTGATAATTTAAAAAGCATCAAAAATTGAGCGATTCTCCGTAGAATTACCGAACCCATTGCCCAACCCCCGATAAGCTATAGTCTTGATTGATTTGTTGAATAAATCATCACTTATTGTTGAATAAATCATTTTTTATCAAAGGCATTCAACCCCGCAAATTAGATATCCCAACGGTCAACTCAGTAATTTCACGGAGAACGATAACCTTTTAAATTTTGAAAGATCCGTAATTTCCACGTAGCTATTTAAGGTGATCTGGGTTTATATTAAAAACAGGATGAAAAACAAACCATCTGGGTTGCCACCAAAAGTTCGCTTAAACCTTAAATAGTATAAGTAGTTTTATACCTTACTCATGCTCTCTCTGTGATTCGCTCTACTCTCCTTAAGTTGCAGTAATGCTCAAGCCCTAGCCTTATTGGTTTAGGGTTTTTTTATGAGTAATTACAGTTGAAAAAATCTGAATATTCCTAATATATACTGGCTTTCAAGACGGTGTAATCTAAAAGAAAGAAGTTAGTCTATTCTGTAGAAAGAGCAAGGATGCGATACGGATAAGTCCACGCTCCGCGATCGCCATGAAACCCACAAACAATCATTCAGGATTTGGTTGCTGTTGCCGTTTTGGGCGTTCCCACAGCCCCCGTTGTCTTTCGTTGTTTTAGAAACAAAAAAGCCCCATAGAGGGCTAAGTAACAATGGGATATGTCGCTTACTGCTGTAAACAACCAGCCCAATTTTACCAGAGTATTAGCTATTTGTTCTGTAATTTTAGTTAGAAAAGGGAGAGGAATAATACATTAAACTATTCGACCGCCGCCACGGTGAATTTTTGCTGCCTTCCAGTTGCTTATCTTTAATTGATTGTTCATGCTGTTGTTTCCACTCATAATAGTTAAAGTTCGGCGGAAAGGTGATTTTAAATCCTGCACAACGACCAGAATTTTTTTGAATAAATCCCTGCTTTTTTAGAAATTGAGTGGAGAGTCCGAGTTTTTGAAAAAAGCCTGTAAACCTCGTCTCTCCGTTCAATGCAAATAAAGTATCGGCTTGTTTTAGGTTCATCGTAATCACTCAAGATTGTAAGTCAAAATGAATCTTTGATTGCGGTAATCAGGTTGAGTAAGTTATCGATAGATAGGTTTTTAATCGACTGATAAATCTGCGGGTGAAGGTTGGAAGTATGGGGAAGTTGTTTGGAAATCTCCACAATCAACGTGTATTTTCCTTCTTCTGATAAGTTCTGAAAATGGGAACCACAAAGGGTTTCAAGCATATAAATAGCTTGCTGTTCTTGGTGATTGGTTGCCGATATCCAATGGTTCAAAGGTTTATTCATAAAACAGATTTCTTGAGATAAACTGCGGTCTTTTTTTCAACAGTCGGAATTGTGTAAACAGAAAACGCTTCTTGAATAACGGTGGCTCGAAGTTGATTGGCTAAATCAATTAACAAATTCAACACTTCTAACTGAGTCAGAGTATTGAGAGATTGCACGACCTGATCAAGTTGTTCGTCGTGGGTCAGAAAATAATGATTTCTCAAATCAATCAGTGCGTCCGTTGGGGTGTGCGTCTCAAAATGATTGGCGCGAGTTTGAATATTTAATGCCAAACTAATCAGCAGATTGTAACGCTGATTTTCATTGAGTTCGGAGAGTTGATTGTTAAGCATTGGTGTTAACTTATCCTTCAGATTTGAACTGAAGCAATACAAATTTTTAGGCAAATATCGGGGGTTATTTTTGTTGAAATTCCCCTTAAATCTTTGAGTGCTGAGTTTTGAAAACCAACGAAAATTAGAATGCGAAAATCGTTGAGCCGGGGAAATCGTCTCCCCTTCATTGCTCAATATCCGCTTTCGGGTCATCAGTTTCTGGATTGATGGTAACATTACTAGCATAACTATGGTAACATTAATAACATATATGTTTAATGTTAACTTTATTGCGTCCTTGACTGAGGGGAGATAATAAGAAGGTAAAGTTGCTATGTAAGTTATGTAATGGCTGAAGAAAATAATCCATATGAACGAGTAAGATTAACAGTATTCATGCCTCTGTGGGTAAGAAATGCGCTAAAGCAGTATGTTGTTACCGAGGATGTCTCAATGTCGCAGTGGATGGCCGGACAAGCAGAAAAAGCTGTAATTGCGGCGGGCTTCAAACCTCCAAGGAGGCTAAAGTACAACTCCCTCTCTGAACTGGTGACAGACAATAGAGACAGTCTTCTCAATAACAGCCGACTCACCCCAGAGGAGTTGGACAAAATCATTAAACAGAACTGCTGTCACGATATTGACCTGTTGCGTATTGCGCTTGTTCTCGACATATCCGAGGAAGAAATTAGAGACTTGGCTCAACGATCACATCCAAACTATGACAATGACAAACAGGAGTGCTGCAATGGCTAGAGTTGATTTTTGCCAGCTACCGGGTTGGCAATATGAAGCTGGAGAAAGCACGATCACAATGATCGCCCCCGACATTAATACCGCCGAAGATTACCTGTTTAATTTGAGGCAGAACCCCCAAAAGTTTATCCGTTGGCAGGAACCTGTTGAAATCTACGTTAAATATGCGGAAGGAACTCACCGCTATCGAGTCCCAATTACCAATTCAGTTGGAAAGCCAAAGGAGGAGTCCGATACTTCTGAAATGAAAACTGAAACGCAAATCAATCCAATTACATTAACTCCTGATGCCGATTATCAACGTGTGAGTGAATGGCTGATTGAAAAGTGGAACGAAGGAAAATCGGTTTGTGTTACCAGCCAAATTGACTTAATTCCCAATTTGTTGTTCTTCATGGTTATTATTCTCCTATACACCCCCATGTGTGGGAGTGCTTTGTATTGCGGTTTAGTTTGCAAGTTGCCGAGCGCGTGATGAATAGAATCGCTAAACTTGTGATTTGATCTCGTCAATATGTTTAAGGATTTTTTGATACTCAGCATCGGTTCTGCTTGTATCCATACCTGGGAAGGACGCGGGAGCATGATAGCCATGCCTTTGAAGGCATGGTAGAAAGGCGACACGGCAGATTTTAATCTGCTGTGTATATCCGCACTGTGTTAGGATATAGCTACTATGATTGTA
>JAYKHV010000136.1:0-15024 GCA_035285085.1 Lyngbya sp. | reverse complement strand
CCGGGAGAGGATTTTTTTGAGATGAAAAATAACTTTTTATTAATAAAAATCCTCCCGACCTCCCTACCTCCGGTCCTCCCCACCTCCCCACAAATCAAGTTTTCGGGCTAGAACGCGCACGGCCCTGCTGTTTGATGGGGGATTAATTGCTTAAAGCCTCATCTATTTTGTAACGAGCGGTAGAGTCGTTTGTGTTAATTTTTTTGATCAAGTCAACGAAAAATATAAAACTGACACAAGTTCTGATAAAGTATTAAATACCCTCTTAAACCGGGAGTTAACAGCCCATCGCCTTGATGTGTTGTTAAGCGCAAATTCAGAGAAAAATCGAAACTTCAGTGCGCTGAGATGCAGATTTTCTGAACCGATCATAGATTTGACAATCATAAAGTCAAATCACTTCGTTGTGACAATAATAGGGACAAAAGCCAGTGCGATTTGATTCCTACGAACCAGGGGATTTCTACGATGAACTTTTCATGGCTAAAGGGCTACCTCGCCCCGAAGCTAGACTGCTAATTGAACGGATTAATTCTCTTTCTCCAGGGGAATTAACCCTGCGACAGCAAGCCGCTCAAAAGGCTTTATTGAAACTGGGAGCAACCTTTAATGTTTATGGAGATCATCAAGGTACTGAACGGGTTTTTCCCTTTGATATTATCCCTCGAATTGTCTCCGCTTGTGAATGGGAATGGTTGGAAAAAGGACTCAAGCAACGAATTCATGCTTTAAATTTGTTCATTGCCGATATTTACAGCGAACAAAAAATTATCAAAGATGGCAAAATTCCCGCTGATTTGATTTATTCTTCTAAAGGATTTCTCAAACCTTGTATGGGATTAAAACCCCCGCAAGGAATTTGGTGTCATATTACCGGAACCGATTTAGTTCGCGATCGCGATGGACAATGGTATGTACTCGAAGACAATCTCCGCTGTCCTTCCGGGATTTCTTATGTACTTGAAAATCGGCGCGTGATGAAAAGTACATTTCCGCAAATTTTCGCCACTTTAGGAATTCAGCCGGTTGATGAATATGCGAGTCATTTATTAGAAACCCTACTCAATCTCGCGCCTTCCCATATCGCCGATCCAATGGTGGTGGTTTTAACACCAGGAATTTATAATTCCGCCTACTTTGAACATTCTTTTCTCGCCCGACAAATGGGTGTAGAATTAGTCGAAGGGCGGGATTTAGTGGTGGTAGATGGTTACGTGCAGATGCGAACCACCAAAGGCTTAAAACGAATTGATGTGATTTATCGTCGGATTGATGATAATTTTATCGACCCCTTGGCATTTAATCCCGAATCTTTACTCGGAATTCCCGGATTAATGGAGGTTTATAGTCAAGGAAGAGTAGCATTAGCCAATGCGTTAGGATCGGGGCTTTCCGATGATAAAGTCATCTATGCTTATGTTCCCCAAATGATTCAATATTATCTGGGAGAAGAACAAATTTTACCCAATGTTCCGACTTATTTATGTTGGGAAAAAGAACAACTCGATTATGTGTTAGCCCACCTCGATCAATTAGTGGTAAAAGCCGCCAATGAAGCCGGAGGTTATGGAATGTTAGTCGGAACCCAGTCAACCGCCGAACAACGCCAAGAATTTGCAGAAAAAATCAAAGCAAATCCCCGAAACTATATCGCTCAACCTACATTATCTTTGTCTCGGGTTCCAACAATAATAGAAGACAAATTTGAGGGCTGTCATGTAGATTTACGACCCTATATTCTCTATGGTAAAGATATCTATGTTCATCCCGGAGGCTTAACCCGAGTCGCTTTGAAAAGAGGGTCTTTAGTCGTCAATTCTTCTCAGGGAGGAGGAAGTAAAGATACTTGGGTTTTAAAAGATTAAAAACCTCAAATTTAGAGTAAAACTGAACCGTGAAAACCAACTAAAAATCGCTTATGTTAAGTCGTGTTGCAGATTCAATTTATTGGCTCAATCGCTATGTAGAACGAGCCGAAAATATTGCCAGATTTGTTGATGTTAATCATAATTTACTCTTAGATTCTCCGGCGGGACTCGAACAACAATGGCAACCTTTAGTGTTAATTACCGGAGATGTAAAACCCTTTCAAGAACGTTATGGACAAGCCACCGCCGAGAACGTGATTCAGTTTCTCACCTTTGATGCAGATTACCCCAATTCAATCCTTTCTTGTTTAAAAGCCGCCCGAGAAAATGCCCGTTCTATTCGAGAAGTGATTTCTTCAGAAATGTGGGAACAAGTCAACGAATTTTATATGATGGTTCGGGATGCGGCTAAAGGACAAAATCCCTATGATTTACCCGAATTTTTTAATAAAGTTAAACTCAACGGACATCTGTTTGCGGGAGTCATGGATGCTACCATGTCTCATAACGAAGGCTGGCATTTTGGGAATATCGGACGGTTATTAGAACGGGCGGATAAAGCTTCTCGAATTTTAGATGTGAAATATTATATTCTCTTACCTTCTGTAGAAGATGTTGGCACCACCCTCGATGAAATTCAATGGATAGCTTTGTTAAAATCAACCAGCGCTTATGAAATGTACCGGAAACGACAAAAACGCCATCAAATTACCCCCTTTGGAGTGGTTGAATTTTTTGTTTTAGATCGAGAGTTTCCCCGTTCTATTCAATACTGTTTTCTCCACGCCGAACAATCCCTGCATCAAATTACCGGAAGTTTATCGGGAACTTGGCAAAACTCCGCCGAACGAGAATTAGGACGGCTACGAGCTGAATTAGATTATATGACCATTGATGATATTACCCAAAGAGGATTGCATGAATTTCTTAATGATTTACAATGCCGAATTAATCTCGTGGGAGATAAAATGTTTGAAACCTTCTTTGCTTTGGAACCCCTCCCCACTCAAATGACAATCAGTTCTCGACAAACAATTTCTACAATCTAAATCTGGGAAAATTGGATCGGGTTTTATAGAGACATCACCATCAATGAATTACCACATTATTCACACAACCACCTATACTTATACTCAACCTGTTGATTTAGCCCCTCATATCCTCCGCCTGCGCCCTCGTTCTGATGCCTTTCAAACCTTACACTCTTTTTCGATAGACGTTGTTCCTAAAGCCGCAGGTCAATCGGAAATTGTAGATTTAGGCGGAAATGACATCATCAAACTCTGGTTTAAACAAAAGACTGAAAAACTCAGTATAAAAGTCAGTTCACAGGTGGAAACTCATTGTACAAATCCCTTTAACTATTTGTTAGAATCTTGGGCGTTAGAATTGCCAATTACCGATTATCCGGTATCAATGTTTGCCCATCTTCAGCCCTATATACAATCAAGTTCTGTCGATCCAATTATCGCTCAACTTGCTCAAGAAATTTGGAATAGTTCCAACGGCAGTGTGATTGCTTTTTTGAATACTCTCAATCAACGCATTTATCAAACCTGTCAGTATATTGTTCGAGAAACAGGCGAACCCCTACCGCCTGGAGTGACTTGGACTCAACAATTGGGTTCCTGTCGAGATTTAGCCGTTGTTTTCATCGCCGCTTGTCGGGCGGTGGGAATTCCCGCACGGTTCGTCAGTGGGTATTGTGAAGGAGATTTATCCAATCAAGAGCGACATCTTCATGCTTGGGCGGAGGTTTATTTACCGGGTGCCGGTTGGCGGGGTTATGATCCCACCGAAGGGTTAGCGGTTAGCGATCATCATATTGCTTTAGTCGCCAGTTCTGTTCCCCGTCATGCGGCGCCGATTAGCGGAAGTTTTAGGGGAGCAGATGCCAAATCTCAGATTAATTATACACTTTCAATCCAAAAAAATTAACGCCCATGATGAATTATAATTCATAATTCAATTCAAATTAATCCCGGAAAACAGGAGTGGTCATCATCCGACAGGGTTATTCCCCTGACTTTAAGGGCGATCCCAGAGATTGATCCTGAACTTTTCTATCTTTTTTCATCTGTGTTGACCACAGAACTCCTGAACTCCTGAACTTATCCCTATCGACTTGTGGGACAAAATCCGTCACACTGAAATCAGAAGAGTCTAAAATTACTCGCTCTCGATCGGAAGGTGAATCCATGATGAAAACCGTTTTAGTCGTTGAAGATAATCCCATCAACTGGAAAGTGTTTGAGCGAATTCTCACCAAACGTGCAGGATTAGCCGCCAAACACACAGAAGATGTGGAAACGGTGATGGAATTGGCTCAGTCTAAACAAGCCGATCTGATTTTGATGGATATCGCTTTGGCAAATAGTTACTATGAAGGTCAAGCCGTTGACGGAATCAAAATTACCCAGATGTTGAAGGCCAACCCCCAAACGGCAGACTTACCGATCATTCTCGTGACTGCTCATGGAAGTGATAATGATCGAGAATATTTTCTCCGCCAAAGTGGTGCAGATGGCTACATTCCCAAGCCTGTTGTCGATCACAAAGCATTTGTTGAAGAAATTAAGGCTAAACTTTCAACAGCGGAAATGCAGGAAATGGTCGTCGCCAGTTAATCAACCCATCCATCGGTGAGATTAATAGAGATTGCTACGATCTGGGGTTAATCTAAAATTGAGGAGCTGATTTTGATCTCAGCCAAAGATGCAAAGGAAAGACAAATTTCAATAAAGTAACGCTCGTTACTCACTAAGTTTCTACATTAGGCACAATCTTGAGAAAAATCTGTTCGGCTGTTTGACTCACTAAAATAGCCGCTTCTTGGGATGATTTTCCAGAAACATCTACAGTATAAACTAAGCCGTGACGTTTTTGTAGGTCATAAGTGTAAGTTTTGTCATAGTAACGCAAGATTAAATCAAACGCCTCAGTGAGTTGATCTTGTTCTATCAAATGAATCGCTTTTTGAGTCATTAACCCACCTAAGCGCTTGCGAATTCGTTCTGTGGATCGAATTAAATCTTCTCGGTTTGCTGTTCCATAAAGTTCAACTAATAAAGAAAGTCGTTCTTCGCGAGTTCGCTGAATTTCAATCACAGGCGCTTGTTGCATTTGCTGAAAAATCTCCTGGGGAACCCGACAAATTCCGATCCGTTTACTCTCAGCTTCGATCCAAACCGGTTGCTGACGCTGAAACTTTGACCATTGTACCGCGATCAGGTTCCAAAATTGTTCGTTAGTCGGTTGGGGCGGTTGACCTAAAGCGCCGTAACTGCTTCCTCGATGGTTGGCGAGATGTTCTAAGTCTAAGGTTTGTTCTCCCCCAGTGGCTAAAGCATGGAGAATTTCGGTTTTACCCGTTCCCGTCATTCCCCCCAAGAGGACGATTTTTTGAGGGACTGCAAACAAAGAACGTCCCCAACGGCGAAAGGCTTTGTATCCCCCATTGAGAACAAAAACCTGAAATCCCGCCATTTCCAACACCCAGGCGACACCCGCACTCCGCATTCCTCCCCGCCAGCAATACATCCGCACTAAACCCTCTGGGGCTAACACTCTGGCTTTAGCGATAAAATCTGCAAATTTGGGGCCTGCGATCGCAAACCCTAACTCCACAGCCTGAGATCGTCCGTTTTGTTTATAACATATTCCCACTTGAGCGCGTTCTTCGTCACTAAACAACGGAAAACTGATCGCCCCGGGAATATGTCCTTGAGTATATTCAGCAGGACTGCGAACATCGAGGATAATGCCGGGATATCTAAAAAATTCGTCAGGATCGAGAGATTTTGACATAAGCTCAGGTGAGTTGAGATCGATCATCCCTCAACTTTGCAGGATTCGATCTTCTTCTTAAACTAAAGATTATAACCAGAAATTCCCACAGTTACCTGTGAGAATTCCTCACCAAAGCTGCCACTCGAAACCCGGAATTTTATCACCCCATACCCAGTAAACTTTGCAGGGTTGCTTCTTGAGGCTTTTGAATGTTTGGGAATTGCTCAGAGAACTTCATCGGCATTTGACAGGAATGAGTCCGAAAGCTATTTAAAATGACATTAATTTTCACCCAATCTGCTAAATTCGGCATTTCTTGCTTACAGTTTGAGCAGTACCAATACACTTGGGAATGACGAATGTGCCGGAGCATCTGAGTTGAGCAACAGGGACAGTTATTCATGGCTAATTTTCTTGAAGTTAAACGGAATTTCTGGACTTGGTTTTTACTATTAAGCTGTATCCGTTGAACTCCCCCAAGGGAATTCAGCGATCGCTGTTTTTTCAGAACGTTTTGAGATTTGAATAGGTCATTTTCATTGACAATCACGTTCAAACTTGACTTGCCAATCTGAAACTTCACCTGGGAAAAATGAGCTTTAATGACCCCATCATACTTTAAAAAATTTTAAACTTTGTATCAAATCATACGATTGGTCTTTATTTTGATCCTAAATGTGATTGCAAAATTAAAGTTTTTATTGTAAATATTCTTCACTTCAACCGAGACCGACCTCTTCCCCCTGGTTCAAAGATCGGCGATGAAGTCATTCTCAGTTTGGGTACAAGGTGCATCGATCTAAGGTCTTTACTAAAAATTTACAATCTCAGCCCGAAAAAACGACTAAATATTTACAAAACTCCCTTTTCATAGTCGATGATAATTAACTATTCTTAAGAGAATGAAAGAGTTTATTTGTAAAAAATCGTTAATTTTTAGCTGATTGATAGGGGAGAAAATCAACGTGAAAATTTTACTGATACTATTAATTTCTGCGGTGGGAATGAGAATTTTAATTAACCGGATCGAGAAATATTTTTTAACCTTTCGTGCCTATAACCCTGAGAAATCTCAATCAACATCTCAACAGCGTTGGATGGCTGGCTTGTATAAACTCTTATTTTGGGGATTGGTTCTGCCCCTGTCTTATACTAAATTATTGATTGAAACGGACTCGGATAAGGCTCGCTATGACCAGTCGCCACCAAAACTTAACCGAGTCAAACCCACTTCTGCAAGTCAAATTTTGAGTGAAAAAGTCGGTTAAAACTCTTAATAACTGCTCATCCGCGAAAAGATTCATCGCTATCGGCTAAAATTTGTAGCCGAATTCTTCCCTCTCGACCTTCCCCAAGCTGCACTTCTAACACTTGACCTGCGAGTTGTTCTAAGCACGAAAGCAGCGATCGCAAATGGGGTGTACTTGCGCCTGTATCCACATAAAGGCGATCGGCTAAACTCCCAACCCGTTTCCAGGTACTATGAAGTTTAACCACCGCTTGTTCGAGTTGAGTCGCTTGCTTAACCAAGTCGGCTGCCGTGTTTAAACAACCCACTCGCAAAGCTTCTTCTAAAGCCATTTCCACATCAATAGAAGATTGATTGATCGCTTGGACTTGGGCGGCAGCATCAAGATATTTGGATAAATTTTTGGCTTCTGAAGTCAGATGTTTAATGGTATCGACATCTGGACTTTCAGAGACTTCCCGGCGAATTTCAGTAATATGAGACTCGGGCAATTTTTCCATCTCCCGCACCAGGGGCGCCAGATAACGGGTCGGCATCGCGCCGGCGGCCGCTTTTTCGCGCACTTCTTCCGGTAAGAGATCCGAACTCATCGCAGTCCATTCATCGGAGATCTGACGCACCTGACGGCGAGTAATGCGATCGCCATTGCAAGCCGCATCGGAGATCATTTGTTGGACTTGCGGGGGAGATTTTGCCGTCTCCACAAAGGCTCGTTTACTGAAATTGTTGATCGCGTCGGGGTTTAACTGACCTTGGGACAGGAGTGTATCGGCGCTGTTAGCCAGTTCAATTAAAGCATAGGCTTGACTTTTGCTGATTTCTCGGTCTTTGAGCCAGTTGAGAAATCCCGTTCCCCGTCCTTCACCGCCCCGTTTTTCGCGATCGCGTACCGCCCGCAAAATCCGACCTCGCCAAATTTCCGTCTGTAGATCAAAGCGATCGCAGACTTTCCAGGCGATATCAATTTGTCGTTCAAAGTCCGGTTCGGCAATTTCATCGTCTTCCGGATCGGGGAGTTCAAATTTGAGATCGGTTAGCTCTTGTAGAACTTCAGCCAACTCATTGGGCGATTGGGGAATATCAACCATCGGGACTCGGCAGCGTTGGATCATTGCCGGATTATTATGGCGCTACGCGCAGGCAATAGGCAAGAGGCAACAGGCAACCGGAGGATAAAAAGTTGATACCCGTAGCGTTTTCAGGATTTTTTCGACGGAGCTTGCACAATTAAGACATCTTGTGCTATATTAAGAATTCGTATGGCGAGCGTAGCCAAGTGGTTAAGGCAGTGGATTGTGGTTCCACCACTCGTGGGTTCGAGTCCCATCGTTCGCCCTTAGTCGATTAACACATTATTTGTCGTCATTAACAGATTAATTTCGTTTTTAAGGGATACGAGGATACTCGTCCTGTGAGGCAGCAACTCTCAATCGTGAGTTTGGGAACCCCCCACCATAATCTTTGATTTGGTGGGGGAGAGTGTCAACACTTCAGAGGACGGGTTAAACCCCAAGCTGCTCCCTAGAAAACTTCACGGACTGCAAAATCCTGACTATCCAAAGAAGTTGCAGATACACCTTCGAGGGTGGCTAACAGTTGATCCGTTTGTGCAATTTGAATTAAGGTATTGTCACCAGACTGAACAAACTCCAACTGTTCAAAAGTCAAATCTCCAGCTAACTCGAAGACATTTTGATCATCAACAAAATCACTCACCCATAAACTCTCGGAATTGGGATTAAGAATCAGTTGCTCGAAAGCATCATCTTCAAGTATCAGATTAGACTCAATAGAAGCATCTGAAGCCGATTCGAGAGGTTCACCTGTTAACGGATCGGATTGGGCTGAAGCTAATTCTATCGGAGTAAACTTAATGCTGTCAATGCGAGCGCGTTCGCCCTGACGACCAGTACCGGAAATTTCAAAACTATCACCCGGTTGTAATTGTACCACTTCGTGAGTCACACGGCCGGTTAAGGATTGAGGTGTTGCTCCAAAAGAAGGTAAATCTTCGTCAAAGTCGAAACTGCTGCTTTCTCCGGCGATGGTCACGGTAACGGAGGAAACGCCATCATTTTCATCGAAATAACTCAGTTCCACCCGATAAGTTCCCGCTTCACCCTCAAAGGTTCCCGAAGCTGTTCCACTTCTGTTAGGAGCGCCTTCGACAGTAAGATTTTGACCTCCAGAAGCACCGGAACCCTTAACGGATTCGATCTTGTAACCTGTCAGTTCTAGGTCTTCAGCTTCGATAACGATTGACTCAGAAGTAGAATCAGAAGTAGAATCATCGGGAACTTCTGTAGTGGTGTCATCAGACTCGGAAGTAAAATCATCTCCCTCGTCTGGACTGTCGTCATCATCAACATCAGGATCGTCAACAACCGGATCATCGGTTGGGTTAGAATCATCAGGGTTAGAATGATCGGGGCTGGAATCGGCTGTTAAAAACTCTTTAATGGCGTCAAATTTGGGCGAACTTTCCTGATAGATACTTTCTCGAACTCCCCAACTTCCCCACTTACTTGGAGTTCCGACATCACTAAAGTTTGCAAACAAACCGCCACCAAGTTCAGTCCATTTCTCGAAATATTTGGTGTACAGTTCTCCCATGCGAGGATCGCGGTTTGCTGTAATGAACAGATCCGTAATGGCTTGATTGTTCTCAACGCCCCTTGTACCGGATAAATGTTGTCCGCCTTCGTAAGCAATCAGATCTAAGCCTTCTTTTTCGGCGAGGTCAACATATTTTTGCATCCTGTCAAAAGACTGTTGTAAGGCACCACCTTCTGGCCCGTTGTCGAGAACACCACCTTCAGTCAGTTCTTGGAACAGTTTATTTAAACCGCCATCCGGATCGTTTGTCCAACTTTCCACTTCGGTTTCAAAATCACGACCCCCGATATAATACCCAAAATAGGGTGCAATGGCGATCGCATCTATTCCGGCTTGTTCTTCGGATAATCCCGTTGATTCGATGTATTCTAAAGACTTCGCTGCTGTCCAAGAATTACCCGCTTGAGCGCCTAAAACTCCAATCACCCGCTCTTTTTCATTGGCGAAGACATCATCCCAAATTTGAGTAATTTCAGAGGTGCGTTTTCCGAACCAATAACGGGCTTTTTGACCGTCGCCAATGTTTAAATCTGCAAATTCTTGTTTTCCTTGATCTAGGACATAATTCGCCTGGGAAAACATATAGTTCCAGACTTCATTAGAAAACTCAACATAGACATTGAGATTCGGATCGAGATTATCTTTAACGTATTCGGCGAAGTTGCGAACATATTCATCTGTGGCTTCATGGGGTAGCGTAAACCAAGGATCAATTCCGGTTTCATTTGCGAGTTCGACGAGGATTTCAACCGGAACTCCTTCACCAAAATAATCTGCATCATCGACTTCAGGACGTTCGCTCCACTGTTTTTGTTGAGAGCCATTTGTGTCCATCCAATCCATAAATCGCAAGACTTTATAACCCTCCAAACTTTCGAGAAAATCGGGGTTAAAGGTTTGAGATTCATAGGTGTCGATGTATTCTTCTGGAATGACACGAATGTTGCGAATATAGTCTCCAGTATTGTTGGGATCGGTTTCGGTGATTCTCAGGTTTAATTTTGCACCTGGAGGAGCATAGAAAATATCTCGCCCGGGTTGGGATGCGGCTTCATCTTTGTCAGCCCCGAGAAGGTACTCTATCGTACCTTCTCCGTCGTAGAGAACCACAAATCGACGCCCTTGATCATCGTTGGGAAGCATGGTTCCTACACTGGTAAATTCACCGCCATCGAGTGACTTTACCCAACCCTTTTCATCGAGGTCGAGTTGATTGTTTTCATTGGTATTCCAAGTTCTTGAACCATGAGTAATCCAATCTCGTGAACTTTTGAAATAATCCATAAATGGATATTGAGTAGACCAGTCATTAATTCCGTTGAGATTGGTTCCAATTTGAACAGTGTTATTCTCCATGTTTAGCTTCTCTTTATGTAGGTTGACAATGATCTGTGTAGAAGCTACCCCCTGGTTTTAAACGCTGAAATATTGAGATTTCAGCAAAAATAATTGAGACAAAAAGCCTTAATTTTCGGAGAAGTACCGTTCCACTCACTCACAATAATTTTCTTCATCAATCGAGTTGATGTTGCGCTGACAACATCTTTATAGATCATTTATTTGATAGATAAAAGCTCGAATGTTTGATGAGGATATGCTTATTGTAGACTCAATTTTTCGTTTGTGCAACTTTTTTTTGCAACTGTATTTTGGGCAACATAAGTTGTTATTCTCCATTAAATAATAGATGGCTTTTTACTAAAAAGTAACGCCATTTAGCAGAAGTATTCGCGGGAATACTTCAAAACATCTGTAATGTTTTGATTGCGGGTGAGCGATTCAGTTTGTTCTCACCCGTGATTGATTGGTTTTACATTGTTCTTTCAATTCTGTGACACAATACTTGATAAGTAGTTCAAAGCTTTGAACTACCGAATTGGATGCAATGCGATAGAGTAACAGGAAAATATTGCCTAAGAAAGGCAAGCAAAACCCAGATGTTTTTTGTAGCGATTGTCAGGGATTAAATTCCGATCTTTATCAAATCAAAAAACGGCAAAGTATTCTCGGATTGCCATCAAATTCAGACAAAACTTGACTCGATAAATAACTATCAGTGAAGAGTTGAACTGAGAAAATCCTAAAAATAGGTTGTTGGTTTTCATGCTTAAAATCACCTCAGCGATTGCTTACAACAAATTTTCAGCAGCCCCCAACAAGAACAAGTCAAATACTTACTCATTCTTATGTTGAAATATTTATCGGACTTCCAAGAATCAAAGTATAACCTCTACTCTGAGAGTCCGACCTTTCAACACCCAACCCCATCTACAAAAAAATTTATTCGATTCCGGAGGACTCAAATTATTGTGTGACAGTTGATCATCCGTCACAGTTGCCAAAACCCCTGATTTTCCTAGATTCTGCGTCTTTTAGCTGATGCTTCCCGCGTTGACGGAACAGTTATATCACCGTCCGGCTGAATCAACCTCATTCGGATATAAAATAAAGTTAGGCCGAACAATAACCTATCGATCTCCATGAATAAACGAAGAACAATTCGCCCTCGATGGAAAAAGTTCTCGATAGTTTTTCTGGGAACTATTGCAATGATTGGATTTGCTGTTTCTAGTTATGCTTTTCTCGGAATTTTTACTGTTACTATGCCTGAGTCTACTCTCAATTCTACCCCAATTAAAAATACAGTGGAAACGGTTGTCTCTCCCGAAAATTCCGAGTCGGTTTCTCAAAATCAATCCAATCAAAATCAACAACCTCAAAATAAACCTTCACTATTTTCTCAGGTGAATCGTTCATCGGGTTGTAATCCTACAAAGGGAGAACCCGTAGATAATCCCATTGCATCTTTTTATGGAAAAGAGGCTTATCCTTGGGCGAATCAACTGCGTTGGGATTGTGTTTATAATATTGATAACTTCTCCGGTTCGAGTTTAATTGAAAAATTTAATAAAGCCAGAGATGCAGCCGCAGCCAACGGAGGTGGAGTTGTTTATTTTCCCGCCGGAACTTATACCTTTACCGATAATATTGAACTGAAAGACGGCGTAATTCTCCGAGGGGAAACGCCTTCGGTAAAAGATGCAAAATCGGCTAATTATTCTCCGGCTTCTAAGCTGATTTTTCCCAAATACGAACCCAAACTCTCAGGAAATGGCACACCCAACGAAACCGCTTTTAAGAAAATCTCAACAGAAAACCCCTTAGAAGACAGTAATATTGGGCTAATTAATTTGGATATTAATCGGGCTGCTATTTCTATTTTAGCAGATATGAATGCCCAGAAAAATAAAAATATTGTGGTGTTTGGAGTTCGCAGTAATAACGTCGCCAAACCCGATCCAAAAGTTCCCGATGTTTCCTTTCAAGAACCCTGGCAAAGATACAGTTATCGGTTTGCAGCCAATATTGAACTGACGGCTTCTGAGAATATTTTAGTTGCCAATAATCGCGTTAATGATGAAATTACCGATAATTTTGAACAGCCCGGATATAAACTGAAAACCCGAGATAAAAAATCAATTTTAACCTATACAGACGGCAAACAAGCGGTCTTTCACTATGGCAATCATTACGGTATTGTTGTCAACCGTTTTGGTAAAGGAGGCGAAGGATTTCAATTGGCCGCAACTCCCCAAACCGAACCCGGATTATTTCGTCCTGGGGTTGTTATTCGAGATAATTGGGTTTATCATACAATGAGAGTTGCGATTCATGCGTCCGGTCAAGGTTTAATTGTTAAAGACAATGAAATCAAAGACCAAGCCAACAAACAATGGTGGTTAGACCCAACCGGAATGCGAGAAGCAACGGGCGCTGTAACGTTGGAAAATCGGGGAATTGATTGGTCGGGATGGGATGTTTTAGTCGAAGGAAATAATTATCAAGTGTATCGGCATCTTGTCGGAAATACGAAGTATTTAAGCGTAGATGGGGAGGGAATTTTAATTCAAGAATGTTGTGGCGGTACAATAGTGAATGGGGCGACCATTCGTAATAATCAAGGCAATGCTTATATCGGCTTTTATAAAGTTCAAGAGATGGCAAATGTCACCATTGAAAATAATCGGGTGAATAACGCCGATATTTTAGTTCTCGCCGATACCAATAACAGCCCCTACGCCATGAAAAATGTGAAAGTGTTGAATAATAAAATAGGCGGGAATATTGTTGCCAAAGCCAGTGCCGGGGGGAACGGAAATATTATTCAAGGAAATGTGGGGAATGGCGGAAAAATCGAACACACCTGTTCTGTGGAGGTGAATAATAATCAAGGTTTTGACGTGAAACCCTGTCAATAAAAAGCCCAGTTTCGCAGGGAAACCAGGCTTTATATGGTAGGTTGGGTTAAGCGTTTGTGCAACCCAACAACGGCAATTTCTACTTCAGAAACTAAACTGCAACCGCAGACTTAGTAGTAGCGCTGAGTTCACCTTTAGCGTACTTAGCAGCAAAGTCATCCAGCGTAACCGCTTTGATTTTGCTTGCATTTCCAGCAGCCCAGAACTGTTGATAACGCGCCGCACAAACTTCTTGCATCTTCGTGATGGAAGGCTTCAGGAAGTGGCGGGGGTCAAAGTTAGCGGGATCTTTAGCTGCGGCTTCGCGGAAAGCGGCGGTAATGGCTAAACGGTTGTCGGTGTCAATATTTACCTTGCGAACACCGCTCTTAATTCCTTTTTGAATTTCCTCAACGGGTACACCGTAGGTTTCAGGAATCTTACCACCGTATTGGTTGATAATAGCAATCAGATCTTCGGGAACAGAAGAAGAACCGTGCATTACCAAGTGAGTATTCGGTAAGCGGCTGTGAATTTCTTCAATGCGGCTAATAGCCAATACTTCACCAGTCGGCTTGCGAGAGAACTTGTAAGCACCGTGACTGGTACCAATAGCAACAGCCAAAGCATCAACTTGAGTTTTTTCAACGAACTCAACTGCTTGATCGGGATCGGTTAACAGTTGTTCGCGGGAAAGCTTTCCTTCCGCACCGTGACCATCTTCTGCTTCACCCATTCCAGTTTCGAGAGAACCTAAGCAACCCAGTTCTCCTTCAACGCTTACACCAATGGAGTGAGCAACTTTAACAACTTCAGCAGTAACATCAACGTTATACTCAAAGCTGGCGGGAGTCTTAGCATCTGCTTCGAGAGATCCATCCATCATAACGCTGGTAAAACCATGACGCATGGCGGAGTAGCAAGTTGCAGGAGAGTTACCATGATCTTGGTGCATGGCAATGGGAATGTGGGGATAGGTTTCGATCGCCGCCAGAATTAAGTGGCGCAGGAAGCTTTCACCCGCGTACTTGCGAGCGCCGCGAGAAGCTTGTAAAATCACGGGGCTATCGGTTTCATGGGCAGCCTGCATGATCGCAATGATCTGTTCCATGTTGTTAACGTTGTATGCAGGAATACCGTAGCCATTCTCTGCCGCGTGATCCAGTAGCAACCGCATGGGTACGAGCGCCATATAGTCTCCTCCTAAACTGTGTTGTCGGTGAGTTTTTTCTTAGACCGTCTTCTTGAGATAATCTTAAGACAA
>JAYKHV010000135.1:0-53696 GCA_035285085.1 Lyngbya sp. | reverse complement strand
TCAACCGCTATGGGATAGAGAGGTGCGTAGTTCACCCCAGGAGAATTAATCTCTCAAAGTAAAAGTGAAGGGCATTTCTGAAATCGAATGCAGTCTGTCTATATTTGACTATACTTTTACTAACTATTTGTCACCCGAAATATAGCGCTGTGCGATCACGTGATATCATGTCCGGATAATTAGTGATCAAAAAACTTTCTCCTTCTCCTCCTCTTTCTTCTTCAAATTTTCCTCAGTCCTCAGTCCTCCTGACACCTGACACCTGTCTCGGTGACACCTGTCTCGGTGACACCTGACTCCTGTCCGGTTTTTATCCGACACGGTATTCTAACGCTTCTTGAACAGTCGCTTTTAAACGAACCCTAAAAGTTGAACCTTGACCCAACTGACTGGAAACGGTAAGGTCGCCTCCCATCATTTGACAGAGATGGCGACAAAGGGTTAATCCCAGTCCGGTACCCCCATACTTTCGACAAAGTGAATCATCGGCTTGCGTAAAAGCTTCAAACAAACAGTGTTGTTGTTCAATGGAAATCCCGATACCGCTATCGGTGACAGAGAATTCTATCCAATCCCCTTGGCGACGAACAGTTAACTCAATTTCACCCTCTTCGGTAAATTTCAGAGCATTTTCTAGTAAATGATGTAGGATTTTTTGAAATTTGCCAAAATCGGTGTGCATCAGTCCTAAATCACGGCTATAGTTAACTTTGAGTTGATTGCGATTTTTCCGAGCCATCGGCTCAAGGCTATTGACAACCCCCTCGATCACATTCACCGGATCAAAGATTTCTACCTGTAATGACATCTGTCCGGCTTCGATGCGAACCAAGTCCAAAATGCTATCAATCAGATGAAGCAGTCGATACCCTTCTCGGCGAATGATTTCTACATCTTCCAGCCAGTTTAGTTGTCCCTCTTCGAGAATTTCTTCGCAAAGCAGATCGCTGTAGCCGATAATTGCGTGAATGGGAGTGCGTAATTCGTGATTAATATTAGCAAGAAAGGCTCTTTTGGCACGCAACGCCGTTTGAGCGGTATTTTCAGCATCTTCTAAGGCGAACAGCAGTTTTTGGTATTCAGCCGTTTGCTTGTGCAGGTGTTGAACGGTTTTTTGCAGTTGGGCGGTTTGTTGATGGCATTTGGCTTTGAGTTGATCGTTTTCAGCAGAGAGTTGTTTTTCTCGGTGTTGGCTTTTTAAGCGTTCTAAAGACAAGCTGACTAAGTTGGCTAGACATTCGAGAAAAGATTGTTCTTCTTCTGTCCACTCGGCTGCTAAGTTCCCTCGTTCGACTCGGATAAATCCAATTTGCTGTTCGGCGAGTTTGAGGGGAATATCTAATCCGTTTCGGGGTTCTGAACGGTGAACATTCGCCCAGTCGCCCACCCATCTTTTATCTTGTTCAGACTCCAGGGTGAGTTGAAGATTTCCCCAGACAAATTCTAGGGGATGTCTCTCCAAAAAATGTTGTTGGGATGTGGTCATGTCATTGAGTTCCAGAGGAGTCCAATGACAATCACTGACTTGATCGTAGACGTGAAAGCAAACGGAATGGTTTGTTTTTCGCCGATTACCATCACTCGCCTTGCTTTTGAAGCGGTATTCTAAGCTGGAAAGTTGAGTTTGGGGATGTAACCACAGACTAATGCGTTCTACTGCTTCTAAAGTCCGGGCTGCGGTTTCTGTAATTTGTTGAATTAGACTATTAAGGTTGTCTGGATTTTGACTATGTTGACGGATCAGATGTTGTAAGGCTAAAGTACGACGATAGAGATTTTCAGTTGTAGAAGGCCGAGTTTGTTCAGCAGATGAATCAAGGTTGGTATTTTGAGAAAAATTGATGGGAGTTGGGAACATGGGGCGATCGCAGGTCGTCGGGATTGTCGTTGCTAAGTCAAGGTTGATTGGGTTTATGATTCGATCGCTAACCGAGTTAATGATCGCATCACCACCCGAGATTTCAGATTCAATAGCAGCCGGCTCTAATTTTAAGGGACTAGGATGCAACGGACTCCAGATTTCAAGCCTATGTTTGAGAGTGGCATTTTCACGCCTTAACTGTTCGAGTTCTTGATACAAAGAATGATTAACATCCCCAAAAAAATCTGGCTGTGATTGCATTGGATTCAGCATCATGGCAGGGCTTATCTATGTCGTTTTTAGGTTCGCTCTTGGTGAGGATAGTCGAACTCTGTGATTCGTCAATCTATCAATACACCCTGCTAATTTTTTAGTCGTTTATCCGGTCTGTTGACATTAGATATACTCAGACAAAATCCGGAAAAAGGTGAGTTTGACTTGGGGCAGTTAAAGCTGTTAATCAAAGGGAGGAGATTCACAATAGAGCATCAGAAATACACCGGGGTTTGAGAAATTCTCTGACTTCATAAATCAAAAGAGATCTCAAACAATTCAAACTCTTTTCTGAGAGTTCTTCTGTCTTCTGTGAGTTTTCTGCACTCAGGTGAACTCTTTTCGCTCACGGTTTGGATGAATAAACGGAGTCGATGTTTGTTCAAGGTCAGAGTTCGTACTTTCTCTCAGATTGTAACCGATTTTAACCTTGTTTTAAGAAAAAATACGGTGGATTTGCGACTCAACTGTAGAATTTTGTTTTTGATCGGATCGGCACTCATAGCAATTGAACCTCTCGACTTGAATTAACAAACAGCAGTCCTTACACTACTGATGCTAAAGTCGGAATCGGAGGTTGAAACTTTCCTAAGAACTTCGGGAACTTCGAGTTGAGAATTTCAACTCAGTTCACCGTTTCCACTTAGGGATAAAGCCAATAGATATTCTGTTTTTTCAACTGATTTTGAGTAAAACGAAGATGCTTAACCCAATCAATCTCGATCCTCCCACAGAGTCCTTTTGTGAACGCTGGAAATTCTAGCGACAGAGCGGCTTTGTAGGTCGGGTTGGACTTGAACTTACTGTAAACTTACACCCCAATTGGAAATTGAGCAACTGCTATGGCTATGCTTAAATCTACTGAGATCAGATTACCCCCTGCAAAGCTCCCGAGTTGAGCTGGAGTTCAGTAGATAGCTTATGGCTATTGTAGCAATTTAGTTTTGCTTACATTGCCAGGTTGATAAGAATTCTTGAACTCATTGATAAGATCAATTAAACTATCCGGGCAGAAGGAGAGTATTCTGTATTGTGTCTAACGAATTTCACCGCCTTTGTCGATCGCTAGAGAAGATGTCAACTGTACGATACAGTAATCCCTATGAGATATTGATGAATACGATCTCTGACTAAGCGTCCAATATTCGCCGTGCCGTTAAAATATGCTCTTGTTCACGAATGGTTAACTCCTAAAGCAACAGGCGGATCTGAACTGGTGGTGCGAGAAATCCTCAAACACATCGATGCCGATCTGTATGCTTTGATTGATTTTGAGTCGAGCAACCCTCAAAGTTACTTATTTAATCGTGTGATTGGCACAACCTTTCTGCAACACTTCCCTTTGGCTCGTAATGGGGTGCAAAAATATCTGCCGTTGTTGCCTTTGGCGATCGAACAATTAGACTTGCGAGCCTATGATGTGATTTTATCTTCATCCCATGCGGTTGCTAAAGGAGTGTTAACCAGTCCTCACCAACTGCACATCTGCTATTGTCACACGCCCATGCGCTATGCTTGGGACTTAACCTTTGATTATTTACAAAGCAGTCCGGCCGGCCGTGGGGTAGCAGGCCTGCTAACCCGGTATTTACTGCATCGACTACGCCAGTGGGATGTCCTATCTGCCAATCGTGTGGACTATTTTATCGCCAACTCCCAACATACGCGATCGCGGATTTGGCGTTGCTATCGACGACGCGCTAAAGTAATTTATCCTCCTGTTGATCTGGCTCGGTTTCAACTGGAAACTGAAAAGCAAGACTTTTACCTGACCGTTTGCCGTCTGGTGAGCTATAAAAAAATCTCATTAATCGTCAACGCCTTCAATCAACTGGGGCGTCCGCTGGTGGTGATTGGTACGGGTTCACAGTTGAGTCAAATTCAACACATGGCTAAATCTAATGTGCAGGTGTTGGGTTGGCAACCGGAAGAGGTGGTTCAACAATATATGGCCCAAGCCAAAGCATTTGTCTATATGGCTTGTGAAGATTTAGGAATGGCCTTAATTGAGGCTCAAGCTTGTGGAACTCCCGTCATAGCTTATGGAGCAGGAGGAGCGCTCGAAACGGTTCGCGATATTCGTCAAGATCCGGACTCGGGAACGGGGCTGTTGTTTTCCTCTCAAACGGAAACGGCTTTAATTGAAGCCGTGCAGACCTTTGAGCAACTCAGCACCCCTTTTGATCCACAGAAGATGCAATCCCATGTGGCTCAGTTCGATCGAAAACGGTTCGAGCAAGAGTACACCGAATTTGTGGAACGCTGTCAGAAAAAACAGTTTCCCTCACTCTGATGTCAAACAATTTCCTCGGGTTTTGGCTCCCAAGCCGTCGCCTGGGGGGAAAATTTGGCTAAAATGCCTGCATGATTGCGGATTCTGCTCAAACTAGACAGAAAGCTTGCTTTTAGGGGTGAGCCCGTCAGACGATTTTCGGGTATGCTCCCCCCAAATTGCAATTGGACTGAAGACTTCTTTGCACCTTGATTTCGAGCGCAAGGCGTCTGGAAGCTTTATGATCAGGACTGTGTGTGGTGTGAATTGAAGGAGTAAGATGACTGCCAACAGCCAACTCATCTTCGGTAGGGGACTACGGCGTGCCTTCACGAGGCGTAGTTTTGTCCCTTTAGTCCGGCAACAGCCGCTTCGGGGTTTATCTGTTCTACAGAACCTCAACGGAGAGTTTTTTAAGCGATCGTTCGATATTTTGTTTTCGCTGTCGGTTCTGATCCTGTTTTCCCCAGTTTACTTGCTTCTGGCTCTGTTGATCTGCCTGAGTTCACCTGGGTCAGTGTTTTATGTGCAGCAACGAGTTGGCAAGAACCGTAAGCCTTTCGATTGTATTAAGTTCAGAACGATGGTGACGAATGCTGATGAGATGTTGACGCAAATGATGGAAACTTCCCCCCATCTGCGTCAAGAATTTCAGGACAATTTCAAACTGAAACACGACCCCCGAATTACCTGGATTGGTCATTTCTTACGAGTGACCAGCCTCGATGAGTTTCCCCAATTTTGGAATGTACTCAAAGGGGATATGAGTGTTGTCGGGCCAAGACCTCTGGTTGCTGAAGAATTACACAAGTATGGACGTCACATGGATAAAATTTTAACGATTAAACCGGGAATTACTGGCTTATGGCAAGTTTCCGGGCGCAATGATATTCCCTATCCGCGACGAGTTCAGATTGATTTGTATTACGTGAATTTCAAGAATTTCTGGACTGACCTGTGGATTATAATTAAGACCATCGGTGTTGTCATTTTTCCCAAAAATAATGGAGCTTACTAGAGGGTGGCCTAGAATCGTGGTCAATCAATGTCAGTGGGACTAAGCCCGGTTCGACGGTTTCTGCATCTGGTGCAGTCGGTTTTGAGTTAAGGTAGAAATGAAGTCAGCAGTGCGATCGCTTAAACTACGCCCCTCGCCTTTGATTCAAGAATCCCCATCGAATCTGGGAAACTTGTACTCCCCAGGCCGGATGCGATCGCCGGGAATCCTCGGCACTGGCGAGCAACTGCCAGCTTGATTCTATCCGTACAATGCCGATTGCACTGGTGAAAAACGGGTAGAGATCGGGTGGAAAAATAAAGGTAAACCCTTGAATAAATTCCGATCAAAACCAGTGGCGGCAACATTGACTTAGATTAACCCAAAGAGAATATTGAGATGACCGAACATAAACGCGCCCTAATTACTGGAATTACAGGTCAAGATGGTTCTTACTTGAGTGAACTGTTGTTGGAGAAGGGCTACGAAGTTCACGGTATTATTCGCCGAAGTTCCTGTTTTAATACGGACCGGATTGACCATATCTACAAAGACCCTCACAACGAAGAAGCTCGTCTGTTTCTCCATTATGGAGATCTCACCGACGGCACGACTCTACGTCGAATCTTAGAAGAAGTTCAACCCATTGAGATCTACAATCTCGGCGCTCAATCTCACGTGCGAGTCAGTTTTGACTCTCCTGAATATACCGTTGATGCGGTGGGAATGGGAACACTGCGAATTTTAGAAGCCATTCGTGACTACCAACATCGCACCGGGATTGAAGTTCGCTTTTACCAAGCGGGGTCTTCGGAGATGTTTGGGAAAGTCCAGGAAGTTCCTCAAAAGGAGACAACGCCGTTTTATCCCCGCAGCCCCTACGCCTGTGCTAAGGTTTACGCTCACTGGCAAACCGTTAACTATCGAGAATCCTACGATTTATTTGCCTGTAACGGTATTCTCTTTAACCATGAGAGTCCTCGCCGGGGTGAAACGTTTGTTACCCGCAAAATTACCCGCGCTGTGGCTCGAATTTTGAACGGAATGCAAAAAGAGGTTTACTTGGGAAATCTCGACTCTAAGCGCGACTGGGGCTATGCTAAAGACTATGTACGCGCCATGTGGATGATGCTTCAGCAGGATGCCCCGGATGATTATGTCGTGGCTACCAATGAAACCCATTCCATTCGCGAGTTTCTTGATATCGCTTTTGGCTATGTTAATCTCGATTGGCATGATTATGTCAAGTTTGATGAACGCTATCTCCGTCCGGCTGAGGTGGATTTATTAATTGGCGACCCCAGCAAGGCTAAAGAAAAAATGGGTTGGGAACCTTCGGTCACGTTTGAGGGATTGGTGAAATTAATGGTGGATGCCGATATTCAAGCGTTGGAAAAATCTAAAAAGATCGCTCACGGTTTTGACTAATCGTTTCTATACAATGAGGCTTAATCCATGAATGCACTGGATTTACACAATAAACGCATTGTTGTTACCGGGGGCGCGGGGTTTCTGGGCCGGCAAGTGGTCGATCAGCTTGTCAAAGCCGGCGCGAATTTAGATAATATTTTTATTCCGCGATCGCGAGACTACGATCTCTGTACCTTTGAAGCTTGTCAAAAGGTGGTTCAAGGTCAAGATCTCATCGTTCACCTGGCCGCTCATGTCGGCGGGATAGGCCTGAATCGGGAAAAACCGGCGGAATTGTTTTATGATAACTTGATGATGGGCGCACAACTTATTCATTGTGCCTATCAAGCGGGGGTGGAAAAGTTCGTCTGTGTGGGAACGATCTGCGCCTATCCGAAGTTTACCCCCGTACCGTTTAAAGAGGATGATCTCTGGGAGGGTTATCCGGAAGAAACCAATGCTCCCTATGGTGTGGCGAAGAAGGCTTTGCTCGTTCAACTGCAAGCCTACCGTCAGCAGTATAATTTTAATGGCATCTACTTGTTACCCGTCAATCTCTACGGTCCGGAGGATAATTTCGATCCCCGCAGTTCTCATGTGATTCCGGCTTTAATTCGCAAAGTCTATGAAGCTCAACAACGGGGAGACAAACAACTTCCGGTTTGGGGAGATGGGAGTCCCAGTCGCGAGTTTTTGTATTCGACAGATGCGGCTCGGGGGATTGTCATGGCAACTCAATATTATAATGAACCTGACCCCGTTAATTTAGGCACAAACCAGGAAGTTAAAATTCGCGCTCTGGTCGAAACCATCTGCGAATTAATGGGTTTTGAAGGCGAAATTGTTTGGGAAACCGATAAACCCAACGGTCAACCCCGTCGGTGTTTGGATACACAACGAGCAAAGGAAAAGTTTGGGTTTGTTGCGGAAGTGGATTTTAAACAGGGATTGAAAAATACCATTGATTGGTATCGTCAACACGCTGAACCTGTGGCGGTTTAAATTCCTCTTAACCCGGTTTCTTGAAAAAGCCGGGTTTTCAAGTTCATCGTTGGCATCTACATTAACTTTTTTGATTGTCGATTTTTGGCTCAAACTTTTCAGAGCAAACATTTGACAGACTCGATCTTTTCAGGGCGCACTTACACAAAACCAATGTAATCGATAGAGTCTCTCTAGAGGAGTTTGAGCAGTCATTTTCCCCGTCGTTCAATTGCAATCTCGGGCTTTAATTGTTCTTTTTTGAGTCCGGATTAACGATCATCTCTCAAAGCTTGAAATCGGTTCAATTCCGATCAGGAATTGATGGCAAATTCCGTACATTTTGCTTAAATTGATGGTGAAGAACCGGAGGAGTTTTGTAAGTCCGGGGAGAAGAGTACGGTAGAATCCCTATTGTCATTCTGAAAATTTTTGTTCAAATTAGAAGTTAATGATTATAGTCTTATGATTCCCAAGATAGATCGGACTTGTATCAACCTCGTGAAACAATCACCAACCCCACCGAGTAAAAATCAACTTCGTCGAGAACTCCTACAAATTCGCCAGTCTATGTTAGCAGAAGATTGGCGAGAAAAAAGCGATCGCATTTGTTCTCATTTGCAAACTTTACCCCGATTTCAACAAGCCAAAACAATTTTAGCTTATGTGAGCTTTCGTCAAGAACCCGATCTCAGTCGTTTGTTTGCAGAAACAAGCCGAGAAGGAACAAAAATTTGGGGGTTTCCCCGATGTGTGGAAAAATCTCTGATTTGGCACCAATGGAAACCGGGAGAACTCCTACAAACAGGCGCTTATGGCATTTGGGAACCATCAGCCGACTTACCGATGATAAGCGCTTCTCAAGTGGATTTAATTTTAGTTCCGGCGGTGGCTTGCGATCGGCGGGGATATCGTTTAGGATACGGTGGAGGATATTATGATCGAATGTTCAGTTGTCCGGAATGGCAATCGATTCCCACCATCGGAATTGTCTTTGATTTTGCTTACTTTACCGAATTACCGATTGAAGATTGGGATAGACCTTTAAATGCAATTTGTACTGAAGTTGGGTTGAAATTTAAGGCAGAATGAACTGGAAATCGCCTAAAGTCCAGAGATTTAAACATTATATACTGCTGAGTGCGATCGCTGTTTTTATGCTGTTTCCGCTGTTCTGGTTGTTGAGTACAGCCTTAAAATCAGGAAGCGAAAATATCTTTCAATTTCCGCCTCAGCTTTTACCCAATGAACCGACATTGGATAATTTTATCAAAGTCTGGCAAACCAACCCAATGGGGCGTTATCTGGTTAATAGTATTATTGTTGCGAGTCTGACCGTCGAGTTCAATCTGTTATTTTGTGGGTTGGCGGCTTACCCTTTAGCGCGATTAAATTTTCGGGGACGGGATGGCATTTTTACGGCAATTATTGCCACAATTATGATCCCGTTTCAAATTGTGATGATTCCCCTCTACGTTTTAACCGTACAATTGGGATTAAGAAACAGTTATCTCGGCTTAATTTTTCCCAGTATGGCATCGGCGTTTGGCATTTTTTTGCTGCGACAAGCCTTTTTAGGTGTACCCAAAGAACTCGAAGAAGCCGCAAGAATGGATGGATGTTCCGAACTCGGAATTTGGTGGCATATTATGCTTCCGGCGGTGCGACCTGCTTTAATCACCTTAGGAATTTTTGTGTTTATCGGGTCATGGAGTGATTTTCTGTGGCCGTTATTAATTTTAGATCAACCCGAATATTATACCCTGCCTTTGGGAGTCGCAAAATTAGCGGGAACCTTCTCTTTAGATTGGCGTTTGGTGGCGGCAGGAGCGGTAATTTCAATTGCACCCGTTTTGTTGTTATTTCTGTTGCTACAACGCTATATCGTACCCACAGATGCCGCAACGGGAGTAAAAGGATAAATCCCCTATCGAGAAGAAAAGACCCCTTTCGGATAAGCAATACGTTTGTGGTTGACTTGTTCCCAAACCCGCACAAAGATTTCGGCAATTCTAGCCATTTCTTCGCGGGAAAGTCCGGAGTCTACCAATTGATTATCTTGCCATCTCGCCCGGAGAATTTTATTCACCATTTGTAGGGCTTCTTCGTGGGTGGCATCTTTGAGACTTCGCAACGCCGCTTCACAGGAATCTGCTAACATCACAATGCCCGTTTCTTTCGACTGGGGAATCGGCCCGTCATAGCGAAAATCTTCTTCTCGGACTACAATTGAAGGATCTTCTTTGGCTCGTTGTTGGGCTTGATAATAAAAGTAAGCAATCAGCATTTTACCCTGGTGTTCGGGAATAAAAGCTTGAATGGCTTTCGGTAAACGACAACGACGGGCCATCGCCAACCCTTCACTGACGTGTTTTTTGATAATTCTGGCACTTTCCCAAGGGTCGTTAATTTCGTCGTGTTTGTTTGGGCCTCCCATCTGATTTTCAATAAACCCCAGAGGATCGTGCATTTTGCCAATATCGTGATAAAGGGTTCCGGTTCTCACCAGTTCCACATTACACCCCAAAGCTTGAGCGGCCGCTTCTGCCAAGGTTGCCACAAACATGGTATGCTGAAACGTGCCGGGAGCTTCGTTTGCCAAGCGTTTCAGTAAAGGTCGATTGGGATTAGCCAGTTCTGCTAACCGAATGGGCGTGATCAAGTCAAAGACGTGTTCAAGATAGGGGCTTAATCCTAAAGCCACCACACTCCAAGCTAACCCTTCGAGAACTCGCAAGACAAATTCCCGCAACAAAATAAACCAGATCGAACTCACCGTTGTCCCGACTACCGTTACCGTCACCAATAGATAAACGGCACCTTGAGTTAGACCCACCGCCCCACCTAAAAGGGCCAGTTCTTCCCGCGATCGCAATTGTCCGGCCAGTAAGCTGCCCAAAATTCCCCCCGCCGCACTCGCCAGTAGGGGAATCATCTCCACATCCAGACCAATGGGAATCATCCCCGACAGCAAACTCACCACCGTCACACCGACCGCCGAACCGTAGAAGCTACCCGCGAGTAAACCGACTGCCGGTAAACCCGTTGAAGGAACCTTTAACAGCACCAAAAGCGGTGTACTCAACGTCAGCAGCAACAGCAGTAAATAGTCTCTGTGGCGTAAACTCGGGCGAAACCGTCTTCCGACATATAAAACCACAACCACAGCCCCACTCACGAGGGTGGTAAACGCCAATAAGCCTTTCCAATTGATGCCTCGTTCGCTCTTGTTAAAGTGATCGAGCATCACGAACTCCCGTTGGGTAATTTTTTCGCCCTCACGGACAATCACATCCCCTCGACTGATGGTAACAACCACCGGATCGACACTTTGAGCGGCCAGTTCAGCCCGTCTGCGAGTAGCCTCTCGATCTTCAATCAGATTGGTTCGCAAAGCGGTGATTAACAGCCGAGCCGCAAACTCTTGGGATTCTGGCGGTACGGCGGTTTCAAGCTGAATATTGACCGCTTGCTGTAGAATCTCAGTGGGTAATCCGGGGGCAATACCCTGACTGAGCATTTCTTTCGCCACTTGCAGGATACCGACTTGGGTTTGCTCCCAAGTTTGATCGGACCAGTCCAGCAGAGATTTATTATAAAAGCTGGTTTTATCGGAGGGCAACTGTTTAGAAAAAGTTGTATAGGCTTTAGCATAACGCTTGCGAGCATCGGCAATTTCACTGACTAAAGCCGCAAACTCTGGGGGAGAAGCTTGTTTGCCATAACCCCGCAGTTGAGCATATGCTTTCCACCGCAGTTGTTCGACCGCTTGTTGATCGGCTGATGAAAATTTGCCGCCATCGATTGATAAACTCCCCGAGGTATTTAGATTAATTTGGGGTTGAACGGTGGTTTCTTCGACTTGAGCCAATAAGTCGTTCCACTGCCACTCGGGAATTCGTCGCAAATAGGATTGAACATCCCTCGAAAGAATTCCGGAATCAACAAAGGGAAAAGGTTGGGCGAGATCTCTAACCTCGTCACCTTGCTCCAGCACAGTTTGGATTCTCTGATTGATTTCTTGGTTGACGGAGGGATTGAGCACCAAAACGGGTACAACGCCATAGAGGGCTTCTTTGCGTCTTTCCTCTGTGGTTTTCATATCGGTCAGTGTGGCATCGGTCGGCGCTATAATCGTCTCCGGGGCTTCCCGGCCCACAGCCAATTTGGGTTGGTTGTAGAAGCGAACGCCCATCACTCCCGTTAGAGAAACAACGGCGAGAAACATTAGGGCTGGAGAACCCGCCTGAGGTGACTTGGAAGGCTTACGCTTGAAATTGTTGGAAGAGATCTTTTCGCCTGGAGACTCGTCTGAGGACGATCCCGGTGGGCGCTGCTGCGAGCCATCCGCATTGCGATTTTCGGTGCCGATCCCATTGACTCGCAACGACGAGTGCTGAGTACGGCTACGAAGCCGTTCAATCTGCCGTGTGATTAACTGGAACGTGTTCATCTATATCGAAGCTAGATTCTAGAGTGCAGCCGTGTCATATCAATTCTAGAGTACAGATTTCCGATTTTGGGATGGGATCTCCCCAGTCAAAAACTCAATAAACTTTAGGGATCGCATCGTTCTCTAAAGGCTCAACCCTTTCATCGGAATGGACTCCCCCATCAAGGCTAGTGTTTAACTATTTGAGGGGGTTTGGGGGAGCTATAAGTCCGCGCGCGAAATCTTCGATTTGGCGTTGGGATACATGGACTCCCCCAAGCAGCTTGTATCCGGTCAATCCCGGTAAAAGCTGCAATAGGTATAAGTCTATAGACGGTCAGTGTTTTGTTAGAATTGTCTCCATGACTCTCATCATGAACTACTGCTACCGAATTTATCCCGATGCCGGCCAAGAGCAAACCATGCTTCATTGGCTGGAAATTTCTCGCAAGGTGTACAACTACGCTTTGCGGGAAATCAAAGATTGGGTGAATTCGCGATCTGGTAGTTTGGATTATTGTTCGCTGGAGCGAGAATACATCATTCCAGCCGACAAGCCATTCCCCACCTATTACGCTCAACAAAACGCACTTCCCAAAGCGAAGAAAGAGTTCCCTTTGTTGGGACAAGCCTCGTCTCAAGTTCTGCAAACTACCATTCGCAGATTGCACGATGCTTGGAATTACTTCCAAGAAAGAGGATTCGGCTTTCCACGCTTCAAGAAGTTTGGACAAATGAAGTCCATGCTGTTTCCTCAGTTCAAAACCAATCCGATTACCGGATGGCAGATTGCTCTCCCCAAGGTTGGAAAGATACCCATCAACTTGCATCGACCTATCCCAGACGGGTTTGTAGTCAAGCAAGCACGGGTATTGAGGAAAGCGGATAGGTGGGAAGTAGTGGTTACAATACAGTCTGACGTATCGATACCAGATGCACAGCCTCATGGAGATGCGCTGGGTATCGACTTGGGATTGGAGCAATTTTTGACAACCTCGGATAAAGAGTTCATATCTCGCCCCCGATTCCTGACATCCTTGTACCGCAAGCTGGAATTGCTGCAACGCAAGTATGCCAGAACGAAGAAGGGTTCTAAAAACCGCGAAAAAGCTCGAATTGAGGTTGCCAAATTCCACAACCACATCGCCAGTGTTCGTAAAGATTGGCAGTTCAAACTGGCTAACCATCTGTGTACCACCGAAGGTATTGGAATGGTGTTTGTTGAGGATTTGAATTTGAAAGCAATGTCGAGGGGAATGTTGAGAAAACATACCCTGGATGCCGATGAAGGTCAATTTCTCAATTTGCTGGAATGGGTAGCGAAGAAACATCAGGTTTACTTCCTCCGAGTCAAGCCCGATGGAACGTCTCAAACTTGCCCCAAGTGCAACGCGCACACGGGCAAAAAAGAGTTGTCCGAACGAGTACATCGATGTGGTGAGTGTGGATATGAAACGGATCGAGATCATGCAGCATCAGAAGTTATCAGGTTGCGTGGTCTAGAACTGAGTACGCAGGGACTCTGCGGAATAGAAAACGCCTATGCAGTCGGTCTGCCGGGGATGGATGAGAAATCTCCATCTAGGTCAGAGGCGAAATCTCGCTCAGAGAAAAACTAGGAATGCCAAATCGTGAGGTTTGGAAGCCTACACCATAATCTTCGATTTGGTGTAGGAGGATGTCACAACTAACGTATACGCATCCCATTCGCTGCGGCTACCGCCTGAGTGGGAGCAATTTTTTCCCATAATGGATTGGCTGTATTATAAACCCCAGACCAAACGGCGAATAGCTCTGTTGCCTGTTGAAGAAGTTCTCGACTGAACTTGACTCCCTCAGTTGTCCCTTGGGCTTCTGAAGCTGTGGTTTTCAGTTGCAGTTGCCAGGAAAGAGGAAAGCTGCTAAAACTGTTGTAAGCACCGGACAAAGCTCCTGTGAGTGCGGTCACGATTGGGCTTGCTCCCGCGATCTCAACCGTTCGCCATAGCGCGATCGCTGGCTCGTGGGGTGTACTTACAAAGCCGTAAAATGCTAAAGCGATGGCTGTGGTTTCTCGATCAACTTGCTCCCTCACACCGATGCCATTGCGATGCACTGGGTTAGAACTTTTGAGCAATTGCTCTCGGGCGGTTTCTAAGCTTACTCTCTGTTCGGCTAATCTCTGCACCTGTTGCAACTGCTGATGCCAATCGCTCTCGGGATCAAGATGTTTCAAAAGGTTAGGAATTAGCCTCGTCTGGTCGAGTTCTTCTTTTAAGGCTAAGGCGATCGCATGGCTGAAACTTAATATAGCTTGTTCTCCAACCGCAGCGGGGGCTGAATGTTGCCAAACTTGTATTCCATCTTGAACTTCCTGTTGCAGTCTATCCGGTTGATCGTGAAAGTACAGGGCGATCGGTAGGGTTGCCAGGGCGACTTCCCCAACAGACAAGCCGCATCTCCTTTTCCCGGATTTTTCCGAGAGCCTGCCACTGTTGTCCCTTTCTTGCTCGGTTGAGGATTGCTTCCTCTGTTGGTTTTGCTGCTGCCATTCCTGCCCACTGCGATCCCAATCGACTCGTTCTAAACCCTGGCATCGAATCAGGCTGCTCGTCATCTGAGCGACTAAACTCTCTTCATCGGTTGCAGTCAATCCTTCTTCTTCGCGATCGGATGGGTATCGCACCGATTGATGCTTCTTTAAGTTTAGCAAAGTTTGAGCTTTCTGATGCGTTGCTCGCGGCGAAGCAACTGATGAGATGAATTTTTCTGGGCTGCGAGTTAGCTGACTTCCCAACGACACTCCCGCCAGTGTTCCCTGAAACCGACTCAGCAATGAGTATCGCATCGATCGCTCTCCTCATTGGGTCTTGACTTGAGAAGAATGCGTCTTTTGGGTGTTGGTCTGACCCAGGTATCGCACTAACCCTTGCAGTCCCAGAACATAGCTGTCTGGACCAAAGCCACTGATCTGTCCGAGAACAACAGGTGCGATATAGGAGTGATGCCGGAACGTTTCACGACGATAAATGTTACTCAAATGCACTTCTACCGTCGGAAGCCCTACTGCGGCGATGGCATCTCGGATCGCAACACTGGTGTGTGTGTAAGCTCCTGCATTAATAATCAAGCCCTGGTGTTGGTCGGGTGCTGAATGAATAGCATCCACCAGGACTCCTTCGTGATTAGACTGCACAAACGACACGGCAAACTGATGCAATTGGGCTTCTTGCTGCAAGCGTTGATTAATTTCCGCTAATGTTGCTGTTCCATAAATCCCCGGTTCTCGCTGACCTAAAAGATTTAGGTTGGGGCCGTGCAGCACTAAAATACTGGGCAACTTGAAAATTTCCTGCAAAAACTTAATCCTAAGACTTGCGACGGCGTTGAAGATCATCAACGGGAACCGGAATTGGCTCGGCTTCGGGCTGAGTTTGGGGGCCTAACAACGCTTCTATCAATTCACGCGCCCACTCTTTCAGTTTTTCCAGCACTTTTTCAATGTATTCCATTGCAAAAATGGCTCCTTGCTGTACACCGACTACAACTTGACTGATGGAGTTACTCCTTAGCTTAGACAGGCACTACTACTCAGTCAATGAGTCTAACCTGAATAAACTTTACAAATTAGAAGTAGAATAGATAGTCCTATCCTAGCTTGTTCGACAATTTGTATTTCCCTTATCATAACGAATCTTCACATATTTGTGCAAGATTACTCACGAAGATCAAAAATGCTAATCACTCTCTGGCTGTTAGTCAACTTCAATTAATCAATGGAGGGATCTGATCCGGACTGAAGCTGACGTCGCAGGAGATCGAGGGCCGAACTAGCACTAACTCGCTGTATCCATTCGCGTCCCCGCGAACTTCCAAACAGAAACTTGAAACTTGTTGCTTGTCCGTTAGGCCTCGCCAAACCCATATAAACCAGTCCTACAGGCTTAGTTTCCGTGCCGCCACCGGGTCCGGCTATTCCGGTAATACTCAACCCCCAAGTGGTATTTAATTGCGATCGCACACCGAGGGCCATTTGTTCGGCGACAACCTCACTCACCGCCCCCCATTGTTCGAGATCATCGGGATTAACACCCAGCAAAGCGGTTTTCACTGCATTATCATAAGCAATAACCCCGCCCCGAAAATAGTTAGAACTCCCCGCCACACCAGTAATCATCTGACCCAAACCGCCACCCGTACAAGATTCTGCCACAGCTAAAGTTGAATGGGTTTGCTGTAACAGTTGACCGACGACAGAAGCCAGAGTATCATCATCGCGACCGTAACAGTCCAAACCGGCAATCTCTCTAATTTCCCGTTCTATCGGCGCAATAAGCTGTTCTGCGGCTTCTAGAGAGTCAGCAGATGCGGAAATTCTCAGCTTGACTTCCCCATGATTAGCATAGGGCGCGACCGTCGGATTAGTTAAATTGAGGTAGGAAGAGACTTTTTCAGCCAAAGCCGACTCAGCCACCCCCCAAAATCTCAGGGTGTGACTGCGAATAATCCCCCGACACCAACCCTGACTTTGCAAGTAGGGAACGGCGATTTCTTGCCACATTAGCTTCATTTCCGCCGGCACCCCCGGAAAGGTCAAAAGGGTTAATTTCTCGCCGGCGCGAGGCTGCCAAATAATGCCGGGAGCGCTACCAATGGGATTGGTGAGAATTTCAGCGCCTTGAGGAATTAAAGCTTGTTTGTGATTACTCGGTGACATCACTCGTCCCCGTTGGGCAAACTTTTGACGAATATCTTCGAGAATTTCGGGACGTTCGATCAAAGGCACCCCAAAAAAATCGGCAATGGTTTCGACGGTTAAATCATCGGGAGTCGGCCCCAAACCCCCGGTAAAAATCAGCAGTTGAGAGCGTTGTGAGGCAATGCCAATCACTTGTTTAAGGCGTTCTCGGTTATCGCCGACAACCGTTTGATAATAATGAGCAATTCCCAACTCAGCAAGCTGTTTCCCGAGAAACTGAGCATTGCTATTGAGAATATCACCGAGTAAGAGTTCTGTCCCGACACAAATAATTTCAGCAGTCATTCCCCGACCATTCCGTTATGGGTTCGCTGTGATCTATTGTCTCAAAAGAGGGTGTTAGAGGAAATAGGGGAGAAGTCAGGAGTCACCGAGTCAGGAGTCACCGAGTCAGGAGTTCAGAATTGCCCCTTACCCCTTACCCCTTACCCTTGACCCTTTACCCCTTACCCCTTACCCTTTACCCCTTACCCTGTACCCTGTTCCCTGAAAAACTGGTGACTGGTAACTGATAACTGGTAACTGATAACTGCCTTACTTTGCGTGTTTCAAGGCTTTCCAACTGGTATAACCGAGTAAACCGGTTGCTCCGAATGCGTAAATTAAACCACTGGGAAGACCTGAAAAAGCTAAAGCAACCGTTCCCACCCACAACGTGAGAGAATAGATAAATAAAACCGTCAAACGTTGGGAGAGTCCGGCTTTGAGCAACCGATGATGCAAATGACGTTGATCGCCGATAAAGGGAGATTTACCATGACGCAACCGATCCAAAATCACCGCCGACATATCCAAAATCGGCACGGCTAAAATAATGTAAGGCAATAAAACCGAAGTGACGACCGTCGTTTTCACCAACCCAATCACCCCGACGGCCGCTAAAGTAAAGCCGAGAAAATAGGAACCGCCATCTCCCATAAAAATCTGAGCGGGATTGAAATTGTAGCGCAAAAACCCTAACGCACCGCCAGCTAAAGCCGCCGCAATTAACGCCGCCGCCGGTTGATCCATCTGCAAGCTAACAATCAGCATCACAAAGGCTGCTATCCCCGAGACTCCAGCGGCTAAACCGTCGAGGCCATCGATCCAGTTGATCGCATTTGCCATCCCGACCAACCAAATAACGGTAATGGGTAGACTCCACCAACCAATATGAACTAACCCAACAAAAGGAATGGTCAGAAATTCAATATTAACTCCCACCATCCAAGCTAAACTCGCGACTGTAACTTGAAGCATCAGGCGAGTGACGGGGGAAAGGCTAAACAGGTCATCTGCTAGACCAATTAAAAAGAAGGCTAAACCGCCAATGGTAACTCCCCAGATTTCATATTCTTGTTCTACGCCGAGCGGTTGGCCGTTGGCATCAATAAATCCTCCCGACCACCAAACCACGAGTAAACCGACCAGGGTACCGAGATAAATCGAAATGCCGCCTAAACGAACCATTGGACGTTGGTGAACTTTGCGATCGCCCGGCTGATCGACACGTCCACTTTTGAGGCCCAGGATCTTGACGACGGGTGTCGTCCCCAGGACAACCAGTGCAGAAACGATAAAAACGAGCAAATGGTACAGATGGAGAGGCATCTGAAATTATGGGGTGCAAAACATTGTGCAGGGAACAAGCAGACTCAGGTCTGGAGGCGACTAATACCGCGATCGCAGATCGACGGATGAGATTGCACTCCAAGAGCATTGAGTGTTGCTTTGCGTGATTGGCTTTAAAAATTAAAGCGTCAGGCAGAGTCTACTACATTTTTGCTCGTTTCTACCAAAGAACCCGGAATTGGGAATAAATTAGCAAATGGGAGTCGAGGAAAATGGGGGAGTTTACCCATTAACCCGGACTCCGCGATCGCCGACTATTTAAGCCAAAGCCGGGACTTTTACACTGAGATGGGGATAGAGGGGAAAACGTTCGCAGAGGGATTCTACTCGTTGACGACAGCTTTGAGCAACGGTTTCGTCTTCGGGTTTGATCAGTCTATCGGCGATGATGTCTCCAATTTCGGTAAATTCTGCGGTTCCCATCCCTCGGGTGGTCATGGCCGGAGATCCCAGTCGCAGCCCGCTGGTGACAAAGGGAGACTCGGGATCGAAGGGAACGGTATTTTTATTGGCGGTGATATTGACTTCACTGACCAGTTTATCGGCTTGTTTTCCGGTCATCCCCACCGAACGCAAGTCAACCAGCATGACGTGATTATCGGTGCCGCCCGAGACGATTTTCAAGCCCCGTTTTTGCAATTGAGCGGCCATTGCTTGAGCATTTTCAATCACTTGGCCAGAATAGGCTTTAAATTCGGGTTTGAGGGCTTCTCCGAAGGCGACGGCTTTGCCGGCGATCACGTGTTCGAGGGGGCCGCCTTGGCTCCCGGGGAAAACGGCTTTATCGAATTTTTTGCCCAATTCTGGATCGCGGGTGAGGATTAAACCGCCCCGAGGGCCACGCAGGGTTTTGTGGGTTGTCGTTGTGACGACATCGCAGTGGGGAATGGGGCTGGGATGATGTCCGGTCGCGACTAAGCCGGCAATATGGGCGATATCGGCGAGCAAATAAGCGCCTACTTCGTCGGCGATCGCTCTAAATTTTTCAAACTCGATGATCCGAGAATAGGCGGAATAGCCGCAGACGATCAATTTGGGTTGATGCTGTTTGGCCAGTTCGAGGATTTGGTCATAGTCGAGGCGTTCGGTGTCTTGGCTGACGCCGTAGTGACAGGCTTTGAACCATTTCCCGGAGACGTTGACGGGGGAACCGTGAGTGAGGTGTCCGCCATGAGATAGGTCCATTCCCAGGATCGTGTCACCGGGTTCTAGCAGGGCCAGGAAGACGGCAAAGTTGGCTTGGGCGCCGGAATGGGGTTGAACGTTGGCGTGGGCGGCTCCAAAGAGTTCTTTGGCGCGATCGATTGCCAGTTGTTCGATTGTATCTATATATTCACAGCCGCCATAGTAGCGTTTTTTGGGTAATCCTTCTGCGTATTTATTGGTCAGAACTGATCCCTGAGCAGCCATGACTGCGGCGGAGGTAAAGTTTTCGCTGGCTATTAGTTCTAGGTGATCGCGCTGACGTTGCAGTTCGTGTTGAATCCCTTCGGCGACGATCGGATCGGTTTGGGCTAGGATGTCTAAGTTAGTATCGCTCACAGTAGGTTTCCTCAGATTGCAGATCTGGTATTTCAGGGACTGTCGGCGATCGAGAGATGAGGGCTTTGTCCATCAATAAGTCTTTTGAATTCCTTTACGGATTCGGGAGTTCTCTTTCTCGATTTCGCTAGTCCCTGAACTTACAGATCATAACCCTGTTTGCCCAATTGTTCTAGGAGGGAACTTCTTGACAGAATTGTTAAGTTGTGATCCAATCTCTTAATCTCTCTGGAGTCTTGCCATAAAATGAAGGGCAAAGATGCAATCTGTCGGAGGGATGATATGCTAGTGATTTTAATGGAGAACCAACTTCTAGAACCCGTGCGAGTTTGTCAAGGTTGTCCGCTTTCTGATCGCAGTGGTCAGCCCCGTTGGAGAGGGGGACAACTGACTTGTGGTCATCCGGTTCGTCGGACGACGGAAAACCTTCCCAGTCAATACGAATGTCAGATGGGTTTTAGAATTGCCAATATCGAATAGAAGTTTAAGCCTGACCTGAAATCATAAATATTCTTGAACCTCTGCGCTATCCTGAGTTTAGAGGTAATTTAATCGTTGATGAACAACACTCAGGAGAACAGATTATGACCTGGCGCGGTGATACAACCATTCGGGATCGAATTTTTGCGGTTTTACCTTATTTACTTCCTTTGATGTATGGGCTACAGTTTGGTCGTTTCTTATTTGTCCAATTTCCCGTACTAAATATTATTCTGATTCCCTTAGCCCCTTTAATGTCTATCTATCAAGCCATTCCTTTTGCGGGTTTGGTCATTTTCTTCGCTTTGTATTTGCTGGTAGTGCGAAATTCAAATATTCCTCATTTCATTCGCTTTAATACCATGCAAGCGATTTTGCTTGACATTATTATTGTTTTGTGTAGTATCATTGTGGGCGTTTTTGCAGCAGGATTGCAAGGCTTTATCCTAGAGACAATCTATAATATGCTGTTTTTAGGAATTTTAGCGGCAGTAATCTATTCTGTGGTGCAGTCGCTTCGCGGACAGTATGCGGAGATTCCCACGATCTCAGATGCTGTTTATATGCAAGTTCCGTAACGGAAAACTGCCAGAGGTTGACTCCAGTCAGTTGATCGGTGTTTCTATACTGTAAAATTGAAAGGTTCCTTGCTTCTAATTTTTAGAAGCCTGATAGCCCATGAGGAGACTTTCTCAATGAAAGAATTTGTTTACGAAACGATGTATATCCTGCGTCCTGACTTGATCGATGAACAAGTTGATGTGGCGATCGCCAAATATCAAGACTTGTTAAAAGAGCAGGGCGGAGAGAAGATCGAGATTCAAAATTTAGGGAAGCGTCGTCTGGCTTACGAAATTGACAATCACCGGGAAGGTGTTTACGTTCAAATGAATTATACAGGCCCCGGTAGTCAAATTGCGGTTCTAGAACGTGCGATGCGGATCAGTGATGATGTTATTCGTTATTTGACCACAAAGCAGCCTGCTTCTCCTGTAGAGATGACACCTGTAGCCGTTGGTGCTATTCAACAAGACGAAAAAGAAGAGGAAGTCTCCGAACCCGCATAGGGATAGAAACAGGAAGCTTGCTGTTTAAAGACAACAGCGGGCTTTCTGGAAATTGGTCCGCTCGGCAGTTGCAGCGGTAACAGGTGAACTTGCACCAGGAGAAAAATCTGGTATTTTAGTTTGTTATGAGGTGGCGATTTCTTCGGGAGCAAGATTCTAGAAGAAATGGCGATCGCCAGCCGACAGTTCGTTCAGGGTCAAGTCAAAAATAGATTTCTAACTTGAGAGTTGAGTTTGAGTCTGTTTAAGTGCTGCGGCTTGTGAAGATATTTAAAATGGATATGCCATAAAGTTTATATTGAGGAGCAGTCTGTCATCGTGAGTCCATCTAACAAACCCACTCAACAAGAACTACTTGCCGAAATTACTCGTCTAAACGAAGAGTTGAAAATGCGCGATCAACTGGTTCAACAGCTTTCTCAAGAACTGTTTCGGTTGGTCAAAGGAAATACCGGCTTGATACCGACTCCGGAACTTTCCGAACACCAACAGGCTCAAATGAAAGCCTTGCGAGAACAACTGCAAGATGTTGAACAGCAGGTTAAGTTTTATCAAGAACAAATTTCTGAGCGAGATGGCGAAGTTTATCAACTGCGTCAGTCGGTTCAAGAATTAACCGATCGGTCTCGGATGCTCGAACAAGTGGTTCAAGAACTCCCGGGTGTCTATCGTCAGAAGTTCTCAGAACGTCTGCAAGAGGTGATGGAGAAGGTAGAAGCACTCCAACGGGAAAACCGCCAACTCCACGCGGAACTGCAAAGCGTTAGCTACCGTCTGGCTCAAAAGAGTCGCCGTCCGAGTGGTTTGGATCTACCCAGTTTCCAAGGCGGACAGTCGGGAGCGGGTATTGATTTTCCCAACTTTAAGAACGCTTGAAACCTGTTAATCAATCTATCCCCAGGTCAACTGTCAAGCCTGTTGAGGATAGAAATGTTAGCACAAATCCAGCCAAAATTCAACTCCTGCTGTCAATGTTGATGTTGCAGGAGTTTTTCAGTAGTTGTTCCTATTCTGACTTGGAAACGGTAGGGAAAGGTGAGAGTTAACCTTTAGGCGGAAAGCGGTTCAGAGTAGGTAGAGAAGATGGCTTCCAACTCATCAAACACTTCAAAAACTCTATCGAGTTGGGTGATCTCCAAAATCAGTTTAACTGTAGCGGAGGGATGACAGAGAACCAAACGACATCCCTGTTTGCGAGCGGATTTCAAAGCTGTTACCAACGCACCCAAGCCGGAACTGTCGATAAACTCAACTTCAGCCAAATCAATAATCCACAGTTGAGGATGTTCTGCTGAGATTGCTAATACTTCTTCTTTGAGAGCATTACCGCCTTTTAAGTCTAAGCGAGGCTGAGGCTGTAGTACAATATGCTGCGGACATTCTGCTAATTTCATAACTATCACTCCCCAAGGATGATCATTTGTTTCCAATTCACCTTACCTTGTTTTTGACCAGGTGACTCCGATAAAAGTTTCAACATCCTGAAAACGGATTTTTCCCGAACAACTTAATTCGGATCGTTCTATTCTACTCAACAAGACAGATTTCCGCCATCAAGATAATATAGAAGTATAAAGCTTTGCAAAAAAATATGAAGGCAGCATTGAATGTCTTTTGAGATTGTATCACTGGAAACAATCCAGGAAATTGCTCATCACTATGGCTATTGGGCTGTTTTCCTGGGAATTGCCTTAGAAAATGCCGGGATTCCCCTTCCGGGAGAGACGATCACCTTAGTTGGAGGGTTCCTCGCCGGAAGTGGTGAACTTGACTACTGGTTTGTCCTCGGCTGTGCGATCGCCGGAGCTATCCTTGGGGATAACTGCGGATATTGGATTGGTCGCTGGGGAGGTTGGCCGTTTTTAGTCCGGATCGGGAAACTGTTTCGGGTTTCAGAAGCCAAACTCACAGAAGTCAAAAGCCAGTTTAGCCGCAATGCTGCCAAAGCAGTGTTTTTAGGTCGGTTTGTGGCGTTACTGCGAATTTTTGCGGGGCCGTTGGCGGGTATTGCTCGAATGCCCTATTGGAAGTTCTTGCTTTGTAATGCCGCAGGTGCCGCAACTTGGGGTTCTGTAATGGTTAGTTTATCCTATTTTGTAGGTCAAGTTGTTCCTCTTGAACAATTGGTGGCTTGGGTGGCTCAATTTGCGATAATTGCTTTAATTTTAGTTGTCGGTTGGATCGTGATTCCGATTTGGTGGGAATCTCGTCAAGCGAATAATCTCTGATTGATTTTAGCTGGAACTCAACGACAAGGAAAGAGGGGAGAGGGAAAAGTGATTTTTTGCAGGTAGTTGCGTCCTATTTCCCCCACCCCATCATTTGTGGTAATCTTTGCGAAAACTCATCTCAATTACACCCGAACTCCTGGCTTTCTGGCTCCCACGGAAGAACCTGCGAGTGCAGCAGCTAAACCGAATAAAGATCCAAGTAAGAATGACCAAGCGGCTTTAGCACTATTAGCAGCAAAGTTTTGAAGATCTTGAGCGGTTACATTAGGAGCTTGATTAGGTATATTCGCACCACCGGGTTCTTGAACTTGGTTAATCACTTCTCCCGCGTTATTCGCCAGGATACCAAAGACTCCAGAGACACCTCTAGTCAGAAGCCATGTACTGAGAGCTAATGTAGTCGCCCATAAAATTGCACCATTTAAAAGGGCTGTTTTGTTATTCATCGGTCCGCACATTCTAGCCATCACCCATGCACCGATAAATAATGAAATGAGCAAACTAATAATTGACCATATTCCGACCCCAGTCCCAATAGCATCGGCATTGGTTCCGTTTGCACCTACTGTTAAACCGATCGCACTGCCTAAAGCAGTTAAAACCAGTTGAGAAGCGATCGCAATTACAAGACCTGAGAAAATCGGACCCCAACGCACTCGATCATGGTAATCAACTACTGTTTCTGTTGTTCTAGTCGGTTGTATCACGGAATCTTCTGTTCTGTAAGCCATTGTTCTTCCTCGACTTTTTGATAAAAATCTGATCGGTGTTGTTCATTTGGGTGAATTTTATAAAATCAAGTTCATCTTTATTATCTACCTTAAGGTGATCAAATCAGCTTTTAATCTCATTCTTTAGATATAAATTTTCATTGGCTTGAGCTTAGACAAAATCCTAAGAATAATTCTTTACATTTCTTATTATAACTGGGGGATTGGAGATACAGAATTGGCTACAAAATCTTTACTTACCACAACATATGATTCAGAAAATTACTAAACAATTTCAGTTCATCAGGTTCTTGATAATTTTCTGGTAATAAATCAACAATAGCCGCTTGCAGACTGTCTAAAGCCATTTGTATATCTTTGGGTTTGGGTCGATTCATTTGAGGAAAAATGAGCGGTTGACCCAAACGAATCGTGAGTTCTTTGTATAAATAAAGGTTTTTTGTACCAATAATGCCTACAGGTAAAATCGGAATTCCTGTTTTTAAAGCATAAATTACTGTTCCCCGTTTCAGCGGAAGAAATAACTCGCCTTCTTGAAACCCTAATCGCCCTTCAGGAAAGATAATAATTCCTTGTTCTTGGGCAAAAACTCCCTGTACAATTCGCTCTAATCTTCGTAAACTTTGAATCGAGTTTCCTTTGGGAACATCCTGTTCAATTGCTGCTGCTAATTCAATTAAATCTTCTTCTCCGGCTTTCGCTGCTTCCAACACTGCAACTTCTTCTTTCCAAATGCGTTCGATGGGAATTGTTCCCCCACTGAAGCGCAAAAATACCCGTTTCCAGAACTTGTTATAAAGACTGCGAGCATCCCCTAAAATATAATAATAAGGTTGATAGGGAATTTCTGATAAAATTAAGAAGGGATCGATATGGCTGAGGTGATTCGGTGCGATAATTACAGGTGTGTTGGGGAGGCGATCGCCATATTCAATTTTAACCCGAAATAAACTGCGAATCACAGTCCGAATACACAGCCAACGTATCCAACTCCGTAGTTTTAGGCTGGATTTTTCTTGAATTAAAACTTCAGTTTGATGCAAGGATTTTTCAACAATGCGTTCAGCATTCAGCAACCGGGCTGCTTCTAAACCTTGTCGGGCGCGTTTGACTGTCTCTGGAGTTAAAGGAGGTAATATCAGAGGTTGAGTGTTAGACTGAGACTGAGAAGAAACATTAGTATCCATGAAGAAAATGCGAGAATAAAAGAGTCGTTGTCTCGCAGCTTAGATGATCGGGTTGGAGAGTGAAAAGGGATTGTCAATATGTTTGTCAACTGTCACACTCTGCTGCTGTTTAAAGTGAATGTAGATTAGCACAAAAGCACTAATTTTAGTAGACTTTTAATAAACTGTCACAGAAGTTCAGAAGGGGGTTGATGTAAATTTTTGAGCGCTTCTTTTAAGTCATTGGTTAACTGTCGAGTTGCTTTTTTTATCGAATCATCTTGATATTCTCTGACATTCAAAGGAGAACCAATATTCACCCAAACTTTACAACCCATTGGCGGGGGTGCGGGATGTTGATAATAGATACTGACGGGAACAATTTTTAAACTCAAATCTGATTGATTGGAAACTGCTTGTAGGGCAATTCTAGCAACTCCGGGCTGTATTTGATCTATTTTATTATCCTGGATAATATGCCCCTCGGGAAATAAAACCAAAACTTTTTGATTTTCTAACAATTCGACACTGTAACGAATACTGGAGGTTGTCGGGCGATCGCGATCGATGGGAAACCCACCCAAACGACGGACAAACCAACCTTGTATTCCCTTGGTTTGATTTAACAATACCATGTAGCGCAGATCTCGCCCCGTTGCCTTGCGACCTGCGGCATAGGCTAAAAGAATCGGGTCCCAACGCGATCGATGAGTCGGGGCTAAAATCACGGCACCGACCCGGGGTAAGTGTTCCTGTCCGCTAATTTGAATTCTACCAAAAAATATTGGTACAACCAGATTGCTAAACAGGAAATAAGCCAAAGGAGTCAACCAAGGGGAGATTTCTGACTGAATCTTAATTCCATTGGTTTCGGAGGCGATATCGGACATAATTCCCCCAAAGTTTTGAGGATCTTAAAATAAACCACTATAACGTTCTTCAGCCCAAGGTTCGCCGCGTTTATGATAACCGTTGCGTTCCCAAAATCCTAGCGCTTCTTCGTTTAGAAACTCCAAACCGTTAATCCATTTTGCGCTTTTCCAAGCATACAAATGAGGAACGACTAAACGCAAGGGACCACCATGATCAAGGGGTAAAGGTTCATCAAAAAGGGTATGGGCGAAAAAGTTTTCTTCTCGCAGAAAGTCGTCTAAAGCGATATTGGTTGTGTAGCCTCCGTAGCAATGTTCCATGATGTGAACCGCTTCTGCATCGACTTCAACCTGCTTCATAAAGTCAATCACTTTAATTCCCCGCCATTTCACATCCAGCTTTGACCAACGGGTAACGCAGTGAAAATCGGCGGTAAATTCGCTTTGAGGCATTGCCATGATATCAGACCAGGTGAAGGTCTTCGGCGTGGCTGAACCCCAAATTTTCAATTCCCAGTCTTCTGTGCTAATTTGGGGGGTTTCTCCGTAGGTGAGGACGGGAAAGCCTTTGGCGAGGTACTGACCGGGAGGTACGCGATCGCTTTGTTCGGATGGGGGCTTGTTGAAAAATTTGCCTAACATTGCTTAAACTCGATAGCAATCTTGATGCAATGTTTAGTATATCGCAGGCGATGGGCAAGATGGTAAACGGATGAGTTGACGCTTGGGTTATCTGGGTTAACGCGCGATTGTAACGGATGGGTTGACGGCTGGGTTATCAGGGTTAACGCTGTCAAGACTGGTAACTGATCACTGTAAACTGCCTATAGCAAGATTGCCTATTGCCTTCTTCTGACGACTGACATCACGACGACTGACATCACGACTTCTGCCTTCTTTCTGCCCTGAAGGCCAACAACGAACCCGGAACATTAGGGTGTCATTTTTTTGTCATTTGTTTACTATACTGTAAGGAATACAATGTTAAGAAATGAAAAGTTATGACTGCACAATTCATCATTCCTCTGGTTATCTGCCTTTTGGCAGTTTGGGTGACTTTGGGCGATCCGCTGGGAACCCCGAAAGAATTGACCTGCCTGCTGGCGTCTTTTGTCGGTGTGGTGTGCGGACTTTGGTTTTTTGTCGCCGCCCCCTGGGTCCTGCAACTGGGTTTCACGGTGATGCTGCTGGTTTCTAGCAACTTTTTCCTCAAAGACGGTTTTGAGGTAAGATAACCACTGCACAGATCGCAGAGGATTTTCTATTTCGGTGCAGCTTCAGCTTAGAATTGCTCGATGGCGTTGGTATTTACGACTTTTCCAGAGTTTTATTTGTTTACTTATTATTATTGGGGCAACTGGGTGTGAATCTCAACTAAATGTTGCCGAGTCTGAACGCAGTCAACAGGGTATGGTGGTTTCTGCCGATCCGTTGGCGAGTCAAGCCGGTATTGAGATGCTAAAACGGGGCGGTAACGCTATTGATGCGGCTGTAGCCACAACGTTTGCTATCTCTGTTGTTGAACCGTTTTCCGCTGGTATTGGCGGAGGCGGCTTTTTGTTAGTGGGTTTTCCGCCAACGACTCCACAAACGGGGGAAAATTACACGGTTCAAGCCCTTGATTTTCGCGAACGGGCGCCGAAAGCTGCTACACGCGATATGTACCTCGACGAAGCGCTTAAGGTTAAGCCTAGAGCGAGTTTGGACGGACATCTCGCCGCAGGTACGCCGGGAACGGTTGCGGGACTTTACACCGTTCATCAATATTATGGAAAGTTGCCCTGGGCAACGGTGGTTGAGCCGGCGATCGCTTTAGCCGAGAACGGTTTTCCCGTTGGGGATTATTTTCTCAGATCGGTTGAACGGCGTCAAGAGGTAATTTTGAACAACCCCGCAGCGAAAGCGATTTTTACTCGAAACGGGGAATTGTACCAACCGGGTGAGGTGTTAATTCAAAAGGATTTGGCAAGGACGTTAAAGAAAGTTGCTGAAGATCCGAACAGTTTTTATCGGGGAGAAATTGCTGAGGCGATCGCCGCAGATATGGCAAAAAATGGCGGTTTAATTACCGTAAATGATTTAAAAGCCTACACTCCGATTTGGCGAAAACCGATTTGTGGTGAATTTCGCGAAACTCAAGTGTGTTCGATGCCTCCGCCTTCTTCGGGGGGCGTGCATTTGGTTCAGATTTTAAATATTATCGGAGATACTAACTTAAAAGGTTGGGGAAGACAAGACCCGAACACGCTGCATTTGTTGGCTGAAGCGATGCGAATTGCTTACGCGGATCGGGCGACCTATTTGGGCGATCCGGATTTTGTGACGGTACCGATAGAAGGTTTAACGAGCTTACCCTATGCGGCCGAACAGCGTCAAGCGATCGACATGAACGAAGCCAGACCTTCAACGGAGGTAAAACCGGTTGATGAGGCGACTTTAAAGCGTTATTTTTGGGAGTCTGCGGAAACGAGTCATTTAACGGTTGTCGATAACGAACGCAATGTGGTTAGTTTGACGTTTACCATTAACGGGAGTTTTGGCGCCGCTGTGGTTGCGGAGGGAACGGGAATTTTGTTAAATAATGAGATGGATGATTTTGCTGCGGCGCCGGGTGTTCCCAATTTGTTCGGGTTGGTTGGGGGAGAGGCGAATGCGATCGCCCCGTTGAAAACGCCGTTATCGAGTATGAGTCCGGTTATTGTTACGAAAGATGGAAAGTTTGTGATGGCGGGGGGTTCGCCGGGTGGGAGTACCATTATCACCACGTCGCTACAACTGGTGTTAAATGTGGTTGAGTTTGGGATGAATGCGGGTGAGGCGGTATCGGAACCCCGAATACATCATCAGTGGCTACCGGATAAGTTAATAGTTGAAAAGGGGAGAATGAACCCGGAAACGTTGGATGAGTTGCGGCGTCGGGGACATAATATTGATGAATGGGACGGTTGGGGAAATGCAAATTTAATCCGAATGACGGGAAGGGGCGTGTTAGAAGGTGCAGCCGATCCGAGGCGGGAAGGGGCGGCGATCGGGCTTGAAAATTAGGGGTTAAAAACCTCTCTCCCAACCCCTCTCCTGCGAGGAAAGGGGAGAAATTTGTAGAGAAATTTGTATAAATTTGTAGGAGGCGTCAAATCGTTAAGTTAACTATCTCATCAAGAACTTTTAAGATTTGACGCATCATCTAACCCAAGTTGTTCGGAACTTCTCCGCCCGATCCTTTCCTACAAGAATAAGGGAGTAATATTTTCAAACACAACCCAACTTAGAAACTCGTCAATTCAAAGGCGGGTTCAAGGATAAAATATCCGCCAACAGCAGAGGATTCAGGTAATGCCGCGACTCCTTTTTCAAATTCAGAGGGTTTCATTTGATAATGTTTTAACAGTTCGTATTGGGAGACGTAACCTTCAAAAACTTCGCTCCTAGCCATTAATTTTCGCAGGGCTGGAATGACTAGAGTTTTCTCTTTTTCCAAACCAACACCAACATTTTGATTAAGACCAGATTTACCTTTTCTCAAAAGACCTTTAGAATACCAAAATTCGTTAATATGATTGCGTCTCAATTCCTCAATCCAAAACAGCCCTTTCTCATCTTTATATGCAAAATCCAACCATTTTGTTAGCTCTAAAACTAAAACATCATCAACAAAATCAGTTGCTATAAAACGTTGGGGATACTCTCCAATCAGAAGTTCTTTGGCAATTCGTCGGGCTTGAGTTTGCCAAAATAAGTTCATTTCCTTTATTTCTTGTAAAGCAATTTCAAGCATTCCTAATTCAGCCGTACATCTTGCATGGGCTAATGCTGTTAGCGAAAAATATTCCTCATTAGCCATCGCTATCTCAATTGTATTAGAGTGGGATAAAAGCTCCTGATAGCGCATATTAATCTCGCCCAGTTTTTTGCGGGAATCGTGCAGAATTGTATGGCGATGTTCAACCGGAATATTATCATCTACTTTTAACAGTTGTTTGAGAGCATAAAAAAGCTGTGCGCGTTCGGTAGTTTCTAGAAAAGATTTTATTTCCTTAACGTCTTTTTGGATTTCTTGCAGCTTATTATCGATGGCGTTTAGTCGGTTATTAATAACAGCAAAACTAACACAACTAACCGTTAAATTCAAACCCGATAAAATTGTTGTACCTGTTGCGATTTGAAGAAGTTGTTGAGTCATCTGTGAAAGTGAATTAACCTGACCCGACAACTCAAATAATTGATCGGTGTTCAATTGAGCAATTTCTTTAATTTGTCGAGTTTCTCCTTTAACTTGTTCAAGTTGAACATTGCCAACAATTCCAGAAATTAAATTAAGCCCTGAAACAAACGCTGTACCTGTTGTCATCTTAAGAAGTTGTTGAGTCATCTGTGAAACTGAATTAACCTGACCCGACAACCCAAATAGTTGAGCATTACCAACAATTCCAGAAATTAAATTCAGCCCTGAAACAGCGCCACTGAGGGGATTGAGTGGAGATGTTACTAAATGTCGAACAATTTGACCTGCATTTTCTGTTCCCGCAGCCCAACGAATTACACCGCCATAATCCTTGTATTTTCCAGTTATTATACCCATAATAACTTCTGGGGGAATTGCTCGAACAACCGTCCATCCTGGAATAACCATGTTTGTTAACCTCTAGAACTCAACCCATTACCCATCGAAAATCCTTTTCAAAAAAACAATTTAATTTGATTAGGATTCCCTTTTTTATCCGTCGTTACCATTATCAATCATCCCAATCAAACATACAATTAGTGATTGTACGGAATTTCGAGCAATTGGGTTGTATCAAAAGTTTTCAGCAACTCCGAGAATTTACGGTTGAGTCGTTGTCAGTTATCTATACTTCTAGTTGGGTTGCGTTATCGCTTAACCCAACAATCAGTTGAGTAATATTGTAGGTTGGGTTGAGGAACGAAACCCAACAAATTTATTTGTAGGTTGGGTTAAGCAACGAAACCCAACAAATAAATTTGTAGGTTGGCTTGAGAAAACCCAACAAAGCCCGATCAAAAACCCGTCAATTCAAAGGCGGGTTCAAGGATAAAATATCCGTTAACAGCAGAGGATTCGGGTAATGCTGCGACTCCTTTTTCAAATTCAGAGGGTTTCATTTGATAATGTTTTAACAGTTCGTATTGGGAGACGTAACCTTCAAAAACTTCGCTCCTAGCCATTAATTTTCGCAGGGCTGGAATGACCAGGGTTTTCTCTTTTTCCAAACCAACACCAATATTTTTATTAAGACCTTTACCGCTTTCCAAGTTTTCTTTGATTTGCTCGGTCATTCCTCCAAACATATTACCAACACTTCCAAAGAAATCGAAATTTTGTTCTGTTTTAGACTTGGTTTCATCACTACCAGTAAACCAACTTTTTTCATACCAAGGCTCTTTAATTTTACGCCTTAAATCGTCAATCCATATCAACCCTTTTTCTTCTTTAAAGGCAAAATCAAACCATTGAATTAGCTCTCTTGTTGGAACATCATCAACAAAATCAGTTGCTATAAAACGTTGGGGATACTCTCCAATTAAAACTTCTTTGGCAATTCGTCGGGCTTGGGCTTGCCAAAATATATTCATTTCTAGTATTTCTTCATAGGCTGAATCTAGCATCCCCAATTCAGCCGTACATCTTGCATGGGCTAATGCTGTTAGCGAAAAATATTCCTCATTAGCCATCGCTATCTCAATTGTATTAGACTGGGATAAAAGCTCCTGATAGCGCATATTGATCTCACCCAGTTTTTTGCGGGAATCGTGCAGAATTGTATGGCGATGTTCAACCGGAATATTATCATCTACTTTTAACAGTTGTTTGAGAGCATAAAAAAGCTGTGCGCGTTCGGAAGTTTCTAGAAAAGATTTGATTTCCTTAACGTCTTTTTGGATTTCTTGCAGCCTATTATCGATGGCGTTTAACCGATTATTAATAACAGCAAAACCAACGCAACTGACTGCCAAATTCAAACCCGATAAAATTGCCGTACCGGTTGCGATTTGAAGAACTTGTTGAGTCATCTGTGAAAGTGAATTAACCTGACCCGACAACTGAAATAATTGATAGGTGTTAAATTGGGCAATTTCTTGAATTTGTCGAGTTGCTGCTTTGACTTGTTCAAGTTGAACATTGGCAATAATTCCAGAAATTAAATTAAGCCCTGAAACAGCACCACTGAGGGGATTGAGTGGAGATGCTACTAAATGTCGAACAATTTGACCTGCGTGTTCTGTTCCCGCAGCCCAACGAATTACACCGCCCCAAACCTTGTATTTTCCAGTTATTATACCCATCATAACTTCTGGGGGAATTTCTCGAACAACCGTCCATCCTGGAATAACCATGTTTGTTAACCTCTAGAACTCAACCCATTACCATTACCCATTCAAAATCCTTTTCAAAAAAACAATTTAATTTGATTAGGATTCCCTTTTTTATCCGTCGTTACTATTATCAATCATCCCAACCAAACATACAATTAGTGATTGTACGGAATTTCGATAAATTGGGTTGTATCAAAAGTTTTCAGCAACTCCGAGAATTTACGGTTGAGTCGTTGTTAGTTATCTATACTTCTAGTTGGGTTAAGTAACGAAACCCAACAAATAAATTTGTAGGTTGGGTTGAGGAACGAAACCCAACAAAGTCCGCTCAGAGAAATTTGTAGGTTGGGTTGAGGAACGAAACCCAACAAAGCCCGCTCAGAGAAATTTGTAGGTTGGGTTGAGGAACGAAACTAATTCTTCTGCAATTAATCGATTTGTGTTGTTCGCTTGAATCCAAACTTGTTCGTCAAAATAGAGTTTGCTTGTTATCACCCAGTTCAATAACAATTAAAAACACCCCTAATTCTGTTTGAGGGCTAGGGGTGTTCCTTCTAAACAAGCCCCATCTAAAACTGTTCCTAGCCAGACGATAATAATTTTCTTGAGGTGTGATTGCTAGACTCAACAATGCTTCTAGTTGCCAAGCAATTACTTCATCTTCCTTTAGAGTCGCTTGTATATCAAAACTTAATATTGTTCTGTCTTTAGCTTGTGTCGAGTATGTCACATTACGTTATTTTGGAATTGGAAGTATCCATCGGGTACGGTGAACACCTCGGTTTCGATTGTACCCATATCTTCGGTGAGGTTAACTGTTGCAGAGGTGTTGTTCAGTACAGCTACATCTGTTATTTCTAGAATAATAACTCGTTCGCTTGGGAGAGAGAAATCAGGTTGGAGAGGCTTCAACAAGTCGAATTCACCACTCTCAAAGTCTGCAATGCGTTCATTGACTTCAACAAGGGCACTTTCTAAATCTTCTACGGTAGGTGCATTTTCATCTAAGGTTCCATTAGCCTCTTGTTGTGCAGTACGACGAATTTCTTGCTCTAGAAAAAAACGAGATTCAGATAATCCTGTTAAAGGATCTTCTTCGATTACTTCATCCGCAGGCGGAGCCAGATCAATTAACGGAACTTCATTAAAATTGACAGAGGAAAGCAACTGAGGAATATTTTCAATCTCTTCTCCGGCTCCACGAAGTATGCCGTAATCCTCAGTCCATGAAGAAGTTAAGAACAGGTGATCGCCCTGACGGATTAATTCTATTGCGTAGGGGGTTTCAGACGAGCTAGATTCAGATACCGATTCAATGCCTATCACATCAGATTCTGGAACCACAAGTGCAAAAGGGCTATTGGTCAGAAATACATTATCACCTTCGCTACTGTTGAAATCTCGGGTGTAGTTAACAAACTCCGTTGTGCTAAGTATAAATAAATCACTGCCACTTCCACCCGTGAAAGTGTCTGTGTCACTACCTCCATTCAAGGTGTCGTTGTCACTATCACCATACAAGTCGTCACGACCACTTGACCCTTCTACGTTGTCATTTCCTTGCCCACCAAACATAGTATCTCGGTCAGAAGATCCGAACAATAAGTCGTTTTGCCCATTTCCAAATATTAAATCACGACCTCCTGCGCCATTTATACTGTCGTTACCTCCCAATCCGTAGATGGTATCATCCCCTGCCGATCCTTGGATATTTTCACTATTATTAGTTCCAAATAAAGGTGTAGCCATTATATTGATCCTAATTTGAAGGTTTTCGCGGATTTTTCTTTCCGTTACTTGAATTGTATCAGAGGTTTTATAAACGAAAGATAAAAATTTTTTAGATAAAAAATTTTTAAAAAGTATCGTATTTAATTAACTTTCTATTAAACTTAAAATAAAGATTGTAAAATATACCAGAGATCTTTTGAACTCTAATAATCTAATAGATAACATAAATGCTTACAATCATTTCATTGCCAAACGGAGAGATTCAAAATCCCGATGGAACATTGTCGTTATTTCCTCCTGATGGGGTTCAAGGAGTGGGTCGTTCTGTTGAACTTCGTGGCTCTGGTGTCTTTATTGGAACAGCTTCAATTGATACTGTTTTTAGCTTTGACGAAGGCTCAAAAATTGTATTTGGCTTAGAAGACAGTGACGAATTTACTGGATTTGGTTTGGGTACAACCCTATTTTATGGAGGTTCAGGAGATGATAATTTCACCGGAGGTTTTGGTGATGATACTGTCTACGGTGGAGTGGGCATCGAAGCATTAAGGGGCGGAGATGGAAATGATTTACTGTTTGGCCAGAGTGCTGGAGATTCTATCGAGGGTCAAGTCGGAAATGACACTATTTTTGGTGGGGAAGGAGATGATTTTATTCGAGATCAGAGTCTCCCACTGGAAGTAAATTTACTTTATGGGGGCCAAGGTGACGATAATCTGACTGCTGGGGCTGGAAATGATTCGATTTGGGGAGATCGAGGAAACGACAATATGCAAGCTGGAGCCGGGGTAGATATATTGACCGGAGGAAACGGGTTTGACGTTCTAATTGGAGGGGATTTTGGAATCCCACCAGAAGGGGGTGCCCCGTCGTTCCCAGGGGATGATACGCCCGATGAATTCGTGTTGGAGGTTCAGTCTGATATCTCCTTTGATCTGATCTCCGATTTTGAGGATGGCATTGATAAATTCAAGCTGCCGGAGGGTATCTCGTTTGATGATCTGGCGATCGCTGAACTCGGAGTAAATGCCGATATTCTCAACCAGATTCCAGATCTAGGTTGGATAAACGCTCCCACAGACATTGGAATTCGACTGGTTCAGACGGGTCAACTTCTGGCGGTACTGAATGCGAATATTGGGGATGACCCCGCCATCCCCGTTCTAGCAAGTAATCAGATTGACACAGAAGACTTTGTTTAAGAGACTATTTCCATAAAAATGGCAAGATTTACACAAGATTTACAATAGAATTTGCTTGTTATCCTCAAATTCATTAATATTCTCGGTTATGGGTGTTCCTTCCAAACAAGCCCCATCCAAAACGGTTCCCAAGAATTGAGTTTGTTCGACAATGGCACAGAGTAAATTCGCCCGTTGTAGGTTGGTTCCGCGTAAAACAGCGCCGCTGAGGTTGGCTTCTTCTAAGTCCGCTTGAGATAAATCTGCTCCTGAAAGGTTGGTATTTCTCAAGTCAGCGTGTTGTAAAATAGCTTGAGATAGACTAACCCCCCGTAAATCCGCCCCTCGCAAATCAACCCCAGTTAAATCCAACGGTCCACAACTAGCCCCTGTTAGAAATGCCCCGGCAAAACTGGCTTCCGAGACATCCGCATCGACCAAAATTGCACCCCGCAAGTCAGCATTTCGCAAGTCCGCCCCTTGTAAATTGGCACCCGTTAAGTTGGCGCCCCGTAAATTAGCACGTAGATTTGCCCCTTGTAAATTGGCACCGGTTAAACTCGCACCCATTAAATTGGCTTGAGATAAGTCGGCATCCCTTAAGTCAGCACCCGATAAGTCTGCACCAGCAAGGTAGGCATTAGTGAGTTCTTTGAGTTTACCCAGTCGAATAGCCGTTAAGTCAAGATTCATAATGTTTTCAAATAAACGTTCATTGACAACTCCCATCGCGCTCAAGCGAGGGATTCTTCCTTCACAGTTCAACGCCTCACAAAGGCAGTGCCTTTGCTTGGTCTTACTCGAACTCCAGAAGCGGTAGCGCTCCGGCCCTCCCGCCAAAACCCGTAAACCTTCATCTCTTATATTTACTGCCGCGTTAATATCTCTGTCATGCTTTCTCTGACATTTGTCGCAAGTCCATTCTCTGACACTAAGAGGTAGACTTCCTACTTGATTTAGGCAAACATGACAGGTTTTTGAAGACGGGAAAAATCTATCTATTTCTAGGTAGGTTTTTCCGTCCCATTCAGCCTTGTATTTGAGCATGGTACAAAACATTCCCCAGCCAGCGTCACTAATTGACTTGGCTAGTTTGTGGTTTTTAACCATACCCTTAACAGCTAGATTTTCTACAACTATGACTTGGTTATCGTCAACTAATTTACGGCTTAATTTGTGTAGAAAATCCTCACGACATCTGTTAATCTTTTGATGAACTTTAGCTACTACTTTTCTGGCTTTGTTTCGATTTTTAGAGCCTTTCTCTTTTTTGCTCAATCGTTTTTGGCTTGAGCCAAGTTTTTTCTCGTACTTACGATAGTATTTAGGATTACCGTGCTTGCTGCCATCAGAAGTGATTGCAAAATCAGTTAAGCCAACATCAATTCCTACTGCTTTACCATCACTGCTTACTAATGGTTTTTCTTTTCCATCATCATATAGACATGATGCGTAGTATTCACCTGATGCTGTCAAAGAAACTGTAACCGATTTAAGAGTACCAACGGGTAAACGAGAAACACGACAATAGACCTTTTTGAGCTTTGGTAAAGTCAGGTAGTCGACCGTTAGTTTGCACCCTTGAGGAAAGCGAATAGATTGCCTTTTGTGCTTGTTTTTAAAACGCGGGTATTTAGCCCTACCTTCAAAGAAGTTTAAGAAAGCACTAGACAGGTCTAACGCAGCTTGTTGTAGAACTTGAGATGGCGGTTCTGTTAGCCACTCATACTCTTTCTTCAGTTTAGGTAAAAGCTTGATTATGTCATTGCGACTTAACCCTTTACCTGTTTCTTTGTAGGTTCTAGATGTGAGCTCCAACCCGTAATTGTAAAACCAACGTGCTGAACCGAAGGACTTAGCAAGTAAGACCTGCTGCTCAGAAGTTGGATAGATACGGTACTTGTAGGCTTTTAACATCTATTTATCAAACGCTAAACACTATGGTAGCACGTTAGACCCTGTGTTGCCATTCCCGACCGTCACTAAAAGTGAGGGTCTTCTGGCAACTTCTAGATAAACAGTTGAGAAGTTGAAGAAGACGCTTAGTTTTGACACTCCACGGGTTAAAACCACGTGGATTCTGAAGGTTGTCGTGCGCAGGGGATAAATCCGCCTGCGCACGACTTCACATCAGTTAAGGGACTGTCATTGACCCCATCCTCTAAATCGTTTGCATCCATTACAGAGACAAATTTCTCAAGATCTAAAGGACAAGAAAACCCTAGCCATTGACCTATATTTTGGCTGGCGTTCCAGTCAGCGTTACACCGATAATTGTCAAACGAGCGTGAACCTATGCTTGACTCGTTTTCCAATTACACCGTTGCGATGGTCTGACTTGCTTGTGTATGGTGCAGGCACAGATTCTACAGGCACGCCCGCACGAATGGCTTTATACCGAGTGAATTGCTCTAATTGATAAAAAGCCCAAAAGTCACGGTTTTTACTGGCATTCGATTTAGTTTTCTTTCTTTGCTTTGAAGTTTGTCGAATCCCAGACAAGTCTTCAAACCGCAACCCCATTCCATAGTCAGAAGCTAGTTGCACCAACTGCTTAGAAATCACATGGTTGATGTGAGTCATAATTCGACGCTCACGTCTTTCTATATCTTTAAGCTTTGTCAACTTTTTAGCTTTTTGGAGTGATTTTCTAAGCTTTTGGTAATGTTTTCGCAGAGCTTTAACCTGCTTACCACTCCAGAACTTTCCAAAGCTTTTAGGCAGTGCAGCTACGGCTATATTATTTTGACCTCGATCAACTCCAATCCAGCCATTCGGCTCATAAGCATCGGGAACATCCATCGATACTGATATGAGCGCATACCAAATTCCTTTTCTGGACTTTGAAACTTTCAAAGAACCTAATTTAGCTTCTGAATTTATAATTTTTTCCAGAGTGTTTTGGTGTGAAGCTGAATGGACAGATAGAGGGATTCGTTTCTTGGCTCCTCTGTACAAACTGAAAGAAACAGTAAATAAATTGCCATTGCGACTGACACGATACCCCTGATTGTTGATTTCTAAGGGTAAACGCTTAAACTTTTTGACCTTGGTTCTAGCGCAAGTGTTCCGAATTGTTTGATTAATCCACATTGATCCAATCTCAATGTGCTGAAAATCTTTACTGGTATACTTACGCCGCTCAGTTTTTTCAACTGAAATCAACGTATTAGCCACCTCGGTATTGAGCAGCGTTAGTCGCTCAAACTCAGCCGCTTTACAAGCGTTGAGTCGATAGAAAGGCAGCTTAAGCGTCAAGGTCAGTGTCGTCAAGGGTTCTGCAAGTCGATGAATGGCTATGTAATTTGTTGATAGTGGAATTCTAGCATATCCTGCACGTCTAAGCAGGATCTACGGAATAAATTCCGTACCTCATTTTTCATCCCGGCGATAAATCGCGCCTTTTCTCATCTTCGTCCGAGATTTCAGCAGGTAGAGAATTTCTAAATTCCTCTGACTGCGCTCACTCAGCCACTTCTTCATCCATCAAACCTCAATTATTGGATTTAATTTGATTTAAAGGAGAGGTTTCCTCTAACCAAACATTTGGCAGTTGAGTCGGTCGGTCTGGTAACTGCATTAAACCCATTTCTGTCAGACGAACTACGCTAGTGAGCGACTCCACTAACTGCGGATCAAAGCGAGTCCCGCTGAGTTGTTGACATTTTTCCAACGCTTCTGATAAACTCAATGCCGAACGATTTCCCCGAGGTTGAGTTAATTCTTGAAAATAAGAAACTAATCCTAAAATTCGAGCTTTGATATTAATTTCTTCGCCCTGTTGACCATCGGGTTTTCCGCTACCATCCCAATGTTCCAAATGATGAGCGACAACATCCTTGATGATCGCAATTTCCGGCATCGCTTCTAACAGTCTAGCTCCAATCACTGGCCGTTCTTTCCAGAAAGCGCGAGTAGCATCATCCATTTCTTCTGGAGTTTGAGTAAAGACTTCTGGGGGAGCGGAAGCCAAACCGATGCGATGCAATAACCCCGCCAACCGCAAACGCCGCAACTCCACCGTCGGTAAATCTAACAGTTGACCGATTGTTTCGCACAAAGCCGAGACTTGCAAAGAAGCATAGGGATTATCTTTGTCTCGTTCATCGACTCGTTGAGCCATTCGCAGAAAAGCTTGTAATTTATTGGCGTTAATGTTACGACTCACTCGCTTGGCTTGACCTTCGAGTTCTCGGAGTTCCCGGGTTTGGCGGTTAATGGTAATCAGTTCTTGTTGAGAAGTTTGTAAGTAGGTGACAATCCGGGAAACTACACCGCTCAAGTCGGGAATGGTTGTACTGCTCGTTCCGATAATCTCTTGATGTTGTTGTTGCAGTTGGTTGGCTAACTCACCATTATAGGGCGCCATACGTTGGATTAAAATTTCCGCCGACTTGCGAACCAAGTTGGAGTCAAACGTCCATAACCCGTAAAATTTCCGCTCTGTATCAACACTCGGTAGACCTTGGGGGAGATATTCTTCTTCTGAGAGTTCATAACACAGAACCATTGCGGTGTAACCAGGAGCTAGAACAATTAAATTCCACTCCCAAACCAAGTCATCGCTGGAGTCTAAGTTAATCAACGATACATTTTCCAGTTTGCCTGTGCGATGATTGATAAATCCACTGTCCGGTTTGGCAGCGATCGCCACATGACGGCAACATTGAGCAATATCATAGTAGCGTTCGGCCTCTTGCAGATACCACTTTCCTTCTTGAAAGGTGACTAAAACCAGGGGTTGTTGGTTTGGGTCTGGGTTAGAGGTTTGTAAAATGTGGTCTTCTAAAGCATGGCACAGTGCCACTAAGGTGTTTTTATAGTAAACTCCAAAGCTTGAAGGCAGTTGACCGTTGGGCTGTGCTATTTTGAGCTGGTTTAATGTGGATTCTGGATTCATCTGATTTGGTGGCTGGAAACCCTCGGTTTGACCGATGGGAGGAAAGCCACGCCTCCAACTAATGGTTGACAAATTAATCTTGTGCTACGTTTTAGTAGCTTTGTTTTCTTAACCGAAAACTGTCCTAATCTTTTCCAGTTTGAATCCGATACTGAGATTTGAGTTTTGGTATCTCCCGATACCCAACCCCGATAGAAAATTCCTTGGCGCTCAGTCTCAACGAAATCTCCCTTTCTAAACCCGTGACGAGTGACAGTACCACCATATTTGCGACGCACCCCATTTTTAGCAAACACCATTAGATGTAGCTGTCTACGACTAACTGGTGGTCGTCTAATAATTAGAAATGGAGCAGCCGTGACCGCAGCATACCCTTTCCATTGACCAATTTTACCTCGGAATTCTTTCCACTTCAAAAAGTAATGAGATGCTAGTGCGACCCCATCAACAGCATGAGTTGCCGGAGATTGATTAGCCTTGTTTGACTTGTCTTTGTGCAAACCTAAGTATTGTCTCAGATTTGAAGTTTCCCAACCATACCTGGTTGTGACTGATGCCAACTGAGGCAACCACTCCTCAATCATCACTTTTTGACTTACCATTACAGGGCTAAAGCCTTTATCCCCTCTAGCCTTAATGTATTCGTACACAATGCCAGTAACGGGGAACAGTTGAGTTAACTCTTTGGCTACTCGATATTCGAGTTGTTTGTTCGCTCGAATACTTGGTGGTAACTTTCTGGTTTTGCGATTATCAAAACGAGTTGGTCGATGCGAACGTTGATCATAGGGTAGTTTGCGATTAATTCGTCTACCTCTACGGCTACGACGCATCATGCGACGGTCTGACATTCGCTTTGTAACAGTCTTAAAAGGTAATTCCAGGTGGGCGGTAAAAAGGGTTGCTTTTGATGATTGAACACCTATTCCAGTGAACAATTTACCCGGGTCAATACCGATAGCTATTGGTTGAGTTTGGGTTTCGGCGTCAACTGTTAATTGAACAGCAAACTGTTGCAAATCGTTACGGTATATCTTGGCTTTACCTTCCTTTAGCCAGCGTCTAACACGACTAGCTTTAGCAGGCATTAAAGGCTTGCCAGATTTACTAATAACGGGAACACGATACATGGTGATAAACCTCTCGTGTAAAGTTAAAAGTCCCTTCGATCACGCTCAACAAGATGTCCCCTCTTAAGGCGCAATTAATAAGATTGCTTGTAAATAATCCGGGCTAGGGAAGTACCCAGAAGTACGTGCCAGTTAAACGCTGATTGATCTAGTCAATTTTCTGCAAGGCTTACTCCCTGCAAGCCCTCGCTTTTAGCGATGGGTTATTGACTCGACAGGCAATCCCGACTGTTCTTTAAATCTTACCGAGAATTGATCCCATAAAAGATCTAATTTCTGAGATCTGCAATCTGAGCGAGTTCAGACTGAGCTGATCCGGTTCACGAACAGTGTAGCTTAAAACCACAACATTAGGCAGGCTTGAGCCAAATCTGCAAAAAAACACGACGACCACTTGATCGCCGTGTTATGGGTTGCTTGTTGTTTGCTGGTACTCATGGTTAGGTTCTGATCGCAGTCAACCCTGAGCCATAACTGATTGTTCTGGTCGAGCAAAAATCATCCGTCCCGCCGAAGTCTGTAAAGAACTGGTAACAATCACTCTGACCTGATCGCCGACATAATCACTTCCCGCTTCCACCACGACCATTGTTCCATCGTCGAGATAGCCAATGCCTTGGGAGGGTTCTTTCCCTTCTTTACGAATTTTCAGGTCTATGATGTCTCCTGGCAAGTAGTTGGGGCGTACTGCTTGAGTCAAGTCGTTGATGTTCAACACCGGAATTTGCTGCACGGTTGCCACTTGAGACAAATTGTAATCATTCGTGAGCAATGTCGCATTAATTTCCTGTGCTAACCGCACCAACTTGGCATCAACGGTTTGTATGTCTTCGTAGTCCGCCGGATGAATTTGAATGCGTTCGGGGTAATTTTCTCGAATTTGATTCAAAATCTCTAATCCCCGCCGTCCCCGCGCTCGTTTTTGGTCGTTAGCCGCATCTGCCACCAGTTGCAACTCTTGTAAAATAAATTGAGGAACGAGGATTTGTCCTTCGAGAAAGCCTGTTTCTAACAACTTCTCAACCCGACCGTCAATAATACAACTCGTATCGATAATTTTAGTGGGTGCGGGTTTGAGCGTACCTTCCGCGACGAGCATACTTTCTAAACTGTTGGGGTTGATCAGTCGCAAAAAAGCTCGTCCATGAGTATCTGCCAAGTTCACGCCCGTAAACCCTAACATCACACTGAACAACACCGCCACTAACGGCTTGATAAAACCAAATTCTTTCGGAATTGGCAACAGAAATAAGGGGGCCAGCATCAAGTTCGCCACTAACAGCCCAATGACCAAGCCAATGGCACGAGTTAGCAGTACGTCAATGGGCATCTGTCGGACTTGTTCTTCGAGTCGGCGGTAGGTGGTTTGAACCACTAAGCCCATCACTCCTCCGATCAGGGCGGTGAATGCAGCCGTCACCGATCGCAGTCCCTCGATATTGCTGACTTGCTCCAGTACATTGTAAGGAAGCAGTTCAATACCATAGAAGCCCATTCCGGCGCCCGCTAGGATGAATAGAATGATAATGATTGCATCTAGCATTACTTTAGGCTAATGGAATTGGATAAGGATTCCCCACAGGGAGGAAATCTCCTTCGGTTTTCGTTCTATTATATCGTTCAATCAAATCCTACGGGTTGACCGATCCGATTTCGCTAAACCCTACAATATTCTCATCAACTGAGGATTTTTCGATAAACGTTCTTTATCAAGATCCCGATTTGACTGAGACTTTCTTCGCTTTTACCCCACCCGTCCTCTGTCTGCCGATCTTAACAAAAAATAGATACAGTTAAATATTGTTGATTTGTTGTTACAAAAAGTATGGAAATGGTCAACACCTCAATTTCCTTAATGCCAAGATCGGCTTATGTTCATATTCCCTTCTGTCGTCGTCGCTGCTATTATTGCGATTTTGCGGTTGCGGTGGTTGGCGGCCAACGGGGTGAAAATTCGGCTTGGATGCAACAGTATGTAGACGTGTTGTGTGAGGAAATTACTCAAGCCCCCGTTGGGGATCGGCCTCTAGAAACGGTTTTTTTCGGCGGGGGAACGCCTTCGCTGTTATCGGTGAGTCAATTGGGTCAGATTCTTGATACACTTGAACAACGCTTTGGGATTGATTCCGATGCGGAAATCTCGATGGAAATGGACCCGGACACCTTTGATCGCGATCGGTTACAAGGGTTTGTGAATTTGGGAATTAATCGGGTAAGCTTGGGCGTGCAAGCGTTTCAAGATGAACTGTTACAAGCTTGTGGGCGATCGCATACAGTCGCAGATGTTTGGAAGGCGGTTGATCTCATTGATGCTGTTGGAGTTGCCAACTACAGTCTGGATCTAATTTCCGGTTTACCCCATCAAACCCTAGAACTTTGGCAACAGTCTCTAGAACAGGTTTTAAACATCAATCCCCCTCATATTTCTCATTATGACCTGATTGTGGAACCCAAAACGGTTTTTGGACGATATTATTCACCCGGAGAGTCACCGCTACCGACGGATGAAGCCACAACTGCCATGTATCGTTTAGCCCAAAAAACCTTAACTCAAGCAGGTTATACTCACTATGAGGTGTCGAATTATGCCCAACCGGGTCGGGAATGTCGCCATAATTTAGTTTACTGGCATTGTTTACCTTACTACGGGTTTGGCATGGGGGCTGCCAGTTATTTACAGGGATATCGCCTCACTCGTCCCCGACAGACTCGGCTTTATTATCAGTGGGTTCGCTCTGAAAATCAAATGGAAAATGCCGAATGGGTTGATAGTGCTGGCGATCGCTTACTTGAAAGGTTGATGTTGGGGTTGCGCTTGGCGGTCGGACTCAATTTAAGCAGTTTAAGTCAACAATTTGGCATTCAAACCGTTGAACGGATTTTACACGGCTTGCGCCCCTACCAGCAACAGGGATGGGTGGAAATTTTCGAGGTTGATGATCAAAACAAGTCTGTTGATCGCCAAGGGGATCTTTCGATGTCCGGATCTCTGAGATTAACCGATCCAGAAGGGTTTTTATTTTCTAATACCATTTTAGCCAGCCTCTTTAGCGATTTTACCGATGCGGAGCTTTTTTGCCAGTACAGTTGAGGAAAAACTGAACCCGAACAGTTCTTTTTTTCTCGCCTTTGCTAATTTTTAGAAATTCTTTACAAAAAGAAAAATATAAACGGAAAAATTGTTAATAGCCAATTCGTAATTTTTACTTCTCCCCGGCAAATAAAGGATGGCTAATTCTTCATCTCTAACTTCAGATAGAAATTAATCAAACTGATCTTGCAAAAGGGTTAAGAAGAGGAGTAGAATTGAATGAAGGATTGACCTAAACATAAAGTCAAGATGCTAGGGATCAAGACAACGAGACAGGTCAACCCCCGGGTTGGCGAAGAAAAATTCAGTCCAACCTGTTTCAATAGAAGAACAATCAGGTTAAACCCAACTTGGACAGACAGGCGAAAAAGCTGTGAGTCTGTCCTTTTGAATGAAAAGTCAAATGAACAAACAGGTTTAGCTGGTTTTTTTACTGGGGAGAGGATGAGAAATCTCGGAAATTTTCAAGCCTCTCAATTTTTTCGGAATGACTTGGGATTATTCCTCAGTAAAACGGGGAAGTTTAGGCTCGTAAAAACAACATTTGAAATGGGGATTTTGAGATGACATTAACGTTAGATAAATTGCCTGGAAGCTACGGGAGCAAGAAACTTTGCTGCTACTCAAATAGCAGTGAAAAAATGCAAGTTGTCCGAATTACTAATATTCAAAATTGGTATTTAGAACGAGTTGTTTTTCCCCGAGAATATTTCCTCTTTGAAGCCCCTTCCGAGGCGGAACTGGAAGTTTACGAGGGGGACACCAACGGCGTGAAATTACTGGCAAAGCATTCCTGCGGTAATTTGCAGGTTGAAGAAGGGAATGGTCTAAAAGTGGCCAGCTAATCCGATCGGACTTCTCGGGTTGAAAAATTAATCAGCCATTCAGCTTTTGGGTGTCGGGTGTCGGGGAAGGAGTGTAGAGATTAGACGATTGACATCCTCCCCCGGATAAATCGCGGGGGAATCCAAACATTACTGTTTGGGTTTCCTCTTTCTACGAGTTGATTTACTAGGTTGAGTTTCCCCAACAAAGCAGAGATCATTCTCTCTGGAGGCGTTAATTTCCGTCTGCCCGACGGTATTTGCGAGTTGTCTTAATGCAGATTTGAGAATGTTTTCCGATGCGTTTTTATCGCGATCTGCTTCATGTCCACAATGCGGACATTTATGGGTTCTAGTGCTGAGAGTTTTAAAGACTTTCTCGCCACATCTTGAACAGTTTTGGGAGGTGTTTTTAGGTTCAACAGCAATAACTGGAACCCCATAAATTCTCCCAAAATATTCTAGCCATTCTCTAAATCTATACCAAGCTGCATCACTAATCGACTTGGCTAGATGATGGTTTTTAACCATGTTGCGAATCCGTAGATTTTCAATCGCTACTAAGTCGTTAGACCGTATGACGTGTTGGGCTAATTTACAAACCCAATCGTTACGTCTGCGTGAAACCTTGAGATGCGCTCTACCTAATCTGTTTCTGGCTTTTTTGCAATTTTGACTTCCTTTTTGAGTTCTCGATAACCGACGTTGCAACTTTTTAATTTTGCGTTCATCCTTTCTCAAAAACCGAGGATTGTCTATCTGATTCCCAGAACAATCAGTGTAGAAATAGTTTAAACCAACGTCTAATCCTGTTTGTTTTCCTGTGAGTTTTTTCTTCTCCTCTCGTTCATGGTCTATCAGAAATTGTGCATAATACCCGTCATGCCTTCTAATTACCCTCACTCGTTTAATTTGTTCGAGTTGATAGAAGTGCAGGTTTCGACTTCCCCAAAGTTTAAATGTACCTGCTTGAAACTTGTCTGAAAACGTTAAATAACGTCTGTCATTAGATAGTTTCCAGCCCGAGGACTTGTACTCAACAGATTCTCTAACTTGGTACTTTTTAAACCGAGGAAATTCCTTCTTTCCTGGTATCTTTTGCCGACAATTCTTATAGAACCGTTCAATTGATGCCCAGGCTCTTTCTGCGTGAGCTTGTCGTGCCATCGAGTTTAACTTTGATACCCAAGGAAACTCAGGATTATCTGACAGTACCTTGCAATATTTGTAGGCATCATTACGACTTTTGACTTGACCATCTAACCATGCTCTGATGACGCTATTCCGAACGAATCTACCTGTCCGAATGGCTTGATCTAGCCTTTGGTACTGGCTTTCCGTTCCGTTTAGTTTCATTTCATATACGAGCATAGTTATCTTGAACGCTCACGATAAACGATTGTATCATAACTTTCCTTCACTGCCAACTAAAGTGGGCTGCGCTCGCTTATATCCCCTGATTAAAATACGTTTGCTCTACGCTTCGCCACCGTAAATCCGAGAAACCCGGTCACTCATGGGAAACCGGGTTTTTCTGTCCCATCGCTGCAACCCACGCATAGGCAATTGATTGAGGAAATGAAAAAAATAATTGGCGGTAGGGGTTGTCAATTGATGACACGGCAGGTTATAGTAATAAGTATGCAACGCGGGGTAGAGCAGTCTGGTAGCTCGTCGGGCTCATAACCCGAAGGTCAGTGGTTCAAATCCGCTCCCCGCCACCAGTAAGAGATACCAAAGAAAGCCCTACAGTAACATTTTACTGGGGGCTTTTTGGACTGGGAAATGCCCGAGCGCTTTGGTGGAAGGTAAGCTTAAGATAAACTGGATGTAATTCTGTTGCTGTCTAAGTTAAAGCTATGCCCGGAGCCGATCTTCCGCCCAACCTCAATCCGTCTGATTCCACTCCTCCAACAGATTCTCACCCTTTGAGTCACTCCGAAGAACAAGAATGGGAGACTGTTAATTTACCCAATGCCATCAGTATCGATCAGCTTCCCGTTATAGAGGAGATCTCAGAGGAAGAAACCAGCCCAGAAGCGGTTGAAGAGAAGTTAGCCTCCCCAGAAGTAACAGTTAGACATCATCAAAGGGAAAATCCATCTCAACTGATTCAAGCCTTACACGAGTGTAATCGAGATTTAGTCAATCGAGTCACAGAACTGGAAATTGAACTCGATGAATGCAGAAAAGGGTTAGAAGACAAAGAGAATTTAGTCGAGCGACGTACTCAAGAACTGGCTTTTGCGACCGAGCAAGTGAGTCGTTTGTTTGGGAAGCTAGAACTGTCTAATCAAGTCATTCGCCGCCAACAAGTTTTGGTGGAAACCTTGACAGAACAATGGGAAACCAGCCAAACTCGCATGGCTCAGATGGAACGAGAATGTGCCAGCGCTCAACAGCGTTATAATGAACAGTTCCATGAGTTAGTGCAAACTCAAAATGTTTGTCGAGAATTGCGATCGCGTTTACACCGTCAGCAACGTCATACCCTACAGTTTAAAGTGGCATTAGAGCGATGTTTGGAGATGCAGTCGCGACAGTCGAGTTCAGGACGAGTTGAACCCAACAAGGTGATTTTAGATTTACCTAAAATTGATAGTGGGAGTACAGGGGATGATTCGAGTCAGTCTCCCTCATTTGAACTTTCTCGCGATCGCATGGCTGTTCCGAGATCTCAGCCGGTTCAACCTTGGTCAGCCGACTCCAGCAGCGATAATGATAGTGTAGAACGTCTCGATGAATTTCTCCGACAAGAACAACACCCTGATGATTTTGACGAGGAAATGGTGGATGAATGGTTGGAGTTAGATGAACAAATTCCTGTTGATCGAGAAGACAGTACGGAAGATTTTTCCCCACCCGATCACCTCAGAGATTATCGGCAAAGTTTACCCGCTTCTCAACTGTCAGAACTGCCGGATTTAGGGGAATTAGAAAACTATTGGCATCAAGATGATTCCGACAATACCACTTTAACACCAAATCCGTTTGAGCAAGCTTCGGAGTCAGAATCTCAATGGGTTGAACCTCCACCCGTGCAACCTTCTCCTCGGTTTGTAGAGGATGAGTTGGATCGAATTCGGATTGAATACGCTTCCTCGACAATACCCAGTTTTGAGTTAGACATGGGGAAATCGGGGTTTATTGCTTCACCCCATCAACCGATCGATCAATTGCATCGGGGTTCACAACCACAGCAAACGGTTTCCGCTTCATCAAAAACGTCCAATTGGCCGGCGCCGTTAATTCAACCCACTCGTCAGAAAAAATTGCGAAGTCTGGCTTCTATTGAACTTCCCAAATTTCCCCAATCTTTACCGATGCCAGCGGTAATGGCTTCTACAAGCGAGGCTGAACCGTTTTGATGTTTTTGAGGGGCGCAGCGGTTTGCGCCCCTTTTAAGGTCAAACAAGGATGTCTGAAGCCATAATTACGGTTGCATCGACTTCTAGTAAAGTGGCAATGATTTGACTATTAATCGTGATTGTTGTGTTGTCACCTTGGGGGTTAATTTGCAATTGGGAGAGGGTTAAACCGGATGCTAAAACTAACTTATCCTGACCGACTAGAAAATCGGTTATCCAGTCTGAACCGGAATTGAGTTGTAGGACAAAATAGTTGTTTCCTTCGCCGCCTGTCAGCGTATCGTTACCGTTACCGCCCACTAAGCTGTCATTGCCCATTTCACCTAACAGTAAATCATCTCCACTGCATCCTTTCAACAGGTCATCATCTTTACCGCCATGTAAGGTATCATTATCCTCCCCACCGCAGAGGATATCTTGACCTTCATCTCCAAATATGAGGTCATTTCCGGCGCCGCCAGAGAGTTTATCCTGTTGACCATTGGCGCCAACTGAGGGGGAATCACCATCATCGATTTGATCGCCGCGCATGGTATCATTTCCTTGACCTCCACAGAGGCTATCATTGCCAATATCGCCGAACATCAGATCATTTCCGGCTTCACCCCACAGCCAATCATCCTGTTTACCGCCATGAACGGTATCATCCCCTTCACCTGCGACTAAAGTATCGTTGGCTTCGTTACCGTCCATGAAGTCATTTCCCTCGCCGCCAAATAGCCAGTCTTCGCCGAAGGTATCGCGGGTGGGGTCATCGGGGAGGTTATTTGTACCACCGAGAACGGTATCATTTCCCATATCCCCGACAACGGTATCATTTCCCCGTTCACCCATCACCCAGTCATCATCTTTACCCCCGAAGGCTTGGTCATTGTGTTGACCGGTGTGAAGGGTATCTTGACCCAAACTTCCCACTAACCAGTCATCATTCTCATCACCACACAGAACATCTTGGTCGCCGCTATCACCAATAGGTTCTAAACCACTAGGGCCAGCAATCAGGGTATCTTTGCCGAGTTCACCATATAGAGTATCATTTCCGATGGAACTGAAGGCTAAATCATCACCCTCACCTGTATAGTTGAGATTATTGCCTTGGCTGGAAACTAGGGTATCGTTCCCCGCAGAAGCGGTAATGATATCATTGCTAAGAGTCCCCACTAACAGGTCAGCATGATTGGTACTGTTTAAATTGCTAACGGTGACTTCTGGAGGAGTCGGGAGAATTTTTTCGCCGAGTTGGGGCGGTTCCGGACAGCGACAACATTCGGTATTGATAGTACCTTGGGCGTTAACAGTAATGGTAACGGTGGCAATATTGGATAAGTTGCCATCTTGGTCTTCAACGGTGTAAGAAATAGTATCTGAACCGATGTATTCAGGGTTGGGTGTGTAGGTTAACGTCCCATTTTGGTTATTAACTAAAGTACCGTTTTCCGGTTCGGTGACAACTACCACAGTACCTGGGTTTAGTGTACCGTCTCCATCGCTATCTTTGTCATTTTCGAGAACATCAATAACAACGGGAGTATCTTGGGGTGTGTTGGGTGTATCATCGACCGCAACGGGGGCGTTACCGGGAGTGGGAGGTTCGGTTGGGGTAGGAACTGTAGGATTATCTTCTCCAACCGGTGGACTCGGAGGTGTGTCAGTATCTCGGAAGTCGGGGATACCATCGTTGTCTGTATCGGGAGTTGGAGTTCCGCCACTATTACCAAAACCGCCATTATTATTATCAACGGTATCGGGAATTCCGTCATTATCCGTATCATTTCCATTGATAACCCCATCGCCGTCGGGGTCATCTAAACCCACTTCTTCGATATCGTTTAACCCGTCGTTGTCGCTGTCGAGGTCTTGATAGTCAGGACTTCCATCGCTGTCGGTGTCTGGAGTCGGAGTTCCGCCACTATTACCAAAACCGCTATCATTATTGTCAACAACATCGGGAATACCATCACTATCGGTATCATCTCCATTGATAACCCCATCGCCATCGGGGTCGGGTGAACCGCCTTCGATGACATCGTTTATTCCATCGTTGTCGCTATCGAGGTCACGGAAGTCGGGGACGTTATCACTATCGGTATCCGGTGGAATATTGGCTGTTCCTCCGTTGTCTGGGTCAACGCTATCAACTAACCCATCTCCGTCCGTATCGGTATCGGTCCCATCTACTAAGCCATCGTTATCGGCGTCTGTTCCTCCCGCTTCGATGACGTCGTTTATTCCGTCGTTGTCGCTGTCGAGGTCTTGGAAGTCGGAGGTATTATCGCTATCGGTATCAACGGGAGTATCGGTTTGACCGTCGCCGTTATAGTCTACTTGACCGGACTCGGGAGGGTTTTCTATACTATCTGCAAACCCATTGTTACCAAAATCGTTAGTCGGGTCAATAATGCCATTTCCATCGGTATCAAGTTGGCTAGCTTGGTCTAGAGGAAGTCCGCTTTCGTAAAGGTCGGGAATACCATCGTTATCGCTGTCGAGGTCGAGAATATTGGGAACATTATCGCCGTCTTTGTCTCCCTCCCCTTCATCGATATCGAGAACACCGTCGTTATCATCGTCTAAGTCATTAATATCGGGAATACCATCCCCATCACTATCAATATCTGGCGTAACGACCGCAATATCAACTTTACCGGAAACCGTATTTACACCGTCGCTGACGTTATAGCCAAACTCACCCAAGTCATCGCTACCGTTGTAGTTGTCGGGGGCGTTATAAACCAGTCCTTCTAGTTCTGCGGGAGTTAGACTATCCCCAATTTTAACAACTGTTCCGTCTGTTTTGGTAATAGTTCCCAGTGTGGGTATTGAAGAAATGGTAATGGTTAAATTGTCAGTTTCCGGGTCAGTGGGGGCGCTGAGTCCGAGGTTGTTATTGTCGCTGGTAACATCGACTCGAATACTGTTACTCGCAACGGTTGGGGGTTGGTTGGTTGGAGGGGTTGGCGTTTCAAAACCTCCGTCGCCATCGGGAAGGGTATCAATACTATCGGGAACACCATCCCCATCGCTATCTGTAGGGTCATCAATTTTACCCTCTCCGTTAACATCGGGGGTTCCCTCTCCCGTCGGAAGTCCCGCTTCTACTCGGTCTGGAGTCCCATCGTTATCGCTGTCAATTTCTTGATAGTCGGGAGTTCCGTCTTGGTCAGCATCGGGTAAGGGGTCGTTTTTGGCGTCGCTGAAGCCGTCGTTGTCATCAATGACATCAAGAATACCATCCCCATCGCTATCGGAACCATCGACAATACCATTCCTATCTGTATCGACCACTGCGGGGTCTTGTCCGCCTTCGATGAGGTCGGAAATACCGTCGTTATCGCTATCGAGGTCGCGGAAGTCGGCGACGCCATCATTATCAATATCGGGAATAGCAACCGCAGTCCCGCCATTATCGGGGTCAACCGCATCCGCTAACCCATCTTTGTCTGTATCGGTATTCGCCCCATCTATTAACCCATCGCCATCGGTGTCTGTTCCTCCCGCTTCAATAACGTCGGGAATACTATCGTTGTCGCTATCGAGGTCTTGGAAGTCGGGAACTCCGTCTTTATCGGTGTCGAGGGGGTTATCGGGTTTACCGTCGCCGTTGAGGTCGAGTTGACCGGAGTCTGGGGTCGTTTCCAAACGGTCAATAACGCCGTTGTCTCCAAAAGTGTTGCTGGGGTCGATAATACCGTCGCCATCGCTATCGAGTTGGTTTATTTGGTCGGGGGTGAGTCCGCTTTCGTTGAGGTCGGGAACCCCATCGTTATCGCTATCGAGGTCGAGACTGTCTGGGATACCGTCTCCGTCCGTGTCGCCGTCGCCTTCGTTGCTATCGAAAATTCCGTCGTTATCGTCGTCGAGGTCATTAATATCAGGAATACCATCCCCGTCGGTATCAGTATCGGGGCTAATAATGTCAATATTGACAGTACCGGGAACGGTATTAACCCCATCGCTGACATTATAACTAAAGCTTCCTAATTCATCGGTCCCGTTGTAATTTTCAGGCGTGTCATAAAGCAGTCCTGCGAGTTCTTCGGGAGTGAGAGTATCACCAACTTTAATAACAGTACCGTCGGCTTTGGTAATGGTTCCTTTCGGTAAGGTTTGAACGGTGACGGTGAGAATATCGCCATCCTCATCGGTGGGAATGGCTATTCCTAATTCGTTATCTTGGCTATTGCTATTAACCCGAATACTGTTATCAGAAACGACCGGAGGATTGTTAATCGTATCATCATTAACCGGAATTACATTAACGATAATTTTGTTGTCGCTGCTGTAACTTTCTCCATCACTCACTTGAAAGTTAAAATCGGCGTAACCTGTTCCATTTTCATCACTGTGGGGAACAAAGGTTAATTTCCCCGACTGAATATCTTCTAAACTAATTTCTGTGTTTAGAGTTGTGATATCCTCGCCATTGAGTTGGAGTTTTCCATTACCGGGTAAGGAGGTGATTTTAACCGTTTCT
>JAYKHV010000134.1:0-10085 GCA_035285085.1 Lyngbya sp. | reverse complement strand
GATGATGCATGGAAACGGATGGGTGATCGGTGGAGGTGGGTAACGGATGGATTGTTGCTGGGTTTTTTGGGTTGATGATGCATGGAAACGGATGGGTGATCGGTGGGGGTGGGTAACGGATGGATTGTTGCTGGGTTTTTTGGGTTGATGATGCATGGAAACGGATGGGTGATCGGTGGGGAGGAGTGGAGGACCGGAGGTGGAGGAAGCGGAGGAAGCGGAGGAGAAACTGGTGACTGGTGACTGGTAATGAGTGACTGTTCACTCTACCCCTTCATATCGCCAAGGTACCGGATCGACCGCCTGAGCGTGAACATACAACCCCCAGTGCAAATGCGGCCCGGTGGAAATGCCCGTCGAACCCACTCCACCGATCACTTGACCCGCTTGCACCATATCCCCTTCTTTAACATCAACGCGACTGAGATGAATAAAAATACTCGTCACCCCTTGACCGTGGTCGATCCCCACCGTATTTCCATGCAGTTCAAAACCTTGGGACTCTAACCCCACCAACGCGATACGACCCGCAGCCGGCGCCACCACTGGCGTTCCCGTACCCGCCGCATAGTCAACGCCTCGGTGATAATAATCTTCGGCAAATTCACCGTTATAATAGCGGCGCACCCCATAAATGGTACTGACATAACCCTCGCTCGGTCGCAGAAACGGCCCATTCCAGTATTTTTCCGGCGTTACCAGGGCTTTAAACGCATCAACTCGGTCAAACTCATAATCAGTCCCCTGAATGCTATTCTTATCGTCTGAGAGCCAAATAGACTGGGTGGGGAAACTGCGATCGCGAACTTGTACGCTAACATTTTGTTGTTGAGTCCCGTCGCTAACGATCAGTTGTCGAGAACCGCCCCGCTCCAACGGTGTGGTCGGAACTAACGCCCGATAGCGGTTTCCACCGACGGGAAACATCGGATAAGTCTTACCATTTAAAACAACTGTTGCGTTAGAACTCGGTAAATTTCCCGTTGCATTCAATGTTACCGAGATCGTATCCCCCAACTGCGGAGAAGACGGTTTCACCTGAACCTGAAAACTCGCCGTCGCCGGAAGTGCGATCGCCAAACTAAGCGTAATAAACGCCAGCATCAAGCTTTTCAGCCAACGTGATCTTCTCAAACCCTGTATTCCAAAAGCAGAAAACTCGAATAAATTTAACATTTCCATTCAAACCTCTTTACAGTCACCAGTTATTAGGGAATAGGCAATAGGGGGAAGGGGGAAGGGGGAAGGGAGTAGGGAATAGGCGCTTCTAGCAATAATCGGGCTGTTTAGGAGGGCAGGCCATGCGCCCCTACTGTTACCAGTACCGTGCAGTTTGACAGCGAAACACGTTGATAACCCAGCCGTCAACCCATCCGTTTCTGAGAGCGTTAACCCTGATAACCCAAGCGTCAACTCATCCGTTTACCATCCTCCCCAACTCCCGACACTCTTTCCCTAACACCTGTTCCGGTGTTCCCTGTTCAAATAGCAGTCCCATCTTAAAGTTGCTACTCTAATATTTAATTAACACGCTGTTACATTTCGTCGTTTTATTTAAAATCCGTGCCAGAAGACTTTAGATTAATTGTTGATTTAGTTCTCGTACTCGCCGCCGCTACAGCCGGGGGTTTACTCGCCTCTTTGCTGAAACAACCCGCCCTGTTGGGTTATCTCATTGGCGGTATGATCATCGGCCCTTCTGGACTGGGTGTGATCAAAGAATTAATACAAGTCGAAACCCTAGCCCAGTTTGGCGTCGCCTTTCTGCTGTTTGCGTTGGGCGTCGAATTTTCCTTTGCCGAACTCAAGAAAGTCCAAGCCATCAGTTTGGGGGGAGGGGGTTTACAAATTATCCTAACCATGCTTCTCACAACCGTTGTTTCTGGGGTCATGGGTTGGGTCAGTTCTCCGGTTCAAGGGATCTTTTTAGGGGCAATTTTATCGCTGTCCTCCACTGCGGTTGTCCTCAAATGCTTGATGGAACGCAACGAAACCACCACGCCTCACGGTCAAGTCATGTTAGGAATTTTGGTGGTGCAGGATTTAGCCTTAGGGCTAATGTTAGCCGTTCTTCCGGCTTTAGATCAACCCCTCGAAGCCATCGGTTTGGCTGTCGGGCGAAGTCTGTTACTGATTGGCTTATTTGCCCTTGGTGCAGTGGCGGCTGGTATTTGGATTATCCCCTCATTATTGCGTTTTTTGGCTCGCACCGAAAGCCGAGAATTATTTTTATTGGGTGTGGTGGTTTTATGTTTAGGAATTGCCTTATTAACCGAACATTTAGGTTTTTCTATTGAAATGGGGGCTTTTGTGGCGGGTTTGATGATTTCTGAGGTTGAATATGCCGATCAAACCCTGACTTATGTTGAACCCCTGCGGGATATTTTTGCGGCTTTATTTTTTGTTGCGGTTGGGATGTTAATTGATCCGGTTTTTCTGTGGCAACATTTAGAACTGATTTTAGGATTAGTTTTTCTGGTTGTGATCGGAAAGTCTTTACTCATTATTCCGATTGTTCGCACTTTTGGTTATACGCTGAAAAGTTCAATTATTGCGGGTTTAGGACTGGCTCAAATCGGTGAATTTTCTTTTGTTTTGGCGAGTGCAGGTCAGAGTTTAGGTTTAGTTTCTCGTCGGGTTTATCTCCTGATTTTAGGAACAACGGCTGTAACTTTAGTGATTACGCCCTTTGTTTTACAACTGATTCCCCGTCTATTAGATTGGATGGAAAATGTGCCTTGGTTGTTCGCGCTTTTAGAAGAAACTTCTTTACCCATTGCCATTTCTGATGATTTACCCCAACAAAATCATGTGATTGTTTGTGGTTACGGACGGGTCGGACGAAATTTGGTACAAATCCTCAGAAATCATAATTATCCGGTTGTAGTTATCGATCATTCCGAACGAACAATTCAAGAATTACGCACGGCAAAAATTCCTTATTTATACGGAAATGCAGCGAGTTCTCATGTGTTAGAAACCGCCGGAGTTGATCGCGCCTGTGCGATAGCGATCGCCCTTTCCGATCCGATGAATACTCGACTTTGTTTGAAGCGATCGCTAGAATATTCGCCGGATTTGGATATTACCGTTGTTGCTTATCGGGATAAAGATATTGAACTATTGTATCATTTGGGTGCGAAAGAAGTGGTACAACCGGAATTTGAAGCCAGTTTAGAATTATCAACTCATTTGTTGCTGAGTATGGGATTAGCGCTCAATCATATTCAACAGCAAACCCAGAAAATTCGCAACAGTCATTACCTCGATTTGCGTCCGGAAGCATCTCCCGTACAAATTTCTCGAAATTTACAACAAGCGGCGCAAAATATGAACAGTAAATGGTATAATCTTCCAGAGGATTCTCCCTTAGAAGGAATGACCATTCAACAAACCGATTTGCGTCATCTCAGCGGGGTGAGTGTGATGGCAATTCGCCGATCTAACGGGGAAGAAATTGATTATCCTGATAGTAATAGGATGCTGAAAAAAGGCGATCGCTTGTTATTAGTGGGAGAACCGGAAGCTTTAAATATTTTAGATTTATTGGCAAAAGGAGAGGTTAAACTTCCCTCTGAAAGTGTGTCTTGTCAGTGGTTAGTTATTCTCGAAAATAGTCCCGCAGTCGGGAAAACCTTAGCCGAAATTGATTTACTCAGACGCTACAGTGTGCAGGTGCAAGCTTTACGCCGTCAGGGGAAATTCTTGCGTTGGCCTCATCCGACAATGGACTTACAAACCGGGGATCATTTGTTACTGTGTGGCGGTTTTCAAAATCTCAATCAGGTTCGTTGTGATTTGATTCCGATTACAACGACCGGGAGTTCTAAAACCGTTAAATCTTCTCAATCTTCAACAAAAGTCGAAAGCAATCCCAGCGAAAGCAAACAACCGGCTACCCTTTAACTTTTGGGTTTGATATAAGCGATCGCCTGTCGCCAAACGAGTATGGGTTGCTGATGTTCATCTTGCAGACAAATACAGTGATTATCTTGCCAAAATACCGTTCCAACGAGGAGATCGTTGGTTAACAGTTTAACTTCAATCGGTTGTTTATCTTGGGTATAGGTTTGTACTTGGCGAATACTCGGTAAACCTGTATCAAAGTCAGACATGATCGCTTAGGGGTTGGAGGTGAAAGATTAGACTAACAAAACGTTTCAACAAATCCGATCTGAAAATTGAGGAAAAGCCCCAAAAATCGAAGCCTAAACCCGCCCTAGAATCCCTAGATTTAGGGCGAGGAAGACGCTAAAATCGATAAACCTGACCGTCAATTAACAGTCGAGTAATTCCCTTGGCTTGCAAACAAGGAGCGGCTTTTTGCAGCAGACGAGTATCAGGAACTTTAAACACCCGTTGATTGCGGGCTGAAAAGCGACTGGCGACCCGATGATTATCAAACACAGGAAGTGTTTTTTCGTGAACCTCATCGGGGGGAATTTGTCCCAACTCGCTAAACGCTTTTAAAGGTTTAGCAACCAATTCCGCCGAGCGATCGATCACAAGATAGCAAGTTTTTGGGAGTTCGGCTTCTGTTAAGGGTAAGATTTGAACTTGAGTTGCTCCCCCAATCGACAAAGAGGAAGCAAAGAACTGTTCTCGTTCTTCCTCATCGTCAGAATCCTCTTCTACATAGTCCTCTTCGTCATCCTCTTCCTGTTCAAACTCGCTGAATTCTTCGCCTAAAAAGTCATCAGCAATGAGTTCAATGTTAGCCGGATCGGAGGGATAGTTAGATTGTTCATCTTCCGACGATCGCATAATCGGTTTGGGAGTTTCCGTCGTAGGGCTTGCTGATTCTGAGGATTGAACATTTTCGCTAGCAGAAGAACGTTTCCGTCGTCGCTTCAGGGTGGGATAGGAGTCCGATAGAGGCGATGCTTCTTCGAGTTCTTCAAGTTGTGGTTCTTCTTCTGGTTCTTCAGACTCGGGTTCAACCGTTGAGGTGAAGATTGTTTCTTCCGGTTCCTCACTATGGCGTGTCGAACGTTTACCTGTTCGATGCAAACGTTGTTTCTGCTGAGTCAGCGTCTCATATGTATCCTTGGGGATAGCACTTTGGAGAACACGTCTGACGGTAGAACTGCTTACGCCATAACGATCGGCCAGAGTAATAGTTGTCTCCTCTGGCATCTGTTGATACAACTCAATAATTTCCTGTTTTTCAGCGTCAGATAATTTGGAGGATGACATTCTATTTTGGGTTTAAAATCTGAGAATCGAGAATCAGAAAGTGAGTATCGAGACGGTGAGCGATCACGAAAAACTGAGTTCTTGAATACATTTGACTAGCTCACCCCTTCCCTCCATTTTAGCTTTTAGCACTACCACGTCTTCCTCGTCTACTCTGACGAGACCGGGTGGAGATGTCATATTCTAATACCGCACCAATGGCAAACAAAATTCCGGTAAACACGAAGAAAACTTCCAACAATCCACCACTTTCATATTCGCCTTGAACACGAGCATCTGTCCATTTGAAATACATATCGGCCACATAAAGCGAGAAAGTGGCAAAGGCAATCATTCGCCAGGATTGAGAGAAACGTCCACCCCAAAATGCCAAAATCAGGGCTGTTGCCAAAATCAACAGAAAAACATCACCAATAATGTAAAACAGATTCACCCAGGTCGCCAGCGGCTCTAATTTGCGATCGAGAGCAACGATCCAACTGGGGGCGGTGGTTTCTTCTTCTGCTTCTTCCTCTGCGGTGGCGGCGATGTCCGGTGCTTCAGCCCCGGAATTTTGAGCGTTAATCGTCGCAGTGACTTCTGGGGCGACTTGTTCAATGGCAGCCGGTTCTTCGGAGCCAATTAAGCCAAAAAACGACGGATCGGCGACCCAAATCGCTAGAGCCGTACCCGCCACCGCCACGCCCAAAATCGCCGCCCATTGCCAAATTTCTAAATTCAAGCGCTTCGAGGTAACGGCTAAAACCATCCCCCAACCCAAGAATAAGTAACTCAAGATATAGGGTAAATCAGCCAGGGAAACATCGGGATCTAAATGCCAGACCAATTCCCAAATCCCAAACAGTACCCCGGCAATGAAGTAAAATAAACATCCCAAACCAAAGCCCAACCAGACGTTACGTCCGCTAACCATTTGAGGACTTTGCCAGTTGCGGTAACAAACTAAAGCCGCCACCAGAAAAGCTCCCAGTTCAAAGATGTAAGTGCCAATGGAGTACCATAACGGTAGCTCCTCGCCTTGGGGGGTGACACTAAACAGCAGAAAGAACAGCAGTGCTAGCACTGCCCAGACGATCCCGAAAATCACGAGATTCTGAGCCGAAAGGATAGACGAGATCGACAGCGATTTTTGTTGTGAAGTGCTACTCATAGCGATAAAATAACAGGCAAGTTAACATAACAAACTCTGATTTGAACCCCGACAAGTCGCCGAGCCAGACTTTTGAGTAGGGTCTATAGTTCAGCGTCCCATATCTGAGACACAGAGCGGAGAATTTCTCAACATTCCTTAACCTATTGCCCACAGCTTACCAACAGAAGATTGATGTAGCCAATCAATAAAGTGAGCGCGATCTTCGGTACTCATTTCTTCTAAGACTTCATCTATTCCCTCTGCAAAGCTGGTATTGCCAAAATATTGTTTGGCGAGTTGATAGAGTTCCTCTAACAAAGTGTTGAGATGATCTTCGGCCCAGGGGGGAAGTTGAAGGTCGTCAAGAGGGTCTTTTGTCAGCAAGGTTTTCACGGCATCTGGAGTTTCCGTCTGCGGAAGTTTCGCTTTGTGAAAAATTTGGGCTAAATCTTTTTCAAAAGAGCCAGCTTGTCGAGCGCCTAATAAGTCTTCCACATCAAAGTAAACTGCTTGCAAAACCAGCAAACAGGCTTGTATGAGTGCAGACTTTTTACTATCGCTGGTACTGACACCATCGCTAACCAGTTGCTCTGGGCGAACTTTCCCCCAAACGCTATATCGATCAGGCTCTTCAAGTAAGACACAAGCTTTGCCTCGGTTATCCGTTAGATCTCGCCAAAAGGCTCTCGCCTCATCAGACTGCTGGGCGGTAAACACTTTCATCAGGCGAAAACTCTGTCCCTGATAATTCAAAATGGGAATCTGCTGATCCCGATTTGGGTGTTGAATTGTTTTAATTTCAACATCCTGCCGTTTCAGAATAAACATGACACTCTGACCTACTCCTGGATCGGGCTGGAGGCTGTGTCTGTCATTTTAGTGTTTAACACTGACCTCCGACTAGAAGCATAATAGGGGGATTCCAGCTTCATCCCAGAATAGCATGATTGAAGTCAGTGCAGCAGTCACCTCTTCTACTGCTCTGTCAAACGGTAGATGACTGTTTCCTGTCATCGCCCTCCTCGCCAGACAGTCTGTTGTCTTCAGTCCCTCACCCGCAGATGTTCTTCTCATCGATACAATGGTGATTCAGCCTCGTCAATTGAACAGACAATTTTCGAGCTGACTCTGATAAGCTATAATATATTGGATTGTCATGTTGGGTGTGTAACTCAGGTGGATAGAGTAGCTGCCTTCTAAGCAGCGAGCCGCAGGTTCGAGTCCTGCCACACCCGTTGAAAAATCGTTATTTAATAGGCGTTCTGGAGAGACAACCTAACGGTCAATGTTTACGGAATGTTTATGGATTTTCGGAAGTAACAATCTATAAACATTAGTCCCTGTGGAATTTCTGACCGCGTAAAAATTTCTCTGCATTTCCAATTTGTTCTTCTAGTTTGTCAGCCAATTCGGTTGCCTGATCATCGGTTAATTCACCAAGTCTTAACTTGCCAAACTTCTCAAGGTAGGCGGCTAGGACTTCCGTCTGCGTCTGTTTTTTCTCCCCTAGCTCTGAAATCTCTTTGACCAACCGCTTAACCCGTTGTTTGGGGGGTTCGGCTTGTTCGGGTAACTGTTCAAGCGGTAACTCTACCTGTTCACCTTCTGGGGGTTTAGGTGTGGGTTTAAACTTGCCAAGCTGAGACTCTAATACAAAAATGTGATCGGCCTCAACAGGTATCCCGTTCCAGTATTAGTGTAATTGTTTTTGTGATTTCCTTTAAAAGGGAGATGTGTCTTTCTCCCTTATCAGATGCTACATAGACGTTTGTTTCGGTGGGTAAAGTTCGTAGTAGAGGTCATAGAAAATTCTGATCACCGCCTTGTTCCAAACCCATGATCGGGCTTTCTTCACCGGGACTTTATTTTTCTTCATCTCGTTCAACTTTTCTCGGAATGGTAAGGTGTGGGCGTTAAGTTTGACATTCTTCTTCTCTAAAATCGCGAACGTCCAGCGCCAGATACATTTTCTGGCAAGTGCTGAACCCGCTTTTTTAGCTTTCTTATCTGACTTACCTGAATACTCTCTTACCGGGGCAACACCGAGACATTTCTTGAACCTCCGAAGTGATAGACGCTTCTTAGTCTTCTTGCCCGACAGGTTTTTACCCCGACTACGCTCAATCTCGGGTTTACCATCTTTGAGCAATGACTCAAACGGAAAGATTTGACAGAGCAATCCGGCTGCAATCCGGGTTGACATTTGCCAACGCTTGAACACCCTCATATAAGGGGCGAACTTTGGCTTACACATGATCGCCTTAATTTCCGCCTCAAGTTCGCGAGTGTGGATGATCTGGGTGTAGAGAATTTGGGCGTCAATTTTTGTATAAGAACTAATTCCCATTCCATCACTTGCAACCAGTTCGCGATCATAACGTTTGGATTGCCTGAGTCCCGCAACCCATCCCCAAAACAAAGGCGCGTCCGTTCCCTTCTTCGTGTTTTCGGGAAATTCGTAGGTAAGAACCTGTTTGAGTCGGTTGATGGAAATGTTGACCGAACGGTTAAAGGCTTCGATTCGGTGCAGCAATTCTCGCAGCTTGCAAATATCAGAGTCACGGTGAGACACCCATCTATAGGGCGTGTCTTTGTAGTCAAAGTAATAACAAGCCAATGCTAAAGCGTCGGCGGTGTCATCTTTGTCCGGTAGGTCTAAACTTTTCCGATAGGGGGGTAGTTTTGCATTGTGAACAATCCGAACTTCTACACCGTGCTTAGGTAAGTTGAACAGCCAAAACTTTATGTACTTGGTGCCGGTTGGCTCAATTACGACTACATCGGGTTCAAGTGCTAAAAGCATTTTCAACCCAACGGAATTCGTTGGAATTTCTAAAAAATCTACAGCACCACGATGAGCCGCACGAACATCTGTAGGCTTGCCTTGTAAGCTACATACAACTAACTTATCGGAACACGCATCGGCACCGATAATATTGGGGAGATTACTCATTATTTTTTAAACTGGTAAAACAGCAAAGAGTCCGCAATATTCCCATTTAGGCTTCAGCATTAACGCCGCCCACATTAGTGTTAGGAATTGCTGTTTGTGTAACCTCAATTTCCTGCAATACAGAATGAATCACCCCGAAGGGAATTCGCATTGGTGTTAAGAAATTATGAGGCTAACGAACGGTTTTGGAAGCCGTCCGCAATCCCAGGCGAGGGATTTCTGGGGAGTTTCACCCCGAACTAACAACGATCCTTTGTTAGTCCCTTCCCCCGCAGTTAGGGGAAGTCATCAGGCGGTTAATTGAGCGTTTTGTCCGGTTCGTAGTTTTCGGGAATGTCATAAATCCAGTCATTGACAATTCCCCGAATCTGGCTTAAGTTTTTTTGTACATATTTGTCAATTTCATCGTTTTGACTTCTTGCCTTTTCGGAGCATAATTTTTGTTGGATAAAACTCATGTGCTCCTCTATTTCTCCCATTGATTGCCAAAGGGCAGCGTAGTGCCAAGACGGATCGGGGTTGGTCCGAAACATTATTGTTCCTCCTGTTGCTGTTGTGAGTTTTGTTGATTGCGCAAGGCATTTCCTGTCGCAACAAGTCTTGAAAGGGCATCTTTTAACTGTTCATGCTCTAGAACATAAAAAACCTTCTTTAATTCGAGAGGCAATCTCAGTGAGCGAATAAAAAGCTTAAGCTCTTGTTCTGTTGCTGACTCGATAAACGCTTTCATGTCTTCGGGATAATCAGCAGGCGTAATTTCAACCCGTTTAAAAGGGAAGTTTTCGTTTTGTTGTTGTTCAGACA
>JAYKHV010000133.1:0-12661 GCA_035285085.1 Lyngbya sp. | reverse complement strand
TGAAATCGAGGAGTTGTTAATCAAACGTTGTAATATTTTGAGTAATATGAAGGAGGAAATTAGGAATTTAACTAATTATCATTGGCTCGATTCTGTTTAGGGGGGGTATGACAACCGGATTTGGTATGATAACTGCATAACTGATAACTGTAAACTGTAATGAACCCGCCCCTACATCACAATCATTAATTAGTCGGACATGAGATGACAGATCTCTCCCCAATTTTGAGAGAAGGGAGAGAAGCATTTTCGGGTGTTAAATCTTAGACCTTTGAACGATCTGTAAGAATTTCATAACCCGTTTCTGTGACTAAAACCGTATGTTCAAATTGGGCAGAAAGCGCATTATCAACGGTAACAGCCGTCCATTTATCAGACAAAATCCGAGTAAACCGAGAACCGGCATTTAAAATCGGTTCAATAGCCAACGTCATCCCCGCTTTTAATTTAACGTTGGGTAAATCATAAGTGCGAGTATTAAAAACAGAAGGTTCTTCGTGTAAATTCTGCCCGACTCCATGACCCGTAAATTCTTGAACGACGCGAAACCCATTGGCTTCGGCGTGGTCTTGAATTGCCCCCGCAATATCGAGTAAATAAGCACCCGCTTTGACTTGTTCAATCCCTTTATAAAGCGTTTCTTCGGCAACTCGAATTAATTTAGCGGCTTCGGGAGTCACTTCGACGACGGGAATTGTAATGCAAGAATCTCCGTGAAACCCTTGATAATAAGCCCCGGTATCCACTTTTAAAACATCCCCCGCCCGAATCACTTTTCGACGGCTGGGGATGCCATGAACGACTTCATTATTAATAGAAGAACAAATGGAAGCGGGAAAGCCATAATACCCCTTAAAACTGGGGGTGGCGCCCATTTCTCTGATTCGTTTTTCGGCAATTGCATCTAAATCTGCGGTGGTCATTCCCGGTTGAACCTTAGCCGCAATTTCTTTGAGTGTGGTGGCGACAATTTTACTGGCTTGTCGCATAATTTCAATTTCTTCGGGGGACTTAATATGAATTCCCCGACGCTTCTTTTTAATTCGAGGCGGCTGAGGAGGCGTGGCTTTGGCGATCAGATTGCTGAGAATTTTCATTGTGAATTTAGATCGAATTGTTGTGAGGTAATTCAAACTCGCGATTGTCTTTATCTAGATTACCTTAAAAGCTAGATTTCGGGTACAACTTTTAGGCTAAAACTCCAACCATGTTGTTGAAAACCGAGGGATTCATAGAAAGCATGGGCGCGATCGCGATGAAGATTAGAAGAAAGGGTGACTTTATAGCATCCCGCTTCTGCACTCAATTTTAAGGCGCTGCGAATCATCGCTTTACCGATACCTTGACTGCGATAAGCCGACGCCACGCTAACGGCATCTAAGACTGCAAATTGATGAAATCCTCGGTGCATCATGGTGGGAACATACAACAAACTAAACGTCCCGACCGGTTTTTCTTCTAACCAAACCAGATAAATTTTATAGTTAGGAATTTGATGAATTTGGTTAAAGAGTTCCTCGATCTTCTCGTCGGGAAGCAAAGGCAGATCATCCATTTGGGCATAAAGTTCATTCAAGTGCGGTAAATCTTCGCGAGTCGCCACAGTAATTTCAAGTTTTAGGTGGTCAGATCCAGTTGAAACCATTCTTCAATTCCTCTCATAATCATATCAATTGCAAAGGTTCCAATCACCAAGGCTGAAGTTCGTCCGGCAATATCAATATAACGTTCAACAATTGCCTCATTTTGGCTGCGGACATAATCGTGTAACCCTTTCATTATAATAATTGAAATCACCGTTATAAACAATGCCATAATAATCGAAAATGCAGCCCAGAGAGGAGACAAACGACTTCCGGCAATCACACTCGCACTCACCGTTCCCGGCCCGATCATATAAGGCATTGCTATGGTAATCGCCACGCCCCTCGGCTGTCCCCGCAGTTGTCCGATCGCTTGACTTCCTCCGAAGAAAAACCGCAATCCAATAATTAAAAAGATAATCCCCCCAAAGATGAGAAAAGATTCAAACCGAACTTGTAGAATTTGTTTAAAAACTGTTTCCCCCGTCCAGGCAAAACCGATAAAAACGATAGCACTAATTAGCGTTCCTCTCAGGAGATAAATGGAAAAGGTTTTTAAGTCAAATTTTTGAATCAAATCCATCAAATAGATACTCATCAAAAAGGGATTGAGTAAAACCAGTAAAAGCGCACTCGAATTGACAATATTTTCAAGCATTTTTTGGAAAACTCCGGTAAATTCACCTCTCATCCTAACAAGAATCTGCGATCGCGATTTTCTCAATTTCACTAATTTTGATCGCAACTTCTCTATTGTTTCATAAACAGGTAATTTTCATCGCGATCTCAGTCTGTTTCTTGTTCGCCCATTTAATCAGTCAGGAGGAGACACCGATCTTTGCTTAAAGTTATGTTAAGATTTATGTAGGACAATCAGGCAAACCTGTTGCCCTCCTCTCAAACCTTTTAGAGTTCGGGAAAGCTGAAAACTCTCTGTTATGGGAGTTTTAGAGAATTAACCTCGACGAATCCGCAGATTCAGATCCGAACGCTACTGCAATCATTCTTGACGCTTATTTACAAAAACCTACAAAACCATGAGAAGAATTAATCCGTTGTTTATCCTCAGACGAACTTCGACAATCCTCGCGGTATCAATTTTAACTTTAACCCTGGTTTCCGCACTGACGGGGTTATTAGTCGCCATCAACTATCAACCCATTGCGGGCGGGGCTTACGAGTCTCTTCAACACATCACCCAACAAGTAGAATTTGGCTGGTTGGTGCAAGGTTTACACAAGTATGCGGGAAACTTTGTAATCGCTTTGGGCTTAATCCAATTAGTGGTAATGTTTTTAGGGCGACAATTTCGCCGCAGTTGGCTAACCGGTTGGATTAGCGGTATTTTCCTGATATTAGCCGCCATTGGTTTGGACTGGACGGCCATTGGTTTGGCTTGGACTCAAGAAGGGTTTTGGCGCCTAAAAATTGAGTTAGGAACCATTGAAGCAATTCCCTTTATCGGTTCAACATTGCGAGAAATTGTCACGGGTGGCGGTGGAATTAGTACCTCAACCTTGCTGCGACTTTACACCTTGCACAGTTACGTTTTATCTGTGGGCGCCATCGGTTTGGCGATCGCGCATTTAGTGGGAATTTTATGGCAAGATCGACAAGAACAACAAGCCCAAGAAGAACAACGCAAACTGAAAGTTGAAACCACTTTAAACCGTTTGATCGAAGAAAAAGATCGCTTAGATGCGGCGACTCAAAAAGAATCTGCTTCTCAAAGCTAAAATCTAACTTTAGTTTGATTGATTTTCACTCTTAGGGGGGATAAATTTTAATAAAATTTCCCCCGAAAATATCTCATTCAACCCGCCCCAAAAAACAGTTTTGAGGGCGGGTTTAGATTTCTAAGTCACCCGTCTTTACTCGGGAATTTTAAACTAAAATAACAGGGAGTAAACATCTTCTGGAGATTTATATGTCTGTCTTAGAAGGAACTTGGACGAATGAATATATCACAACCAATGGCGTCACCTTGCATTATGTTACCCAAGGCGATGGTCCGTTAATGCTGATGCTGCATGGGTTTCCCGAGTTTTGGTATTCTTGGCGTCATCAAATTCCCGAATTTGCCCAAGATTATAAAGTCGTTGCTTTGGATCTGCGGGGCTACAACGACAGCGATAAACCCAAAGATTTATCCGCTTACAATATGAGGGAATTTATCCAAGATATTCGCGGAGTAATTACAGGTTTAGGATATGATAATTGTATCTTAGTCGGTCACGACTGGGGCGGTGCGATCGCGTGGAATTTTGCCTATGCTTACCCGGAAATGGTCGAGAAATTAATTGTAATGAATATTCCCCATCCGGCGAAGTTTGCCGATGGTTTATGGACAATTGACCAACTGCAAAAAAGCTGGTATGTCTTCTTTTTCCAACTTCCTGTTTTACCCGAGTTAATGTTTCAAGCCGATGATTATCGGGCAATTTCATCTTCTTTTATTAACATGGCAGTTGACAAAAGTGCCTTTACCACTACCGACTTAGAAGCCTACAAAGATGCGGCTGCTAAACGGGGGGCGTTAACGGCGATGATCAACTATTATCGTAATTTTTTTAATCCCCAAGACCGACCGGAATGGGGTTTATTAACCGTTCCTACGTTAATGATTTGGGGAGAAAATGATGCGGCGTTAGGCAAAGAATTAACCTACGGCACCGAAGAATATGTACAGCATTTGAAAGTTCGTTATATTCCCAACTGTAGCCATTGGGTTCAACAAGAAAAACCCGATTTAGTTAATCAATATATGCGAGAATTTTTGAGCGTTCAGGCTTAAAATTTTCATTCTAATCAATAATCCGCTTCGTCGGGGCGGGTTCATTACAGTTTACAGTTATCAGTTATGCAGTTATCAGTTATGCAGTTACCAGTTTTTACAGTTATCACTGCACGGTACTTGGTCACTGTAGAACTGTTCACTGGTCACTGTTTAAACTGCCCCATCCCATAACAGAATTAATCAACCGGACATAATATTACCCAGAAATCGGGTTTCTCTCTTTTCTGCTAGAATAATTATTGAAACATTTCTGTGCTGAGATATCTTTCTCCTCCACTGGGCTGAAACGCGACAATTAACTGATTTTCATACTCACAACGCCGTCCAACTTGCAGTGCAGTATAAACAATTGCTCCCGTTGAAATCCCACTGAGAATTCCTTCTTCAACCGCTAATTTTCGCCCAATTTCATAAGCTTGTTCTTCCGTCACCCGCACAACTTCATCAATTAAATCCGTTCTCAAAACATCAGGAATAAAGCCCGCCCCAATCCCCTGAATATTATGAATTCCCGCAGATTTTCCGCTCAAAACCGCACTATTAACCGGTTCAACTGCTATAATTTTTAAATCGGGTTTTTGTTTTTTCAGATAACAACCCGCCCCCGTTAACGTCCCTCCGGTTCCCACCCCAACAACGAGAATATCGACCTTTCCCTCCGTATCTTCCCAAATTTCAACGCCAGTAGTTTTATAATGAATTTTCGGGTTGGCGGGATTGCTAAATTGTTGAGGAGAAAAAGCGTTAGGAATACTCGCCAGTAATTCGTTCATTTTAGCAATAGCCCCCGCCATATCCGCTTTAGCGGGAGTGGTGATAATTTCCGCACCATAAGCCCTAACAATTTGTTGACGTTCCCGACTCATATTGTCCGGCATTGTTAAAATCAATCGATAGCCTTTCGCCGCACAAACCATCGCCAAACCAATTCCCGTATTTCCCGAAGTTGCTTCAATAATAGTCGAAATCCGGGGTTGAATTAATCCCGCTTTTTCCGCTTCATTCAACATACTAATCGCAATTCTATCTTTAACGGATTTTGCCGGATTAAAACTTTCTAATTTTAACACAATCTCGGCTACACAATTAAAACGCCGAGGCAATTTTTGTAAATAAACTAAAGGAGTATTACCAATGGTTTCTGTAATATCAGAGTAAATTTTCATTTTATTATTATTCTTGTTAAATTGAAAAAGTTTGTAGTTGGGCTAGTTGTCGTTGCTCTAGCCCTTGTTTTCTGCGCGTGCATCGCAACAACAAACTTGGGGTTTTATTAAACCATAAGCCGAAAGCAAATCCCAATCAAAACTATCATTAACCCAATGTGAGGGAGATTATTCAACCAGGAACGTTGAGTAATTTTCAGAAGTGGAAATACACTCAAAACTAAAATAGATAATAAAGTCACCCCTTGCAAAAAAGCAGCAACATCCTGACTCCAAGTTAAACTAAAAAGTCCGATACCGCTATAACCAAACGTTCGGGCGATAACAGGTAAAATCTGACCCGCTTCACCAATTGCAGCCGGAATATAACAGACTAAATTAACCGCCAAAACCATCGGTAAATAAGCATAGATTACCGTCGAATAATCCGGCATTTCCCCATCAAAAACCCGGGCTAATTTATGCGCCCCATAGGTTGCCATAGCCGGAACACTTAACAACCCCAACACAATCGGAAGACTCCACAGTAAATGTTCCGAATCAATCGGCAAATCGCCCCAACCGACCCAACTTAAAATCTTCTGACTGTGGTGCATCAAAACACCGCCAAACAACAATAATAACAGCGCAACTTCTGCGGCAAATCCGTGATGATTTTCCAATAAATCTGCTGCGGGGAACCGAAAATTAAGCTGAACAGAACGATTCGGACAAGCTTTCAAACAACTCATACAAAAAACACAATCCCGGTTATCAGAAAGCTGTGCCGGATGAGAATAAAGCGGACATCCACCCGTCGCCTGTCCCTCCGTTGGTAACGCATTTGTAAAGCTAACCGGCGTAATTTCACCGCCTTTATAACAGCCAAAAGTATTACACTGACTTCCACAAACTTGTTGAGTCGAACGCAACTCAATCATCCCCAACTTGGCAAACATTCCATTCATCCCACCAATCGGACACAAATACCGACACCAAAGCCGACGTTCATAAATTAAACTACAAATAATCGCCCCGGCGGTAATCGCCACCAACAACCAAGAAGATAAATAAGCCCGATGGGGTAAATCCCAAAGTTTTTCCCAAAGATAAATCACCACAAAACCTCCCCACAGCAACCACGCACCCCATTGGTTTAACCCTTTTGTCGGCCAAGAAAGCTGCTGGCGAGGAAACAGCAACAGAGACAATTTTCTCAAGCCTTCTCCGACAATCATAAACGGACAAACCGCACACCAAAGCCGACCAATAATCGGAAATAGCAACAGATAAAACGGCCACCACCAAGCCCAAAATAGATTCAATGTTACGCTACTCTCTCGCGTTTGAGGGCCGATAAATCCCATCACCGTCACGGGGATAAAAATTGCCATCATCAGCCACCAAACCCGTTTCGGCCACCAGTCACTTAATAAAAATTGACGCAGGCCGGGAATTTCGTTCAATAAATCCACCCGAAAAGCGTTTTTCTTCGATTCTACCGACCAAAGAACCTGTTCGGGAATTATCGTCTGTTCTGGCGGCGTCATCATCACCGCTCGCTTTAAAATATTAGACAATTCTGACAGGTTTTCGGGGTAATTATAACTCAACAAACGACGCCGACCGGCGGGATTTAATTCCAACGGTGTTCGCCCCCGTTCCCGACAGTATTTTTCTAAAAAATATTGGGCAAATTCGGGAATATCCTGTTTGCGTTGGGGTAAACTCAACAATTTGAGCGAAGTCGCTTTGATTTGAAGCCCAGAAAGTTTCTGAGGACTGGCGAGAATCAAACGCACCCAACTTAATTTCGGGGGCGGAATTTCCGAAACCAAATTCAGTTCGGCGGGGTGAGAATTGGGGATGATTTCTCCGGTTTTTAGATAGTGAATTAAACGGGCTTTTTCGGAAGGATTTAACACGTTTACACGGTCGATTAACAAAGTTCCCCGTTCGAGAAGTTCGAGAATTCCCGGTTGACCGTTGAACCGACCAAATAAGGCATCTGTATTGATGCTTCCGTTTTCTAATCGGGGTAATTCTGCCAGGTCAATTTCTGCGAAGGGATGGTTTTTTAAGGTAGATTGAGCATGAATAAATCCGGCTATAAATGTTTTTCCGCTTCCGGGCGGCGCCTGTAATATAATCGGTTCTATCGAAGTTTTAAGTTGCTCAACTTGTTGTCGTAATTTTTGAGTAGCTTTACTAATTCCCGCTATGTTTTCATCCCCGGTAACGGGTTTTAGATAGGGTTGTAGTCCTTGAATTCGAGCCTGTTCTTTCGCCAAACGTCGGGAAAAATGATCTAAATCTAGAGCGAGTAAACAGTTAAATGCAGATTGAATATCGGGATAGTTTGTTTGCAAATCTTCTAGGGATTCTCGCCCTAAAAACCAGAGTTCACAGGGAGTTATAGTTATTGCACTCGTCGTTGAAATGCGGGGTTCTGAGTTGCTAAATAAGGGAATATAGCCAAAGATATCTCCGGCGTTGCGATAAATAATATGGGTTTTTCCGATAGTTGAATGGCGATAGATTTCTACGGTTCCCCATTTGAGAAAATACAATCCTTGAAGAATGGTTTTTTCTTGATAAATTTCAATCTGATCTTGGGTGTGGAGAATTTGCAGACAATCAGCAATTGCGGCGATCGCTTTCGGACTCAATACTCCCCAGACTCGGTGAAAACTCAACCAGTCAATACAGTCTTCCAGGGCTTGTCCGTCGAGGGGTGAAGCTTCTGGAGGCATTAAGGGTAACGATGAAGTAACCATAGCCAACCTGCAACGCGATCGGGGGCAATTTATTGCTCCTGAAGTAATTTTATCAGAAATTTCCGATTTAGACTCACCGATTTTAGGGGACCGGATTAAAATCTGACCAGAAAAAAAAGGGGCAATTCAAAACTGTTATCAATGGATAATGGATAATGGATAATGGATAATAGATAATGGATAATGGATAATGGATAATGGATAATGGATAATGGATAATTAATTAATCAGGTTGAAGACCTCGACTTTTAAGGATAAAAAAGAAAAATTATCAAACAACGGATCACATAAGGAATTAACGGATTAACTTGTCTGCGAGTCGCATAAACCCCTGAATTGTTCAGGTCACTTCATCCGTTTTTCGACAACGCTCATCCGTTTTTATTCGGGAAGCGAGTCCGAAGCAGACACCGCCTTTAAAAGGCGGTGTACCGATGACTTCCTCTCTATCAATCCTCTTCATAAAGGAGCGAGGTAATTATCCATTATCCATTATTAATGATCAATTATTGAACACCCCCATTGACCTTTTGTAATTGTTCGGAATGTCAAATCAATCTCATTCCAAAAATTAAATCATCTTTTGAATTTTACTGTTTTCTGTCATTTCTAAGTGTAAAGATCGCCAACATATTCGGCATAACCGTTATACAACAATGTGGGCTGTCGTTCCCAAGTAAAACTGGGACTATTACTAACAATTCGTTCGGTAGCCTGCGACCATCTCGGGTGGGGAACATTGGGGTTTACATTAGCTTCAAACCCGTATTCATTGGGAACCAACGTATTCCAAAACGTCGCCGGTTGTTCGGCAAGAAATTCGATTTTGACAATAGATTTCGCGCCTTTAAAGCCATATTTCCAAGGGACTACCATTCGCAAAGGAGCGCCGTTTTGTTTGGGTAAACTTTTCCCATAAATCCCGGTCGCAAAAAAAGCCAAATCATTCGCCATTTCCTCAATTCTTAACCCTTCCGTATAAGGCCAAGGATAATTTACCGCCCAAAAACCGGGACCTTTGGTAATTTTCGGGTCATAAAACGAAGTAAACCGGACAAATTTCGCTTGAGAATTTGGTTCAACATCTTCTAACAATAACCGCATGGGAAAACCCACCCAAGGCACAACCATCGCCCAAGCTTCAACACAGCGAAAGCGATAAATTCGTTCTTCGAGGGGAAACTTTTTTTGAAGATCATCAAGGTCATAAGTTTGGGGATTTTTCACCAATCCCGTCACTTCAACCTGCCAATTTTGGGTGGGTAAAGCTTGTGCTGCTTCCCAAATGGATTTAGAACCGCCAAACTCGTAATAATTATTATATTGAGTGGCAAACTCTACAGGAGTCAACTCGCGTCCGACCTCAGAAAAATTCGGGTTGCGAGATAAATCCGAATAAGCCGTGAGTTGATCGAACTGGGGTTGAGTCGAAAAATTCGGAGTGCGATCGCAACCGGCAAGGGGTAAAACAGTAGCACCCAAGCTCGCCCCGATCAGACTTTTTAGAAAACGACGACGGTTGAGAAAAGTTGATTCGGGAGTAACCAACCGTTCGGGGAGTTCCCAAGATTCAGGTACGCGGATTAAAGGCATCGGAGCAGTTTTGAGTTACAAATTGTAAAGTGACTCTTGTATTTTAAACCGCTTCGAGATGGCGATCTCGCTTGGGGAATTCAGTTGAGGATTGTTCAATCTCTTAACCAACGGCCAACAGCAAGCATGATATAATCTACAAAACAACTAAAGATTCGGGAATCTCGACTTGTCGGGTAAAAATCCCGCACGCCTGGAGAAAGCTTGGAACTTTCCAAATTCTAAGGCTGAACCCGTGTTATCGACTCAATCTTCCAACTTGAAAATTGATTAAAGGGGTAGCCAAACCGAAGACGGATTCTGCCGGGAGTGAATCTTCACATCTATACTGTTGAGGAGGGTGTGGGGATGTCAAGATAGTAGAGACAGACTTAACGACTTGCCAGTTATGAGTTACTGCATTAATCCCAACTGCAAACATCCCCAAAATTCCGCTCACCATAGCTTTTGCCAGAGTTGTGGGTACAGTTTAAGGCTCAAAGATCGCTACCGGATCATCAAAGTCTTGGGTCAAAGTATTACCAGCAGAACGTTCTTGGCAGTCGATGAGGATCAACCGTCCAAGTCCCGCTGCGCGATCAAACAGTTCCGACATCGCGATCAGTCCCCGAATTCCGAAGCTGAGGGTGATGCAGTTAACCTCAGACTGGTTCCCCTCAATTGTGTTCCGGCTTCCGAGTTAGAACGGCTGGGAAAACATCAGGCAATACCGGAGTTGTGGGCTTCTTTTGCTCAAGATGATTATTACTACTATGTCCATGAGTATATTCCGGGGCGCAACCTGGGATCTGAACTCGATCATGATGGTGTGTTTCGAGAAGCGCAAGTTTGGCAGTTGCTCAATGATGTCTTACCGACATTAGAATTTATTCACGAAAATAATGTCGTTCATGGCGATATTAAACCGGAAAATCTGATTCGTCGTTCTCCGTCTTCCGAAGAGAGCCACGTGGCAGACGAACCGGAGATCGCATTGGTCGATCTGGCCTGCGCTATCGATCCGGAAAATGCTTTGATGGTAGACGAGAATCATCAAGGTTCCGCCGAATATTCCGCCCCCGAACAACTGCACAGCCAAGCCAGTCCCAGCAGCGATCTCTACAGCTTGGGCGTGACTTGCTTACACTTAATGACCCAGGTTCCTCCTTTTGATTTGTATGATGTCAAATCCGATACATGGGTCTGGCGAGATTATCTCAAATACCCCGTCAGTCGCCGCTTGGGAAGCTTGCTCGATAAATTGGTTCAGCGTCATCCGGCCAAACGTTATCAGTCCGCAACCCAAGTCATGCGGGACTTGAAAGCTCGGCAGGTTCTCGCCCTCAATACCCTGTCAACTCAACAAAAATTGATGCTGACAGCCTGGGGAGGGGCGGTGGTGGCGATCGCTTCGTTGATCTTGAGTTCTATCCCCTCCAACGTCTCTCGGATGTCTTCCCAACCCCCCTCAGAACCCGTTTATCCCTTACCCGATACTCGGGCTTTTCCTCCCGAGATTAAACGCATCCCCCCACAACTGAAAAATACACCCGCAGTCCGCACCTTGATGCGAAGTTTTAGTCCGGTCTGGGCGATCGCCGTCAGTCCCAACGGTCAACTCGTCGCCAGCGGAAATACCGATGGAACGATTCAAGTTCTTGACATTCAAACGGGTGATGTGCTATATACCCTCTCCGGTCATTCCGGCCCGGTGGGAGCTTTGGCTATTAGCCCGAACGGTCGTTTGTTGGTGAGTGGTAGTAGTGATAATAGCCTAAAAGTTTGGGATTTGTGGAGTGGGAAATTAATCAAAATGCTCTACGGTCACAAAGCCTGGGTGTATGGGGTTGCTTTCAGTCCCGATGGACAAACCATCGCCAGCGTCAGTCGCGACCAAAGCCTGCGGTTATGGGATGTGGAAACCAGCGAAGAAATTGGTCAGTTAAACGGTTATGCTCAAGATGTGCAGTCCGTCGCCTTTAGTCGGGACCGTCAAACCCTAGTCAGCGGGGGCAGCGATGGAACAATAGAAGTGTGGAACTGGCGGACAGGTCGTTTACTTCGCACCCTTAAAGGACATCCAGATGCCATTTGGTCTGTTGCCATTTCTCCCGACGGTCGGACTTTGGCTACCGGCAGTTGGGATCGCACCATCAAACTTTGGGACTTAAACCGCCTGCAATCCGAATATTTTAGCAGTTTACCCGAACGTACCCTGATCGGTCACGGGGATAAAGTCCAGTCTCTCTCTTTTAGTCGGGACGGTCAAACCCTCGCCAGCGGAGATTTTGCGGGAACGGTGAAACTGTGGCAAATTGAAACAGGTGGGTTGATGGGAACCCTCAAGGGTCATAAGTCTTGGGTTAATGTGGAGTTTTCACCCATTGATAATACTTTGGTCAGCGGCAGTTTTGACGATACCGTGAAGGTTTGGAGACTTTCTCCTTAGAAGATATTCCTTGAAACCGTCGCCAGAAGTAGGGAGGGGCTATCGTCTCTCCCTACTTTTGTTTGGATGGGGATGTTTGATTTAATGTTTGATTTGTATAATTTACTAATTTTTAATCGGTATTGAATAAGTGGGGTTAATGAGCTTTTGTAAATTTGACTGAAAATACTAATTAATTAAAGGGATTACAAAATTTAATTGTGATGCTATTTTGACACTCTCACCGTCAATCGCTTTGCGATGTGACGGGAGATTCTTTGTTCAGCGAATCGACTTGCCCTAACAGAACGGATTCTGTCAAAGTAGAGGTCAATTCTCCCAAAGCGTTTATCGGTTCT
>JAYKHV010000132.1:0-61488 GCA_035285085.1 Lyngbya sp. | reverse complement strand
GGGCATATTGTCGAAATACCCAGAGGATGTCGTGTTGTCTATCGTCCCGATAAACCTCTCCCTTGTGGTGCCAGGGTTTGGATTGAAACCTTTTATGATGTTAATGTCATCGGTCAGTCAAAATCTCCCGATCTCTCCACACTTTTATGATGGGTATTCAACCGGACTTGATATGATAATTGCTAACGATTCACTTCTGCTGCGATGTTATGAGATTCTTCATAAGTGGGAAAATCTGTATAACCTTCCGCATCAAAAGAATACCAAACTTTCTGCTCCGCAGGGGGATTTAAAGGCCAGTCATGGGTAAAACGTTCGACTAAATCAGGATTACTAATGTAGGGTCGTCCAAAGGCAATTAAATCAGCATCACCCTTTTGAATTTGAGTTTCTGCACTTTCTTGATCATAACCACAATTGCCCATTAAAGGATTATCAAATACCTCTCGAAATTCAGCAAGTTTCATCGGTTTACCCAAGTCATGGAAACCAAACGCCAAACCATTAATGATATGTAGATAAGCGAGTTTATAGGTATTAAGCTGTTTTGCCACATAAAGAAAAGTTTCCCGAAAGTCGGGCGAACCCATATCGTTATAATTGCCGTTGGGAGACAGTCGAACCCCGACTCTATTAGACGACCAAACCGTTAAAATAGATTCTACAATCTCTTTGAGAAAACGATAGCGATTCTCCAAATTTCCGCCATATTTATCGCTGCGATGATTGGTTTTTGACTGAAGAAATTCATCAATTAAATAACCATTGGCTGAATGAATTTCCACTCCATCAAACCCTGCTATTTTTGCCCGTTCTGCGGCTTGACGATAATCTTCTACAATCCCAGGAATTTCCTCTGTTTCTAACGCCCGAGGCGTTTCGTGGGGTTGTTTGCCAATGGGAGTATGAATCTCATCTCCCTCTATTTTAATCGCAGAAGGAGCAACCGGAAGCTGATTATTTTCGTGAAAACTGCTGTGGGAAGCTCGTCCACAATGCCAAAGTTGCAGAAAAATCGGTGTTCCTTTAGAATGAACAGCATCAACCACTTGTTTCCAAGCTTCTGTTTGTTCATCGGAATAAATTCCGGGCGTTTGTTGCCATCCCCGAGCCTGTTTTGAAATCACAGTTGCTTCGGTAATAATTAAACCTGCCGATGCTCGTTGGTGATAATATTTAGCCATTAAAGCATTCGGTAAACGTTCGGTTCCCGCTCTTGAACGAGTCATCGGAGCCATCACCACCCGGTTTTTTAAGGTTAAATCCTGTAATTCAAAAGGGCTAAGAAGTAACGGTGAGGAGGTTTGAGTCGCCATGAGGGTTTTCACCTGTATCTACAGTACAAAGTGAACAGTATTTTCAGTTATCAGTTTTCTAGATAATTCTGTTGGCTTTCGCGTTGGGTTCGGGGTGAATCCTGACATTTATAATCTAAAACCTGTCACCTGAAATCTGTCACCCAATCATTGTAAATGATCGAGTAACCCTTTCTCTTTCTCAAGGAAGACAATCATAAAGCCAATTTTGTTCATCTCTATCTTTAGGTTCTGGGGAGATCCCTCTTAAACTAGATCTCAGTCAGACTGTATAATTTACCATTATCCATGCTCAATCAAATTAAAGCATTAGCAACCGATCTCGCCCCTCGTTTAATTGAAATTCGTCGTCATATCCACGCCCACCCGGAACTCAGTGGCCAAGAATACCAAACCGCAGCCTATGTTGCGGGGGTGTTATCCTCCTGTGGGCTTCACGTTACCGAAGCGGTGGGGAAAATTGGGGTTGTCGGGGAGTTGAAGGGAAAAAGCAATAGTTCCGAATGGTTGGCTATTCGGACCGATATGGACGCCTTACCCATTAAAGAAATGACGGCGTTAGACTATGCCTCCCGTCAGCCCGGAATTATGCACGCTTGCGGCCATGATGTGCATACAACGGTCGGTTTAGGAACGGCTATGGTATTATCGCAGTTAGACGAGCCTTTAGCGGGTCACGTGCGGTTTCTGTTTCAACCGGCCGAGGAAATTGCCCAAGGCGCTCATTGGATGGTCGCGGATAACGTCATGCAGGATGTGGCGGCTATTTTGGGTGTACACGTTTTTCCGAGTATTCCTGCCGGATGTGTGGGAATTCGTCAGGGGGCATTGACAGCGGCCGCCGATGATTTAGAATTAATCATTATGGGAGAATCGGGTCATGGTGCGCGTCCTCACGAAGCCAAAGATGCCATCTGGATCGCGGCTCAAGTGATTACAACCCTACAACAAGCCATCAGTCGCACTCACAACCCTTTAAGACCTGTTGTTTTAACGATTGGTCAAATTGTGGGCGGACGGGCACCAAATGTAATCGCCGATCAGGTTAAACTGTTGGGAACCGTGCGATCGCTTCATCCCGATACTCACGACAGCTTACCGACTTGGATTGAAAATATTGTTGCGAATGTTTGTCAGATGTACGGGGCGCGTTATGAGATGAATTATCGTCGGGGCGTGCCTTCTGTACAAAATGATCCGAAAATGACTCAGTTGGTGGCCGAATCTGCTGCCGAAGCTTGGGGCAAAGATAGCATTATGATGTTATCCGAACCGTCTTTGGGTGCGGAGGATTTTTCAGTATATCTTAATCATGCACCGGGAATGATGTTTCGTTTGGGAGTCGGACACAAAGAACAACCCAATTATCCCCTCCATCATCCTAAGTTTGAAATTGATGAGTCTGCCATTATTACCGGGGTTGTTACTTTGGCTTATTCGGCTTATAAATATTGGCAAAAATAATAGGGAACAGGGAACAGGGAACAGGGAACAGGCAGTTTACAGTTTACAGTTACCAGTGAATAGGGTAAGGGGTAAGGGGTAAGGGGTAAGGGGTAAAGGGTAAGGGGTAAAGGGTAAGGGGTAAGAGGGAATTCTGTAGGCGAAGCTTCCGATAGCGAACGCGCTTACTTCTGACTCGGTGACTCCTGACTCGGTGACTCCTGACTCCTAATAACTGGTCACTGTTCACTGTCTCCTGAAAACACTGGTCACTGATAACTGTTCACTGGTCACTGTAAAGACTGTTTTCTAACTTGTTGGGATGAATTTTCAGCAGGTGGAGGCGGAGAATTATTAAAAGATTCTAGGAAGGCTTTAACGCGCCCGGTGGGTTCTAAAACAATCCGAATTTTCGGTCGTCTTCCGTCTGCTGTCGCCGAAACAAACGGTTCTCCAACCTTGGGTAATTCAAGCTGAGGTAAACGATTAACTGCGGGTTGACCGACTGGGGTAATACTGGCAATTGTACCATCGGCATTCAGTTGTAAACTGTACTGAATTGTTTTTCTTAAGTTTTTAGGTGGATACCAATTTTCTTGAAAATAAGTTCTCACTTCGTCAACTTGGGGAATTTGATCGAATAAAGTGGTGTCTTCTTCGCGAGTTGCTGCGATGGTTTCTGGGCGTTTATCTAACTGTGCTAAATAAGTATCTTCTGAAGTTTGATCTTCTGTAATTTCAGAATTAATATCTTCAGAATTAACACTAGAATTGTCTTGATTTTGTTCATCGGGAAAAACCCGAACAATCTCCTGCTGTGGTGCATCTTGCAGGGGCGGAAGTTGAATCACAGGCGGAATTTGCAACGGTGGGGGGTTGTAGGGGATGGGTGGGGGTGTGGTTGATGTCGCCAGAGGTGGGGGAGCCGGGGGTACGGCAGTCGGGTTAACACCTGGGGGTAGGGGGGCAGGGTTAACCGCTTGGGAGATGGGGGGGGTAACGGCTTGGAAAACGGGGGGGTTCACAGGCTCAGGAGGGGGCGCTGGTTGAGGTTCCGGTAGGATAATCATCATTCCTTCTTGCTGAGGAACATTCGGCATGGGTTGAGGAGGCGGGGGACTTCCGGGTGCGGGGAATAAGGGGGGCGGTACCGGAAGCGGGGCGGTATCAACCGGGGGTAAATTGGCGGCGAGTGGGGGAGGAGAAGCTTCGGGAGTGGGAGTGGGCGAGGGCCAAGCCGGAAGGGCGGGGGACTGAACGTTAGGGCGAGAAATGGGAGCGGGTTCGGTTTCTTCGGGAGAGGCGCTGAGGGTTTCTGCGGGGGATTGTCGGTAGAAATTGATTAATTCAATGATTCCAGTTAAGGCACCAATACTAATCAAAATCATCAGCAAGGTGCGAACCCAAATTAGGGGTTTAAACTGAAAAGAAAAGGACGGCGTGTGTTCTTCTTCGACGGCGTTTTTACAGTCTTCTAATGCGGTGACTAAATCAAATAATTGTAAGGCGCTCAGATGCACAAAAGGGCCGGAATTTTGAGTGGCGAGCGTTCCTAAAAACAGATTGTGGTAGAGCAGTCCATCAGGTTTTAAATAAATAGTATCTGCTGCGGGCTGGGGGGGTTTGGAGTTGTTGCTATCTTTGGGGAAAGTCTCAAACCAGGCGGAATTGTTGAGGAAATTCTGCACGTAGGAGATTACCGTTTGAGAAAGGTTTTCTAACTGTTGGCGATCGCCTTCTACGGTGACATATTCTTCTTCTTTGAGGCGGGGATCATCAAAGCTTAATTTAAACTGGAACGGTTCAGAAGTGGTATCCTCTTTGGAACCACTCAATAGAGGTTTTTTGGTGATTACTTCTAACGTACAGGTGGGGGGAGTGTATTTGCGAGTTGTCATTTCCAGCTCCGGTGAATAATGGGTGATAGAGTTGTAAATTGAATCCGTGATTAAATGTGTGATTTTAATTGATGTTTTCTCGATTGGGACTCAGTAAAGCCAACCAAAAGCGTTGAGGACTGTTAAAATTACTGTAAAATAATAGCTCGATTAAAAGTTTAATAGCCAAGGGATTGAGGGTATCAGTGGGAAGGGAAGCGGTGCCATCAATTTGTTCTTGATACATTTGGCTAAAGGCATCAAAATAATCCCGCAGTAAAGCGACTTGACGGAGATCCTCGTTGGTCGTAGTGTATTGTTCTAAAAGCGCGATCGCCCGTCGGATCAGGGCTTGATTTTCTTTGGCCAGATAACAAATAATTACAACCAATGCTCGGGCTTCGTCAACGCTTAAAGGTTTCTGTTGTTGTGAATTCTCCGGTTGAGTCAGTCGATCCGCAATAATCGAGTTTAAATTGAGTTGTTTTGCAACTTCGACTAGACTTTCCGAACCGGCTCCCGTGAGGGCTACCAACGCCAACATCACTAATTCTAATCGAATCGTGATGTCATCTAACTGGTTCGGTTCCGGCTCTTGTTCTAAGTTCAACTCTTGCCAATTGAAAGCGTGTTCATCAGCCCTAGCCAATGGTTGCATAGTCCTCTGAATTGATTTGATATTGCCCTATTATAAGGATTTTCCTTAAGAATCTTTGTGCTGGGGGTATCCCCTTGTCAATTTCAGGTAAACAATAGGTTAACACAAAATTAACAGTAAATTAAAAGCGATCGCTCATCCAAGTCAATGGGGACAAAGTTTAAAGTCAAGCTACAAAATTTTTAACTTGGGTGAAAAAGGGTAACTGGTTATACCTAAAAAAGGGCCAGTGAAAATCCCAAAAATGTCCAGTGAATCTCTGTCCCAGTGACCATCGGGACGCTTTCAGACAGTCTTTAATATTTTTAGATGAGGTTTGCTTTCCTCCAGAAGAAAAGACAAGTAAAATGACGATGGAAATTTAAAAGTATCTCAGTAGGCTTACTGATTTAACTTATATTAGTGTGAGGAGAGTATGTCAGAACAAAGGTTAAAAGCTTGGCTACTCAGTCCTGGGATTTTAGCAGCCAGCTTAATTTTGTCTTCGGGGGCGGGGGCAGAAGTTTCCACACCATCGGAACTGTTAGCCCAAGTTCCCGTTAATCCCCATAGTGGTCAAATTGGGCCACAGTCAACCTTTTCTCAGGTACAAGTTTCTGACTTTGACTCTGGGGAAAATGCAGAGAATTCCGTTACTCCAGAAACTTCCGACCAACTCAACCAATATTTTCAAGAGGGTCGGGCTTCTAAGAAAAAACAGCAAGTGACCTCGGTTTCCCAACTGTCAGACGTCCAACCGACGGACTGGGCGTTTCAGGCGCTACAGTCTCTCGTGGAACGCTATGGCTGTATCGCGGGATATCCAGACGGAACTTACAAAGGAAACCGGGCGTTAACCCGTTATGAGTTCGCCGCCGGGGTAAACGCCTGTTTAGAACGCATTAACGAACTCATTGATGCGTCTACCGCTGACTTGGTGACGCGGGAAGACCTGGCGATACTGCAACGGTTGATGGAAGAATTCGCCGCCGAACTCGCCGCCCTGCGGGGACGGGTGACGGTTCTCGAAGCCCGGACCGCCGAACTGGAAGCCAATCAATTCTCCACCACCACTAAACTCAACGGGGAAGTGATCTTCTTTATCGGGGATACTTTTGGCGATCGCGCGGAATATACCGTTGCCGGCGGGCCGAACGTAGAAGATAGTGACGACCCCACTCAAAGCTACTTCGGTTATCGGGCGCGTTTAAACTTCGACACCAGCTTTTCTGGAAAAGATAGACTGCGGACTCGTTTGCAAGCGCGAGATGTTCCCCGACTCAGCCGCGAAAACTTAACGAATACTTTAATGAGTCGTCTCGGTACCGATGGCGGTTCAGAAGATATTACGATGGATGACCTGTATTACCGTTTTCCGATTATGGACGGTAAAGGTCAGGTTTATTTTGGGGCGAAGGGCTTAGATCTCGATGATGTTCAAGATCCCATCAGTCCGTTTGAAAGTACCGGTAGTGGTGCATCCTCTCGCTTTGGTCGTTACGACCCCACCATGTTCCGGGGGCCGGAAGGTACGGGCTTGGCGCTTAACTATCGACTCAACGATAACATTAAGCTTAATCTCGGTTACTTAGCCGATAGCGGAGATGCACCCGATCCCTCTGAAGGTCGAGGTATTTTTGATGGCGGTCATTCGGCGTTCTTGCAAGTCGTCTATGAACCCTTGGATAATTTAGTCTTGGGTTTGGCTTATAGTCGCCGTTATTTCCGAGAAGGAGATGTTGGCGTTAGTGGCGGAACCGGAAGTTTCCTCGCTAACCGTCCCTTTGGTGATAATCCCACCACCAGTGATAACATCAGTTTCCAGGCGAACTGGAGAATTTCTGATAGTTTTGAGGTTGGGGGCTGGTTTGGTGCGGCTTGGGCTGATGATAAACCGACTGGCGAGGGTGATGACCTCGATGCAACTATCCTCAATTTTGCGGTCACGTTGGCGTTCCCCGATCTGCTTAAAGAAGGGGATTTGGGCGGTATTATTGTGGGGATGCAGCCGAAGGTGGTTTATCACACTCTTGATAATTTAGAAGAAGAGAAAACCGGGATTCACATTGAGGCGTTGTATCGTTTCCAACTAAGCGAATACATTGCTTTAATTCCGGCGGTTTTTATTATTACTGACCCCGAACATACTGACGACAACGACACCATTGTTGTAACGACGTTTAGAACTCAATTCCGTTTCTAAATCTTGTCATTGTCGGGCGATAAAATCTCGTAGGGTGCATCAAATGTTAATTGTCTTTGTTGAGTAATTACCGATTAATTGTTTGATGCACCCTACTTTTTTAGTCAGCTAAAAGGCTGATATTTTCAGGAGAGATAAACATCTTAACGGTTTCACCGACAGCATACTGTTGGGTGCGATCGCGTTGTAGATTTTGTTGGCGAATAATTATCGAGGTTTTGTTTGTTAATTTTACTCGATAGCGGGTATCGGTTCCGAGATAAATTGCTTCTTCTATTATACCCTGAAAATTGTTATTTTGCCCGTTATTTTCAGAAAAAATACCAACTTTTTCCGGGCGGATAACAAGGGTTAAAACTTGTCCGGGAAAAACTTCAATTGCAGAAGCGACAGAAAGGGATAATTGTTCATCGACTAAGAGATTAATTTGAGAATTTTGGTGTTGAGTGACTCGTCCGGTTAAAATATTACTTTCCCCAATAAAATCAGCAACAAATCGAGTTTTGGGATATTCATAAATTTCGACAGGAGTTCCCACTTGTAAGAGTTGACCCTGGTTCATTACCCCAATTCTATCGGACATCGTTAACGCTTCTTCTTGGTCGTGAGTCACGTAAATAAAGGTAATTCCTAACCGTTTTTGCATCTGTTTAAGTTCGAGTTGCATTTCCTTTCGCAACTTTAAATCTAACGCCCCCAAAGGTTCATCAAACAATAAGACTTTCGGCTGTTTAACTAACGCCCTTGCTAAAGCGACTCGTTGCTGTTGTCCGCCGGAAAGTTGACGGGGATAACGGTTTTGTAAGTCTATTAATTGGACTAATTCTAACACCTCAGAAACCCGTTGACGAATTTGGGGGCGAGGTAAATTTTCCATTTCTAGTCCGAAAGCGATATTTTGACTCACGGTTAGATGGGGAAATAAAGCATAATTTTGAAAGACCGTATTCACCGGACGATGAAAAGGCGGATGATGATTCATGGCTTGTTTGTGAATATAAATTTCCCCCGAGGTGGGAATTTCAAATCCGGCTATCATCCGCAAAGTTGTTGTTTTTCCACAACCCGAAGGTCCGAGAATGGAAAAGAATTCCCCCATTTTAATGTCTAAATTGAGAGAATCAACCGCTAATGTTTTTCGAGTTTGTGTTCCTTGATAAAATTTAGAAATTTTAACCAGTTCAACTGCATTATTCATAAAATAAATTGTTAATTACATTTTTACTGTTAGATAACGGTTGACGGTTAGGACGGGTTTAGTCTGGTTGTTTGTTCGAGATAGAAATAGAGTTTAACCCGTCCCAAAAAACCAATGCTAACTAACCGCCAAAGCTTAATTTTACCTCATTCCAAGCTTCATCATAGAGAAGGGTTGCTTCTCCTACATCTTCGAGATACTGAAGTTTTGCAAATACTTCTGGGGCGGGATAAATACCGGGATTTTCCAAGTTTTCGGCTTTAATGAGTTTTTCTTGAATTGCAGTTTTATTGGGGGAAGCATAGTTAATAAAGTTAGAGACTTTCGCCCCAATTTCGGGTTCAAGAATAAAGTTAATAAACTGTTCCGCTAATTGTTTATGGGGTGCATTTTTCGGAATAACCATGCTATCAATTGCTATCAGTGTTCCTTCTTGGGGAATAATATATCTTAAATCCGGATTTTCTGCCATGACTTGAAAGACATCACCGCTATATTCCATTGCCAAATCTATTTCACCTTGATTGAGAAGATTTTGTCCGGTATCGGGAAGGAATGCTTTGATATTCTTCTGATTTTTAATTAAAAATTCTTTGGCTTTTTCGATTTCTTCGGGGTTAGTTGTATTGGGACTATAACCCAGATAAATTAACACCGCCCCAAAGGTATGACGCATATCATCTAATAAAGCGGCTTGTCCGGCATATTTCGGGTCAAATAATGCAGCCCAACTGTTAATTTTTTCTCCGGCTGCTTTAATATTGTAGCCAATTCCCATCGTTAACCATTGATAGGGAACGCTATATTTATTTTCGGGGTCATAGGGCGGATTGAGAAACTTTTCATCGATATGTTTGAGATTGGGAATATTACTTTTATCGACTTCTTCTAACAATTTTTCTGCGATCATTACTTCCACCATATAATCGGCGGGAAAAGCAATATCGTAACCCGGATTTCCGGGTTTTAATTTGGCGTAAAGGCTTTCATTACTGTCGTAGGTATCATAATTAATTTTAACATTATATTGCTGTTCAAATTGAGTCAGAACTTCCGGTGCAATATAAGTTGACCAATTGTAAATATTGAGAACATTCTCGCCCGTTTGACCCGATTGTGATAAGTTAGAATTGCTACCTGTACAACCAATGGGTAACAGTACGCTAACGAGAAATAAAAGAACAAAAGTTAAAATTCGTTTCATTGTGGGACTGAATCTAATCTCTTAAGGTTTTGTTGTCGGTTGGTGGTGATTGATTATTAATGAGGATAACACAAGCAGCAAGGATGCGAATAACATTAACGTGGAAAGGGCGTTAATGGCGGGAGTAACGGAGAGTTTGATCATTCCATAAACAAACAGAGGTAAAGTTGTAGCACCCACTCCGGTGTTAAAAAAAGTGACGACAAAATCATCTAAAGAAAGGGTAAAAGCTAACAAGGCACCGCTGACAATTCCGGGTAAAATTAAAGGGAAGGTAATCCGGGTAAAAGTGCGCCATTCATTCGCCCCCAGATCGAGGGCGGCTTCTTCTAAAGCCGGATCTAATTCCGCTAAACGCGCCCTTACCGTAATTGTAACAAATGCAATATTAAAGGTAATATGACCCAAAATTACCGAGGGTAATCCCAAGGTTAGACGCATTCCGGTGAGATTTTCTACAAGTCTAAAAATTAGGGTAAAAAAGACGAGTAAAGAAATCGCCAGGGTAATTTCAGGGATAATAATCGGAAGTAAAATTAACCCCGTAATGATTTTATCGCCAGGAAACCGAAAACGTTCAAGGGCGAGGGCGACTGTTGTTCCTAATATTGTCGCGACTAAGGTAGAAATTACTGCAATAATTACACTATTATTTAAGGATTGCCAAATTTCAACGGTGGAAAAATTAGCGGTTGTCTCGGTAATTTGACCGAATAAACTGCGATACCAGTCTAGGGTAAATCCCGTCCAAATTGCATTAAACCGAGAAGTATTAAACGAGTAAATCACTAAAATTAGTATTGGTAGATACAGAAAAGCGAGGGCGAGTGTCGCCTGTATCCATAGCCAGCTTTTTCCAATTTTTATCATGTATAACTCTGTCCTTCGTCTCGGTTAAATATTAGTCTGATGTTGGGGTTTGCAAGTAAATCAAAATGGGGATTAAAATAATTCCCATTAAAATCATTGATAAAGCCGAACCAAAGGGCCAGTTTCTCGCTTGTAGGAATTGATTTTGAATCAGATTTCCCACCATTAAGGTTTTCGCCCCTCCCAAAATATCAGGAGTAATAAAAGCACCCACTGCGGGGATAAACACTAAGATTGATCCGGCGATAATTCCCCGTTGGGTTAACGGAAAAACCACCCGCCAAAAACTACGAAAATCATTGGCACCCAAATCTTGGGAAGCTTCAACCAGAGAAAAGTCAAAACGTTCTAATGTTGCATAGAGGGGTAAAATCATAAAGGGTAAATAGCCATAAATCAAACCCATAATAACAGCAAAAGGGGTAAACAGTAAATTGATGGGTTGATTAATCAGTTGGAAACTTTGTAAAAGGGAGTTGATCACACCTTCGTTGCCTAAAATGACAATCCAAGCGTAAGTTCTGACTAAGAAATTTGTCCAGAACGGAATAATAATTAAACCCAAAAGAAGATTCCGCCAACGGGGAGGACGAGTAACAATAAAAAAAGCTAAAGGATAGGCAATTATTAAACAGACAACAGTGGTTAAAGCCGCCAGTTGCAGCGATCGCCAAAATACCCCCCAGTACAAAGGACTAATTAAACGTTGATAGTTATCAAAGGTAAATATCCAGTTAATTCCGCCATAGGTTCCCCGTTGCAGAAAACTACAAACCAGAACAAAGATTAGCGGTAAAACAAAGAACACCAACAGCCAAATGGTGGCGGGTAAGAGGAGAATCAGTAAAGTGGTTTTTTGGCGATTTTCCAGCCTTGGAGAACTGAACTTTTCAGGTGGTAATAAAGTCATTTTAAGGTATAATTTAAGATTAAAAAGGAGTCAGTTTACAGGTGTGTAAATTGTTAACTGAAAACCGGGTTCACGGTTCACGGTTTACTGTTCACTGAAATTAGGGCTTGATCTGTGAAAGCAAATGGGCTATGATTCAGCCAAGTTAAGTTTATTCTTGAACAAACCTCTAGCCAAGTGCAAACGCTTCATCTATCGGAATCAAATCACCCCCTGGTGAAGTCGCTATCCCATCATAGCGATCAAGAGTTGCTAACGATGTTTCAGAACCACCCGGATCGGGGGAAATATTTTGTAACTATTTTCTGTCGTTATGCGCTGATTGTTAACACTTTGATTAGTCATTCTGTGCGATCGCCTGTACAAGCCGAGTATTTATTTTCTCAGACTTGGCGACATATTTTTTATGAAATGCGAGGTTTAAATTTGCGGGAGTCGCAAGCGGCGTCAGGGGAAACGACACTGCAAAATTGGTTAATTAATGTGACGGCTATCTCCATTAACCGCGCTGAACTTCCTCCTGTGGAGTCCATTCAATATTCTCTCAAAGCCGCACCTCCACCCTTGTGGTGTTATGTGGGACAAGCCTTAGATCAACTCGATCCGTTGTTGCGTTTGGCGGTGGTGATGGCGCAAACTTTTCATTGGAGTGAAACCCGCATTGCAGCTTATCTACAAGCCGAAGGAGAAGCAATTTCTCCCAATGAAGTTAAGGATGTACTCAAACAGGGATATGATCAACTAGAGAAGAATTTACCCGAAGATATTCGAGCCATATACTGGGATGAATCTTTAACAAATTCAGAACAAAATGGCGAAGAAATTCTCCAATCTTAACTTAAGTCTTAACTGAAAAAGGAAAATTTTTGTTTGAGTCATTTCCGCTCAGATATTAAGCTCCCATTCCCGAATATTGTCGCAGTCCTTTTCGCCATAACCAACGGTTCAATATAAATATCACCACACCCCAACCCAACATCACCAATAACCCTCGGCCAATATTTGCAGTCAGCCCGACTAACACCGAAGCGGGAAAATTAACTAGATAGGGAAACGGTGTCCAGAGAACAATTTCTCGCAACGTTGGCGGGAACATTTCCAAAGGGGCGATGACTCCCGATAGAAATAAATAGGGTAAAAACCAAACATCTTCTAAGGCGGACGCCCGTTCAGTCCAAAACGCAGCTAAAGCTAGGGTATATTGAATTAAAAATCGCAAGCAAAAAGCGACTAAAAGAATGAAAACAAAGATTAAAACGGTCGTTAAATTGGGTAGCCAAAACGCTTCGGGATAAAGGGTAAAAAACAGCAAGACCAAGCCGACAATAAAAGGAAAACGGGCAAAACGTTCGGCGATGTGAGATAAAAAATGATGCCAAACCGGGTCTATCGGTTGTAATAATCGGGGGGAAAGTGTACCTTGAACAACTTCTTTCTCAAAATCCCAAATTACCCAAACGGCGTTAGATTGTCTCACTAAAAAAGCGGCGAGAAAATAACGCGCAAACTGAACAGGTTCTAGGGCGAGTTCTTGAGATTCAGCCGCTTTTACCCAAATTCCCATAATAATAAAAGGCAATGAACCCGACAACGCCCAGAAAAAAAGTTCAGCCCGATACTCTAACATATAGGCATAGTAAGTCGTCAGTAACGTTTTGGCAGTTCTCAACATTTTTTTGATTTAAAATTGTTGTTTTACTCGATTAAAATATGCCTCCGAATCGAGAGTATATCTTTAGAGTTTTCCAGAATTAAGAGATTCATAAACAGCTTGAAATTCGCCGGAGATAATAAATAGGGAAATAAAAATTTCGAGGCTTTATTCAGTTTTCCCCGTTGCACTGCCATTAAACCTCCGCGAAGTTTTAGATAGGTTTTAAGCTGCTGAGAATCAGAACTTTCTACTTCTAAATCGGAATTCGGCGAGGAACTCTTACTTTCTAAATCGGCAAAATTAACTTCAAATTCCTCAGCCAATCCCGAGAGTTTAGATTGCTGACGAGTTGCCATTGACAACAACAACATTTTCCAAGCATTCTGTGAAAAAAGAGCCGAAGAAGTTATCTTCAATGCGGAACTGATTTTGGCTCTTTTAAAGGCAATCAATCCCCAATGTAATCTCAAATAATTGCGGATTTGCATGAGGTCAGGAAGGCGACTGTAATGTTTTTGATGAATTAATGAATAAATTTTCTCTTTCATTAAAATATTGGTTCTCAGTCGCTTTTCTAACGAAAACTTTTGATTATATGATCCGGGCCAAACAGTGCGATAAGCCAAACAGCGATTAATGAAAATCCCGTCTCCATACTGAGCGATTTTAATCCAAGAATCAATATCATCAAAATTCACATCAAAACTCGAATCCCAACCTCCCGACTCAATAAACGCATCTCGACGATAAGCCACTTGTACGGGAGTACCAAAGGGAACTTGTTCGAGTAACATTCCATAATGAATGTCTTCTTGAGGAATATAAAATGCTTTTCCAGGGCCGAGAATTCGAGTGCGACTGAGTTCTTGTCCATTGGGATTAACCTGTGCCGCTTGTACCGAACAAATCACGGCTTTAGAGTTGGTTTCGGCTGTAATTGTCTTTTGATGAATGGCGATCGCCCGTGCCATTTCTTCGATACAATTGGGAGCAAGATAATCATCATCATCAAGGGGTTTAATCCACTCTCCCGATGCCGCACTTACCCCCATATTCATAGTTTGGGAGTGACCACTATTGCGCTCATTTCTATGGTAAACTAGACGGCGATCGCTATCTTCTGGTTGAGATTGACACAAACCCTTGACATATTCTTCCGTTCCATCGGAGGAACAATCATCGGCTACCACCACTTCACAGGGAACGGTTTGTTTCAAAGCGGAGTCAATCGCTCGTTTCAACAAATTTAAACGATTGTAAGTGGTGATCACGATACTAAACCGAATTTCCAGTGCTGACGCTTCTTCCTGCATCGCTGAATCCGAGTAGATGAGTAGAGGCTTTCCCCGAAAATCGCCCATAATAACCTGAGTTGATGCCCGGTAGGAGTGTGACTCCACAGTAGCATTACCTGATGAGATCGGCCAGATCTATTTTTGAAACTCAACAAACAACCCACTTAAGCCCAAAATAGACTTAGATTCCACGCCCTCCCGTTTGAGAAAAGGCATGGAATCTAATCTAGCGGAGACAGCTTAAAGGTTTCGTTCAAGTTCCACTCTTACATCTGAGCGAAGGTTCCATGTAAAGTGTAGGGAATGTGATGCTTGAGATGCAACTGGGCAACTGGCTCTTTATTGAGATTTTTTGCATCTAGAATCACAATGTTTGAGCGATGATAACGCGAATCATAAACCAATGTCAAGAGCCAGCCATCATCCTCATTAACGCCGTTGGGATGGGGAACAAACACGGGTTCACCGGAAAAGCCGTAAGGCGCCGCACTCCAGAGTTGACGTTCACCGGTTTGGAAGTCTAGCTTGAGAACCCCCTGTAACGGTGCATTTCCCTCCGGGTCATGGGCGGCGCCGACATAGACATAGCGATAAGGACGTCCAATCCATTCGGGATTGAGGGTGGGAAACTCACAGCAGCGCTTGTCCACAAGTTGACGTTCGACTTGACCCGTTTTTAAATTAATTTCAAAATGCCACAATTGCCCCGGATCTAATGTGGTAAAATCTGTATCGTGAAAATCGGCTTGGGGATCAACACCGGGAAGGGATTCATAACAAATTGAATCCACACAAATTTTATCTTCTTGTTCGTAGGCGTTGGCGTGATGAAAAACAAACCCGGAGTGAGTTTCAAAACACTTAATTCCCGGTTGTTGTTTTTGATTGCGAGGAATGACTAATATTCGAGTCGGTTGTTTGGGTTTAAATTGCACACATTCTCCCGCCCCACAGAACCCAAATACAAAAGGTAAAGGATTAAAACTGACTGGATTTTGAAAGAAAATACAGTAATTTGGGGTAATGGCGAAATCGTGAACAAAGGCAAATCCGGGTACTGAATGGGCGTGTTTGCGTAACAGTTTGCCTTGGGGACTCAGTTCATAAATAGTAAATGTGGTAGAAAGTCCGGGTTTAATCGAGAAATTCACCATACATTGTTCTCCCCCATCTAACTCACAATGGGGGTCGATACAAGGATGGGCTGCAAACGCATCACCGGGTTCTAAAATCCCATCTAAATAATCAATTCCAATGGTTTCTAAGGTTTGGGGATGGAGTTGATGGGGTTCTGCTGCTTCCCACAACGCTAACAGTTTATCGCCCCAATAAATGACCTGAGTATTGGCAATATTTTTTAAACGCAAATCAAACGCATTCGCCAATACACCGCCCGGTTTTTGAGTACCAAATACGCCCCGATAGAGGGGTTTTCCGGCAAGTTGTTCTTCAACAAATCCCTGAGTTCTCACATAACGGTTGCGATAATGGGCGCGACCTTTTGAAAATTGAATCGCTGAAATCATCCCATCGCCATCAAAAGGATGATGCAGGGGATAACCATTAATATCCAATAAACCGGGGCCGTTTCGATAGAGAGTTCCTTCTAATTCCGGTGGAATTTCCCCTTCGATATCCTCTATCGGATAATCATATTCGTTGGGTTGAGATTGATAGCCTTTTTGCCAATCTTTGGTACTGTAGGATAATCCTTTCTTCACGAAAGGTTTGGGCATTTGTAGGTTCGTCATCGTTCTTTTTTGAATGTGAGAAGTGCAAGACAAGTTGATTCAAATAGATTCAACAAGTTAGAGAGAAATTGGGAATTTCAACTTTAGTCTCTCAGACCAACACCCTCATATTCCGGTACAAATTCCGGGACATGATTGTGTCCGGTGCGTTGAGAAACAGGCAGTTTAGAATCTGTATTCTCTCCCTCTGCTTTGGCGCTAAAATTGGGCAACCAATTGAGAAACATTAGGGGAAGCAACGTCGAAACATTGGTCATAATCACCAGTATCCAGAGGTTATCAAACTGATGTTCTGTTACGCCCAAAAGATGAGTTAACAACGCCCCAGATTCGTGAGAAAGCAGCCCCGCCATATTGTAAATTGACATTAACAACGCGAATAAAGTCGCTTCAACTCCGGGCGGACACAAACGGGCGGCTAACACCAAAACAGGCATATAAGCCACTTGTCCCATGACTGTTAAAATTAAACTGTCGCCCAAACTAAACCAATGATCTTCGATGCCGATAGCACGGTTAGCATGAGTCACCAGCAACAGCATTGTCATGCCGAGAACTGCCGATAAAATTGTAGACCAAGTGAAGATTTTGCGAAAGGGTATTGTTTTAAAAAAGCGTTGAAACAGCAAAACGCCCACCAGAGAAGCGATACTGGTTACTAACCGAACTCGCCCTAAAAATTCGGGTTGAAATCCGAGTTCGTTTGTGGTGAAATAAAAGAAGGCAGAATCGGCCGTTGGGGTGGCTTGCCAGATGAATACAAATGCCATCGGTAGCCAAATTGCTTTTTGAGTAACAGCCTGACGCAGTTGACGAATTTGTTGTTTAACCGCGTCTAAATTTGAGCGATCGCCAACTTTTTCTTCTGTGATTAACCAGGCTACACCGCAGACAATTAAGGGGAAACTAGCCGTAATTAAAAAGACGGTTTGGACGGTAAAAACTTCTAATAAAAAACCACTCAAATAAGCCGTAATTAAACCCCCTAAAGCCGAAGTTCCCCAACACAAAGATTGCAACGAACCCACATCGCTGAGGGATTCTTTACGCGCCCGTTCAACCACTAATGAGTCTACAATCACATCGCTGATGGCGACAGACAACGAACTCAGGGTGATGACGAGAGTCGCGGTTAACGGACTGTCTACGACTGTGGCCATCGCAACCCAGGCGATCGCACCCAAAAAACCTGATAAAATCAAATAGGGTCGGCGACGATAGCCAAATAGGGGTAAACCGTCGGAAATAAAGCCAAATACCGGTTTAATTACCCAAGGTAAGACGACTATCCCTAACATGGCTGAGACTTCCGCAGGCGTCATTCCCAAGTCGTCCTTGAGAAAGAAGCTGACCGCCAGTCGCGCCAGTCCCAGGGTGCCTTGAACGAAGTATACGAGTAAAATTGCAATCAGTTCCGGGGTTGGCTTCTTACCGAAGAATATATTTTTCTTTATACTTTCTTTAATTTCGGCTAGCCCCGTCGATGAAATCAGCATTTGATAAACAAAGATTAAGAAATATAAATACTTATAACACAGGATTCCCTGAGGCTGGCATCTGCCCATCGGGTTAATCTAGTCTGTGCGATGGGTGATTGCAACGTATTTTAGGGGTTTTTCCCGACATCGGGACCAAAATCAAAGCGTTAGGAGTCTATTCATTCGGGATTCTACAAGTAAAATGGAATAATCCGGAACTGCCGATCGCTTTGGGTTGGCAGTTTTTTTGAGAATTTCCCTCAATATTTTTATTTGAGAAACATCACTGACGGACTTAAGATTAATTTAAGGATTAAGAATTTTAGGAAAGTGCGATCGCGCTTATTGATCATAAGTTAATTAATTCCAATCAACTTCTTGAAGTGGCCCATTCAAGAGTTTAAGATGGTCGTGTCCAGTCTTCAAACATTAAATTAGGAACTTGAGAAAAGTCGCGCTGATTACGAGTAACTAATGTGACTTGCTGAGACAGAGTAATAGCTGCAATTCGCAAGTCCTGTGTTCCAATTCGGACTCCTTGCTGACGGAGTTCTACAAAAAGATTATAAGCCTCAAGCGTCAACTCAACAACTTGAAATTGACTAATATAATTTACAGCATCTCGTAATCCCATATAAGCCCAAATTAGCTTTTCGGGGTTATTAGATTGAGAATAGCGCCGAATTACACTCAACCAACCTCTCAACTGTTCCTCTACCGTCACAACTGTAATCGCAATTTCGTCAGGATCTACTAAAGATATACGTTGATTTAAAATTGGATTTTCGCGTTGCAGTAGGGAAAAATGATCGGTATCAAGAATATATCGATAATTCATTCTGGATTCTGACTTTTACTTGGGAAAATATTTTCTGCTTCAATCTCTGTATCAATTTCACGGCGATATTGTTCAATCTCATCTAAAACTTCATCCCAGAGCGGATTATTAATTAAAGTATTGGGAGGTTTGGGGAGGAAACGATTGTTGATCGGAATCGTGTTTTTTTCTAAAGTAGAGATACGGTCCGATAACGTTTTTATTTCTTTTTGCAATAACAAAACTTCTTTTGAATCTTTCTGGGGTAAACACCAAACAACCAAGGAAATTAAAGTTACTCCTGAAATGGCAATTTCCAACCAAAAGTTACCCGCCTCAAGATTTAAGAATTGGAAAAGAACGGGTGAAAATAAAGTGATTATCCACAGGGCTAAAATGAGTTTACTTTTATTGAGTTGAAGTTCGACTGTCATTTTGATTCTGGGGTAATTTACAGTGAAAATTAATGGTTGAGGTGGGCAATGCCCACCCGATGAATTATTGGATGTCGTAGCCGAATTTATTGGGGTCAACTTCGGTTAAATTCAAATCATCTAACCCGTATTCCGCCCAACGTCGAGAAACCATCGACGCCACATCAGCATCCGACTCCAACGCTTCGCCCCATTCGTGATCGGTTTCCGGGGGAATTTTAGTCGTTGCATCAATACCCATTCGTCCGCCCAAACCAATTTTTTCGCTGGCAAAATCTAAGGTATCAAAGGGCGTATTTGGGAGAATAAATACATCCCGAGTCGGGTCAACTTTAGACGAAATTGCCCACACCACTTGACGCGGATCGCGAATATTAATGGTTTTATCGACAACAATCACAAATTTGGTATAAGTAAACTGGGGTAACGCACTCCAAAACGCCAACGCCGCCCGCCTCGCTTGACCCGGATAAGCCTTATCAATGGAGATAATTGCTGCTTTATAACTTAACGCTTCCATCGGTAAGAAAAAGTCAACAATCTCCGAAACTTGTTGTCGTAAAATCGGGGTATAAATGCGGTTTAAAGCAATTGCCATCATCGCTTCTTCTTTGGGAGGACGGCCGCTAAATGTGGTTAAATAAATCGGGTCTTTGCGATGGGTCATGCAGTGAAATCGAATTAACGGCGAATCTTCAACGCCCCCGTAATAGCCCATATGATCTCCAAAGGGTCCGTCGGGTAACATTTCGCCGGGGGTGATGGTTCCTTCGAGTACAAATTCGGAGTCGGCGGGTACTTCTAAATCAACGGTTTTACACTTGGCGAGTTGTACGCCGGAACCGCCATATAATCCCGCAAATAACCATTCGGATAAATCAACGGGAATGGGTGTGGCAGCCGCCATTATAATTAACGGATCGACGCCCAAAGCGATCGCAATTTCTAGTTTTTTACCGTTTTCTGCGGCTTTTCTTAAATGTCTTGCCCCGCCCCGAACCGATAACCAGTGGACGGTCATGGTATTTTTTGACTGCAATTGTAAGCGATAAACGCCCACATTTGGGATTCCGGTTTCGCAGTCTTTTGTAATCACTAATCCCAAGGTAATAATCTTACCCGCATCTTTGGGATAGGGGCGAATCATCGGAATTTTGTTTAAATCTAGGTCTTCCCCTTCGAGGATTACTTGTTGACAAGGTGGGAAAAAATTGCGTCCGGGTTTGGCTTTGACAACATCAAATAAAACCTTACCAAAATCTACCGCTTGCGAGATTTTTTTCGGGGGTTTCGGTTGTTGCAGCATTCCCAATTTTCTCCCCAATTCTTCTAATTCTTGGGGTTTGTCCATGTTCATCGCCCAACACACCCGTTGTTCGGTTCCTAACAAGTTAACCGCGACGGGATGAGGCGACCCTTTGACGTTTTCAAACAGTAAACCGGGTCCGCCGGATTGTAACATTCGATTGGAAATTTCTGCAATTTCTAAATCGGGATCAACTAAAGCGTTAATGCGTCGTAATTGTCCCCGTTCTTCTAGGAGTTTTAGGAATCCCCGTAAATCTCTCGCCATTATTTTTCTAAAGTGATGGTCTATATAGTATATTATGAGGGTTTTGTTGGTAAGATAGGGGTTATGAAATGTCCGAAATGTGAATCTACCTCCTATCGCAAGAACGGGCGACTCAAAGCGAGACAACGCTATCAGTGTAAAATTTGTGGTCGTCAGTTTCTCGAACCGTTGGCGAGTCAACCGCCAGCCTCTTTTTTAGACGAACGGTGGCCAACTGTTCCCAACGAACAAAACGGACAAACCAATAGAGTTGAACTCAAAAATTCGCGACCCTCTCCTCAAACTGCTTCTTTTACTCAAGAATTATTGCAGCTTTTCAACTCTCCCGAGTTTTTAGACTCTCCCGCATTTCAACATATTATTCAAACGCTACAGGGAAAACAACAGACTCAAATTTCCTCGGATTCTCCCATTTCTATTTTACTCTTAGATGCGGAAAATCTCAATGATTTAGATGGGGATGTCGAACGTTTTTTGAGTGATTTATCTACCTATCCGTTGACGGTAAAACTGGCGTTTGCAAACTGGAAGAAAACCGGAGGAGATAGCGAACTTTTTCAGCGGGGTTATCAGATGATACACGTTCCTTTGGGTAAGGATAGCGCCGATGCTCAAATGATTGCAATGGGGGCGGCAATTTCCCAACATTATCGCCATGCAAAGGAGGTGTTTGTTTGTTCGTCGGATTGGTTATTAACTTATTTAATTACCGAGTTACAACATCAGGGGTTTTTAGTGTATCGGGTTTCTAAAAAACAACCCAAACAATTGCCGAAAATTATCACGGTTGAACAGATGAATACCGGGGAGATCAAATCTTACTCCCTGCGGGAAAAATCGGAGATTCCCTCGCCTCAAGAATTGTTTGAGAAAATAGAAGCTTTAATTAGCGAAACCCATGACTCTTTAGAAGAACGGCTGAAAAAAATATCGAAAATTCATCAGCTTTTTGAAATCGAAAAAAAGTTAAACTATTATCAAAATGATTCCTCAACTCCCAGTTCAGAATTAAACTCAACCCCTGAAAAACAAAAAGTTGAACCCTCTCAGGTTGAATCTCCTCCCATTTCCGAACAAATAATTGCCGTTGTCTCCGCCAGTTCATCAATTAAAAATAAAGTCGATTTGGAAATGGCGATTCAGTCAATATTAACCGACTGTCTCAACGGTTCAAAACCCAAGAAAAACCTTTTAATTAGCGAGTTAGCGATTGAGTTTAAAAAGGTTTATGGAGAAACGCCCAAAACTTTGATTAAAAAGTTCAACTTGGGGTCAAATTTATGTAAGTTTTTACAAAAATGCGAACGCTTCGCGGTTTCTCAAAACAAAAATGTCTATCAGGTTTGTTTAAAAAAGACTTCCGCTTCCCCGATTAACTCTCAAGAGGAATTAGAAAAGAGTTTAATCGAGATTCTCACCAAATTAGAACCCAAATATTTAAACAGTCTGGTTCCTTTAGAAGTGTTATCGCAACAGTTTCAACTCGATTATAAAATCTCACTCTCCAACCTTCTCAAAGAACTTAAAATCGCCACTAAAGTCCTGACTTTTATAACATCCTGCGATGCTTTTATTCTCAAAAAACAACAAAATAAGTATCACGTTACCCTAGCAAAAAAATAAACTTGTGATTTTTAACCCAATATTAACGAAATTAGATTATAATGCTTGAGTGATTTTTGCAAGAGGTCGCCAAGTGTCGGGTCAAACGCCATTTCTTCAACGAGAACTCGGGGTTTTCGGTGCTACTTTGATGGGGTTGGGTTCAATTATTGGAACCGGGGTATTTGTCAGTATTGGAATTGCGACGGGCATTGCCGGACCTTCTGTTATTTTAGCCGTAGCAATTGGGGCAATAGTGGCATTATGTAACGGATTAAGTAGCGCCCAACTTGCGGCCAATCATGCGGTCAGCGGCGGAACCTATGAATACGGTTATAAATATCTCAATCCGATGTTTGGCTTTACTGCGGGTTGGATGTTTTTGTTGGCAAAAAGTGCCTCGGCTGCGACGGCGGCGTTAGGATTTGCGGGTTATTTTATCAACGCTTTGGGTTTGGATAATCGTTTGTTAGTCCCGACAGCTTTAATCGCAGTTCTCGCCATCACCGCTATTGTTTTAAAGGGGATTCGTCGCTCTAATTTAGCAAATTTAATTATCGTTTCGCTAACGTTATTTTCTTTAATTACCTTTATTTTTACGGGTTTACCCACTGCCTTCTCTCCGGCTGCTGCTAACAATTTAACGCCCTTTTTTCCGGATGAAAATCCCCTCGCCGCCTTACTCGAAGCGGCTGCATTAATGTTTGTCGCCTACACCGGATATGGACGCATCGCCACACTCGGGGAAGAAGTCCGTCAACCGCGAGTGACCATTCCCAAAGCGATGATTGTTACCATGACGGTAACGATGGTGTTATATTTGACGGTGGCGGTCGTCGGAGTCGCCGCAGTTGGCGTTGACGGGTTGAGTGATGCGACGCAAAAGGTGGCGCCGTTGGAAGTGGCGGCGAGTCGGTTTGGTGTCCCCGGAATTCGTCAAATTGTCGCTGTCGGGGCGATAACGGCGATGTTGGGGGTGTTGCTGAATTTGATTTTGGGCTTATCTCGGGTATTATTGGCAATGGGGCGACGCCGGGATATGCCCCGTCAAGTGGCCCGACTGAATGCTGCGGGGACAACGCCGACCATTGCGGTGATTGTCGTGGCGGTGATGATTGGGCTGTTGGTGTTGATTGGCAATGTGAAAACCACTTGGTCGTTTAGTGCGTTTAATGTTTTAATTTATTATGCAATTACGAATTTAGCGGCGTTGCAAATTCCTCCAGAAACGCGACTTTATCCCAAGCCGATAGCGGTTATTGGGCTGGTTTGCTGCTTTTTTCTGGCGTTTTGGGTGGAGTGGCAAATTTGGTTAGTGGGGTTAGGATTAATTGCCTTAGGCTGGTTGTGGCGCATTATTTTTCAGGGGCTTCAGCCTCAATAAGCCGCAAAGTTGAGTCAGTTTTTCAGATGCGATCGCATTCCCAGCACCCAACGTGCTACGCTTAAATATAGCATCAGATATCTTGATCGTGCGTACAGGGTCATGCCCCATCCAAATCACCAACTTGGGACGAATGATTCTACTGTAGTCGATACGGTTTGCCATTTTCTTTATCAAACTCTGGTTTCTCTCCAGAAACAACATCCTCAATGGCTGAATCCTCGCTACCAAAATATTCCCTGGCATCAACCCCGTTATCAGTCTCTCTTTGTTCAGAAGATTTCCCAAGGGTTGAGTCAGGTAAAGCCGCTTGAGAAATTATCGGCAAAAGTTCAAAATTATCTCCGGGTTTTGCTAAGTTCGGAATTTATTCAGTCTTCGGAATATCAGGTGATTATCGCCCAACTTGAACAACTGATTTATCCGAATCCCAAGCTGACTCCTTATCCGCATCCGAGTGAAATTCACCCCCAACAACTCTATTTTAACGGACGCAGTTTTTCGACTAGCGGAATTAGTATTCTGTTGTTGGATGTGGAAAATTTACAGTTGGATGTGGAAACTGAGAAGTTTTTAGAAACCGTTTGTGCTTGTCCGCTACAAATTAAAGTTGCTTTTGCCAATTGGCGTAGCATGGGGAAAAAAGATGTTGAATTTCATCAGCGAGGCTATCAACTGATTCATGTTCCCCCCGGAAAAGATAGCGCCGATTTGAAAATGGCGACGGTGGGTTCCTCCATTTTCGTCTATTATCCCACAGCCCAAGAAGTTTTGGTTTGTTCGTCTGATCGGGCGTTAACTCATCTGTGCAATACTCTCGAAGGTCATGGGTTAACCGTCTATCAAGTCAAGAAGAAAAAAGATAAGATTATTGTTTTTAATAATCGTACCGGGGAAACCCAACAATTTGATTTAACCTCCTCTAGCGATATTCCGACCTTAGATGAATTTCTGGTACAGTTACAAGAATTAATCCGCTCCGAACAAAAGCGCATTCAGAGCCAATGGATTAAACTCTCGCGTCTTTCTGCCTTATATAAAGATACCTACAAAATGACAATTAGTCAAGTGGTTTCCGCCCATTTTCCCGAATCTAAAGCCCGAGACATCTTTATTAACAATCCCCAAATTTTTGCCATTCATCAGCCCTCCGAAAAATCTCAAACCTATGTCACCTTATTTGAAGTCACATCACCAAAAAGTCAATCAACTCCGGAGGGAAATTCAACCAATGGTTTAACGAACATTCACTCTCTTGACCAGTTAGAAACCGCCCTGGTGGAAATTGTTCAAGAACTCACCGCCCAAACCGCCAGTCCTTGCATTTCGTTATCGATATTAGGCAGCTACTTTAACAAAAAATACGGTCAAGCCATTACCCAAGTCATCAAACAATTTCAACCCGGAGGAAAATTTCCCAAATTTATTGATTTGTGCAACTCCTTTGAGTTAGAAAAAACAGACCGAGGCTGGAATGTTTGCTTACTCACAACAAATCTCCCCTCATCTTCCGAAGAAGAATAACGGGAGAAACGCTGTTAAAATGAGTTAATTTAATCAATATATAAAAACTCTTGCTGTAAGATAGCTTCCCAAGTTAAAGGGCCGACAATTCCATCGACCTCCAAGCCAATATTCGCTTGAAAATCTCTAACTGCTTTTGCCGTTTTTGCCCCAAAAACCCCATCAACCCGCAAATTCGCCCCCGTATTATTCAAACGAGTTTGTAATTCAACCACACTTTCTCCGGTATTTCCTGCTTTTAAAATCGGGAAATCACTATCAAAATTATCGATGGGCGCTGTGGTAATTTCTAATAAAACCCTCCAAGTTAAAGGGCCAACAATTCCATCAACCTTTAAATCATTATCTCTTTGAAACCGCTTAACTGCTATTTCAGTATCATAACTAAAAATTCCATCAATTCTGAGATTCGCACCTAAAAGATTCAGACGATTTTGTAAATAGTTGACATCATTCCCCGTTTTCCCTAACTGCAAAATCGGTAAAGATTGAATGGTTTGAGAAGAAATACTGGATGCTTGCATGATTGATACTCTCTGATGTCTGTGGAGTTGATTAAATCTAATCTAGTCGGTTTTTTCAAGTGTCGGTAGTCACTTGTTTAAGCGACTCTTCCATGAAGATTCTCAACAAACCATCCTCAACATTCCACCCTTTAACAGATAATATCAATTGCTGTTATACAGATACAAAATGAGTTGGGTTTCATAGCCGCGAAACCCAACACAATATCGGCTGCACAACATGAATTAACCAGACAAGGGATTGGATTATTCGCGGTAACGAGTCCCTGTAGTGGTTACATCCGGTTCACGGTAGCGCACGGTTTCATCATGCTTTCTGCCGCGTAAACCCGCCAAACCCGCCAAACCAATTAGACCCAACCATCCCCAGTCAAAGTCGTTGTCATCCTCATACTCAAGAGTTCTATTCGGTACTGGGTCATCCGTTACCTGAGCAGAAGCCGGGTGAACACTAGGCAGAATACTGAGGGTCAACGCCAGTGCGCTAACACCAACTAGCTTGGTTAGATTAGAAAATTTCACGATTTGTTCTCTCCTGTAGACTGAGTGTTTGCTTTCAATGTTTTCCTAAAGGATTTGCCGATAACCCTTCGTTTGAAGAGTCAATTAGCTTTGATTTGCCATCACACTTTCTAACAATAACAACTCGCTATGGATTTGAAATCAACCCTCAGCTAGAACCTGTTGACTCCTTAACTCTTACTGAAGAAATAGACCTTTTGGGTCGGATACTTTGCTGGAGTTTAGAGTATTTATTGCTGAGTGAGTTCAAGCTAAACCTAAATCTAAAAGAACAAACAACAAAAAATAAATATCCCTTCATCTATCAAACATAGAAAAGGGAGAGCCAGGTCTATTTTAGAGGGGAAATGGTAAGTTTAATAGGTTCAGGGCTAAAAGAACTCATGCAACAAAGCATTCCAAGTTAAAGGGCCGACAATTCCATCAGCAGCCAAACTAAAACGTTGTTGAAAGTTCTTAACTGCCGCTTGAGTTTTTGACCCAAAAATGCCATCAACAACTAAACTCGCGCCAAAGTCATTGAGACGATTTTGTAATCTAATCACATTATCCCCCGTACTTCCCAAACTGAGAACAGGTAAAGTTTGGAGAACCTCAAAAGGAACAGTGGTAGATTTTAATAACAAGTTCCAAGTTTGCGGCCCAACAATCCCATCAACCAATAAACCATTGTCTTTTTGATAGTATTTAACAGCCGCTTCTGTGGCAGGCCCAAAGATGCCATCAACCACTAATCTTGAACCCAAAATATTCAGACGTTCTTGTAGATTTTTAACCGTTTTTCCTTGAATCCCCCGACGCAAAATCGGCAGAGATTGAATAGTTTTTGGAAAAATATCTGTAGCCTGCATAATTAATACTCCTGTAATTTGTTTTCATGTTTATAATCTAACTTCTCATCCAATCACTGCACAGTCGCTTGTTTTAGTGAAGTGTATTTGAGGTGGGGTCAATCATTGACCGTTTCATCAAAAATTAAATCTCCCTTCATCTACTTAAGAGATTAAAGGGAGAAGTCAAACCTGAGAATTAGAGAAAAACTGCAAAACAGAGTCACCTAATACCGGAATTTAGAGGAATTCATGGAACAAAGCGCTCCAAGTTTGCGGCCCGACAATTCCATCAACTGTGAGTCTATTGTTGCTTTGATATCGTTTAACAGCGGCTTCAGTAGCCGGCCCGAAAATACCATCGACAACTAAACGAAATCCAAAATCATTGAGACGATGTTGTAGTCTTGTTACTTCTTTGCCTTGACTACCACGACGCAGAGTAGGCTGAGATAGAACCGCTTTGGGATAATAATTTGAGTGAGTCATCATTAACACTCCTGTGATTTGTTTTCATATTTCTAATTTAATTACAGGTTTCTACATTGCACAGTCGCTTGTTTGAGTTAACAATTAACAGTCACCCGTGATGAATTATGAATTATGAATCTTTCCTGTCTTCCCCCATCACCCCACCGATAACCCATCCGTTTCCAAGCATCATTAACCCAAAAAACCCACCAACAACCCATCCGTTACCCACCTCCCCACCTCCTCTTGCCTTATACTAAGAAGGGAGTTTTTAAGAAATGTAACGAAATGCGAGACAAAGTTGCGGTTATCGTTGGGGGAACTGGGGGAATTGGTTCGGCTGTGGCCCGGAAGTTAGTTTCATCGGGGGTGAAACTGGTGTTGGCCGCCAGAGATAGCCACAAATTGGAGACATTGGCCGAAGAATTGGGAACACCGGACGTTTTGACGGTTTCGACGGATATCACCGACCCGCAGCAAGTCGAGGGACTGATGCAAAAGGCCGAAAGTCATTTCGGACAGATTGATATTTTGGTCAATGCGGCCGGCGCCGGTATTCTCAAACAGTGGAACAAACTCGAACCCGCCGACCTCGATAGGATGCTGGACTTGAACCTGAAGGGGAGTTTTTACACCACCCAAGCGGCCGCTAACATAATGAAGCAGCAAAAATCCGGTCATATTTGTAATGTGATTGGGATTTTGGGAAAACATTCGATGGCGATGGGAAGCGCCTATTGTGCCTCAAAATTTGGGGTGGTTGGCTTTAGTAAGTGTATGGCCGACGAAATGCGCCGATATGGGATTAAAATTACGTTATTCTACTTTGGGGGGGTTGATAGTCCTTTCTGGGATAATGTTAGTTTAAAGGTTGATCGTTCAAAAATGCTCAGTCCAGAAACGGCGGCTAATGCAATTTTATTTGCACTTTCGGCCGAACCCCAAGCGGTACCGATGGAAATTAATATTCAGCCGGAGAGTCATTTATTCTTCTAAGTTTTGAGAACTGGGGAGGCTGGAACTGAGGGTTAATTCGGAATACCAAATAGCAGCGGTTTATGATGCAGTTTGATCATCTTCATTTTTACGTTACCAATGCCCAAGCATCACGGGATTGGTTTATTGAGAAGTTGGGTTTTGTAGCTCTGGGATGCGTAACAAACGCTGATACTCATACAGAAATTGTACGACAGGGTTCGGTTTATTTTCTGTTATCTTCTCCCCGAACCGATGGCAGTCCGGTGGCTGAATATTTGCATCAACATCCGCCTGGTATTGTTGATGTGGCGTTTCATGTTGAGGATATCGAATCTGCATTTCAACGCATCCAGGCTGAAGGGGTGAAAATTATTCAACCCATTCAGCACGATTCTATTGAGAATTGTCTCCTCAAATGGTTTACAATTATTGGTTGGGGTGGGTTGCATCATACCTTGGTTGAATCCGAGAATTCTCCTCAGTTGAAGTTGCTTCCTTCTGTTCCTTTTGCCATTCCCGGTTCTCAAGTTCACTCTCCGATTCTGGGAATTGATCATGTGGTTTTAAATGTGAATTCTGGAGATTTAGAAGCGGCTGTTGATTGGTACAAACGGGTTCTTGAGTTTCAACCCAAACAGGCTTTTGATATTCAAACTCAGCGTTCTGGGTTGCACAGTCAGGTGTTGGTGAATTCACAAAAAACTGTACAGTTTCCGATTAATGAACCGACCTCAGACAATTCTCAAATTCAGGAATTTATAGAGGTTAATCGGGGTGCGGGAATTCAACATATCGCCCTAAAAACTGAGAATATTATTCAAGTTGTCGGTCAATTGAGACGGCGAGGTTTACCGTTTATTTCGGTTTCTCCTCACTATTATACTCGCTTGCAGCAACAGTTAAATCAAAATCAATTATCCCCTAAAGACTGGCAGAAAATTCAAGAGTATGAGATTTTAATTGATTTGCCGGATGAGGCTTCAGAAGCCATGTTATTGCAAATTTTTACCCAACCGATTTTTGATGAACCGACTTTCTTTTTTGAGTTCATTGAACGGAAAAATGCTATAATTAACGGTCAATTGATTGAAGCTGAAGGATTTGGAGAAGGCAATTTTAAGGCTTTATTTGAAGCAATGGAACAGGAACAAATTAAACGTCAAATGACTTAGTTTCCAGCAACATCTCAGCTTCAGCTTGGTTGACCGGTTTGGAGAATAAATAGCCCTGTCCGTATTCACATTTTAACTGTTTAAGCTGTTCTAATTGTTCTGCTTTTTCAATTCCTTCTGCAATCACTTCCATTCCCAAACTTTGTGCAAGAGTAACAATCGCTTGAGTAATTGCTTTATTTTTGAATTCCGAATCGGTATCCACCACAAACGCCCGATCAATTTTAAGGGTATCAATGGGGAAACTATGCAAATAACTCAAAGAAGAATAGCCCGTTCCAAAATCATCTAAACTCAGTTTAATATGGCGAGATTTGATCTGGTTCAATATAGCTCTAACAGCGGGTGGATTATCCATCAACATACTTTCGGTAATTTCTAGCTTGAGACAGTCACTTTTTAAACCCGTTTTCTGGAGAATCTCATCAATTTGATCCAATAAATCGGGTTCTCGCAATTGACGCCCTGACAAATTGACACTAATTGTTAAATCACCCAACTGGGGAAACTGTTCATGCCAAGTTTTCATTTGTAAACAGGCTTGGTACAATACCCATTTACCAATTTCTACAATTAATCCCGTTTTCTCGCTAATCGGAATAAATTTAGCCGGAGACACCCAATTTCCATCGGGATGTTTCCAGCGAATTAACGCTTCAAAACCCGCAATTTTATCCCGTTTTAAACAAATAATCGGTTGATAATAAACCTGAAATTCTTCTCGTTCAATCGCCCGACGTAAATCGGTTTCAAGTTGCAAGCGTTCCAGCATTTTTAAGTGCATCTGACGATTAAAAATAGCCGATTTTCCCTGTCCTTGCTCTTTCGCCGAATACATGGCAATATCGGCATCTCGCAAGATTTCTTCGGGTTGTTGATAGTCAGCGGTAACTAAAGCAATCCCAATACTGGCATTGGTAAAAACTTGATGGTTGTCCAGAAGAAAGGGTAAACTCAATTCTTGCTGAATATTTTGAGCCACTTTCATCACCTGTTCGATTTGTTGAATTTCTCCCAACAAAATTGTAAATTCATCTCCGCCAAAACGGGCTAAAATATCGGTTTTTCGCAAGCAATTCTTCAAACGATCTGTGAGACAAATTAACAGTTGATCGCCAATAGCGTGTCCTAAACTATCATTAATATATTTGAAGTCATCTAAATCAAAAAATAAGACGGCAAATAAACAATCACGTTCCGTCTTAACTTGTTGAATCGCTTCTTGTAAACGCTCCATAAAAAAGGCTCGATTTGGCAAGTTTGTTAACGTATCGTGATAGGCATTATGTCGAAGTTGTTCTTCGGCGAGTTTGCGTTCGGTTATATTAATACTGGTGCCAACAATCCGATAAATGCGATCGTTGCGATCGCAAATGGGAGTAAGCTGAGTCAGCCAGTGAGAAAGAGTATCTTGAAATTGGATGACTTCTTCGTAGCTAATTGTCTTTTTCGCCGCCACACAATCGAGGTAACTTTGACGGACAGTTTGAGCATAGGAAGGCGGTAAAACCTGTTCGGGGGTTTTTCCTTTCAGTTGGGCGTTTGTTAACTGGGTAAGCTGTTCGTGAGCCGGATTTAAACCCACATAACGAAACTCTCCATTTTCTAAAACATCCACCACAAAAATCGAAACCGCCGCCCCCTCATAAATCGTTTGTAAAAACTGTTCATTCTCTCGCAATTGAGCTTCAGCTTGCTGACGTTCGGTGATATCTTCAGAAATACAAAGCAAATATTCCGGCTCCATTTCCTCATCATAAAGCGGAACTTTCACCGTATGCAAAATCCGCCGACCCAAACTATGACTGTGAACAGGTTCTTCAGGAATATCGAGCATCATTCCCCAGTTAAACGCTTCTTGATCTTGTTGAATCATGCGTTTGGCTTGCTCGGGAGGGAACAACTGATGTACCGTTTTACCAATTACCTGTTCGCTCTTTAACCCAAATAACTTTTCACTGGTTTTATTCCAAAAAGTGAACGTTCCCAGCTTTTGAGGTTTCCCTTCTTTCACAAAAACCGCCACAGGTAAATGATCGATTAAGGTTTGTAGAAAATTGCGCGTTTGCTGAACTTGTTGCATGGCTTCATAACGCTCGCTGACATTTCGTAAGGATGCTAAAGTGGCGGGTTTTCCCTCCCAAAGAATTTCCGCCACTTGCATTTCTGCCACGATCAATTCCCCTTTTGGATGCAGAATTGTTACTTCAGTTACTTGCTCAACTTTCCCATATAACGAACCAAACCAATAACCCAACAGTTCCGTACTCGAACGATTAAATAAAGACTCCGCCGCCGGATTAATAAAACGAACAATCCCATCAGCATCAACGACAATTAAGGCATCGGATATCGCCGTAATAATGGTACTGAGGCGGTGTTGACTTTCTCGCAGATCCATCTCAGCTTGCTTGCGTTCGCGCAGCGCCGCTTGTCGTTCGCTAATATCGCGCAAAATGATTGTAAAAAATGTTCCTTCTGCTAACTCCAATTTAGACACCGAAGCTTCGGCGGGAAACTCGGTTCCATCTTGACGCCGACCGACAATTTCTAAAGGTTTACTCAAGGGTTGACTGAGATTTTCTAAACGGTACTTTTGCAGATCGGATGGAGCAATTAAAATTTCTAAAGGCTGACCGATAAGGGTTTCGGAGGAATATCCAAAAATGTGTTCCGCCCCTTGATTAAACAGTTGAATGATATCCCGTTCATCAATAGAAATAATCGCATCTTGAGCGATTTCTAAAATTCCCCGTAAACGCGCTTCGGAAGCTTGTAAAGCCACTTCGGCTTGTCGGCGTTCGGTAATATTATTTTGAACCCCAATAAAATGAGTCAACACTCCGGTATCATTGAACACGGGCGAGATATAAAGTTCAATCCAAATCGGCGTACCATCGAAACGGTAATTTTGTAAAATGACATTACACTCTTTGGCTTGTTGGATCGCTTCTCTCAACTCGTTAATCGCAGGTTGAGCGCGGTTATTTTGTTGAAAAAACCGAGGGTTGCGACCGAGAATTTCTGAAGGAGAAAAGCCGGTGATCCGTTCAACAGAAGAATTGGCATAAATAATCGGATTGTCCGGTTGCGTCGGATCGGTGATAATAATCCCATTACTCGCCGAATTTATCGCCCGTTCTAACAGGCGCAAACGTTCGGTAGATTGAACTTGTTCGACGGCGGTTGCTAAAATATTGGCGATCGCTTGCAGAAAGTTGACATCATCTTGACTAAAGACTCGTTTTGTGCGAGTGTGCGCTCCTAAGACTCCAAAATTTTGATCTTTGAAGCGAATCATTACACACATCCCGCTAATCACATCGTGTTCTTGGAGCAAAGCAGAGGGGTTAAACCGAGTTTCTGTCCGCAAGTCTTCCACCACCACCGGTTCACAAGCAAGCATTGAATAACCGGCTTGAGAGTGATTTCCCGTTTGGATGCGGGTGGTTCCGACTCGTCCTTCTAACCAACCCACTCCCGCTCGCAACAACAAGCCTTCACCGTCGGGTAACAGTTCCACAACTTTGGTATACTCGACTTCGAGAACCTCCGCCATCCGGGTGAGCGCTTCGGTAAATAAGTTATCGAGGGAGGTCTGAGTCAAAGCAAATTGACCCAAATGGGCGACGGTTGCTTGTTGATGAACTCGACTGCGGAGTAAAGCTTCAACTTGTTTGCGCTCGGTAATATTGCGAGCCACCGCATAGATTAAACTGGTTTCTAGACTCGGAGCGGCTTTCCACGATAACCAGATGTAGGAATCATCTTGACAGCGATAGCGGTTTTCGAGTTGAATTGATTTTCCGGTTAATAATTCCTGCCATTTTGTCAGGGTTTCCGGTTGATCTTCTGGATGCACAAATGCTATCAGCGGTTGAGATAACAGTTGAACTTGCGAGTAGCCGAGTGTGGTTTCAAAACAGGGGTTGATTCGTTTGAAATAGCCATCAAATCCGGCTATACACAACAAATCTGGGGAAAGCAAAAATAAGCGATCGCGTTCTTGTTCGACTTTTTGATATTGATGCAGTGCGGCTTCTCGGAGAGTAATTTCTTCTCGTAAAGCTTGGTTAATTTTCTGGAGTTTTTGAGTTTGTTCGCGGGAGGTTTGAGCGAGAAAGGTGCTAATTCCGACTAAAAGAGAAATGGTGATTCCACCTCCTAATAAAATTTTAAAAAGAGGCGAATTGGCGGAGTTTGAATTAACAAGATTTACATTGAACTGCAATTGTTCGATCTTTTTGTCTATATCTTCGCTGATTTCTTGAATCCACTCGGTTTGGTTCGGATTGATCAGCGTCCAAATAAAAGTCGGGTTGGGATTACGAATTGCAGTTGAAGGTGAGTTTATATATTCATTAACCGTCTTGATTTTCAGGTCGCTCAAAAAATCATCGATACTAAAAACACCAATAATAATTTCTTGGGGTTCGTCTTGATTCAAATAGGGAATACAAACCAGTAATATTTTTTCTTGGGAACTGGAACCCACCCAGAAATTTACGATTAAATTATCATATTTTTTTTGTTCACTTCGAGAGATTTTCTCTCCCGTCGATAGGGCTAAGTTCAAATATTTTGGAGAAATTTCCCCGTTTAACTTAGATATAATTTGTTTATTTTTGTTATTGGCATCAATCCAAATGATCGCCTGATAGCCGTTGACATTTTCTAAAAATAAACTGGCTTGGGCCTCTCGTTCTTCGGGTGTCGGAGGATTAAAATGCCATTGTTTGCTCACTTGACTGAGCGTGAGAATCCGCTCTTTAATTTTTTCTTGAAGTTCGATTTTTAGATGCGCTTTTGTGAGTGCTAGATTGCGTTCTATTTCGGTTTTTTTTTCCTGTTTTAAGTTGTGCCAGAAGATTAAAGTTGTGCCGAGAACCAAACTCCCTGCTAATATCGAAATCCCTATTTTTTTCCACAACTTTAGATGACTCAACTCTGACATATCAATTCCTTGAATTAATTTCGGATTATAAATTTTATAGCTCTTGCCCACTCTAAACCGTAGTTTCATTATAGATGTAAAGAGATTCATTGGCGAGATTAAAGAATTAAAATCTATTTGATTGAAGACGGATTTAAGTGAACGGGAATCGGAATTAATATTCAACGGCTTTACTTCAACTCTTTGAATTGCTCGAATTAGAGAGTAAAATCATTTTCACCGAGAAGCTTTTGATCGAGTTTCGGGTAAAGATTCAACTCTGCAACCCCAATTCAATCGGCTTCAAGGTTTTAGTATCACCGGAAGACTCCACTCATATTCTAACAGACAAATTGAATCTGTCACTCCCCTAAAATCCTTGAGGACTAGAGAACACAACAATTTCACAAGTGGAACCGTTGACAAGGATGATATAATAACGCTGTAATCTGGATCATCAAAATTGCTATCGCTCGGCTCACAGATGGTGAAGAATTCTTTTTCCAAAGTCTCCTCAAATACACCAGAGAGAAATTCGTTAAATTTTGGCTCTTCCGGTTTACAAAATTAAATAAAAAGATCAACTACTTAAAAAACTAACAACGTTATTTTCACGGAATTAAGGTTTAATAACGACCGAGAAAAGCGGGAACATCCTTAGCCTCTAAAGCGTGAGAAAACCAATTTCCCTGACCATATTCACAACCGAGAGACTTGAGTTTTTCAAGTTGAAAAACCGTTTCAATCCCTTCGGCGATCGCATTCATTTCCAGAGCATGAGCCAGCCTCAAAATCGCTTTAATAATCGCCGTATTTTCCTGATGTTCTCGAATTCGCTTAACAAAAGAACGGTCAATTTTTAAAAGATCAATGGGGAAACGATGTAAATAACTCAAAGACGAATAACCCGTGCCAAAATCATCCAAACTCAACTGAATATTCCGGGAGCGAATTTGTCGAAGAATTTTCAGAGCCGTTTCCGAATTTTCAATCAACAAACTTTCAGTAATCTCCAACTTGAGACAAGAACTCGGCAAACCCGTTTGAGCTAAAATGCGATCGATCTGCTCTAATAAATCCGGTTCTCGTAACTGTTGACTCGAAAGATTCACACTCACCGTCAACTCTTGAAACTGAGGAAACTGTTGGCGCCAAACCTGCAATTGTTGACAAGCTTGATCAAGAACCCACTCGCCAATCTCAGCAATTAATCCAGTTTCTTCAGCCACCGGAATAAACAAACCCGGAGAAATCAAACCCTGATAAGGATTAAGCCAACGAATGAGCGCCTCAAAACCCATCACCCTACCAGTGGGAATCGAAACAATCGGCTGATAATGCACTTGAAACTCCTCAAGTTCCAACGCTCGTCTCAGTTGACTTTCAAGCTGTAACCGTTCAACCGCCTGTTGGTGCATTTTCGTATCAAACACCGCATAAGCGCCCTTTCCCATTTCCTTCGCCCGATACATCGCCAAGTCTGCATTTCGCAGCAACTCTTCGGGATATTCGCAACTCGAACTACTCAAAGCAATCCCAATACTCGCATTAGTAAACACCTCATTTCCCTTCAAATTAAACGGAAGAATCAACCGTTGATGAACCAGACGAGCCACCTTAATCGCATCAGTCAGACCGCTAATTTGTTCAAGCAAAATCGTAAATTCATCCCCTCCCAGTCTCGCCAAAGTATCTCCAGGACGCAGACAACCTTCCAACCGACGAGCGATCGCAATCAACAATTCATCACCCATCTGATGTCCTAAACTATCATTAACGCGCTTAAAATTATCCAAATCCAAAAACAAAACCGCAAACAATTCCCCAGAACCCTGTTGAACCCGCTTCCACGCCTGAGTCAACCGATCCAAAAATAAAGCCCGGTTGGGGAGATCGGTCAAAATATCATAAAAAGCATGATGACGAAGCTGTTCTTCAGCTTGTTTGCGTTGAGTAATATCTTCACCAATACAAATCAGATATTCAGTATGATCATGGTGATCGCGTAGAGGTACCTTCACGGTATGCAAAATTCGCCGCCCCAGCGTTGGAGTTTCCACCTGTTCTTCGGGAATATCTAACACCCTTCCCGTTTCTAACACCGCTCGATCTTGTTGGTGAAAAAATTCGGCTTGAGTCGGCCCAAACAGATCGTAAACCGTTTTCCCCAAAACCCAATCTTCGCTGAAGCCAAACAACTTTTCACAGGCTTTATTCCACAGACGAAACCGCCCAAACTTTCCTTGAGAAGTCTCTTTAACAAACACCGCCACCGGTAAATGATCGATCATCGTCTGAAGAAAATTACGAGTTTGACGAACTTCTTCTTGAGCTTGGTAGCGTTCGGTGATATCATTTTGAATGCCAATAAAATGGGTAAGATGTCCGCAATCGTTAAAAACCGGAGCGATCTGAAGATCATTCCAAAACAAACTGCCATCTTGACGATAATTTTGTAAAACAACGCGACATTCTCGACCTTGTAAAATCGCCGTTCGTAAGCGTTCGAGTTCCAAAGGATCGGTTTGTCGCCCCTGCAAAAAACGACAGTTCTGCTCGATCACCTCCTCCTTACTGTAGCCTGTAATCCGTTCAAAACCGGCATTAACATAAATAATCGGATTATCGGCTTCTGTCGCATCGGTAATAATAATCCCGTTGCTGCTAGCATTGATCGCCCGTTCCATCAAATACAAACTTTCAGTAGACTGCTTGCGGGCGATCGCGGTGGCGATAATATTGGCGATCGCTTGAGCAAAATTGAGATCGTCGGTGGTAAAGGTGCGCTGAGTGCCGGTGTAAACGCTTAAAACCCCATAAGGTTGGTCTTCTTCCCCGATAATCACGCTCATTCCGCTGACGATGCGATGGTTGTGAAGCAGAGGTTCTCCGGTGAAGCGGGTTTCGACTCGCAGATCTTCAACGACAATCGGCTGTTTTTTCGCCAGAGTATACCCCGCGTGAGACTGAGAACCGGCACTGATGCGAGCATAGCCCACCAGTCCAGAAGACCAACCCACACCGGCTTTTAACAGTAGAGCATGACCGTGCGGTAACAGTTCTAAGATTTTGACAAATTTAACGTTTAAAGTCTTCGCAACGAGGGTGGTAATTTTCCCCAATAACTCATCAAGGTTGGTTTGACTAAGCGCATATTGACCGAGCCAAGCCACCGCGGCTTGTTGTTCAATGCGCGATTGTAATTGTGCCACAGAACGCTTATATTCGGTAACATCCCGAGCAACCGCATACAACAGTCCTTCTTCTACAAACGGCGCCGCAGTCCAGGATAACCAGCGATAACTCCCATCCCGACAACGATAGCGGTTTTCAAAGTTAAAAGAGGGTTTTCCTTGGGCTATCTGTTCAAGTTCGGCTTTTGTGGCGTCTTGATCGTCCGGGTGTACAAATTCCCACAACCGAACCGATAACAGTTCCGCTTCGCTATAGCCGAGTGTGGTGACGAAAGCGGGGTTTACCCGTTGAAAATAGCCCTCAAAACTGGCAATACAGAGTAAGTCTACCGAAAGACTAAAAAAGCGTTCTCGTTCTTGGATGAAGGGTTGACATTGAGGTGGTGTTGGGGATAGAGGATCGATCGCTGAGTTGACTTCTGACTCGGGGTTGAGTTCAACTAAATCGGCTAATTTCGTCGCGATCGCCCCGACTAACATCGCTACTCCTAATGTTAACCAAGTTAAGTGGAATTTTCCGGCTTGGGTGATGTATTCTTGAATGAGTATGGATTGACAAACAATCACTGTTATCCCTAAAATTCCAGCACCGACCAGCATCGCTAGCGATGTTTTACCCAGAATGTTTCCAGTTTTTAGAGGGTTTACAGGGAGATATTTTCTCACCTGACGTAAAATTTGCATTGTTATAAAGTTAAGGATTAACCGACTAAACTGTTGATTTTATTTATTCTGATAGTAGATGCACTGTCGTTAGCTTGGCTTTGTCGTCGCGAGGATTGGTTAATCGTTCTCAGCCGTTCGATCTCATCGCTTTCGGGGTAAAATAGACAAAGCTGATCGACTCAGTTTCCGGATCTCTGGTAGTCTTTGTTTGTAAGCGATCGCAATTTCTGAGCCTACTCAAACAACCCTGGACTGACTTAAACTTTTATCTTAAATGAAAATTTCTAAAAATTCAGTCTGATATCGTACCCTGTTTATGGGATCAACGCAATCTCACTTAAGATAGAGGCGATCGCATCTATCCTGAATAAAAAATCCCCCGTCTATTGACAGGGGACGCGCCAGGATTTAACTAATCAATCCGATAAAATTTGATTAACTCAGGAAAACATCTGATTAAAAAAGGCGATCGCTTCTTTCAACTGAGTGACAAACACATCAATTTCTTCGCGGGTGTTGTAAAAATACAAACTCGCCCGGGCGGAAGAATTGACCTTCAAATATTGATGCAACGGTTGAGTACAATGATGTCCGGAACGAATGGCTACCCCGCTATCATTGAGTAGGGTTGATAAGTCATTGGCATGAATTTCTCCGGCGGTAAATGTTGCCAAAGCCGCCCGTCCGGAACCGTCCGCTTGGGGTTTGGGTCCGTAGATTTTTAACTCGGGAATCTCTTTCAATTTATCAAACAAATAACCGGTTAATTCCTGTTCATAGCCATGAATTTCATCCATACCAATTCCGGTTAAATAATCTATCGCCGCCCCCAACGCGATCGCTTCTCCAATAGCCGGAGTTCCCGCTTCAAATTTATGGGGTAATTCTCCGTAGGTAAACCGATCTAAATACACCTCATCAATCATTTCTCCCCCGCCTAAAAAAGGCGGCATTTCTTTGAGAATTTCTAACTTTCCATACAAAAATCCAATCCCCGTCGGAGCGCACATTTTATGACCCGAACCCACCAACCAATCACAGTCTATTGTTTGCACATCGACGGGCATATGGGGCAAACTTTGGCAAGCATCAATTAACACTTTTGCGCCGTTTTCGTGGGCGATTTTACAAATGTCTTCAACGGGATTAATACAGCCCAAAACGTTAGAAACATGAACGACAGAAACCAGCTTTGTATTGCTAGAAATTAAACCCTTAAACTGTTCTAAATCAAAGGTTTGCGTATCCGTCAGTTCAACAAACTTTAACACCGCCCCCGTCCGTTGGGCGATCATCTGCCAGGGAACCAAATTACTGTGATGTTCCATAACAGAGAGAATAATTTCATCCCCCGCTTTTAGATGATTTAACCCCCAAGAATAGGCGACCAAATTAATCGCTTCGCTGGCATTGCGAGTATAAACAATTTCCTGATAGGAAGCCGCACTAACAAAGTTCGCCACTTTTTGACGGGCGGCTTCATATTCATCGGTGGCTTTGGCACTCAAAGCATGAACCCCCCGATGAACGTTGGAGTTATACCCTTCGTAATAATTTCGCAGGGCATCAATAACCGCTTTCGGCTTTTGAGACGTGGCGGCGTTATCAAAATAAATTAACGGATGGTCGTTAACGTTTTGATGCAAAATTGTAAAGTCCGAACGAACTTTTTCCGCCAAGGTTTTTTCTTGAATTAAAGTCATTTTGGCTTATCCTTTTTCTGCTGTATGTTCAAAATTAAGAGAGAAAATACTGGGGAACAATTCTGTAGGGGCGTATCGCATACGCCCTCATTCCCAAAGCGCTACAAACCCGTAATTCGTTAGCTAATTTCGGTGCGACAAGCCACACAGCGAGTCAAAGTTTGTCGTAAAGAGTCAAACGGTAACTTCTGCAAAATTTCCGCAGCAAAAGCATCAATTAATAAATAACGACTGGTGCGATCGTCCAAACCTCTACTCCGCAAATAAAAGATTTCATCCTCTTCTAATTGACTCACCGTAGCCCCGTGAGAACATTTAACATCATCGGCGACAATTTCTAATTGCGGTTTGGTATTAATTCTCGCGTGGGGTGAGAGTAACAGATTTTGACTCAGTTGGTTAGCATTGGTTAATTGGGCGGCTTTCGACACCACAACCCGTCCGTTAAATACACCTCGGGCGCGATCGTCGAGGATACATTTATGCAGTTGGTTGTAGATCCCGTGTCGATGATTAAAAAAGGTGGCGCTGTGTGTATCGGCTAACTGTTCTTCTCCAATTAAAGTTAACCCATTTAGCGTGGTTTCGGTTCCCTCTCCGGTTTGATTAATATCGAGGTTATGACGGGATAATTTCGCCCCCAAACTAACTGTATTGAGGGTATAACGGCTATCTTTGGCTTGAGAAATTGCACTTCTACCAATATGAAAAGCTTGGGGTGCATCCCGTTGGACTCGGGTGTGTTTAATTTCGGCGTTTTCTTCGACCCAAATTTCGGTAACGGTGTTCACAAAATAGGGATGATGCGTTGAGAAACCCGAACAATCTTCTAAACTGGCATAATGTTCGATGAAGCTAACAGCGCTTCCGGTTTCTGCAATAACTAACGCCCGAGGTTGACTCATTCTCGGCGTATCATCTGCGGTGGAAATAAAGAGTAAATGCAATGGCGTTTCTACAACTTTATTTTTCTCCACCCAAATTACAGCCACATCCGTTAACGCTGCGGTATTGAGGGCGGTAAAAATCTCTGAATTTCCGGGTTGTTTGTCGAGATAATTCTCAAGTTTTTCGCCCAAAGATGCGGGTAAATTTTCTAAGGAACCCGCAAACAGTCCGGCTGCTTCTGAGAGGGTTGATAAATGAGGCGCGTACACCCCATCAACAAAGACTAAGCGGCTATTTTCGGCTTCGGGTAACGTCAGGGGGGAAATATCTTTTAAGGTTAGTTGAACAGGTTTAGCCGCTTCAAAATTGACCTGCAACAAACTCGACAAATTCGTAAACCGCCAATCTTCGTCTTTTGAGGTTGGAATTGCTCTTTCTTGTAATTCGGTTGCGGCGCGATCGCGAAGTTTTTGTAGATGCGAATTTGGATAAGCAACTGTTTGGCGACTCGCCAAGGTTAACAATTGCTGCAAATAAGAAACTTCGGGTTTATTTTGTACTTGTGTAACCATTAAACTCCCACTGTTGCTGCTTCAATCACTTCATCGTAGCCTTTTTCTTCGAGTTCCAAGGCTAATTCTTTGCTTCCGGTTTTGATAATTTGTCCGGCTTGCATCACGTGAACAAAATCCGGCACAATATAGTCTAATAATCGCTGATAGTGCGTAATCACCAACATACAATTATCGGGCGTTGCTAACTGGTTGACACCCCCCGCTACAATTTTCAGCGCATCAATATCCAAGCCGGAATCGGTTTCATCCAAAATGGCTAATTTCGGTTCTAATAATGCCATTTGTAAGATTTCATTGCGCTTTTTCTCTCCCCCAGAAAAGCCTTCATTGACACTGCGATCGAGAAATTCGGGCTTCATTTTAACAACTTCCAATTTTTCGCGAATCAGATCGTCAAAATCAAAGGCGTCAATTTCTTCTTCTCCGCGACTTTTCAACCGGGCATTATAAGCCGCCCGTAAAAAATCTAAGTTAGTTAAACCGGGGATTTCTAGAGGATATTGAAACGCCAAAAATATCCCCGCTATCGCCCGTTCGTTGGGTTCTAATTCTAACAAATTCTGACCCAAAAAGGTGATTTCTCCGCCCGTGACTTCATAAGCCGGATGACCTGCCAACACTTTAGAAAACGTGCTTTTTCCGGAGCCATTTTGACCCATGATCGCGTGAATTTCTCCGGCTTTAATCTCTAAATTTAACCCCTTGAGAATCTGGGTTCCGTCAACGTTGGCGGTTAAATTTCGCACGGACAAAATCACTTCACTATTTTCTCGAATCATGCTCAACCTCTAATTTTTCCTACAACAAACACGCAAAAAAAACAATACAAAATCAAAATCGAGTTCAACTTCCGATTAAGAAATCTTTTCGGGGCGAACGGGTATAATATACCGTTGATTTGCCCTCACCCAACAGGATTCTTGACGCCCTTCTCGCTCAAACAACCGCACGCGCAACCAAGGCTGATTTTGAGAGGATTCTTCACCCAATTCAAACACTCCCCGTTCCCTTCGCACGGCGTTAATTAAGGTGCCGGTGGGAAAGACAGCGATAATTTTGTCACTTCCACCGAAGGGGGGAATATTACCCCGACAATTTAAGCCTTTGGGATCGGGATCAACCACCTGCCAAGTGCCGTGATATTGTTGTCGAATCGGATAATTTCCCCGACTATCCGGCCATAAACCCTGGTAGAAATCTGGTGCTTCCTGGGCGAAAACGGGTTTCATTCCCAAGATTAAGATTATGCAAACACTCAATAACACCGTGAGTAAATTCAGCCACATCTTGTATCCTGCTCCTCAGTTTGGGCAAGTCGAAACCCGAATTTTATCCGACGGTTCCTTCTAATTTCAGACTCAGTAATTTATCGGCTTCAACTGCAAATTCCATCGGCAATTCGTTAAAGACATCTTTACAGAATCCGCTAATAATTAGAGAAACGGCATCTTCTTCGGAAATTCCCCGTTGAGTGAGGTAGAACAGTTGATCTTCTCCGATTTTTGAGGTGGAAGCTTCGTGTTCAACTTTGGCGGTGTTGTTGTCAACTTGAATATAGGGGAATGTATTCGCTTGGGAGTTATCCCCGATTAACATTGAATCACATTGAGAATAGTTGCGGGCGCCTACTGCTTTCGGCCCCATTTTCACCAAACCCCGATAACTATTGGATGAATTTCCGGCAGAGATTCCTTTAGAAATAATCGTGCTGCGGGTGTTTTTACCAATATGTACCATTTTGGTTCCGGTGTCGGCCTGTTGTTTGTTATTGGTCAGGGCAACTGAGTAAAATTCTCCCACAGAATTGTCCCCAACTAACACGCAACTCGGATATTTCCAAGTAATCGCCGAACCGGTTTCTACTTGTGTCCAAGAAATCTTGGAATTGACGCCTTTACAGAGTCCGCGTTTGGTGACAAAGTTGTAAATTCCGCCTTTACCGTTTTCGTCGCCGGCGAACCAGTTTTGAACGGTAGAATATTTGATTTCGGCGTTATCTAATGCCACTAATTCCACAACTGCGGCGTGTAATTGGTTGGTGTCAAACATCGGGGCGGTACAGCCTTCGAGGTAGGTGACGGAACTGCCTTCTTCGGCAACAATTAACGTGCGTTCAAACTGACCCGAATCGCCGTTATTGATGCGGAAATAGGTTGACAAATCCATCGGACATTTTACACCTTTGGGGATGTAGACGAAGGAACCGTCGCTAAAGACTGCGGAGTTGAGGGCGGCGAAGAAGTTATCGCCAACCGGAACCACGCTTCCTAAGTATTTTTCAATGAGTTCGGGATGTTCGACAACGGCTTCGGAAATCGAACAGAAAATTACTCCGTCTTCGGCGAGTTTTTCTTTGAAGGTGGTGGCGACAGAAACGCTATCAAACACCGCATCAACGGCGACGTTGGCCAAACGTTTTTGTTCGGAAAGGGGAATTCCCAATTTCTCGAAGGTGTCTAGGAGCGTCGGGTCTACTTCCTCCAGGCTGCCTTTCTTTTTGTTTACTTTCGGTGCAGAATAGTAAACAATATTTTCGTAATTGATCGGCGGATAGTCAACGTGGGGCCAAGTGGGTTCGCTCATTTTCAGCCACTGCTGATAAGCTTTCAGCCGAAAGTTTAACAGAAACTCTGGCTCGTTTTTCTTGGCGGAGATCAGACGCACGACGTCTTCATTGAGTCCCGCCGGGATGGAGTCGGATTCGATATCGGTAACGAAGCCGTACTTATAGGGTTGGTTGACTAGATTTTTAACTGAAGCAGTCATAGGCTTAATTTGTTTAGTGTTCTTCTCAATAAGGGCCAATCAGTTGTTTACCGATAGCAGATGGGTGAGGGAACTCGGGTGTTAGCCTCGGGCCTTCTGTCCTCCGTCCCGGCTCTCGGAACTTAAACAACAGATTTGTTACTTAAGTCTATTTTAAGTTACATTAACAACAAGTGCATTGTCAAAGTCTAATTTTGTAAATTTTTATAAAAAATACCGATGACCACCACTCAGCAGCATTCGACTAAGCGGGATATCGTGCAGCAGCTTATCAAGCGGGGTCAAGCCACTGCGCAGGAGTTGGCAGAGTCCCTCGAAATCAGTCCCCAAGCGATTCGGCGTCACCTCAAAGACCTAGAAGCCGAAGGTGCGATTCAATACGAGTCTGTCCAGGTGGGGATGGGAAGACCGCAGCATATTTATCAGCTTACCAGTCAGGGGCGCGATCGCTTTCCCAAACGATATGATGAGTTTGCGATTTCGTTCCTCGATACGTTAGCGGAAACGGTTGGACACGAACAAGTTAGTCAAATTTTACACAAACAATGGCAGCGTAAAGCCTTGGAATATCGCCAGCAAGTGGGAACGGGTTCGGTGAAAGAACGGGTTGCTAAGTTAGTGGAACTTCGCAAAGCTGAAGGCTACATGGCGGAATGGTATCCGGTAGAGTCTTCGAGTCCGGAAACCGAACGGTATGTTTTAACCGAGCATAACTGCGCTATTTCTAATGTGGCGGAATCGTTTCCGAGTGTTTGCGGCCATGAATTAGAGATGTTTAGTGCAGTTCTCTCTGATTGTACTGTAGAACGAACCCACTGGATTGTTAATGGCGAACATCGCTGTGGATATCTGATTATCAGTCACCAGTCACCCTCCGGGTTCGCAGTCGCTCCTTGATGGAAACCACCAAGACCGCGCTGCTCACCAGTCACCAGTCACCAGTGAAAACAGTGATCAGTTTTTTCCCTTTTGCCTTTTCCCTTTCCCCTTTCCCCTTTTCCCTGTTCCCTGTTCCCTATTGCCTCCGCGTTGAATTTTTAATTAAGTTATGCAACCGACAATGGAATTTTTGACCACAGAAGAAGCGATTAAAGTTGATGCGGCTTTGTTGTCCTCGAAAGAAAAATTTTCCACTCGATTGGCGATTTATGCCTTAAGGTGTTTGAAACAAATTGGGGCTGAAAAAGAAATTTCTGTCTCAGAGGTTACATCCGAACAAGTTTCCGACTGGATTAAACAAGATGAGAATATTCAACAACAACTCGAAGTGGATAGCAGTTTTGAAATGTTTTTTACTCGTTTGGTTTTGTCGTCGTTGAACCCTTTAAAACAAATCGCCGTCGAAGAACAGCAGCCGATTGAAAATCTAACAGTAGAACAGGTGATTGCTTGGTTTGAGAAAGAGAGTAAAATCCCACAAGAATAATGAGTTTATCGGGCTTTTTTTTAGTTTTAAACCGCAATTATTGGGCGATAAACTGTTGAGATTTGAGTAACTGTTCGGCTTCGATCGCACTCACCGGTTTTGAGAACAAATAACCCTGTCCGTATTCGCATCCTAAAGCCTGAAGACGTTTTAAATGTTCGGAGGTTTCCACACCTTCGGCGATTACATCCATTCCTAAAGTGTGCGCTAAGGTGATAATAGCCTGGACAATGGCTGTGTTTTCCGGGTCTAAATTCATTCGGGTAATAAAAGAGCGATCAATTTTTAGGGTATTGATGGGAAATTTATGCAGGTAGCTTAGGGAGGAATATCCGGTGCCAAAATCATCGAGACTTAAACGGATATTTTGCCCTTGAATTTGGATTAATTTGGCTTTGACAATATCCGGACTTTCCATTAACATACTTTCGGTAATTTCTAGCTTTAGCGTTTGGGGATTAATTTGAGTTTGGCTAATAATTTTATTAATATTTTCGACAAAATTAGATTCTTGAATTTGACGACCTGACAAATTAACGCTCATGCTTAATTCCCGCATTTGAGGCATTTGATGCCAGGAGTGGAGTTGAGTGCAGGCCGTTTGTAGCACCCAATATCCCAGATCAATAATTAATCCGGTTTCTTCGGCAACGGGAATAAATTGACCGGGAGAAATCCAACTTTTTGTCGGATGGAACCAACGAATTAACGCTTCAAACCCGACAATTTGATATGTCTTTAAAGAAACTATCGGTTGATAATAAACTAAAAACTCTCGCCGTTCCCAAGCACAACGCAAGTCTGTTTCTAGCCGCAGTCGTTCCCGGCTTTTTTGGCGCATTTTGGAGTTAAAAAAAGCATAACAATTCTTCCCCCGTTGTTTGGCGGAATACATGGCAATATCCGCATCCCGCAACAGTTCTTCGGGATAGGTATACTCGGGATTCATCAAAGCAATTCCCATACTAGCATTGCTAAACAATTGATGATTATTCAGATCAAACGGAAACGTTAATTGCTGCTGAACGTTCTGCATGACCGCGACCACTTGATCGAGGTGTTGAATATCTTTTAATAGAAAGGTAAATTCATCCCCTCCCAAACGCGCCAGAGTATCCCCAGGACGCAAACAAGTTTCTAGACGGCGAGCGATCGCAATTAACAATTGATCGCCGATAATATGTCCCAAACTTTCATTAACAAATTTGAAGCCATCGAGATCTAAAAAGACCACTGCAAATGAAGTCTGATTTAAGGTTTTGGTTTGATAAATCGCTTGTTCCAACTGCTTCATAAATAAAGCTCGGTTGGGTAAGTTGGTCAACCCATCATAAAAAGCGCTGTGTCGCAGTTGTTCTTCAGTTTGTTTGCGTTCGGTAATATCTTCAGAAATACATAAAAAATACTCCAATTCGTTCATGCTGTTATAAATTGGAACCACTAAAGTATGCAGCAAACGTTCTCCCAAACCCGGACTTTGAATCGGTTCTGAGGGGATTTCTTGCAGACTTCCCGAACCTAACACCTTTTGATCGGCTTGTATAATTCGATTAGCTTGCTGAGGAGAAAACACCTGATGAACGGTTTTTCCCATGACTTCTTCGGCGCTGAGTCCATAGAGTTTTTGACAGGTGGAATTCCACAGGTTGAAAGTGCCTTCGATGCCCGTTTCTGAGTTCACTTTTCGAGAAAAAATAGCCAGGGGAAGATGATCGATTAGGGTTTGAAGAAAGTTGCGGGTTTGTTGAATTTCCTGGATGATTTGGTGGCGTTCGCTGATATCTCGCAAAGAAGCTAGAATTGCTTTTTCTCCTTCCCAGTCAATCTCAACTGCTCGCATTTCGGCGATTACTTGCTTTCCTTCGGGTTGTAAAATGGTTAACTCTGTCATGTCTTCTTGAACTATAAAATTTCCCACCCAGTACCCAATTAGAACCGACTCAGAGCGAGCAAATAAAACTTCGGCCGCCGGATTTACAAACCGAATTAGACCGTGAGTATTGACAACCACCAACGCATCGGAAACCGCTGCAACGATCTTTTTAAGACGGCTTTGAGACTCTTGCAGATCGGCTTCTGAGCGTTTGCGAATGCTAATATCTTTTTGAATCCCGATAAAATGAGTCAGTTGTCCTTGACTGTTGAAAACCGGTGAAATAAATAGTTCGTTCCAAAAAAGACTTCCATCTTTGCGATAGTTCCGTACAATGACATTACATTCTTTTCGGGCGATAATTGCTTCTCGAATGATATTAATTTCGGGTTGATTTCGGTCGTTTTTCTGCAAGAAACGACAATTTCGACCGATGATTTCCGATACTAAATAACCGGTAGTCCGTTCAACGGTGCTATTGGCATAAATAATGGGATTATCGGGTTGATTGGGATCGGTGATAATAATGCCATTACTCGCAGAATTTATGGCTCGTTCTAACAGGTGTAGATGTTCTTCGGATCGATACCGCTCTACAGCCATTGCTAAAATATTGGCGATCGCTTGCAAAAAATTGATATCATCTCTGCTAAATTCACGCCGTTTTGTACTGTGAACGGTTAAAACTCCGAAGGGTTTTTCTCTCGAACCAATCACCACACTGATTCCACTGATAATCTGATGATTGTGTAGCAAAGATGAGCCATCAAAACGGGTTTCAGTTCGCAAATCTTCAACAATTACAGGTTCACTTTGAAGCAAGGTATAACCCGCTTGTGTTTGGTAATTCAACTCCACAGTAGCAGTTTCCACAATACCCGCTTCCCAACCCACTCCCGCTTTGATTAAAAAGTTGTTCTGCTCTGGAATGAGTTGTAAAATTTTGCTATACTTAGCTTCTAGAATCTCGGCGATCATCGTGACCGATTGCTGAAATAATTGATCGAGCCAAAATGTTTGGTCTACATCGAGATTTTTTTCTAAGGCGAATTGACCCAGTTGAGCAACAGCCGCCTGTTGACTTATCCGCGATCGCAATTGAGTTTCGGTCTGTTTTTGAGGGGTTATATCTCGGGCTATCCCATAAATTAAATGATTTTCCGGATCGGGTATCGCCGTCCAAGATAACCATTTGTAGGAATTATCCTGACAGCGATAGCGATTTTCAAAATTAATGATAGACTTTTGATTGAGAAGCTGTTCAAAGGCGAGAAGGGTTGCAGTTCGATCCTCGGGATGAACAAATTCAATCCAGGGTGTAGCTAATAATTGGGCCGAGGTGTAGCCTAATGTGGCTTCAAAAGCCGGGTTAACCTGCTGAAAATAACCATCAAACCCCTCTAGAGCTACCAAGTCCGGTGAGAGCATGAACAAACGGTACAGGCTTTCATTCCTCGCTTTTTGATTCGCAGCTATTGAGGAAGTTTTTCGATAGAGATTGAAGATTTTTTGAATTAAATTCCCGGCTCTCATCGTACCCATTTCTCTTAAAGATGATTTTCAGCGAAACTTTTTACAATCCGAGTTTTCAAGATTTTATTGTCATAATTAAAATAATTGTTTTGAGTTGTGATTCAACAATTCTTAAAGCCAGAGATCTTTAAGACTATATACAACGTTATATATAGTGTATTTTTGTAAGCTAAAAAAAAGGGGGATTTATACAAAACTTTACGATTTATTTACCCTTCTTTACAATCAAAACCGATTCAATTAGGAATTGATGAACTCCTCTAAAATGTTACAATTTTTCCGATCCCTAAAAATCTTTACCAAGCTAATATTAAGGCTTGATTGTCCAAAAACCTATCGATTCTTTTTCTAGCATTAAACATGAAGATTCAACAACAACTTGAACTCGCACTTTCCCACTTGAATCAGGGAAAAATTGAGAGTTCCCTAAAGATTTGTAAACAAGTTCTCCATCAATCTCCCCATTGTGCGATCGCCTATCGAATTTTAGGCAATATCCGAGAAGCTCAACAACAGTTAACTGAGGCGGCTTTAGCCTATACAAAAGCCATTGAACTCCAACCTGATGATGCACAAGCTTACGCCCATCTCGCTCAACTTTACCGGGATGTCGGATGGATTGATGATGCAGTTCTGCTTTATCAAACGGCTATCTCGCTCCAAAAAAACTGGATAGAGTTATATTACCATTTGGGAGAAGCTTTATACAAACAAGGAAATATTGGTGAATCCATTTCTAGCTACCAACAAGCGATCGCCCAAAACCCTGAATATGCACCACCCTATGTGGGTTTAGCCCTTGTTTTCAAAGCTCAAACTCAAATTGTTCCCGCCATCAAACTACTCAAACAAGTAATTACTCTCGTTCCAACTTACACAGAAGCTTACAACCTTTTGGGCTGTTTACTGCTCGAAAATAACCAATCTTCAGAAGCCGTTGAAATCTTCCAGCAAGCAATTCGTCAAAAACCAGAATGGGCGATACTTTATAATAATCTGGGTCAAGCTTTACTCGCGCAGGATGAAAAGCAACAGGGGATTTTAGCTTATCATCGCGCCCTAGAATTGCAACCGGATTTAACGGTTACTTATCTGAATTTAGCCAAAATTTATCAACAGCAGAACTTTCATAAAATAGCCGTTGATTATTTTCAAAAAGCCCTTGAATACAGTCCCGAAAATATTCTCGCCTATAGTGATTGCGGTTATTCGTGGCAACAACAAGGTCAATTTGATCGGGCGATGATGTATTATCAAAAAGCAATTTCTTTAGATCCTAAATTTGTAGACGCCTACTGTCGTCGGTTTGAGTCGATGTCGATCTCAAACACCGAAACTGATGAGTGGGAACTCGCCCAAAACGCTTGTGTTCGTTTCCTCCGCAGTTTACAACAATTTAAGTTCGATTCCGGGAACATTACCCCCTCCAATCCGTCTAAAGAGTCTCTAGACCTCTATAATCATTTAATTGAGTTTCATGTGCATTTAGCAAACGCTCTGGCGCAATATGGTAAATTTGATCAAGCCGCGAGACATTATCAAAATGCCTTGCAAATTCAGTCGCAGCGAGTGGAAATCTACTGGCGGTTAGCCGATTGTTTTATCCAACAAAAAAAGTGGAATTCTGCGATCGCTATTTGTGATTTAGGACGGGCGATCGGCGAGAAAACTCAACAGTTTATTCCCGAACTCGATCTGCTTTTAGGCTATATTGCTGAAAAACAAAACCGTTGGGAAACGGCGATTAATTATTATACTAAAGTGTTACAACAGGGTCTTTTAAACACTGATATAATTGCTAAAATTAGTGATTTCTCTGAGGAAATTCCACCGCAACAGGTTTTTCAAAGAACAGGGAACAGGGAACAGGGAACAGGGAACAGGGAAGGGTCTTTTCAATCACCAGTTAAGTACATTTCTATTTTTTCTGCTTCCCCCGCTTCCCCTGCTTCCTCGGCTTCCTCGACTTCCTCGGCTTCCTTAGAAGACTGTAGAGGATTGGAATGTCAACGCTGTTTAAAGCAGATTTGTCAACAGTTGGAATTGATTTATTTAGGGAATGGCATTTATGTCAATTCACCGGAAAAAAAAGTTCCGGTTCCTGAGTTTAAAACCTTTGTTGTCACTATTCCCAATGGACGGGCTTGGATTGTTCCTCAAAAAAATTATTGGATGGTGTGTAAAGCGATCGCGATTATTACACCCGATCACCAATTATTAGCTGATGTTTCTCGCGAATATCCCGGCGAACTTCCCGGATGCCAAGGTTATAATCCGGAAAAACATCAAATTTTTAAACAGGAAAAATTACCGCCCGTTCACTCGGTTAAAGGATCGGTAGCGGTATTATCTGGATTGTCAGGAAACATTTATTTTCATTGGATGGTTGATGTTTTACCCCGAATTGAATTGTTGCGTCGCGGCGGAATAAAATTAGAGGAAATAGACTTTTTTTTGGTGAATAGTTATCAACTCCCGTTTCAGCGAGAAACGTTGAAATTGTTGGGAATTCCGACAGAAAAGATCTTAGAAAGCGATCGCCATTGTCACGTTGAAGCCGAACAGTTAATTGTCCCTTCTTTTGCCGGACATTTGGGTTGGTTACAACCTTGGGCGATAGAATTTTTGCGAGATACCTTTTTACCGTTAGCCGTTGAGAAAAACCCAAATTCTCCCGAACGAATTTATATCAGTCGGGGGAAAGCCAGACACCGACAAGTGATGAATGAAACTGAAGTCATGGAAGTGTTGCGTCCTTTGGGGTTTGTAGAAATTTTCTTGGAGTCCATGTCATTTTCTGAGCAAGTCCGTTTATTTACTCAGGCGAAAGTCATTGTCGCAGCTCATGGAAGCGGTTTGACAAATATTGTTTTTTGTAGTAAACAAGTTAAAGTGATAGAATTAATGTCAGCCCATTACGAACGATATTATTATCGGGTAATCAGTCAATATCTGGGGTTAGAACATTACTCGTTAACTGGAGTTGGGTTCGCTTGTTATCCCATTCGGAGTTTGATGTATCCCAACCCGCTCATCGAAGATATTTGGGTTAATCTCACAGCCCTAAAGTGGTTAATCAAGCGAATTGGACTCAAGGATTAGTTAAATAGGGACGAGGGTACGTCTACGCCGAGCCGAAAAATATTTTTTTATTTGTGACCGAAAAAGACTACAATTAAAAATCGGGAATTCCCATGAATGTGTCTAAATCCAATCAACCGATGCGAGCCGAAGATATCCTGCGTAAAAGCGTTGCTTTCCTGACTCAACAAGCCGAAGCCTATTTAAAACAAGGTCAACTAGACGATGCCCGTAAAGCAAGCGAGCAACTCTTGAAAATTCAGCCCAAACACGCTCCGGGGTATAAAATAATCGGGGATGTGTTGTTGCGTCAAGACCAGTTAGAAGAAGCGCAACGATATTATACCCAAGCGTTACAGTTGCAACCGAATTGGGCAGAAGTTCTGGCAAATCTCGGCAGCATTCACGCCAAAGCCCAACAATGGCAACAGGCTTTAGAATGTTATCAAAAAGCGATCGCGATCAAGCCCGATTTTGCCGGCGCTTATCGGAATTTAGCACGAGTTTGGACACAACTCAATCAACCGCAAAAGGTAAATCAATGTTGGTATAAGGCTTATACCCTCGAACCGCAACAGGTAACGGCAGGCGAACATTTACAGTTAGGAAATGCGTTAAGGCAGCAGGGTCAAATAGAAGAAGCGATTACTTGTTATCGGAATGCTATTCAACGCGATGCCAATCTATCTGCCGCTTATCAAAGTTTAGCAGATGCGCTGAAACAACAGGGGAAAATGCAAGAGGCAACCCCCTATTATCGCAAGGCAATTGAACTGAATGCCCAACAAAATCTCCAACAAAAACCCACAGTATTAAATACACCAACCGATACGTTAGCACCGGCTGAAAAACCAGAAGAAATTCCCCCAGAAGATACGTTAGCAGCCGCCGTGAGTTCAGCTACAATCATGGCAAATGGCGCTGGAATTTCCGTTAAGCCTCCTTCTCAACCCCAACCCCCTAAACCCGAAGAATTAATCGAAAAAGCCACAGCCTTTTGTGCCATTCAAAAATGGGAAGCGGCAATTAACACCTGTCAAACGGCGTTAAAAATTAAACCAGATTTAGCCGTTGCTTATAAAATTCAAGGCAATGCCTTACAGATGTTGGGTGAGATTTCCGCTGCTATTCGTTCCTATGAAAAAGCCGTAAATATTCAGCCCCATTATCCAGAAGTTCATGCCAATTTAGGCAGTTTATACGCCCAACAGGAACGGTTAGAAAAAGCGATTTCCTATTATCAACAAGCCATTAGTCAAAAACCTGATTTTGCGGGGGCTTATCGCAATGTTGCGAAAATCTTTAGTGAAATGGGAGAACATCAAAAAGCCTCTCACTGTATAGAAAAAGCCTACGAGTTAGAACCCGAAAAAGCTACCGCAGAAGATCATTTGAAACTGGGAAATACTCGCCTACAGCAAGGACAATTGCAAGCGGCGATGAATTGTTATCGCCATGCTTTGCAGTTAAATTCTAACTTGGCAGGTGCCTATCACGGTATTGGTGAAATTCAACGCTTACAGGGAGATGCCGTTAATGCTTTGCAAGCTTACCGCAAGGCGACCGAACTGGCACCCAAACAACCCGAATATTATCAGAGTTTAGCTCAACTGTTAGCCCAACAGGAACAGCCCCAAGACGCCCTAGAAATCTATAAAAAACTAATAGCGTTAAACCCGAATTCTGCCTTAGCTTATTATCAAGTTGGGGAAATTTTTAAACAACAATGGCGCTTAGGAGAAGCAACCGCAGCCTACCAAAAAGCCATTCAACTCAATCCCAATTTTGCCGCCTCTTACTACAATTTAGGAAAAGTATTAGCCAAACAAGAACAATGGCAAGAAGCGGCTTCTGTGTTGCGTCAGGCGATGGAATTAGACGAGAATGCAGATGCAGAAGCGTATAAATGTTTAGCCGATGCCCTCGTGCAAGCGGGAGAGACAGAAGCAGCGATTAACTGCTATCAAAAAGCCACTGAATTAAATTCAAACTACGGGGAAGCCTATCAAAAAATTGCCGATTTATTGCGGGATAAAGAACAGTTTGAAGAAGCGATTTCTGCTTATCGTCGGGCCATAGAATTAAAATCAGATGTATGGTGGGTTCATAACGGATTAGCCGATGTTTTGTTAAAGTTAGAACGGTGGGAAGAGGCGATAGAATATTACCAAAAATCAATAGAATTAAACCCCGAATTTTCTTGGTCACAGAACAGTTTAGCCGAAGCGTTGGTCAAGCTAGAACGTTGGGAAGAAGCCGTTATTCCCTATCGCAAAGCCACCGAATTAAACCCAGAATTTCCTTGGTCACACTACAATTTAGGGGAAGTATTAGCGAAGTTAGAAAACTGGGAAGAAGCCGTTGTCGCCTATCGAAACGCCCAAAAATTGCAGTCGGACTTACCCGCAATAGAAGAAAAATTAGCCGATGCGTTGCGGGAACGGGCAATGATAGACTTAAACGAAGCGTTAGGGTATTATCGGCAAGTTATCCAACAAAATCCCGATCACGTTGCCATTTATCACAAGGCGTTAGAAATTAAACCCGATGATGCTCAATTATACTGTCAGTTGGCGGAAACTTTAGTCCGATTTAATCAGTTAGATGGGGCGATTGTATTCTATCAAATGGCACAACAGTTAGAACCCGAAGATGCCAATATTACTGATCAGTTAGAAGAGGTTTTGAAAAAAAAAAATCAGATAAATCCTTTATCTGAAAATAAGATTCAGTTCGCCACAGCAATTACTTCTCAAGATTATGAAGCATTAGAACTTCTAGAGGATGCAATTTTAAAATATCGTCAAGAAGTTGAAAAGAATCCTAATGATTTTGATTTATATAAAAAGTTAGGACAATTGCTTCAGAAAAAAGGAAGTATTAATGAGGCGATAGAAGCCTATTCTACCGCCGTTAAACTGTCTCCAGAATCCGCCGATCTACATCATCATTTGGGTGCCGCTTTAGCCGTGATTCAACGATGGGAGGAAGCAATTGCAGAATATACAAAAGCCCTAGACTTTTACGATCAATCCCCCAGAATCTATAATCATTTGGGAGAAGCCCAGGCGAAATTAAAACAGTGGTCAGAAGCGATCGCCTCTTATCAAAAAGCGATAGAATTAGACCCAGGTTATGCCAACTATCATTATAATTTGGCAGAAGCACTCGAACAAACCGGAAAACTCAAGCAGGCAATTAGTTCGTATCAAAAAGCAGTTGAACTGAATCCAAAATTTACAAAAGCAGTTAAAAGACTTGAAGAAACTCGGATTAAACAAGCTGCTGCGGATGCGGCTTATCTCCATCGAAAAAATCAGTTAACAGCACCCGAAACCGATTATGAAGGCTGCTTAGATGCGGTTTCCAGCGAGTTTGTTTATGGATGGGTACGCCAAAAATCTAACCCCGATAAAGTCGTATTTGTGGATGTTTTCGTCGGTAATAATTTAATCGGAATTTATCCTGCTAATAAGTTTCGCCAGGATTTAGCAGATGCTTTTAAAACTCATGGATGTCACAAATTTGAACTGAAAATCCCGCCTTCGCTGAATAGTGATGGTTTGGTAGAAGTCAGCGTTAAAATTAGTGAAACGGGTCAACATCTGAAAAAATCTCCGGTTAAAGTTTTAGTTGGAACCGATGGTAAGAAACATCAAAGTTCTCAAAAAAGTAAAGTTTCGGTGGCGAACCAACTCGTTTATCGACCTCCTTTAAATCTGCCAGCTTCTACAAAACCTTTGGTGGGAATTGTCATTTTAAATCTCAACGGTGCCAAACTCCTTGAGAATTTATTTGAGTCATTCTTGCTGTACAATTCTTATCAAGATATTGAACTGATTGTTATCGATCACGGTTCAACAGATGAGAGTGTTTCCGTCTGTCAGCAATGGTCAAAACAGTTACCGATTAAGGTGATTCCCCGAGGAGAAAATTATTCGTTCTCAGAATCTAATAATTTAGGAGTTAATCAAACCACAGCGCCCCTACTCCTATTTATGAATAATGACATTACTCTGTGTCAAGATATTATTCCCGGATTAGTAGATTTAATGCGGGATGAAACCATAGGAATTGTCGGGGTGAAGCTGTTAGATATTGTATCAGAGCGATCGCTTGCTCAACCTCCCACTCAACACTTGGGGGTTCAGTTTAATTTCTATACTCAATTTGAACCCTTCTATCCCTTTGAAGTGCGATATGCACCGCAGATGTTAAGTTTTCAATCGGTCTCTTGGCGAGTTCCAGTGGTAACGGGTGCGTTAATGATGTGTCGCCGCCAAGATTTTATCGAAGCCAAAGGCTTTTGTGAGGAATATTTCTACGGTTATGAAGATGTAGATTTCTGTTTAGATTTTGGACAAAAATTAGGTCGTGAAATTATTTGTGCGAATCATTTAACCGCATTTCATCATCGAGGTTTTTCTCGATTTAGTGGGAAGCCTTCCGAGTCCTTTCAAAAACGACTGGTTAACAATAAAGATGTATTAGAACGGCGTTTTGGCTACTATGTTCGTCGCCGTCATCTCCAAGATTTCTTTGAAAAAGGAATGTACTGGACTTCTCATCCTTTGCGAATTGGGTTTATAGTTACCGATGCTGATTTAGAAGCCGCAGCAGGCGATTATTTTACCGCAGTAGAGTTGGGCGAACAGTTGGTTCAAGAATATGGATGGGAAGTCTTCTATTTATCTGAAGGGCCGCAGTGGTACAATTTGCATCAATTAGATGTGATTGTGGTCATGCGCCACGAGTACGATTTACGCTTAATTGAAAATGCTAAACCCGCATTAGTTAAGGTGGCTTGGGCGCGAAATTGGTTTGAAGTTTGGGCTTCCAGCGAGTCAGCACAACATTATGATTGTTTCTGGTGTTCCTCTCAAAAAGCTGCCGATTATGTTTCCAAAAAGTTATCTAAACCTGTAACTTTAGTTCGGATTGCAACGAACTTAGAACGGTTTGAACAGCAAGCAGAATTCAATGCAGATTTAAAATCAGATTACTGTTTTACAGGCAGTTTTTGGAACTCTCCCCGAGAGATTATCAACTACTTAAACCCGGAAAATCTGCCGTTTGAGTTTGCCTTATACGGACATAACTGGGAACAGTTTAGTAAGTTTGAAAAATTTAATCGCGGGGCAATATCTTACACGAAGTTACCCCAGGTTTATGCTTCTACAAAGATTGTCATTGATGATGCGAATGCGGTGACAAAAGAGTGGGCTTCTACAAATTCTCGGGTATTTGATGCGATCGCGGCTGGTGCTTTAGTCGTCACAAATGGCAAATTGGGAAATCAAGAAGCCTTTGATGGGTTGTTACCAACTTATGATTCTGCCGAGTCTTTAGAACAGGTTTTATGGACTTATTTAACAGACGAATCTTTGCGCCGTCAGCGAGTCGAACAGTTGCAGCAAATTATTCAAGAAAAACACACCTATAACCATCGCGCCCAAACCGTTTTTACCAACTTGCGAGATAAAATGACACTCAAGTATCGCATTGGAATTAAGATAGGCGTACCGGAGTGGAAACAGGCGAACGAGTGGGGCGATTATCATTTTGCTAAAGCGTTAAAACGGGCTTTTGAACGTCAGGGACATTCGGTAAGAATTGATATTTTACCCGAGTGGGAAAATCCTCAAAGTTATGGGGATGATGTCGCCCTGGTTATTCGGGGATTGAGTCAATATCAACCCAAACCTTATCAGATTAATTTGATGTGGAATATTAGCCATCCCGATAAGGTATCTTTAGAAGAATATGAGCAGTATGACCATGTTTTTGTCGCCTCCTATTCCTATGCAGAAGAATTGCAGCGAAAGGTTCAGGTTCCGGTTCAACCTTTGTTGCAGTGTACCGATCCCGAATTATTCTATCCTGATGAAACGGGCGATGAAGAAGTCGGAGAAATTTTGTTTGTTGGAAATTCTCGCAAAGTTTACCGCAAAATCGTCAAAGATGCGGTAGAAACTGGGTTAAAAGTCGATGTTTATGGCACCAACTGGGAACCTTTACTTCCCCCCGGATATCTGAAAGGAGAGTACATCCCCAATGAAATTTTGCGGCGCTATTACACTCGATGTGGGGTACTCTTAAACGATCATTGGGATACAATGCGAAAAAAAGGATTTATTTCCAATCGTTTGTTTGATGCAGGCGCTTGTGGTGCTATGATTATCACTGATGAAGTTCCCGGGTTAGAAGCCGTATTTGGAGATAAAATTACAGTTTATCGTGAGGCGAAAGATCTACCCATCAAAGTAAAAGAATGTTTGCAGCAAAAGGGCGAGAATGTTGGAAAAAGGTTAGAGTTGGTGAGATTGATCGGTGAGAATCATAGTTTTGAGAAAAGATCGGGGGAAATTGTCACTGTTATTGAGAGATTAAATGAGGTGAATATGTCGGCGAGAGGGAGAGACTAAAATTTATTATTGATGTTACTAATGTTTCGTAAATGTCAGGTCGGGATGAGTTGGGTCAAATAACTATTGCTATGATTGGATATTAATCAGTAAATTCTAGAAACAGGGTTAAGGATAAAAAACTGTTGAGTGGCTCAAATTTGTAACTTTAATTGAAGGATAATTAATCATGGGAATATTTTTACTTAGGTCGTCTTTGACAGCTTTTGACAAAAATCAGGAGGAAAGATTAATTCAATCAGCAAAACAAGTAATTCATATTCAGTATCAGTCTTATAATTCCTACTTTTTAGCCAATCATAAATTAGCCTTATTTCATTTTGCTACCGACAACTATTTCTACTCTACCAACGAGCAAATATATGTGAATCAATCCGAGGGTATAATTAACTCAATCACCCTACTTCAAGGTTATTGTTGGTCATCTGTAGGAACAGAGAGTTCCGGAAAAATATTAACAGCTTTTGATGTTTATGTAATGCTGCGAAAACATAATTTTGATAGCGAGCGAGTTAGAGATTTGATAGCTGGAGAATATGCAATTATTTATGCTTCAGATGACGGTAATGTTGTCGCTTTTAACGACAGATTAAGTATTGAACATATTTATTATTCAAAAAATAGGAATGTCTCCTCTATAACAAACCGCATCGCATTATTACCTCACATTGATGACCAGTATGAATATAACTTAGAAGCTATGCTTGCCTTGCCGCTCGTGGGATATATGATCGGAGAAGATACATATATAAAAGGGGTTTCTCGGCTGCCGCAGGGAGCTATAATTAAACTCTACAATGGTGAGTTAAAAGTTGATGAAAATAAAAATTGGATTTATCAAAATGCTCCAAGCAAAGCTGATGTTAAAAACCCAGAAGTTTTTTATCAAATTGTAGAGCAAGGTGTTAATGAATGTTTGGCTAATGTCAAAGCGATATTTAATAGTGCAGAAAATATCCCACTAGCACTGACAGGCGGGAAAGATAGTCGATTGATTTTAGCTCTAGCTTTACAAGCTGGTTTAAGGGACAAGCTACGTTTGTTTACCAATGGTATTGAAGACCATCCAGATGTAATTGTAGCTAAACAATTAGCCAATCATTTACAACTGCCTCATACTACAAACAAACCCGGTAGATTTAGAGATCCCACTTTACCAACAGAAGAACTACTCAGAAGATTAGCGACTCATGTATTTCAAAATGATGGAATGTTTGGTGCGTGGGATTTGAAGGCAGGAAAACAATGTGCGAAAGGTTTGGTGCTGGCCGGTTTCATTGGCGAAGTGTTTAAAGGCTACATCAAAAAGCCTTTCAATTACGCAACAATGCCCAATCCCGAGCAGATGATTTCCGCTCACGGCCCCTTTGATCCTTTGGGGATATTAAAAGAAGATGTGCGGAGAAAAATTTCCACAAAAATTCTGAACAGAATGGAAAATTATTTGGGGCCAGGCTCAGAGTTTAATGATATTCCAGATCTATACTATATTAAAGAACGCATTCCCAATTGGTTAGGATCAGCCCGTAGAAAAGATGCGGATAGTAATCAAGTTGTAATGCCAATTAATTCTACAGGTTTAATTAGGTTAGCTTTTGCTCTTAATGCGACTCAAAGACAACAAGAGTTAATACATTTTGCTATGTTGCGTCGTCTGGAACCTAGTTTGTTAGAAATACCATTTGCTCAACAGACTTGGCATCGCGGTCTAACGGATTATGGAGCTACAAACTCAATCTTTAAAGAACCGATTCTGGCTCGTAATAATACGCCATCACATGGAAGTTGGCAGCATACAATTAATAAAAATCCGAAATTTAGATCGGCTATTTTTGAAATTTTTGCCGAGCGTGCAGAATCTCCTTTATGGCAATTCATAGATCGACAAAAAACACTAAATGCAATTCGGACACGGGAATTTCATATGCCACAAATGATCAGCGTATTTGGTCTGATGACAATTTTCTTTAAAGTTCACAATATAGAGATTCCTCAAAAAGCTTTGGCTGCCAATAGTTCAGAGTTTAAAGCTGACGATTATGTAATTATTAAAGATGTTAAATCTGAGATTTTATTTAATTTTGATCAAGACCAAAAAAAGCCAATACCCAAAAATAATGGCGGCATCAAGCCAATGATAGTTGCCAGAGAAGCAATGGCTTTAATACCGGGAGGAGAAAATGTTGAACAATTATCATTTGAAGGATTTATTGATTATGAAAATAGCAATTGTATTCCGGGTTGGGTGTGGTGTCCGGATTTTCCTTTTATGAAGTTAACGGTTGAAGTGGTTGAGAATGGTAGAGTTATTGATAGGATTGTTGCCGATCAATTTCGAGAAGATTTACAAAAGGCAGGCAAAGGAAATGGACATCATGCTTTTCGCTACGATCCCGGAGGAAAGTCGGTTGAAAGCCTCATATTTAGGGTAATGGATACTGGTTTTGAGTTGAAGAAGTCGCGGCGCTGGAATCAAGCTAAAGTATGATTTTTTGATTTGATCAATTTCCCAAATATACTTTATAATAAAGGCGGTTGCAATTAGACTTTTTTACTCTAATGGTATCTCCTAGCAATAACTCGGGAACCCGTGACTGCTCCAATTATCCTGATTTTATAAAAGCACTCAGAGCTGAAGTTCAAAAGCTATTGTTATGGGAAAAATTATTTAACATACCTAGAGGCTGCTATCTTAGCGATCTTCTTGCCAGAAATAAGAAAACATCTTCATCAAATTAATTGCCCAGTTAATGTTAAC
>JAYKHV010000131.1:0-10867 GCA_035285085.1 Lyngbya sp. | reverse complement strand
ATACCAAATCCGGTTGTCATACCCCCCCTAAACAGAATCGAGCCAATGATAATTAGTTAAATTCCTAATTTCCTCCTTCATATTACTCAAAATATTACAACGTTTGATTAACAACTCCTCGATTTCATCCAAACTCTCAAAACACTCATTGACTAAGGGTTCATCTATTAATTTCCAAAGTCTTTCTGCCGGTTGTAATTCGGGTGAGTAGGGGGGCAAAAACTCCACTTCAATTCCGGAAGGAATTTGGACTTTTTGGCTGCGATGCCATCCGGCATTATCTTCTACTAATAACACTTTTTTGAGGCTGAAATCCCCGCTTCTTCAGCAAAACTTTTCAACACCAGGTTAAGCCATTGAGTGTTGACTCTTGGAATTAAATACCATAAAGTTTTTCCGGTCTTCGGCTGCACGAACCCATACACATATAACCATTGATAATGATGTTCAACTCTTGCCGTTGCTCTGACTCCCCTTTTTGACCAGACCTTCCTCAATATGGGTTTTAATCCCACCCGATGTTCATCAAAAAACCACAGTTCTATTTGTGAATTGGGATGCTTTTCTTCTAACTTTTTCACTTTTTGCGGTAAGTTTTTGATAAATTCCTCTTGTTCTATTTGATTTCCTTTGTTATGTTTGGGTCTTGGAGTCTGCCATGAGTATTTGAGCTTTTTTAGATAGTCCCACCCCCGTTGGTTCCAGACTTTTTTCATTCCCTTTTCTTTCTCTATCCAACGAGCTACTTTGGGTCCAGTCCAAATCCCTCCATCTAAAGGTCTTGATTCTAACTCTTGACTTAATTTTTTGAGCTCCTCTTCACTTAATAAGGCGGGTTTGGCTCCTCGATGCAGACGCTTCTTATTTTTTAAGTTTTCTACCCCTTTCTCTCCTAAATTATTATATTTCTTAACAATTTCTTTCCCATACTCATAACTAATCCCTACTGCGACCGCACTATTTTTGATTGTCCACCCCAAGGATACTTTCCACAGTAAATGCCATCTTCTTGATTCGACTCCATCTTTACTTTTAAGATACTTTTGTTTCAGTTCCTCACAACTATAGTGATTTGCTAGAGCAGCTTTTTTAGGCATCTGTCTTGTCTCCGTCACTTTTCCTCTATTATAAGTGGGTTTTGACAATCGGACTTAGTATCAGGTAAAAAATCCCGATTTTGGACGAATTTCCGGGGTAATTTATACGACTCAATCCAACTGCAAAATCACCGGACTGCACTATTTAATTTCCCTCGATAAAGATAGTCCGAGTTATTCAATTGTTCACTATGATTTTGCCTTCTCAGATGATATTGCTCCCCTTGACGAACTTCGCTCTTAAGGCAGACGGCAGGAGGCATCTATGCTGATGGAGTGTATTGCCAAATTGAAAATTAATAACTGGTTTTCATTTAAGGCGCACGCTCAATTAATTTGCAAAAATTTGGTAGAGTCGAGGGGAAGTATTACCTTCCGCCCCTCTCTGTTAGATCTGGACGTGCGTATTTCTACGCATCCAGCTCCCGACAATCTTAACGATGAGTTGGCTATCTAAAATGGATTATTGGTGTGATCCATCTTCGATTCTGTTATCTCATCTTTGCTCATGTGAATAGATTGATGACAGCTTCTATGGACGGCTTTTAGATTCCTCCAATTCCAGTTATTATGATTGCCATCTTTATGGTGAAGTTCGACTTTTTCATCATCTACGAATGCAAGTCCGCAGTGTTCACATTTATGGTCTTGCCTTTTCAAAGCTTTGGCTGTCATTCCATCGTAGAGTTTAGAGTTTCGCTTGCTCCAATAGACTATGTCTCCATCGAAAGGACTTCTTTTTCCTTCAACATTAATATGTCTATTTTCTGACCATGAGACTTTAGGGAAAGCTTTGTTCACTAATTTAACAGCCATGTGTTTGTTAACTTTCTTTTCTTTGATGAAGACTTTTCTTGTTCTTTCATCTATATCCCATAGGGAGAAGCGGGAACCATCCATCTGACAATGTCGATGGTAGTTTCTCCATCCTCTGACGACCGACGATAACTTTTCAGCCTTTACTTTTGCACCATAAGTAGAGTTATTGACGATGAATTTAACTTTCTTCTTGAAAGCTTTGAAATTTTTCTCAGATGGAACACTTCTAAATTTAGAGTTATTTTTCTGAACATAAAAATGCCATCCGAGAAAATCGAATCCATCTGTCGAATGTACTAGCCTTGTCTTGCTCGGCTTTGTTTCAAGACCCCTGATTTGTAAAAATGATTGAACTTCCATCTGAATTGTCCGGGTGATATCACCTATGGATTCAAATGATTTGTATTTCTTGGGGTCAATGATGAATACTAAGTCGTCTGCGTATCTGATACAATTGCCTAATTTTTCGATTCCATCAAGTGATATATTGGCAAGTAATGGAGAAATAATGCTGCCTTGTGGTACACCATAACTATCTTCATAGTCTTTGTACATTTCTGGATTGACATCAGCTTTTAGACATCTCCATAGACACATTTGTATTGACTTCGGACAGATAACTCTGTTGAGTAAATCTTTTTGGTCAATTCGGTCGAAGCATTTGTCGATATCCATTTCGAGGATATATTTACGATGTCCGTTTTTGAGGCTACTTAGATTATTAAATAGCATCTTCTGACAATCGTGGGCTGAACGTCCGGGGCGGAACCCATAACTTCTTTCGTGAAAATGTGCCTCGTGTGCGGGTTCGATGGCATATTTGATTAAACATTGCCAAGCTCTGTCATTGATAGTTGGCATCTTGAGTATCCTTTTTGTCCCATCAGATTTAGGGATAGGACATTCTCTTAAACCTTGATGCTTCCAATTGAATACATACTTTTGAAGTAGCTCAATTAGTTCAAATCTTTGTTTAAAGCTCAAGCTTTTCTTGCCATCAATTCCAGCAGTTTTCTTGCCTTTATTGAGTTGAGTCACTTGACGAACAGCAAGCATTCTACCCGCGAGACTTCTCAGTACAAGTTTTTGCAGATTTCGGACACGTACATTGTCACCAACTCTACTAGCTTTCCAAATCCTGTGTTGGAGGCGAAAAAGATTTTGCCGCAATTTCTTCCAGCTTTGGCTTTTCCAACGTTCACTATAAAGATTGTTCTTCATGTGTCTAACTATACTCTCCTTGACATTATTTGTTCTGATTGCCTCAGAGCAATTACGCTCTGTCCTACCCGACTTCTAAGAGTTCCGCATCTCGTCTTGCCTACTAGATTTTCGACCTTACCTAGACTTAGAAATCGTTTTTCTTCGTTCCCTCTAAAGGATTGTTTTGACAACTTAGAGCGGTTCAGTTTGCCTGTCATCTTCTCAGGGTTGCTAGTACCAAGGCTAAAAATCTAGCGAGAATAATCGATGATGTGGTCTGCATTTTGTTTTTCAGGTTACAGCCAGGGCATAAGACACTTTTAATGAACCTGTTTACTCGTATTGTCTTCCTATTAGCGGCAGTGTTGACACCTGCTTATTTTTCAACTGATTCCGCCCTGCTACCAGCTTCAGCCTGTAGAATTCCGAGTCTACTCACTGTGGTCAGGTCAGGATTCACGCCACCCCTGGCGGGAAGGACTTTCACCTTCATACTTTAGAGAGTTAGATGTACTTGAGGTACATCCCTAAGTCATACCCCGCTAGAAACTAGCGGCTCCTACCTAGAACGAATCGCACTGCCATCTGCCCTCTGCCATCTGCCCTCTGCCATCTGCCTTCATTTAACGAAACCAAAAAACATCAACTTAAAGGTACAAAATGAATCCCAATAACGAACAATTGTTTGACCTAATCTGTAGAATGTCCCTCGACTTTCATGTTTTTCAAAATCGTTGGGATTTTGAATCTCAACAAATGGCTCAACTTTGCGGTTTATCGACTTCAACTATCTCGCACTGGCGGGGAGAATGGGCTAGTCAGCGAGAAGTTAGCGACCATTACCAAAGAATTTTTGCCTTCGCCGATTTGATGCTAGAAAATACCCCGGAGACGTTAACAATGGCTCAACGCTGGTGTCAATTTAGAGGAGTTTAAGGAGGAAATAAGTACAAAAGTCAGAAGTTCTGAAGTCATAAGTTATTAGTTTTTTAGAGTTTTAATTTTAAATTTTTTAAAATTATTTTTTATTTAAAAATTTAATTAATCTCCCAAAAAACTGCTTGAACTACGCTTCTGACTTCTCTAAAACATTGGTTAATTTTGCCCAACTCAATAATAAATTACCGAGGAGTAAAACTTAATGATAAAACCTCGTTACGATGAGCAAAACAATATTTCACGTCACGCCGCCGCCGATGATGAATGCTGCTACGAAATGGCATCCAAGTATAATTGGCAATTACTAGATGTAGAAGAAACGGGGAACTCCATATTAACCGTTGATTGCGTATTCGGTGGGCCAACCGAATTTCCCAAATCTTATTATGAGACAGAAACGGAGGAAGACTAATGCGAAAATGGATTGTATTTCGAGCCGAAAAACGTCAACCGGGATGGCAGGAACGTAAATATGCTCATACCGGGTCACTAACAAAAACCCTGTTTGAGCATTACGACTGTTCGGACAGTCCCCTACCCGAACCCGGATACCGACCCCCAGAATTTATCAAAGTTGAGCAATTCTGCGATAGTCAGTATCCCGAAGCCAAGACTCATCACCGCCAAAGCGATTGGGAAGTCTCGCGGGTCGAAGTTTATAGGCCAGATTTACCCGTTGGAATGGACTTTGACATGATTGTGATTTGCTATTGTCAGTATAATCCCATCAACGCCCCCCTCCACCCGATGCCGGAGCGCCAAGTTTCAATTGACTCGTTTGGTGGGGACCAAGAGGCCCATTCCCAGTGGCTTGAACAAGAGCAAAAAGCCGAAGTCTAGCCCAAGTTTCGATACCCGCTCAAAACTCCGGGCGGGTATTATAGAAGTCGGAAGTTAGAAGTCGGAAGTCGGAAAGAAGACAGAAGGTTACATTAATATCAAACCCAAAAAGTTTGTGAATTTCGATTAACTTCTGAGTTGAGTCCAAATCTTAAAGCACCCTCACCATTAACGACAAACTTTCTGACAGAAAACTTGCAGTGACTTGACCTCAAACTAATGTGTAAAGATTTCCATCCAATGATTAACGCTCCTCAAATCAACTTAACTGTAATAGTTTTGATTTTCGACTTGACTCGGGAAGCACCTCATCCTCCGTCACCGCCTTTTCAAGACGGTGAACGGATGACTTAATCAGAATCGGTAATCTCACCATTTTCTTTTGCTTCTTGAACCGCCTTCTCCAGTAAAACGCAAACGAGTGCAGATAGAGAACGACGCTGTTTTTTAGCCAGTTTTTCAGCATCCGTCTTCAACTCCGGCTCAATATAAACATTAAATCGAGAACTACCAGATGTCATTAGTCAGTTTTTGTAAGTGTTCTATAACCATTCTACAATGTTAAGTTTCTTTATTTTAATGTTAATATAGCGTTGTAACAATGCTATAGTTGTGTTATTATACTGTTATTGAGACAAAAAAAGACCAGCACAAGACGGCTGGCTTTCAAAAAACCTTTTTAATTTCAATATCATGACTACTGTAGCATCTAGCCCAACTGGATTTAAACCCCCCTTCAACTATGGTGATATCTGTGAATCACTGCAAAATGAGGCTGAGTCCTTAGTTGACGGGATTCGGATCAGTTTGAGAAAATTCAATCTAGAGGCATTAGAACTGGCCCGTCGTATCAATCAACTGCGAGAACAGCTTAGTGCCAAGCAATTTCGAGGTTGGTTGGCATATTACTTCCCCGATGCCGAAAAAACAATCCGTAACTGGCTAAAAATTGTTGATTTAGCCGAACGAGTTCCCGAACAGGTAGAATCAATGATGGGATGGGCAACGGGGGCAATTTTCGCCCTTTCCCGTGCGAGTGATGAACTGGTTAAAAGAATCCTATCGGGTTCACAGAAGTTAACCATCAAACAGATTAACGACCTAATTGCTGAAGAACAAGGGGAACAGAAGTCGCCCACACCTGCATCGACTCCGAAGCATCCAGTTCAACCCAATCAAGTTACCATTGAATTAGCTAAGTTAGCGGCGAACCTCGTTAATCTCAAAGCCCAACTCAATGAAACTGTCACAGCACAAGCCCAAGAACAGTTGATGGTGGATATAAATCAAACAGAACAAAGAATCAAGCAACTGTGCCAGAACTTTGACCCGAAATCAGTTACGATAACTCCAGAGCAATCGACATCAACTTACCTTCAGTCTTCACCCCAGTATAAAACAGTAAACTTGGGTTCAGAGAATTTAGAGGATTTAGAAAATCGGGAGAATTTAGAGAATTCCGAATTACAACTTCAAAAACTGCAATCACAACTGGAAACTGAACAACAAAGTAATCTTAAACTTCAAGAACAAATTCAGCAGCTTGAACAACGATTAACCGAATTAACTCAATTAACTCAATTAACTCAATTAACCGAATCAACTCCTCAAAATAATAATTATAATCACCCTAATGAGTTAAAACAGTTACAATCTCAACTCGAAACAGAACGACAAGCAAACGCTCAACTTCAAGAGCAAGTTCAGCAACTCCAATCGCAATTAACTCCATCTTCTCCTCAAAATAATGATTCTAATCACCCTAATGAGTTAGAGCAGTTACAATCTCAACTCGAAACTGATTCTCAGCAAATTGAACTAATCTCTAAATCAATTGAATTAACAGAATCCACAGAATCCCATCAAATTGAGCAATTACAACGTCAACTCAAAGAACGAGACGAATATATTGCCTATCTCCATCAACAAGATTCAGAAGCCAATGATAATAACGCTGTTTTTAAACCTGTATTTATTTCAGTTCAACTCAAAGAATTAAAGTTAGGTGATCGCATTCGGGTAATTTCTCCAGAAAAAGACAGTCAAACAACGGTAATTGATGATTTAGTTGTTGGTTTTGACCGAAATGACCATCCGAAAACGAAATGGTCAGGTACTTTATCCGAACAAGATGAAGCATTGGGATATCGATTTGAACGAATGATGGGAACCGAACGAGCGCAAAGTCAATTAACCCGGTTGAAGCATGAAAACCGCCAGCTTCAATCGCTAATTGCCGAACTAAAAAATCCGGAGAGCGGCAATCTACCAAAAAAAGAAGAATATAAGTTGGAATTGGAACTCAGAAGTGCTGAGAATAAACTGCGGGAAACAGAGGACAAATTTGAAGAATTAATGCAATGGAAAGACCTTTTACAAAAACACATTCATAAACAATTATATCCGGGTGTGGAAGTTGAAATTTTATTAGACCCTAAACGAATAGTTACCGGAATGAGGGGAATCGTTGACCAAGAATTCGAGTATACTCCAGGAGAATGGTGGATTAAGTTTGTCCATCCCACAACTCAACAAACCTTTAAAGAACTATTTCCGGCTTATCGATTGTATATTGTGAATTCTGAGGTATAATTTGAATTAGTGTTCTACATTAAATAGTGATGACTTTATCTTTGTTAAGATTCTCCTCTCAACTCCATCAATAATTCTGGCTTCCATTCATCTTCTCTACCCTGAACAATCAATTCAACTTGAGTCGCTTTCTTCGCTTTTCTCTCAATCTCCGCATTCTCAGCCCATTCAATCATACTCCACTGTAACGTTTTTCGATAAAATTCAGCAGGTGCAGGCCAACTACATTTAAGGAGTCGAGTATTAAAGGAAAAAGTAGAATTACAGATCGATTCAAGAAAGGGCTGAATATCTGGATCTAAACTATCTTCAGGCAAACTTTCTAACAAGAATTTAGCAATAAACTTAGCGATCGCCCAAGAATAATCGTCCTCATCCAACAAACTCCTCAAAGCTAGAGTCATATCCGAATAGAAAAAAGGTAAATGCCACGCCGTATTACCCCCCGCAATTAGTCTCAAAACGGTATCGCTGGAGTGTTCAAAATCTATGGGATAATCATCCCAACCTTCAGCATTTTCAGCCAACTGAACCCCAGAATTGTAGCTGCTAATATAGTCTTCTAAAGTAGCAACAGATCGCGAGTTGATTTTCTCAATAGACTTATAAGTTTTTCGACTGAGAGTTTCCATTTTAATCCTCCGAAAAGTGATGTTCAGTAGCTTGTCTGAGCCATTCGTTGTTGCTGTCAGAGCGGCGCAATTCTTCGTGAGACAGTTCAAATTCAGTTCCATGATAACCGGATATTGCCCTTCTTAAAGTAGCAGCATCGGCTTGACTCCAAAGATTACGGGGATGATAGCCGATAATGGGAGTGACAGTTCTGATGAAAGTGCCTGGATCGAAGCCTTTACGCTTCAAGAAAGCAAAAAAGTCGTTACCGCTATCGTGGCAAACTTGAGGTAATTGCTGGTCTTCTAGATGGTTAACCCACTCTTGAATTAATTCTAATGCTTCGTGTATATCCATGATTGCTTCTCGTTTTTTACAACTAATAATTTTAAATTGAGTATAAATGAGGAGGACAAATTTCTCAAGACCTTTACCAAATTATATCATATTTTTAAGGTTTTAGAGTTAGATTAATTATACCCACAATCGGGAGATTTAAACTTTAATCGCTAAACCGAACTATTCTTTTATTGTTTGGGATGGGGACTGCATTAAACAACCTCTTTTTTGGGGGGACAATTTTGTATGATAAAATAAAAACAATGGATTTAGTTAATCAATAAAAACGATGCTCAAAGCAAGTTCGCTCCCAAGAAGCACCAAACCCGGACGCTTATTTGAAGTTAATCCCCTTTCCGAAACCTCATTCAAACAGCGCCACTCAGAAGCCCGTCAGCGACTCGATAAAGCTTGGATTATACTCCAACGAATCAAGCCCAACTTAAGAAAAAATTATTGCGATTGGTATATTGCCATAGATCCTGACACGGGCGTTTACTTTTTGGATTCGACCTATACGGGAGTTTGTTTGAGGAGCCATTTATACTTTCCGAAGACTATCTTGTGCATCTACCAGTTAAATCAATCAGGGTTCGTCGGACAAAAATGATTAATGGCAGAATTACCAGGCAAGGAATTTATTTTGAAATAGATTTAATAACTTCAGATGGTGAATTGATTCCAGTAGATGCTTTATCAATGGATAATTGATAATTGATAATTGATAATTAGTTAATTGGGTCTGACCGTACTTCATTTATGAAGAAACTCAAAAGAAAATATTTTCCTTAAATTCAATCCTCTTCTTTCAAGGAGAGGTAATTATCCATTATCCATTGTTCATTATCAATTATTGAATTGATACGGGTTTCACATCGGGTATCTTAGGAATTCATGTTCAAGATGTTGAAGCTCTAGGTTGGCAATATATCGCTACAGAAAGGGGAGTACCTACTGCGAATGGAGAAGCTGATTTTTTGATTTATCGGGGACAAATGTTTGTTGATGAGCATCAAATAGAAGTCCCCGTTTTTGTCGGACAACTTCCAGAAATAGACCGGGTAATCTTGGGATACCAAGCATTAGAACTGTTCTATATTACGTTCAACAATAAACAGAATATTGCCACTTTAGAAGTTAAATTAGCACGGCAAGAATCTTAGTCAAAACTTAAAGATTTTCTGGTTTGTCAAAAACAGCAAGTTGAACGGCTTTATTTATAAATTTTTTATTATTTAATCTGTTAAATGTAATTTGTTAAATTTTATTTTTTGTCTTTAAAATTTTAGGTTAAAGTGTCAAAGATAACTGGGTTAAAATCTATAGTATTTAACTCTATAAGTAGGTAAAATGAATGAAGTCATCAATTCCGAAATTTAAAGTAAAGAACGGCTACAAACCGCAATCAACAGATACAACTCCCCAAACAGATTTATTAGGGTTTGAGTTGTTGAAAAAACGCTCACCCTCGCAGCGTTTGGAAATGGGGGCGGCAATGAATAAAAATGCCCGTCGGTTTTCTATCTCCTGTTTTAGACAACGTTTTTATCAGCTATCCGATGCGGAACTGTTTCAAAAGCTGGCTTGGGCTTGGTTGGGAGACAATAATTTTCCCGGTTTGACTTCTACTCAAAATCAAATGAATTGGATTCAAGATTCAATTGCTTTGGCTGAAAAATTGCACCCCATTTTTGAATCGCTAAATATACCCTATTATATCACCGGGGGTGTCGCGGCAATCGCCTACGGGGAAGTTCGGACAACTCGTGATGTTGATATTGTTGTTTCTATTCAACCTGCTGATATTATTATATTGGCGACCGAGTTAGAACAAATGGGGTTTTATGTTCCGGGTGTCGAAGATATTGTTGAAGGTCGAATGCGAATCTTACAAGTTACCGATATTGAAACGATTTCCCGTGCAGATTTAATTTTAGCAGGCAATGATGAATTTGAACGGATTCAATTTGAACGGAGACAGCAATACGAAACTCCCGGTGGTATTCGGGTTAATTTAGCTTCTCCAGAAGATATAATCCTCAATAAACTTCAGTGGAGCGGTGCGACCCTGCGGATGTCTCATCCGCTAAGGAACGCGCACCAAGAGAGAAGTTCGGGTCAATCGGACAAACAGTGGCGGGATATTTTGGGGATATTGAAAGTACAGGGAGAATCCCTAGATTTTGATTATTTAAACTCTTGGTCGAATCAATTTGGATTTTCCGAAGATTTACAACAAGCGCTCACGGAAGCCGGACTTTAATTTTTATTCTATAGTGTCGGGATTACATTGATTGATTTGGCGTAAAGCTAGGGTTCGTGCAACGAGGGGCAATATGAACTTGAAACTACTGATATACAAGCTTTTCAGCCTTTGCCTGCGTTCAATGAATGAAATCTATTCTCCCCTCTGAATCATAAGAAAT
>JAYKHV010000130.1:0-38756 GCA_035285085.1 Lyngbya sp. | reverse complement strand
GGGGGGGATGGGGTGATGGGGGGATGGGGAGGTGGGGAGAGGACTTTTTTCTAATTAAAAATACCTTTTTGTTAATAAAAATCCTCTCTATCTCCCTACCTCCCTACCTCCCCACCTCCCCACCAATCAAGTTTTCGGGCTAGAATGAAACAGCCCTGCTTCCAAAGGGGGGCTAGGGGGGGATAAGGGAACTAAGGGGAATTGGAGAGGTTTATTTAGGTTAAAAAGCCGGAAAATCTAGCCCCATTCTTGTTGTTGAGTTTTCTGGCTTTCCTAGACTTGGTATGATAGATTAATCAAAGATCTACCTTGAAGTTCAAGCCTAGCAAAGATTTTGAGAATCCCAAAAAGTAATTCTAAGGGAAATAGCTTTTTACCGGGTTGAATCTCTGGCAATTTAAGAGATTCAACTTCTATTCAACTATTCCTCGACTATAACCACTTTAGAAGAAGAGCCAGTTTTCTCTTTCATCGGGTCAGCAATGTAGCGGAAATTATCATCGGAATTCCAAGGCCCACGCTGATCTTCTCCGTTGGTTGATAAATTATAGTAAATATCAACAGTTTCATCCGGTTGAACATTTCCGAAGAACGGATCGGTGAGTTTACCCATCGAATCTAATGCTTTCATAAACATTTTCGTATGGGAAATCTCCCGAGTCAACAGGTGAACTAAAGTTTCTTTGGTTTGGTTGTCGGGTGCAACTTTAATCAACTGTTCGTAGGTTTGACGCGCACCGGCTTCGGCTGCAATATCCGCCCTTAAGTCGCGGACAACATCCCCGCCTTCGTTTAAATAAGCGGCTGTCCAAGCTTGTCCTTGGGAGTCCAGAAAATGAGGTCCTTTACCGCGTACTGCAAATAAGGTACTCTTAAAGGCTTCACTTTGATCGACATTTCGAGTATGATTTTCAATTAGCCGACCAATCATTTCTAGATGGCTAAACTCCTCAACGGCGATATCTTGCAACATATCGCGAATGCCTTTGTCATCGGTGTGAAAAGACTGCACCCAATATTGTAACGCTGCGGATAATTCACCCGTCGCGCCGCCAAATTGTTCTAAGAGAAGTTGAGCGTAACGAGGGTTAGGTTCGTCAATTTTAACATCTTTGGCAATGACTTCTTTTTTATGAAAAAACATTCAGTGTTCTCCTGTCTTTAAGAATCTATAGCAGAAAAGGATTTCTGGAAAGCAAAAAAATTATTTGTCTATTTTTGCTCTGTATCTATGTTATAAATAAAGCTCGGAAAAAACCTTGATCTCAAGATAGACTCTGATTGAATTAAAAATCTATCGAACTATTCCGATGGCAAGAAATTTAATCCGATCCTCAGTGAATTGAACGTCTCAAAATCTCCTGTCTTAAAAAATTTTGGTCAAATTCTCCCATCCCGGTTTTCCAGTTAAATTTCTATCAAAAGATAGATGAAAAATTCAAATCCCAGAAATTGGGACTGTTTTGAAACCCGATCTCAACTTGAAATTGAACCGCTGTCAATCTTGTCAATTCCTCAAATTCCGTCTAGAATAAATTTAATTTTTTGTGTGTCCACTAAACCACCCAGTGCCGAATAATATTGTATGTTCAAAGCCTATAAACTGATTAAAGATTTTGGTTCGGGATCGGTTCCCCTCCTAAAATTAAGAGATTCTTTGCTCACCGATGCCCAATTCACCCAAAATTACTTAGTTTTAACGATTAGTTCCTGTTTAATTGCCACACTGGGTTTGCTCATTAACAGTGCAGCCGTCATCATTGGAGCGATGATTATCGCCCCCTTAATGTTACCCTTAAGAGGGATGCCTTTTGCCACTTTAGAAGGAGACTTAAAACTTCTCCGGTTAAGCTTTGCCTCCATTACTGTGGGAACATTAATGTCGGTAATGTGTTCTGGTTTAGTGGGTCTAATTATTCGCATTCCCGAATTTGGATCGGAGATTTTATCGAGAACCCAACCCACCTTAATCGATCTATTAATTGCAGTAGTTGCCGGTGGCGTGAGTGGATATGCCAAAATTCGCCCTCAAATTGGAGATGCCATCCCCGGAACTGCAATTGCAGTTGCATTAATGCCGCCCATTTGTGTTGTCGGAATTGCCATTTCTCAGGGACAATGGCAGGCGGCTTTTGGGGCAAGTTTGCTGTATGTTACCAACTTAATTGGGATTAATCTCGCCTGTTTGGGAGTCTACGTTTTAGCCGGATATGCGCGAAGTAGCGAACTCGCCCGCACCATTTCTTGGAGTATTTCTATCTTATTAATTGCCCTGTTAGCCCTGCCGCTTGGAATTAGTTTTGTTCAACTCGTAAACCACGCCCAAGTCAATAACTCCATCCGACAAATATTAGTCACCCGTTCGTTGATAGACCGACCCGATGTCGAAGTCGATAAAGTCAGCATTAACTGGAGAAAAAAACCGCCCGAAGTGATGGTAATTGCCCGGACAAAAGATCCGATCACCCCCGACGATGTTGCCCTGGTCGAGCAACTTCTTAAAAAAGAGTTAGCCCTATCTTTAAAAGTAATCTTTGATGTCACCCCCGCCCAACTGATAGAATCAAATCGGTGAAAATCCCCTATAATTAATAGGTAAAATTAGAAAAATGACTTGCTCTGTCGGCAAAAAAAAACGATTCAACCTAGTCATTTCTCCCTAAATTCCGACTTCAGCACCTATCGGTTAACTCCTCATGGCATCGACACAACCTTCCCCACCATCTGGCCACTCTACAAACGATCCTGCAACACCTTGGCACACTCACACCATTGAGTCCGCCTTGCAGTTAATAAATGTTGACCCCAAACAGGGGTTAAACTCCGCCCAAGTCGCGGAAAAACAACAAAAATACGGCCCCAACGAAATCGAAACCACCGAGGGACGCCGACCCTTAGAGATTTTGTGGGATCAGTTTACCAACATCATGTTAGTGATGCTGATCGCCGTTGCCATTGTTTCCGGCATTCTCGACCTTCGCAACGACAACTTCCCCAAAGATGCGATCGCCATTTTTGCTATTGTCATTCTCAACGGCTTACTGGGTTACTTTCAAGAAAGCCGCGCCGAAAAAGCCTTGGCCGCCCTCAAAACCCTCTCTTCTCCGAAAGTCCGGGTGTTGCGAGACGGTCAAATGAGCGAAGTCGAGTCGCCCCAACTGGTACCGGGTGATATTATTTTCCTCGAAGCCGGCGTGCAAGTCCCCGCAGACGGACGCCTGATCGAAGCCCAAAACCTGCAAGTCCGAGAAGCCACCCTCACCGGAGAAGCCGCCGCCGTCACCAAACACGCCGAAACCCAACTCAGCGAAGATACCAGCCTCGGCGATCGCATTAATTTAGTCTTTCAAGGTACCGAAGTCGTGCAGGGACGGGGGACGGTGTTAGTCACCGAAACGGGAATGAAGACGCAACTGGGACAAATAGCTTCGATGTTGCAGTCTGTCGAAACCGAACCCACCCCCCTACAGCAACGGATGTCGCAACTGGGAAACGTCCTGGTAACGGGTTCGCTGCTGTTGGTGGCGTTGGTCGTCGTTGGCGGTATCATTCGCACCGGCTTTGAATACTTTGAACACTTACTCGAAGTTTCCCTGAGTATGGCGGTGGCGGTGGTTCCCGAAGGTTTACCCGCCGTTGTTACTGTTACGTTGGCAATTGGTACCCAACGGATGGTGCGCCGCAACGCCCTGATTCGCAAGCTTCCGGCTGTGGAAACTTTGGGTTCAGTCACAACCATTTGTTCCGACAAAACCGGCACCCTGACTCAAAATAAAATGGTTGTTCAGTGGGTGCGAACCCTCAATAATGCTTTTCTGGTGACGGGGGAAGGTTACGCGCCTTGGGGAGAATTTCAACCATTGCATGAGTTCTCAGAAAACGAGGAAAACCCCGAAGAAAAACCGACGTTAACCCCCCAACACCAGCAAGAAATTCAACCGCTGTGCGTGGCTTGTGTGTTGTGTAACGACGCCCAACTGCAACACCAAAACGATAACTGGACGATATTGGGCGATCCGACAGAAGGGGCGTTATTGGCGTTGGGCGGAAAAGCCGGCATTTCCAAACAAACTTGGGATAAACAAATGCCCCGCATTGGTGAAATTCCCTTTTCTTCCGAACGCAAGCGGATGAGCGTGATCTGTCAGGATAAAGACAGACAGTTGAGAACAGAAAACGCTCAATATCAGATGTTTACCAAAGGTTCTCCCGAACTAATTTTACAGCGCTGCGATCGCGTTCAAAGTGGCAGTCAAAGTATTACCCTACAACCCGAACACCGCCAACAAATTTTAGACCAAAACGACCAACTAGCCGCCGAAGGGTTGCGGGTGTTGGGTTTAGCTTATAAACCCTTAGCAGAATATACAGACCCCTCAGAAACCGCAGAGGAAGACACCGCCGAAAACGAGCTAATTTGGTTGGGTTTGGTGGGAATGTTAGACGCCCCCCGCCCGGAAGTTAAAGACGCCGTTAAACGCTGTCGGGATGCCGGAATTAGACCTGTAATGATTACCGGCGATCACCAGTTAACAGCGGCTTCGATTGCCCATCAGTTGGGGATTTCTGCCTCTGGGGAACGGGTGTTAACGGGCCAGCAGTTGCAACAACTCAGTCAAGGTGAATTGGAACAAGAAGTTAAACGGGTGAGTGTGTATGCGAGGGTGGCGCCGGAACATAAGCTGAGAATCGTCCAGGCGTTGCAGAAACAGGGCGAATTTGTGGCGATGACGGGGGACGGCGTTAACGATGCACCGGCTCTCAAACAGGCGGATATTGGCATTGCAATGGGGATTACTGGAACCGATGTGAGTAAAGAAGCCAGTGATATGATCTTGCTGGATGATAACTTTGCTACCATTGTCGCCGCAACCGAAGAAGGGCGGGTGGTTTATAGCAATATTCGCCGTTTTGTCAAGTATATTTTGGGGAGTAATATCGGGGAAGTGCTGACCATCGCCGCAGCGCCGTTAATTGGTTTGGGAGAAGTGCCGTTAACGCCTCTGCAAATATTATGGATGAATTTGGTAACAGATGGTTTACCCGCTTTGGCGTTAGCCCTCGAACCCGCCGAACCCGGAGTAATGAAGCGTCCCCCCTACAGTCCCCGCGAGAGTATTTTTGCTAGGGGGTTGGGAATTTATATGGTGAGAATTGGGTTAATTTTCTCGATTCTCACAATTATACTCATGGTCTGGGCGTATGATGCCGCGCAAACGGGAGGCGATGCGGGGCGCTGGAAAACGATGGTGTTTACAACTTTGTGTTTGGCTCAGATGGGTCACGCTTTGGCGGTGCGATCAACCAATCGTCTGACGATACAACTCAATCCGTTATCCAATCCCTACTTACTGGCTGCGGTGAGCGTAACGACTATTCTACAATTAATGCTGATTTATGTCGCCCCGTTGCGAAACTTTTTCGGCACCCATTGGTTAAGCGGGACGGAGTTGGCTATTTGTATCGGGTTTAGTAGTTTGATGTTTGTTTGGATAGAAATGGAAAAATTAGTCAAGCGCTGGTGGGTAAACCGACAACAAAGCTGACAGCAACGGGGAAAAATTCCGTTTGTGTTCGATGTTTTGACAAATCACCTCTAATCTGTAAACTGTTAACTGTAAACTAATAACTGGTCACTGTTCACTGAAAACACTGGTGACTGGTGACTGGTGACTGGTGACTGTAAAGGGGCGGGTTTATGTCAGTTATTTCTGGGTAAGATAGATTAACACAGAACCCGCCCCTACAACACTGGTCACGGGTGACTGGTCAGGTGTAAACTGTAAACCGTAAACTAACAACTGGTTACTAATAACTGGTCACTGTTCACTGAAAACACTCTCTTGCGAACTTCGCTCTCGACGGAAGCCGCCAAGTCGCGAGTTCGCGCTGGTGACTGGTGACTGGTGACTGGTGACTGTAAACCCTGGTGTCTAGAATTCAAATTTACTCTTTCGCCCCTCGGTGGTTTTTTGCGCTGGTTCCTTATAGAATTAGCGAAGGTTTGCTAATTAATTTATTGCCGTTATTTGTGGTACAAGTTGCGGGGGGAACCGTCACCGATGTCGGAAAAGTTAACTCTTTGGTGGCTTTAGCGGGGGTGATTGGATTTAGTTTTTGGGGAAATCTTTCAGATAGAGTTAAACGCCGTCGCCCTTTTTTAATGATTGGAATTGCGGGATTTTGTTTGTGTTTATTTGGAATCAGTTGGGGGGATAATGTTAATCAAGTTTTGAAAGCTTGTACCTTGGGCGGATTTTCAATGGCTGCGGTGATTCCTTCCGCGACGGCTTTGGTGATGGATACCGTACCGGAAGAACGGATAGGTCACTATTTTGGGCGATTTTATTTAATCGGCGGTTGGAGTTTTATTATTGCGTTAATTGTGGGCGGAGTTTGGCTGAGTTTATCCCCGGAAATTGTGGGAACAACAGAAGCCATGCGAAGTTTATTTAGTTTAGCTGCAATGGCAACAATTTTGAGTTTAATTTTATGTTTGATGTGGATAGAAGAACCCCCCCGCCAACAAATTCACCGCAAACGAGAGTTTACACCCGCATTACTCGGTCGTTTATCTGTCGGATTAATTGAACGACGGGTGTTATTTTATCCAGCTAGAAGTATTTATTTTATCACCCATCCGAAATTTTTAAAACAGGTCGTTCAAAATTTAAAAAGTACCCTGAGTTTGTACTATGTTTGTTCAGCTTTATTATTTCTTTCTATCCAAATTGTTTACATCCCCTTTCCTTTATTTTTAACCAATATTTTGGGCGCAACAAACGACCAAGTTTTATGGATTACGTTGGCTCGTTCTTTGGTTGAAACCTATTTTTATCTTCGGGTCGGTCAGTTAGTTCAAAGCGGAAATAGTATTCGTTTACAAGCAATAGCGGCTGCGGTGAGAATTGGCATTTTTGTTATATTAACCCTATTAGCTTTATTTCATCCCACTCCATATAGTTTGGCGATTATTACGTTGACTCACCTGTTAACCGGGTTAACTTGGGCGGTAATAGGGGTATCGGGGACGACCTCTGTCGCCCGACTTTCTCCCCGAGGTCAAGAAGGGGGAGCCATCGGGATTTATAATTCTGTAATTGGCTGTTCGACGATTTTTGGATCGTTGCTGAGTGTGTTTTTAGTGGCGACTCAGGGCTATGTGGTTTGTTTTGCAGTGGGTACGGTGTTGATGAGTTTAACCACAGTCTGTTTGTGGGGGTTGGGAAGCGTTACACCCGAGGTCAGTGGACAAGAGTAAACCGAATTTGATCAAAAATTTACCAAAATCTTTTAATTGATGTATAATCATCGGTTAAGGATAAATACCTTGCCCAATATACCCTGAAGGAGACGGTAACAGCGAAGATGATCAAGAGTAAATGACAGAAGCAAATTCTTCTGTAGAAAGTTTGGTACTGCACGACACGTAAGCGCAAAAGCTTGGTATCGTCTTCACTTATCGTTTGTTGCTGAAAATTTCAGCTTGAGTAACGAGGCGTTTGAGATTTTCCACCAAGTCAATCGCAAATTAATCACGGCAACTTTGATGTTTAGGTTGTTAGAGTTGACGAAAAAAATATTAGAATACAAAGGGAATCAATTCGGATCAAACCGACCTTTGATTTCTGATCCTGTCCTCATCCTAACATTAGCTCAATCGATAATTTATTCACCCCGTTGAAATTACTCCTCACGATAGCTTGACATTCTGTTAAAACTTGCCTTATTCTAAGGCGAGCTTAATTTGTCCCAAGCCATAAAATTCATCTGTTCAATTGACGACCCTTAAAGGAGAAAACATGAAACGAGTTTCCCTTCTCTTCGTTCTTTTAGCGACTGTTTCTTTCGGAACCCTAACCGCTTGTCAACAAACGGACCCCAATCCCGAAACCCCCGCAGAAATCGAAACCCCCGCAGAAACCCCCGCAGAAACCACTCCTCCTGCACCGGAAGCCAGCCCAAGTCCAACACCGGAAGCCACAACTTCTCCTCAGTCTTCTGTTGAGACTCCCGAAGAACAAGCGGTTGAAAATTCATCCGACGACGATGCGGGTGTCTCCGCAACTCCGGTTGTATCTCCCGACGGTGAAACTTCAGAAGTATCTCAACCTGTTCTGATTGAAGAAGAAAATACTCTGATTGAAGAAAGTGCTAGCGATATGGGTGAAGTTGAGTCTAGCATTGAAGAAGAGTCCTTATCAACTGAAGAAATTGAACCCGTAGTAGAAGAACCTGCACAGTAATTTCCAATTGCTTTTCAGTCGATAAAACACCGGGAAAATTTTCCCCACACATCAGCTTATAACAAAAGTTGGGGTGCATCATAAAACTCAAGAATCCCCTGCGTTGTGCGGGGGATTCTCCATAGAAAAATCCGATGAGTACAACTCAGTCAAAACCCACTTTCAATCTTGCTCAAACCTTCAACAGTAAAGAATTGGTAGAAGCCATTCTGTTATTTTCCATCTCAACCGGAATCAGTTGGTATCTGGATATGATTCCGCTACCAATGACACCTTTAATACTGGGAATTGGTTTGATAATCGCCGGAATTAGCATCGGCTTCTATAGCCTAGAAATGGTTTTAGTTGCCTGGAGTCTTTTAACCTTACTGGGTGTAGTTTTTATAGCTTCAATTGCGGTTTTTGTACCGCTAACCTCGCTGAAAGTTGTCGCCATTGCCATGATTACCTTTCTTGTCGGTGCCACGAGCGGAAGTGTAATGTTTTGGTTGATTCAAAGAAGACTATTTCTCAGTTTAGGTCGAAATAAAGCAGTTCTTGTTGCCAGCTTGATGATTGCTTTTGGCCTACTTTTTCCTTACTAAACTCATCTCTTTCTCCTTGAAAGTTTTATGGAAATCACCTTGACTCTGAGTCTATTAGTTGTCGCCTTAATTGCCTTTATCTTTGAGTGGCTTCCGGTCGATATTACGGCAATTTGTGTGACAATTGTTTTAATGGTTTTGGGGTTGGTAACGCCAGAAGAAGGAATTGCGGGTTTTGGCAACTCGGCAACAATTACCGTGATGGCAATGTTTATTTTGAGTGCGGGAATTACTCGCACGGGCGTTGTACAAGTTGCCCGAGATTTATTAACAAAATGGGGAGGAAATAACCTAACTCAGCAAATTGTGGTCATGGGAATGATTGTCGGCCCGATTAGTGGTTTTATTAATAATACCGCAGTTGTGGCGATTTTTTTACCCATTATTGAAGATTGGTGCAAAAGACAGCGAATTTCGGTTTCTAAGCTGTTAATGCCCCTTTCTTTTGTTACTATCTTAGGGGGGATGATTACCCTAATTGGAACTTCCACCAATATTCTAGCCAGCGGCGTTTCTAAAAAGCTCGGATACGGTGAGTTTAGTATCTTTCAGTTTACCCAACTGGGAATTTTAACGTTTATCATCGGCTTAATTTATCTGGCTTTTATCGCGCCCAAACTCATCCCCAACCGCAAAGGGCTAACCGATGAATTTATTGGTCAAGATTACGACATCAAGGAGTATTTCAGCGAATTAATTATTACTCCCCGTTCAAGTCTGGTCGGACAAACTCTAAACGGCAGTGAAATTCAACGCAAGTTTGACCTAGACGTTCTCGAAATTATTCAAAATGGGGTGCGTTTTTCTCAACCTTTAGGCGATAAAGTTTTAGGAATTGGTGATATTTTAGTGGTGCGGAGTAGCAAAGACGATTTGCTCAAAATTCGGGAAGAACGGGGGTTAAGTTTGTTGCCCGATGTTCAGTTTAAAGCCGACGAAATCGAATCGCTTTTAACCTCAGACGAAGAAAAGATTGGCGAAGTTTTAATCCTTTCCAACTCCCGTTTAATTGGGACAACGCTCAAAGATTTACGTTTCCGACAACGCTACAACGCGACGGTTTTAGCCATCCGTCGAGGTGCGGAATTATTGCGAGGTCGTCTGGGTCGGATTCCCTTACGTTTTGGTGATTTGTTATTAGTTCAAGGCCCCAAACAGAGTTTTATTGGTTTACAAACAACCCGAGAACTTCTCGTTTTAGAACAACAAAATGTGGAAACTCTTCGCACCGATAAAGCCTTAATTGCGGTCTTAATTACCGTTGGGGTAATTGGGGTTGCAGCTTTTGACCTGTTACCCATTTTAGTTACCGCTTTAATTGGGGTGGTTTTAATGATTATTACGGGTTGTCTTAAACCGGGGGAAATTTACGGTGCCGTGCGTTGGGATGTGATTTTTTTATTGGCGGGTTTGATTCCTTTAGGAACAGCAATGGATAAATCCGGCGCCACCGAATTACTCGCGAATTTTATTGTCGGTTTGGGGGGAAATCTTTCGGGATTCTGGATATTAACCTTTTTCTTTATTACGACTTCTCTACTCACCGAAATCCTTTCTAATAATGCTTCGGTGGTGTTAATGATTCCCATCGCCGTAGAAGTGGCTAACAGCTTAAATCTCAATCCTTTAGCGTTCATGTTTGCGGTAACATTTGCCGCTTCTAACAGCTTTATGACTCCCATTGGCTATCAAACCAATACGATGGTTTATGGCCCTGGAGGATACAAGTTTTTGGACTTTGTTCGCGTCGGTGGGCCGCTTAATTTATTAATGGCAATTGTCACGCCTTTATTAATTGTGTTGCTGTACGGTTTACAACCGATTAAGTAATGGGTTAAGCGATTGAATAGACAGAGAAAGAAGATTTTCTGTCTTCTTTCTCTCAGAAGATAGAGGAAAGTTTATCAAGCATTTTAAAGTTTACTCCTAAAGCAAGATGAGAATCTAGCCCCCCGTTGACTACAGTAAAAAAAGATTCAATTTTTGCAGATATTGATAACAGGAGATTAAAGTAATGCATAGCGATATCAGAACCGAAGATCAAAAAAATTCCGATATTCAACAACCGATGAACCCCGAGGAAGTTGATCCCAAACAAAGAGAGGAACACAAAGCCGAATTACAAGAAAAGGGGAATAAATTAACTGGAAACCCCGGCGATCGCATTGATGACTCTATGTCGATCGAAGAAAAAGCAAAACAAGTCGCCGTTGATGCGCCCGATCCCACTGGCGATCACATCGTCGTTCCCACTTATTTTATCGTAGAAGATGAAGACGGCGAAAAAGAAGCCCTACACCACGTTAAAGACGCCGAAGAAATTTCTGATGTCATTCGTCAAGCGCGAATGGATGAAGAAGGAAACCGGAAATGGTGGTAAACTTGAGAACTTAATTGAGTGTAGTCCCCATTCTTAGATAATGCAAAATCCCCGGTTTTTCGATAAACTGGGGATTTTATCGATTAATCTTAATTAATTGTATAGAGATCTTCCCTTTTGCAAACAAATGTGTTAGACTACCCCCAGAAAGAGCAAGTCAGCCTAATCTATCGTCATTTTCGAGGCAGTGATGCTGAGAAAGATGAAGAACGGGGGAACCGATTTTGGGGCGTATCTCTGACTCCCGATGAGTCGAGAAGGATATCTCTCAATCCTAGCCCGTCAGCTAACTCCGTCGGCATTGAGGGAAGACTGAAGGATCGACACATCAATTGCAATGTCTTGATTCTCTCGGTTGAAACCATTGGTACTGCTCGCTTCTGTGTACCTATCTGTTTAATTGAGGCATTGTGAACCGTAAATTATTTATCCGTTGGGTAGAAATTCTCTAAAACCCAATTCAAGTTTAATCATTTCAGTCTGTTGGGTGAGTGAGATTAAATTGTTCTCAAACCCAACTTAAACCGTTAAGATTTCTCTGATATCCAATCTTGGTTATCCCCAGAGAAGTCTAAATTTTTCAAGGCGAATAAACCCCTTGAAACCCCATCCATTCTTACAGGGTTACTGCTATGAATACTGTTAACTCGTTGATCGCAGCCACAACGTTTATCTGCGTTATCTTCTTTATTACTACCGATTTTTTGCACCTGACTATCGCGGCTTTTCTGGGTGCATTAATCTTGATTTTTGTGCATATAATGACCTTAAGCGAAGCGGTTAACTACATCAGTCAAAGTTTCCCGACACTCGCCTTATTTTTCGGGGTAATGGTATTAGTTCGCGCCTTTGAACCGACGAATATTTTCGCCTATTTAGCCACAAAAATGGTGATGTTATCCAAAGGCGAAGGAAAAAGATTATTACTCGGAATTGTCGCGATAACCACTCCAATTTGCGCCCTTCTTCCCAACGCAACAACAGTAATGTTACTCGCCCCTCTGATTCCACCGATCGCCACAAAAATCGGTATAGACTTCGTTCCTTTACTAATTTTAATGGTTTTTGTCGCCAACAGTTCGGGATTATTAACCCTCGTTGGAGATCCGGCGACATTCATTGTCGGAGATGCGATTAATCTCAGTTTTACCGATTACTTATTCCGCCTCAGTCTTGGCGGTGCGATCGCCGTTTTTAGTATCGTTGTTTTGTTACCCGTGTTATTTCCTAAAATCTGGAATCGCCAGTTTCAAAACCTCGAAAAACTTCCTCAACCGAAAATTAATCATCCGAGAACGTTAGCCATTGGAGGTTTAATATTTGCTTTTGTGATTACCTTTTTTATCATTGGAGAATCTCTACCCATTCCCGTTTCTCCTGCATCTGTCGCCTTATTGGGTGCGGCTTTGGCGTTGCTTTTAGCCCATCACAGCCATATTGATTCTATTAATAATATTCTCCGGGATCTCGACTGGAGTACCTTGCTGTTTTTCATGTCTACATTTGTATTAATTGGAGGGCTGGAAAAAACCGGAGTCATTAACAGTTTGTCAATTGTTTTAGCCGCAGTAATTGGTCAAAATATTGCTTTGGGTTCAATTATCTTACTCTTTTTTGTTGGGATAGTTTCCAGTTTTGTGCCGAATATTCCCCTAGTTGTGGCAATGGTTCCCCTTCTCAAACAATATTTAGTCAATGTCGGTTTGGTGGGCGCAGAAATTCTCACTCCCGGCTTTGAAGGACAATTACCCATCGAAGTTTTACCGCTATTTTATGCCATGATGTACGGTGCAACTTTAGGCGGAAACGGTACCTTACTCGGCGCTTCATCTAACATTGTCGCGGCGGGAATTTCCGAACAACATGGACGGAATATTTCCTTTAAACGGTTTCTAAAATATGGATTACCTGTCATGGGAGTTCAACTGATAATCGCCGCCATCTATGTAGGAGTTATGTTTCTAAGATAAGGGTTGATTTTTGCTGAAATTCTCAACCGGAAAGGAGAATGTAAAAAAATTCAGAAAAACGTTCAAGTTGAACTTTATTTTTTTAAGACTAACTAGAGTTGTTGATTTCCTGAAAAATAGGTTATCGTTAGTATTTATTTTGATCAATGGATGCCAACCATGCAGCTACTCAATTCGCTACCGGATAGCCCCATCGTCATCTTTACCATTTTACTGCTCATCTCCCTCACTCTACCCCCTTGGTTTGAACGGTTGCGCCTTCCCGGGTTGGTGGGGTTATTATTAGCAGGTGTAGTTCTTGGTGAACATGGCTTAGGTGTACTAGATTCTCAGTCTGAAACAATGAAGCTGTTATCAGATATTGGGAAAATTTACCTGATGTTTGTAGCAGGTTTAGAAATTGATCTCGCCCAGTTTAAAAGTAAGAAAAATCGAGCCATCGCCTTTGGAGTTTCTACCTTTGTTTTTCCCATGCTGGCGGGAATTGCCATTGGATTTTGGTTCGATTTTGGTTGGAATGCTTCGATTTTAATCGGTTCTTTACTGGCTTCCCATACGCTACTGGCTTATCCGATTATTCAGCGTTTAGGATTAATTGATACTGAACCTGTTATTATTAGTGTTGGGGCAACAATTTTTACCAGTATTAGTGCGTTATTAGTCTTAGCGGTTTGTGTATCCGTTCAAGCCGGAGAATTTTCACTCTATAGTTTGAGTTGGCAACTCGGAAGTTTAGCGATTTATTCTGCTGTTGTCTTATTTGGCTTTGACTGGGCTGGAAAAGCTTATTTTAGACGAAATGGTAGTGAAGAAGGGAATCAGTTTTTATTCGTCTTATTATCTGTTTTTCTCGCTTCTGTTGGCGCGCAGATCATTCAGGTCGATCAAATTGTTGGGGCATTTTTAGCGGGTTTAGCCGTTAATGATGCGGTGGGAAATAGCCTGGTTAAAGAAAAAGTTGAATTTGTTGGCAGTGTTTTATTTATTCCTTTTTTCTTCATTGCAATGGGGCTTTTCCTGAATGTTCCTGTTTTTATCTCTACCCTAACCACCAATTTTACCTTACCCCTGGCGATTGTTTTAGGATTAATCATTAGTAAATTTATTGCAGCCTGGTTAATTCAAGTAATTTACGGTTACAATCGAAATGAAACGCTATTAATTTGGTCATTATCTCTCCCTCAAGTTGCTACAACTTTAGCCGCAGCATTAGTCGGTTTTAACGTCGGTTTATTGAGCGAAGAAGTCTTCAATAGTGTAATCGTATTGATGTTGGCTACTTCAATTCTTGGCCCGTTGCTGACCCAAAAATACGCGCCTCGTTTACTTCCTCTAAAGGCAAAATCCGCTTCAAATTTTAGCTCTACAACAATTGATGGGGAAAATCGCCAACCGATAGATAGCACTCGTTCTTTTACTGTTGTTGTTCCGATTTATAACCCTGATACTCAACGCTATCTCATCGAAATGGCAGCCTTAGTTGCTCGTTATCCCTATGGGTTTGCCAGTCGTTTTCGCTCCGAAAATTCTCCGAACGAGTTGGCTCAAGAAAGCGGTTCAATTGTTCCTTTAGCCATTGCAACTAATGTCCTACTTCACATGGATGAACCCGAATTTCAAAAAGGTCTAAAACACAGCCGAGAATTATTAAGGCGGGCTGAAGCAGTCGGGAAAGAATTTCAGGTTAAAACTGAACCTATTTTAAGAATTGATAGTGATGTCGCTAGTGGAATTACTCGTACAGCCTGTGAAAAAGATGCCAGTTTAATTGTCATGGGTTGGAGTGAAACTACCAGCTTACGGGCGCGAATTTTTGGAACCGTGATTGATAGTGTGTTTTGGTCATCTCACTGTCCGGTTGCGGTGATGCGATTATTACAGGAACCTGTAGAAATCCGGCAAATCTTAGTGTTAGTTAAAAGTATTGCGCCCCGAACAATTAGAACTATCCGTTTTGCTCAACTTTTGGCTCATACAAACAAAGGCTCCATCACTCTATTACATATTAGTCCAGCTCAGACAGCCGATAAACAAATTGCGACGATGGAAAGAGAGTTAACAGCAATTCTCAATGTTGAAGGATCTCAGATTAATTCTAATGTTATTGTTCGGGCGACTAATGATGTTGTTGGGACGATTTTAGAAGTCGCCAAAGGATTTGATTTAGTTGTATTGCGATCTCAACGTCGCCGGACAGCAGGGGGTTTAGCCGTCAGTAGTGTTACTCACGAAGTCATGCAGAACCTGCGCTGTTCAGTTGTCATGTTTGGCGAACCGCAAACCTAACACCAGTCACCCTCCGGGTTCGGCAGTTGCTTCAAGTCGGGGAACCCGCCCAACGCACTGCCTCACCAGTCACCAGTCACCAGTCACCAGTTATTAGGGAACAGGGAACACCGGATCAGGGAACAGAAAACAGGGAATAGGGAATTCTAAACTCCTGGACTCCTGACTCGGTGTCTCCTGACTCGGTGTCTCCTGACTCGGTGTCTCCTGACTCGGTGTCTCCTGACTCGGTGACTGTAAAACTATTCCCTCTAAACACTGTTGGCTGTAAACTGATAAGACGGGAACATTCAACGCGAGGTCATGTTAAAGTTGCCAACTCTCGGTGTTAATATCGACCATATCGCCACGCTGCGCCAAGCCCGTCGCACGGTAGAACCCGATCCGGTGGCGGCGGCGGCGATCGCAGAATTGGCGGGTGCCGATGGGATAACCGTGCATTTGCGCGAAGATCGCCGTCATATTCAAGATCGAGATGTGCGTCTGTTGCGCGAAACGGTGCGAACTCATCTTAATCTGGAAATGGCATCAACCGATGAAATGGTGGCGATCGCATTGGAGATCAAACCGGATTATGTTACTCTGGTTCCTGAACGACGGGAAGAAGTCACCACCGAAGGCGGACTCGATATTGTCGGTCAACTCGAACGGATGACAGCAGTTGTCGGTCAGTTGCAAGATGCCGGCATTCCTGTCAGTCTGTTTATTGATGCTACCCCCGCTCAAATTGAAGCTTCCGCACAGACCAAAGCCGCGTTTGTGGAACTGCACACAGGTTGTTATGCTGACGCCAAAGGTGAGCAACAGGACAAAGAACTGGAGTTATTGATCAAAGGAAGCAAACTCGCTCAAGATGCAGGACTGCGGGTGAATGCGGGTCACGGGTTGACCTACTGGAATGTTTATCCCGTTGCTTGTATTGAGGGAATGGAAGAACTCAACATTGGTCATACTATTATCAGTCGGGCGGTGTTGGTGGGTTTGGATCGGGCGGTGAGGGAAATGAAACAAGCCCTGTTCGCGCCCTAAACTTTCGGTGACTGATTACCCGTTTTTTCAACCACAAATTCTTGAATTTTTGACAACGAACCATGCAAACTTACTACTATCTTTTGGCGAGTAAACATTTTCTCATCGAAGAAGAACCTTTTGAAGAAGTTCTCAAGGAACGCACTCGCCACTATCAAGAACAGGAAAAAGAAATTGACTTTTGGTTAGTGACTGAACCTGCTTTTCTTGAAGCCCCAGAATTGGCGGAAGTTAAAGCTAAATGTCCCCAACCGGCGGCGGCGGTAATTTCAACTAACGAACAATTTATTACTTGGTTGAAGTTGCGTTTAGAATATGTCGTTACCGGACAATTTCAAGCGCCGAGTGCGAGTATTCCCGATCCGTTGGCGTCTTTGGCTGTCGCCTAATTTTAGACGGCAATCACGAACTGGGGAGTTCGGGAGTTCCAAAAATTGCCCTATCTTCTGAACTCCCAGAGTGAAAAGCTTTTAAATTTTTGTGGGAATTTTGAACGATAATCCGGATGGGTTTCTACAGCAATCTGTGTCGGATTTTTCAACCATCTAAAAATAGATAAAAAATCTGAATTTACATTTAATTTTGCCTTTTGTTAGATGATATCTTGCTTTTTAGTGTAACATTTTATAGACAACTCAAATCGGATTGCTCGATTTTCTTCTAACAGTTGAGATCGAAAACTATGGTTCAAAAAATTGGTGTGAAGGAAGGGTTGAGACTGAGTGCGATCGCGGTTTTAGTGACAATCAGCCTCAGTCCAAAAGTGGTTAGGGCGCAGTCAGCTTGCGAACCTCCCGAAGCCGGAGAATATCTGTTATTAATTGTCAGCGAAACATCCAACGAACAAGACTTAGCCCGTCGCACGTTACCAAGCGACGTTGAAAGTGAGGTTTGTCGCTACGTTGACGATCTGGTAACGCGAGTGGGGGGGTTTGAAGATCAACTGATTGCCGAAGATTGGGCCGATTATATTGAGACAAATTCCGGTTTAGAAGCCTATGTGGTTCAACCCGATACCGTTTCCCAACGTCCTCCCGCTCGTGGAGTGGTGAACCGACAAGGCGCCTCGGAGTTAGAGACAGAACCCCGTTCACAGGCTCAACCTCGCCCCCGAACCCAACCGCGAACCCAACCGCGAACCCAACCGCGAACCCAACGCCCTCGCGCCGAAGAAGCAGCTTTTAACCCAAGAAGACTCGGTTCAGGATATGCGGTATTAGTCGATTATCTCAATCAACCGGAATTAGCCGCCCAAGTCGAAGAAATCACCGGATCGGAAGTGGGTTTAGCCTCCTACGGTCAGCGTCCCTATTTACTGGTGACTCAAACCAACGATTTACAAACCGCGACTTCTACCTTGCAAAATTTAAGTAATCGCGGTTTTTTCTCATTAATCGTCGATAGTCGCCGCGTCATGCTGATCAGCCCGAATGTTCAACCTTAACTAAATTTATAGTTCACGGATAAGCCAATTCAGCGATCCAAGAGATGACAATCCCCAAAGTTAAACCGACAATCACCTGAAAAGGGGTATGACCCAATAACTCCTTGAGGCGATCTTCGTTAAACTGAGGATGCTCTTGAAACAACTCATCAACAATTTGATTTAAAATTCGAGCCTGTTGACCTGCGGCTTGACGAACGCCTGTGGCATCGTACATGACAATAAAAGCAAACACCACAGAGATCGCAAATTCGGGACTTTCCCAGCCGATGGTTTGTCCGACACTGGTTGCCAGGGCGGAAACAAAAGCCGAATGGGAACTCGGCATTCCCCCCGTCGTCACCAACGCCCGAAAATTGACTTTCCCAAATCGAATTAACTCAATTGCCAACTTCGCCGTTTGAGCAAACACACAAGCAAACAGGGAAACCATCAGGACTTGGTTCTGAAAAATATGGCCAAAGTCTTGCATGGAAAGAGACACCTCTAGTTACTGCGACTGGTAATAAATTGGGCGATCGCAATTAAGGGAGTCGCCGCCTCTCCGAAGGGAGCAAGTTCGGCGATCGCCTCTTCGATCAATTGGTTAGCTCGACGTCTTGATTCTTCCAACCCCCAAAGACTGGGATAAGTTGCTTTTTGAGCGGTCAAATCTTTTCCGGCGCTTTTCCCCAACTCCTCTAGAGTCGCAGTAATATCGAGAATATCATCAACGATCTGAAACGCCAAACCTATTTTCTGAGCGTAGCGGGAAAGTCGCTGACGGTTTTCGGTTGAGGCGCCAGCTAAAATTGCCCCGGAAACCACACAAACTTCTAACAACGCTCCGGTTTTGTGGGTATGAATAAAAGTAAGCTGTTCTTCAGTAATATCGGTTTTCCCTTCTGAGTCTAAATCAACCACCTGACCGCCCACCAGTCCAGCGGCACCGACAGCCCGACCCAAATGGGCGATCACGTCTAAAACCTGCTGTGGGGGTACGTTTCGGGTTTGAGAGGCGACAAATTCAAAGGCATAGCTTAACAACCCATCCCCGGCTAAAATGGCAATATCTTCGCCATAAACCTTGTGATTGGTCAGTTTACCCCGACGATAATCATCATTATCCATTGCGGGAAGATCATCATGGATCAGCGACATGGTATGGATCATCTCCAACGCACAGGCGGTTGGCATTGCCATTTCCCTTGTTCCTCCCGCCAACTCACAAGTCGCCAGACACAAGATCGGACGGAGACGCTTACCTCCGGCTAGGAGTGAATACCGCATCGCCTCATAAATTTTTTCGGGATAGGTCACGGGGAGCGAGCGATCTAAAGCCTGTTCTACCTCCGCTTTACGTTCAGCTAGATAGGTTGAGAGGTCAAACGTCGATTTGCTTGGGGGTGATGGGGTTTCTCCAGTCAATACCATAACGCTGTTTGTCCGTACTGGTGATGTTTCGTCAATCTCATTGTACGGGTCTGGTGACACTTTTCAGTGACCAGTTATCAGTTATCAGTTATCAGTTATCAGTCACCAGTTTTTTCAGGCAATAGGCAATCTTGCTATAGGCAATTGTGAACTTCTGACGACTGACATCACGACTTCTGACTTCTTTCCTCCCCATCTCCCCCTGCACCCGGTCCTCCCCACCTTACAGTGACCAGTGACCAGTTTGACAGCGTTAACGTTGATAACCCAGCCGTCAACCCATCCGTTTCTTAGAGCGTTAACCTTGATAACCCAAGCGTCAACCCATCCGTTACCATCCTCCCCACCTCCCTAATTTCGATGGTCGTTAATATAACGAATACGGGCGCCGGCCCACTGCAATTTTTCTTGTAGGGTTTGGTAAAAGGAGTAGTTTTCGCGCAAAATAATAAATCGAGTTTGACAAGTCGCCATCCGCACATCTACCCGTTGTCCGGGTCTGACCGAAGTTGCCAATACCCCATCTGTCCAGAGTTTGGTTTCATGTTCGGGATCGGCTAACGGCCAAACACTCACTACCGACCTGGGCGGGAGAACGATCGGACGACTCGACAAACTTAACGGACAAATGGGAGTGACGGTGAGTGCTTCCATTCCGGGGTGCATGATCGGCCCGTTGGCTGACGCATTGTAACAGGTTGAACCGGTCGGCGTCGAGACAATTAAACCATCCCCTTGATACTGATCGACAACTTCCCCATCGACTTCCATCTCTAAAATTGATGTGGGCATTCGATAGGGAGAAGCCGGTTTAATACACATTTCATTCAGGGCAATATAGCGATCGCCAACGGGGGTAAGATTGCTACGATGACCTTCATAAACAGCCGCTTGCACCATCATCCGCTGTTCCATGGCGTAGCGATCTTCAAACATCCGTTCAACGACTTGTTCTGTATTGCGAACATCTTCAAAGGACTCGGTTAAAAATCCCAAATGTCCGCCCACATTCGCCGCTAAAATTGGAATTCCTTCCGGCGCCAAATGACGGGCTGCGGCTAGGGCTGTTCCGTCTCCGCCTAAAACCACAGCCAAGTTAATGGGACGGCTAACCGATGCTAAAAATACGGGATAAGGATTATCTTGAGGTCCACTCGGCCCAATTAATACCTGACAGCCTCGCTTCTCAAACTCGGTTGCAAATTGTTCACCCCATTGCTTGCTTAAGGGATCTCTAGCTTTGTGGGCGATGATCACCTGTTTAATTTCCACCGTCTTTCCTCGATGATGATCTTCTTTATACTGTTATTATCCCGTATTTTTGAGCGGCAGTTTCACACGGGTTCTGCATTTGTTATCTTAACACTAAGCTGTTCTTCCGTTGCCGATTATTTTTGTTAATTTTCTTGTTTCTTTTTTAGCAATGCTGCGAAATTTCTTCAAATCTTTTCTTAATCTTTTTTTTAAGCCCAATTGTCCCCTGTGCGATCGCCCCAGTGACACCCAACTCTGTCCCTACTGTCAAAGACAGATTTTCCGCTGTCAATTTCCCCCCGAAAAAAAATTTTCAAAGGAGGTTCCTCTGTATGTTTGGGGACAGTATAAAGGGACGTTAAAACAGGCGATTGTTGCGATGAAATATAACAATCATCCCGAAATTGCCGAACCTTTGGGCTATTGGTTGGCTGAGGGGTGGTTAAATTCCTCTAATTTTAATAATAAACGCCCGGTTGTTGTTCCGATTCCTATGTTTCCTGAAAAACAAAAAAAACGGGGGTTTAATCAAGCTGAACTTTTGGCCCGCAGTTTTTGTCGGGTGACGGGTTTACCGTTGAAGTCTCAAGGTTTAGAACGAATACGCGATACTCAAGCTCAGTTTAGTCTTTCGGTTCAACAACGGCAAGAAAATTTAAAAGATGCGTTTCGTTTGGGAGCAGATCTCCGCCAATCTAAAGTTAATTCTGTTTTAATTGTAGATGATATTTACACCACGGGCGCGACGGTTAAGGCGGCAATTGCAACGTTTAAACACCATAAAATCTCCGTTGCGGGGGTGATTGCGATCGCGACGACAAAATCTTTATCGGATAAGTAAGGGGCTAAAGCCCCTTTGGTAACGGTGATTCGGGGGAATTTATCTCATTACTTTCGGGGGTTAATCAAGGCAAGTAAGGCTGAGGTGCTGACAAGCTTCTTCCCAAGATTGACCCAGATAACTTTCTCGCTGGATGACATAATCTATACAGTGATATCCCGTCAGAGGATAGCCTTGATTTTCGGCTTTTTCTTGACTGGTTTTTAGCCAATTCTTCCAATTAAAACTCTGTTCATAAATATTGCGAATGGCGGCTTTTCCGTTTGAATTTTTTTCGTTAATCAGACAAAGTTTGATTTGATTGCCAATTTGTTTGATTTGTACAATTCTTTGGTGTGCGGGATAACTCGGGAGAGAAGAAACTGAATTTACAACCTCCAGTTGCACATTGGGGGTTGAATGTGTTAAACAATTTGAAGTTTTCACAGCAACCTCTGGTAAGTTCAATGTTGCGAATTGTTGCGTTTTTTGTGATGTCATAGGTCGTTTCCCTGATGGTGGTCAAATACATTCCCCTCACCAGAACCTTAGTTCTCGATAAGGGGTAACAGCTATTATGGCATCAAGTTTTAGTTTCAACCACTCTTTAATGATGATGTTAGGAAAATCTAACAAAAGGAGTAATTCAGGGGGAAATGCCGTTAAGCTTTAACTTACAGACGGTGTAGGGTTAAACCTGTTTCGCCATCTTTCCGAAGTCGCAGACAACGATAAGATAAATCTATGAATGTTGTCAGAAAATTAAATTAATATTTTCAATAGAATTATAAATGTTGAAAGTAATGGGGATCGAGGGTGGCGGCGAGTAATGCGGCTTGAGTGCGATCGCGTAAATTTAAACGGTTTAAAAGACTGGAAACATGATTTTTAACGGTTCGTTCGGTAATATAAAGGGTTTGGGCAATTTCTCGGTTACTATATCCCTTACCAATTAATTGTAACACTTCTAATTCTCTGGGGGTTAATTGTTTGAGTTCTGGTGGCGGTTCGGTTGAAAATGTCTGAGAAAAATTGCCCGTATTTGCAGCAACAACCTTTTCAAATAATCCCGGTCCAAACTGAGTATAACCTTTATAAACCGCACGAATGGCTTGAGCAAGTTCTTCAGAAGGGGTATCTTTTAATAAATAGCCTTTCGCGCCATTTTGCATCGCTTTTGTGATATACTCATCATCATCAAACGTCGTTAAAACTAATACTTTGGTTTGGGGAAGGTGTTGAGAAAGCGATCGCGTGGCGGCGACTCCATCCATAATTGGCATTCGCACATCCATTAACACGATATCCGGCTGAAGTTTCAAGGCTAATTCTACAGCAACTTGACCATTTTCTGCTTCTCCAACGATATCTAAATCGGGTTTAGCTTGCAAGAGACTACACAACCCTTCTCGAATAATACTTTGATCGTCAACTAATAGAATTTTGATCATTATCTTTTAATTGCGGAATCTTGACTTCTATTTTACATCCTTGTTTGGGTTGACTGTTGAGTAGAAAAATACCTCCCAACGCCGTCACCCGTTCCCGCATTCCTTCTAAACCAAAACCCGTCGTATTTTCGGCGGGATTGAACCCCAAACCATTATCCTCTATTTTTAAATAAATTCCCCAACAATCTTGAGTTAAGGATAATCTCACTCTTGTCGCTTGACTATATTTAGAAATATTGGTTAAGGCTTCTTGAATAACCCGGTAAAGGGTAATTTCGAGATTGGTTGCTGAAATCTGGGTTAACTGAATTTGTGTATTAAGTTGTATTTGAGTGGTTTGTTGAAACTCTTGTATCAGTTTAGATAAAGCGGTTTCTAAAGACTGACCTTTTAACGGATGCGATCGCAAAGTCGCCACCGAATGACGCACCTCTTGCAGCGCATTTCGACCCAGTTTTCTGGCTTTTTGTAGATAATCTTCTGCTTTTTCAGTATCGGTTTTTAGCCACATTTGGGCGTTTTCGAGTTGAATACTTTGGGCGGTGAGATTGTGTCCAACGGAGTCGTGAATTTCTCGCGCAATGCGGTTGCGTTCTTGTAATATAGCTCGGTCTTCAATTAAGATAGCATATTCTCGCAAACGTTGGTTGGCTTGAGCGAGTTCTTGACGACTTTGTTTTTCTGACAATAATGTTCCCACCAATAACACCACAAACACCAATACAAACCCAAAGAGTAAAGCAGAATTCAGGGTTAAATTAAAGACAACCCACCGCAAAGATTCAGGAATCTGATTTTCAGAAGGTGGAGATAGACTATTGTTAATCAGCGGAATTCCTACAGGACGAACTCGCAAAAACATTAATAGCAGAAAAGAAAGATAAGCAAAACAAGCAACAACAACTCGACCCCGCCAAGGAAACAATACACAAGCGCGAATGACCACAACTAACAACAAAGCAGATAGAAAACTCGCCCCCGGACTTCCACAAAATACCGCTAACCAACTCAGTCCAAAACCCAAGGCTGTATAGAGTCCTTTAAGCGTTGAAGAACGTTGATGTAAAGGTAATCTCAACCCGATCAATCCTAATGTAAAAATACTAATCAAAACACCCAGAGGAAATAAAGGTTTTTTAGGAGGAGGAAGGCGGCGATAAACATCACGTCTGCGGGGGCGATAATTGGGGTTTTGGCGACGATTTTCTCGGTTAAACTGATGATGTTCTGGTGGGGGTCGATGTTCGTGAATATAGCGGGAGAATTTCATCGCGTGAGGCGGTGGAAGGGGACTAAATGCTGTTAGTAATGCAATTGCGAGTAATATCCATTCTAGGTAAAGCAGTAAACGAAAAGGATGATTGGGTCGGCGAAACCATTGCATAGGTGTAATAATAGTTGAATAAAATAATGATGGTACAGTTGTACAATTTTAATATTTCTATTTTAATACTTCTTGGTTTGGGTGGAATAGTACCAAAGTCACAGATGAGATCAGACTTTAGAACCAGTAAAAGTTAGGAACTTGGATCGAGGCGATCGCTATTGTTAATTCCTATGATAATAATATCACTAAAAAAGAGTGAATTCAATATTATTGTGAGGTTTGTTTGATGAAGATTCGTCAATGGCTTTGTGCGACAACTGTAGCTTTATTTTTACCCTTTTCTGGGAGTGCATTAGCGCAACCTGGCGATCGCATGGGTCGGATGTTTGAACAGCTTAATCTGTCGGCTGAACAACAGCAACAAATTGATAGTATTAAAGAACAACGCAAGGCTTCATCTGAGGGTTTGCGCGAACAAATGCGTGCGGCGATGGAAGAAATGCGATCGCTTCAGGCGAGTAATGCGAGTGCGGATCAGTTGCGTCAACAACATCAAAAAATTCAACAATTACATCAACAAATGGGGAATGAACGATTTGAAATTATGTTAGAAATTCGTGAGGTTTTAACACCTGAACAACGAGCGCAATTAGCCGAATTGAAGCCGGAACGTAATGGTCAAGAGCGAGGAGGTCGAGGAGGTCGTCGGGGAGCGAGTCAAGCTCAACAATAAAGATACAATTCTATATCAATCCTCAGTAGTGTTGTAATATTTTCGACGTTTAGCCAATTCTAGGGTGCAAGTCTTGCACCCTTATTTAATTGAATTAATTCAATAATTAATTTAGAAAGATTTGGGATAAAATGGGGATTGATTGTGGTATAATGGTTTGAGTTTGATTGGATTTTATCTACAATTTCTGCTAGGTTGGCATTTCCTTTTCTGGCTCCCAAACCGTTAACAGCGCATTCAATTTGACTCACGCCTAACTCCAACCCAACGAGGGAATTTTCTACAGCTTTTCCTAAATCATCGTGACAGTGAACCGAAACGGTTACTTGTTTGAGTTGGGGAACATTTTGATAGAGGTTTTGGAGTAATTGAAAAAAATCTTTGCAGGAAGCAACGCCTAAACTATCGGGAATACTGATAATTTTCGCCCCGCTTTCGATAGCTGTTTTAACCGCTTCAGCCAAAAAGTTAATCTCGCTGCGAGTTGCATCAAACGCAGTCCATTGAACGCAATCACAATGATTTTTGGCTTGGGAAATAGATTGATTAATTGTTGATAAAACCGAGTTTTTATCCAAGGTTTTTGAAGAGGGATTTAGATTAACAAGAGTATAGATATTGATGCAAGTTTTCTCGGCTTTTTCTAACGCTTTGGCGGCTTGTTTTATTTCCGTTTCGTGAGAACCTGCTAACGCACAAATTGTGGAATGTTTAACAACCTGAGAAACCGCTATAATTTCCTCAATATCTTTTGCATATTGTCCGGGATATCCAACCTCAATCGTATTAACTCCCATTTCCTCAACTTGTTGAGCAATTTTCACTTTATCTTGTGAGGTAAAGCGAACGCTTGGGGTAAGTTCTCCGTCTCTTAAAGTCGTATCAAAAATCAGAATTGGAGAATGATAACTCATCATTTTTTAACCAATAAATTAATTAAACTTCCGATTTTTATAGTGATTTGATTTGTTCAATTGATTGCTTCTATATTGATGATTAGAAGATTGAAAACCGGGATAAAAACGCTTGGTTTGACTGGAATATTTCCAAGTGATGTTATCGGGATCTTTTTGACAAATCCAGTCTGGAAACTGCGGTTTGTTCTTCCATTTGCTTAAGGTACTTGGATGAACGTTTAACCGTTTGGCGAGTTCTAATTGATTGAGAGAATTCGGAATTTGTGATTGGACGGAAGGGGGAACGGGAAACAATGAAATTTCGTTCTTTTTGGCGGGTTCGGGTTGGGGTTGTTCGGGAGGTTGAGAAGCGTTTATGAGAGGGTTTTGAGTCAGATTTTGTAAGAACTGGATTTCCTCGAATTCCGAACTTGAAATTAAAGCTTGAGCGGTAGAAAAATAATAAACAATTCCGCCCTGTTCTGTGACTTCAAAGTGTGCGGAAAATTCCGTTGCTTTTTTGTCTAAATATTCTCGCACATCCTCAGCCTGAACTTGAGAATTCATCGCTAAATCTAAGGGAGTAATCCAACCGTCATTTTCTTGAATTAAGCGATAAAAAACCAGATTGAGATGGGTTAATTTATCAAGATGTTTTTTCTGATAACGTTTCCACAAACGCCACGCCCCGAGTCCTCCAACTAAAAGTAATAAAAGGGGGATGGTATCTTTCATTACGAGCAATCCTAGCGCAATTGCAATCCCAAAGGCAACATATCCGCCCTCGTCGTTTTTTGGTTCTGGTGTATTTTGAGACATGGTTTTCTTTTAGCTGATACTTGCTGACCTGCCCATAATTTGACATACTAGCGGTACAGAACTCAAGCGGTAATTGAGGAGTTCTCAGCAATTAACTCTTAATTCGGGTTGTGTGAGGTAGCTTAAATGGATTTTCAGTTTAGACGAGTGGTGACGTTGCTAACGTTAGCGACCCTGGTCACAAGTTTGACAGGTTGTGCGGGAAGTCGCCAGGTGCAATGTCGTAAGCTGATGGAGTTGGTTGACCAGGGAAACTTGGCGATCGCAGTTCCGAATAATCTCGATAACAGCGCGACAACTCTCAGGTTAGCACAAGAACTGAATATTGTTGCCGATCGGATGCAGAAACTTTATCTAACCAATGGTCGGTTAAAGAGAATTCGGTCAGGTTTTACTGAGGTTTTTCGTGAATTTGCGATGGTTCTTAACGAGATGGGTCAAGTCTTAGAAGCGGGAGAAAAAACACCCATTACTGTTGAAGGTCGCGCCGAATTAGTAAAAGCAATTGAACAGGTTAATGAAATTAGTCAACGGACAACTCCCATTAGTGAAAAAGCAGATACTTTGATGGCGCAAATGACAAAACATTGTCCGTCTGAATCTTTAAAACCGGAACAACCCGACTCTTCACAATGACCAATTGAAAAAACCCGGTAACTTTCTCGAAACCGGGTTTTTAGCCTGTACCTCAATTGATAACCGAAAAAAACACTGGTCAGGTGTTCACTGTTCACTGTAAAAACTTTTGCCTTCTTTTAATGATGAATTTCTAAACTCAAAACATAACGACCGAGTTGCAATTTTTCTGACCAAAGTTCGTATTCTAAACGCAAATATTCGGGAAAAGGAGAACCGCCTAATTCCAAATTGCGGGTAAAATTCCGCAGTCGAAATTGACGGGGAATAGTTTCCGATTCGGTTTGTAAATAATAACGACTAATCCCATACATCCCTTTTTGCCACAAATGACGATAGCTGTATTTCGTGTTCCCTTGCATGGTCATTACAGCCCGATAGGGAGAAACTTCCAGCCACAGCAGACGGGGTTTTTGAGGCGTAGGAGGGAATGCTGGCGGGGTTGTGTCGGGTTCCCAGTCGCCAATTTCCGGTTCGTGTAACAGCAGGTGAAATTGTTCATTATCTCTTTGATAGAGGGTGGCGGCTGTTTCGACCAGCGATCGCACGGGTAAGTCCACCGAAACTACAGACAGACTTACAGGTTTGCGAGAATGTGTTAACATATGCCTTATCATTAACTATAAATCCCAGTCCGAGATTGCCATTTAGCACAAAGAAAGCGTTAGGATGACTAGGAAAATCCAACCTGATCTTATCCTATGCTAACTGGGATTATTGAAACCAAAACTTCAGAAAATCAACAGACTCTAACTGTTGCACCGCCTACATCGGGTTTATCTTTACACGGTACGATTGAAATACCCGGAGATAAGTCTATTTCCCATCGGGCGTTAATGTTGGGGGCTTTGGCATCGGGAACCACAACCATTCAAGGCTTGCTTTTAGGGGCTGATCCGCGCAGTACCGCAAGCTGTTTCTCCCAGATGGGGGCGAAGATTTCCGACTTAAACGAAGACCGAGTAGAAGTAATCGGAATTGGTTTGGGTCATTTGCACGAACCGACTGAGGTTTTAGATGCGGGGAACTCCGGAACAACCCTGCGGTTAATGATGGGAATTTTGGCTTCTCATCGTGATCGCTTTTTTACAGTGACGGGCGATCATTCTTTGGTTCGGCGTCCGATGGATCGGGTGGTCAAACCGTTGCAACAAATGGGGGCGATGATTTGGGGGCGACAAGGGGGTTCTTTTGCGCCGCTAGCCATTCAAGGTCAACGCCTCAAACCGATTCATTATAACTCGCCGATCGCCTCCGCGCAAGTCAAATCCTGTGTGTTGTTGGCGGGTTTGATGGCGGAAGGGGAAACAACGGTGACGGAACCTGCGTTATCGCGAGATCACAGCGAACGGATGTTACGGGCGTTTGGGGCGACAGTGAAGGTTGATCCGGAAACCCACAGTGCGACGGTTGTAGGACCTGCAAAATTACAAGGTCAACCGGTTGTGGTGCCGGGGGACATTAGTTCGGCGGCGTTTTGGCTGGTTGCGGGGGCGACTGTTCCGGGTTCGGAATTACTCATTAAAAATGTCGGTGTGAACCCAACTCGGACCGGAATTTTAGACGCTTTAGAAATGATGGAAGCCGATATTCAACTCGAAAATCAACGGGAAGTCGCGGGAGAACCTGTTGCCGATTTACGAGTAAAATACAGTCAATTAAAAGCCTGTACGTTGGAAGGTTCGTTAATTCCCCGTTTAATTGATGAAATTCCTATTTTAGCAGTTGCGGCGACTTCTGCACAAGGAACAACTATTATTCGAGATGCGGAAGAATTGCGGGTGAAAGAAAGCGATCGCATTAAGGTAATGGCGGCGGAATTAAACCGCATGGGGGCGCAAGTTTCCGAGTTACCCGATGGGATGGAAATTGTTGGGGGGACGGCTTTAACCGGGGCGGAAGTTGATAGTTATACCGATCATCGGATTGCCATGAGTTTGGCGATCGCGGCGTTAAAAGCCAGTGGCAAAACCCTCATTGGTCGGGCGGAAGCGGCTTCGATTTCCTATCCTCAGTTTACCACAACTTTACAACAAATTTGCGGATAATTTTTCCCAGAAGTTTTCCGATCAATTTTTTAGGGATTGTAGGAGTAGAGTTAACCTTTTGTTCAATTTACTCCTACAATTTCGGTTAAATATTTAAGGCTTTTTAAAGAATTAATTTTTTCTGAATTACCGACACCAAACAATGGGATCATAGGCTTGACCACTTTTTAATCGATCTATAGCTTCGTTGATATTATCGAAGCTGTATTTCTCAATGACTGGTTTAACATTGTGCTGAACTGCAAAATCTAACATTTTCGCAATGGTTGCCGGACTGCCAACCGGAGAGGAAGAGACCGAATTTTGTCCAAAAAGTAATGGAAATAGACTGAGATTAATAGGTTCTGTAACAACGCCCGTAGAGACGTTGCATGGAACATCTCTAGTGAGTAGGTAATTAATCCCTTAAACCATTAGGAAATAGTGCCAGACGCAGGCTGTCAGATCTGGCACTTCCATCCTAACCTGTAGGGGTAGGAGTATAATTTTGTGGTCTATTTAGTGAGTGGGAAATGATAATTAGCACTATAGTCACTGTCGTAGCAAGGTTTGTTAAGACCGTCATTATTTTGACACTCCTCAGCCTAAAGGCGTGAGGATTCTTGGTTCACTGACTCGGCTTGTCTTGACAGGTATTGCTACCAACCAAGATAGAGGCCAAATCTCCCCAAGCGTTTAGGTCTTCCGACCAGCTTCCCCAATGCCCTTGGGTAGCTTTTTTGAGTATATTTAATGCTGCCATTTTGTCCCGATCTTCACAATATCCACAAGAACAAACGTGAGTCCTCACCGATAGGGATTTTTTAATTCTTTTGCCACAATTAAAGCATTCTTGGGTTGTATATTCTGGAGCGACAGCGATAGTTAATCTACCGTATTTAATCCCAAAATACTCAATCCACTTTCTCAAAAGTGACCATGCAGCATCGTTGATACTCTTAGCTAGTTTTCGATTCCGCACCAGGTTTTTGACTTTTAAATCTTCATAGGCAATAAGGTCGTTTGACTGTATTAAGCGGAGTGCCATCCTCTTGGCAAACTCTTCTCGCTGCCTACTTACTTTTAAATGTCCCTTGGCCAATCTTTTCCTAGCTTTGATGTAGTTGTTAGACTGCTTCTTGCCCTTTATGAACTTTTTCGACTTTCTGCGATTCAGTCGATTTAATCGCTTTTCGGCTTTTCTATAATATTTAGGACACTCAACAGTATTATTGTCAGTGTCCGCGTAGAAGTATTTTAAGCCTACGTCGATTCCTACACATTTTTTGGTAGGTTCTAGTGGTGGGGTTATATCTCTAACATCAAGTTTGAAGATCAACTGAACAAAATAACCGTCGGCTCTCCTAATTATCCTCACTCGTTGAATCTGCCCTTCTTGAAAATCAAATAAATCTCGACTGCCAATTAACTTGAATTCCCCGATATTTTTCCCGTCGGTGAAAGTTATCCGCTTTCTGTCTCTATCTAATTTCCATCCCGACTTTTTCAACTCAACCGAGCGAGTTCTTTGAGAATATTTAGGATAGCCTTTTCTACCAGGTATCTGTTTTTTGCAGTTGTCGTAGAATTTATTGATAGCAGTCCAAGTCCGTTCGCAAGCTTGCTGACAAGCGGTAGAGTTGAGGTCTTTAACAAAAGGAAACTCCTTTCTTAATAGGGTTGTATATTTGTAGAGATCTTTTTGTCCTACACCTCGATTATCCTCCCAATATCTAAGGCATTTATTCCGCACAAATTGAACTGTACGAATGGCTTCATCTATTGCCCGATACTGGAATTCTTTTCCTAGAAGCTTGTACTCTAAAATGAACATCTTGCGTAGAGCGACCACTACGCAAATAATTCTATCACAAAGCCGTCCTAAAGGACGGGGCTTTAAACCCAAAAATTTCGGTAAAAATACATAATGACCTCTTCGGCATCAGACGGGATCTCATACTCTGCGGTCAAGATCTCATCTTCCCCAGGAGTCTGAAGGGGTTGATAGGATGATTCCCCATCTTTGACATATTGGACATAGCCCAATATATTCCATACCGGTTGCCCATATTTGTAACCCCGGGCACAGGTCAATCGGTTGGATTGACACTCTCCGCCCTATAAGTGCGGAGATTCTTTGTTCATAGACCCAACTTGCTCAGACAGGATCGCTCCAATCAAAGTAGAGGTCGAATCTCCCAAAGCGTTCGGGTCTGTGACCCAAGTTCCCACATGACCTGTGGTACTCAAGGCTAATTTCAGAATGTTGATCGCGGCGTTCCAATCCCGATCTAACTCGCATCCGCACCGACAAATATGAGTTCGAGTTGATAGGGATTTTTGAACTATTGTTCCGCAACTTGAGCAGTTTTGGGAAGTATAAGCGGGGTTGACTGCAACTGTTACCCGACCAAATTTAGTGCCAAAATACTCCAACCACTTTCTGAATTGATACCAACCCGCATCATTAATCGACTTGGCTAGACAGTGATTTTTTACCAAGTTTTTAATCCTCAAATCTTCGTAAGCCGCCAAGTCGTTAGACAGGATTACGCAACGCGCTACTCACAAGCGCGTGTTCTTCACGTTGCCTACTCCTGTTTGAGGTGTACTCGCCCTAGTCGATTAATGGCTTTTTTCCGATTGGATGAGCCTTTTTTCTTACGAGAAACACGACGCTGACAAAACTTCAGACGCTTCTCGCCTATTCGATAAAATCTCGGATTCGGTTCAGCGTGTCCGCTAGAATCGACATAAAACTCCTTGAGTCCTACGTCTAATCCAACCATCTTGCCTGTTAGTTCTGTGTCCACTTCGTTCTCGGCATTCACCAAGAACTGAACATAGTAACCGTCGGCACGGCGCACTAACCTAACCCGTTTTATCTGTTCTAATTGATAGTAGTTTAAATCCCACGTCCCTTTAAGTTTAAGCCTGCCAATCCCTTTTTTATCGGTGAAGGTTATTTGTTTTCGAGTTTCCGTTCTTCGTCCAACCCGAAGTTTTGTACTCAACTGAGCGACAATTTTTCTTGAAGGTTGGGTATCCCTTTTTTCCCGGAATCGACTTTTTGCAGTTACTATAGAACCGAGCAATAGCACTGTACGCTCTTTCAACTGCAACTTGACAAGCGTGGGAATTCAAGGCTTTAACAAAGGAGAATTCGGATCTCAGTGCCGTGTTGTAGCGATATAGCTCTTTTTGTCCTACGCCAGGGTTATCCATCCAAAACCGGACGACCTTGTTGCGGACAAATTGAGCTGTCCTAATCGCTTCATCAATAGCGCTGTATTGAGTTGTTTTTCCCTTAGCCTTGAATTCTAGAACTATCATTTGACGTGGAAAAACTTACGTCAACAACTATAACAGAAAAAAGCCGTCCTAGAAGGACGGGGCTTGTATCCCATTATTTTCGGTCATAATTGACCTTGAACTTCCCCCCTCGAACAAGTTCCCCAGTGAGATTTTCAAGAAAATCAGCTGTAAACTCGATTTCCGGTTCTGCCGAAGCAATTCCATCCTTACATAATATTGGGTATTGTTCGTAGAGTCGAGAAGCAATCGTTTGGTATTCAATTACCCCGTTTCGGACAACAAAACTGTCCGTTCCATCGTAGGAATCATCGTTGAACGGGGTGTAATTCCAAGTAATGTAGATAACTTCGCCTTCAATCGTTTCGGGAGCGATGATATTATTGCCATTGGCAAATATGTCAAAAAGACTATCAAAAACGCAGGCAACTTGGTCAATCCCCTTGTAAAGGGTGTTATTGAGAATCAAGATGGAGTCTTCCGAATAGTCAGACATAATGTCTTCAAGGTCGGAGTTGTCCCATGCTTGAATGTGGTGTTCCCATACTTGTTTTGTTTCTTCTGTCGTGTCTTCGTCAGCCATGTAGTAGGCTAAAAAATTGGAGTTGAAGATCGGTTCAGAATTGGGAACGGAAGCATCTGCAAGGACTGGAGCGGAAAAATACGCGGAGCAAAGCAATACTGCGAGCGAAGTTACGACCCAGGCTTTTAGCCTCTTTAAAATTTCCAAAAGATTCATAGAAATCATTGACAATCTTCTTATAACTCATCAACAAATTGACAATACCTCGAAAGAAAACCCAGGGTTCTCTAGGAGAGGGAGTCGGAATATAGCGACTATATTCAAACTCCCCCTAACACTGAGACGCGATGGAGTTAGGATTTCCTAACCTAAATCCTAGACATAATTCGCCGTAATGCTAATCAACGAGCTATTATCGAACACCTTGATGAAACTGATCTTGATGTCGGCGTTGTAATACCAGGCGTTGTTGGGAGAATTCCAGAGGGCATCGCTGCCATTGACAACCGGTAGTTGTTGGCCGCCGATGCTAACGCTCTGCAACGGACCGTGAGTTCCGTTTGCTTCGCTGGGATCGTGCAATACTGCCACGAAGAAATAGTCTTCCATCGGCGTATATCCGTCGTGCTTCCGCTCGACTTTAATCTCCCGGGTCTTGTCCCCGATGTAATTGTTGGTGATCAAAGTCTCCCGGTATTCGTCGTTGGCCTTGGGATCATCGACTTGTGTTTTCGGGGCAGAAGAGCGGCTCTCCCCATCATCCAAGTACATCCGGTATTCGCCTCCCTTGCGCTGCACATCCGGATAGACGTTCAGGGTAATGGGGTTTTTCTCTCCTTTTTTGTTGCGCTCTCCCACATATTGTTCTAGCTCAATGGTGGGAATAATTGCGCCTTCCCGGATGTAGATGGGAACGATAAAGTTAAAGTGCAGGTTATTGTCACCCCGGTAGATCTTGGCATCAAAATCCCGCACCGTTGTTCCGCCTTCTTCGGGATGAGCAAGGGGCATAACGTTGTTCTTAAAGTTATACCAGTAGCTACCTTTGGGCAGATAGACATCCCGCTTGCCATCATTGTTATTATGACTCTGAGGCTCCAAGAGCGGAGCAACGAGGAAATCCTTGCCGACGAAGAATTCGTCGTTGATGAATTTGTCTTTATCGTTGTAGAGACACTGGTCTTGGGGATCGTTGAGGAACAAGGGACGGCAGATGGGCAGACCATCGAGGGTGTTCTCAAACAGTGCGTCGTAGAACAGCTGCATCAGCCGGTAGCGCAATTCAATGAAATGCTTGCAAATATCCGGAACCATATAGTACAAGTCCCGGGGTTCCGGAATGGGATGACCCGATGTCTGAAACCACTCTACATACTGGAATACCTCTTGGAACTCTTTGCGCCCTTTGCGGACGTAGTGGTTGCGGAACCAGGGTAAGAAGGCGCCGGCCGCAGTCCAGCGGATCACCAGTTCTGGACTGGCCCACTTCTGCTGATCATCCCCCGCAGACTGTTCAAAACCGCCGATATCTTGGCCGGTGATCGCCAAGGCGTTCATTCCCAGAGACAGGACTTGAGAGATATTCATCTGGAGGAAATCCCAGTCGGAAGAGTTATCCCCCGTCCACAAGCCAGCATATCGGTGAGAACCCACAAAACTGCCTCGTCCGATGATAAAGTTGCGTTTGTTTTCGCGCCACTTCAGATCGTCGGACAGTTGGTGCAGGTTATTCAGTCCGTTGTAGGTGGCTTTGTGGAGATTGTACGAGTACAGGTTCCAAACTTTGAGAGCCGGGGTTTGTTTGATTCGCGAGGGTTCGGAATCGTCGGTGACATATAACTGGAAGGGAAAGCCCTTCATATCCCCCCGGATGTCTCGGATAGCTGGCGTGGTCATATCCTGCCAGACAAATTCTAGCCCCTGCTCGTACAGGTATTTATATTGCTTGCCCCACCATTCGCGCACTTCCGGACGGCCGAAGTCGGAGTAATGGCCGGGGGTTCCCAACTCGTTGCCCGCGCCATCGTTCCCGTAGTACACTTCGCCAATGTAAGGGTTGCCGCTATTGAAACCTTCCGGATCTGGCCACTGATACCATGCTTGGTTGGAACGGTATTCGTTACCGCCACCATAGATTTGGTACTCTTTGCTTTCGGGGTTGTCCGCATCGAACCGCTTATCCAGGACGAAGTAGCCGTTTTTGAGTCCCTCGTCGTAGGTTGAGTAGTAACTCGGGTTGTTTTGATCTTGCTTGCTGATCACCGGAGTAATGTTCGTGCTGCACTTAACGCCGTTGTCGCGCAACCAACTGAACATTTCCTTGTGACTGCCGAAGGTTTGCTCGTGCGGCCAGTTCTTATTCCATTGGTAGTTCGGCTTGATGGTAAAAGTCCGGTAGTTATCTTGGAGATCGACATCCACCGCCAAGCCATCCAGGGGAATGCCCCAAGCCCGATGGCGCTCGACTGACCACTTGAGGTCTGCCGCACATTCGTATCCGTAGCAACCTTGGTGATATCCCAGGGCGTAGCGGGGTTTCAACTCGGGGCGGCCGACGAAGGCGGTAAAGCTATCCAAGATGTTCTTCGGGTCTTCTCCCAAGAACAAGTAATAGTCAAGGTCGCCAAAGCGAGTCCCCAACATATAGCGACCGGAGTTGCTATGGCCTACATCGATCAGAACTTGACCCACGTTGTCCACCAGAACGGCATTAACGTTATTGCTGCCCGGAATGCCGTTGAATTCATAAAAGAAGGGTTCGGAGTGGTAAAGGGGTTCGCGGTTTTCGATCGGTCCTCGATTATAGACCTGACGATACCGCATATTATCGAAGTTGAAATAATTCAACTGGTCGGTATTTTTTTGGAGTTTGAGTCCCCCCTGTTCCCCAAACCCAATATACTTGGCAGTGGAAGGCTTCTTCACCGCTTGGATGATGGCATAATCCTCCGTACCATTCGGGGTATAATAAATTCCGGTTTCTGCGGTTTCCCAGACGGGAATTTGTGCATACTGTGAATTGCTTTCAGATTTGTTGAACACTTTGATTCCAAATGGAGCCAAGGTGACAACCACTTCCATGACTAAGGGTTCGTAGCTGGATGTCGCCGTCAAGACGACCTGCTTTTCGCCTTTTTCGTTGACTTTTTCTTGGAAATTTACACTGCGTTGGCGGTTTCTCAGTATCTCCTCGTCTGTCTCGTGGTCGTCCAAGTGAGTGGCAACGCTATAATCTTCCTGTTGACTTTTTGTTGGGTTAAAGCGCACTCGCAACACATCGTTCTGACTGACCTCGACCAACATCAGGCAGTCGCCTCCGCCGGCTTTGTCGAAGGAAAGCCCCAAAGTCATTCTTTCGGTATTGTACCAATACCCTTTTACCGGCCCGAGTTTATCCCATTCTTTGTAGCGACCAAAATATTCCTCTACCTTGAGGAATTTATAAACGCGATTGCTCGGAAAAATTTCGCTAGACATGGTTGGATTCCCCTCGTTAGTTAGGATTTTTTTTTGGGTGATATTCGATCGCCATCCAGATGCAATCCGTATCGGAATAATACTGATGCCACGGATAGGTATATTGCTGGTTTTCGCGAACCGTGCAAAAGGGAACGATCTGAGTGTATCCCTCAGTCATCACCAGATCTTCGTAGAGACTATCAAAGCTTTTCACTTTGAACTTTTGCATTCTTCCCTGTCCCACAATTTGGGTGTGAATCTCCAGAAATTCATGTTGATTGTGGATGGCACAATCGGTTTGAGAAGGGGCAAACCATAAGTTGACTTTGACAGAAAATTTTTCTTTTTGGCCGGACTTACTCGATTGCCTTGCCATAAAATAGGGATCGACTTCTATGATGCCAGCTTCGTCTTGGGGAGACTTCCAGAGCTGTACATTTTTGGGAAAATCCGAACCGGGGAAGTTACCCAATAGATCCCAGCCCGACTCAAAGACTATATTGCCGATGTTCTTGCTCTCTACCACCTGAAGCAAAAGTAAAGACTTGGCTTTTTCGATAGTAGCGTCTTCAAGTATAGTCGATGAAAAAGCTGGAATGATACTGGGGTTAGTTGCGTTTAGGTAAGCGTCTGTCTCTTCTGGATTGACGACGATTGTACGCTCTTCAATGTGAAAGTCTTTGACATTTTCAATGTACTTCCCGTCTATCGAAATGTGGGGGTTTGGGGGGAGCGATAGAACTCCATCCTCAACGAAACGAAGTGAAGTAGGGTGGAGATACATGGACTCCCCCAAGCAAAAAGCTAATGCTCGATGTATTAGCTTTTTACAAACCTTGCATCCTATGTTATTATATCTGACATAGATTAGAAAGCTACCATGCTAGTATTCGAGGCAAAACTACGGGGAACAAAAGAGCAGTACGCCATCTTGGATGAGATGATTCGTACTGCTCGTTTTGTGCGTAATTCCTGCCTCCGCTACTGGATAGATAACAAAGGGGTCAACAGGTACGACCTCAACAAGTATTGCAGGGTACTTAGAGAACAGTTTGAATGGTGCAAAAAGCTCTCGGCTCAAGCTTGTCAGGCTAGTGCAGAAAGAGCGTGGAGTGCCATTGCCAGGTTTTTTGATAACTGCAAGAAAAATATTTCAGGCAAAAAAGGTTTCCCTAAATTCAAAAAACATCAAACTCATGGCTCAGTCGAGTACAAGGTAGATGGATGGGTGTTGTCGGATGACCGATTGACCATTACATTTAGAGACGGTTTCAAGGCTGGAGTTTTTAAAATGTGGGGAACTCGCGATTTGCATTTTTACCAAAAAGAGCAGATCAAGCGAGTTCGTGTTGTGCGTCGGGCTGATGGATATTATGTTCAGTTTTCCATTAACCAAGAGCGAAAAGAATTACACGAACCCACGAATAGAATGCTAGGGATAGATGTTGGTTTAAATCATTTCTACACTGACTCTGACGGCAACAAAGTAGAAAACCCAAGGTTTTTGAGGAAAGCTGAAAAAGCCTTAAAACGCGCACAAAAACGTGTTTCTCGTAGAACTAAGGGTTCCAAAAATCGAGTCCGCGCCATCAAGAGGCTAGGTAGAACGCATCTCAGGGTGTCAAGGCAGCGTAAAGACTTTGCAGTTAAGACGGCAAGGGCGCAAATCCTGTCGGCAGACTTGGTAGCCATTGAAGACCTAAAAGTGCGGAATATGGTGAAAAACCATCATTTAGCCAAATCAATATCTGACGCTAGTTGGACATTATTTAGGCAGTGGTTAGAGTATTTTGGAAAGGTGTTTGATGTGCCAGTGATCGCTGTCGCACCGCATTACACTTCTCAAAAGTGTTCTAACTGTGGACAAGAAGTTAAGAAAACCTTGTCCACACGTACTCACAAATGTCCGCATTGCGGATATGTTGACTGCCGAGACGCGAACGCCGCCATCAATATTTTGATGAAAGCGTTACAAGGATTAGCAAAACTACCGAGGGGCACTCGGAAAGTTACGCCTGGGGATGAAATGACCCGCTGCTTAGAGGAGGAAACTCCAAAAAGTAAGGTTGCTCGTAGAGCCAGGAAGGCTCATCAGTGATGATGGGAATCCCCACCCTCAGTTTTTAACAGGGTGGGGAGAATGTCAA